>NZ_CALYLP010000002.1:0-1044955 GCF_944896145.1 Bartonella sp. B1098 | reverse complement strand
ATTCTAGCGCATCATCAAGTGCTTGCGTTAAACGATCTGCAGTAACCTCTGGTTCAAAGATTTCCAACCCCTTAGCTTCAAAATTAAGCTGTATATCTGGAATATCTTCCGTATGTGTAGGATCAATAAATTTGCAAGCTGTGGAAAGAATACCCGTGCTAATCAAAAAGGCGCTATCAAATTGCGGACAATCTTTAGCAATTTCATCGTTGTAAAGAATGTCTACTTCACGATCAGCCAATTGATAGCTTGCCATATGGTCATTCTCATCGATTTTCTCAGTTGACCAGCCTAAGCTTTTTAAAAGGGCTGTAGCACTTTCCATGGTCAATGGAGCATCTTTATCATCCGTTTCATCTACCTCCTCTGTCAAATCAACAGATGCTGTTTTAGAAGAAACAGATGTTGTTTGTGGATCTAAGCTTAAAATCGGAGCGTTTTTTGGAAAACCGATCCGATAACCCCGTGCAAGAGTGAGAAGATTATCAACTCTATATTTTGAGATTTCTTCCACAAAGCCTAAAGGATTTCCCTTTCTAAAACTCTCCTTGTAAGATTTGAGCTTTTCAACATCCCCAATCAAAACAAGCGCAATAAGGTGACGTGCCACAAGATCAAGTTCACTGTCTGGGGGAAACGTTACATAATCATAAATGATTTGATTGACATTTTGCTGCTCAGCCCATTCAAGTATATCCGTACAAATCTGCTTGAGCTTGCCTCCATCCAATTCAGTACTAGAAACTGTATAAACTTCTTCTGCTTCTTTGAGAGCTGTATATTGAGGCATATTATAGAAAATCTCTCTATGAGCAGTGGAAAAACCAAGTGTTGAAAAGGAAGCCTTAAATGCAACTATCAGCTCTTCTCCATCACTTTGAAGGCTATACATTATATTGATGATACAGTCTTTACTGATAAAATAAGCATTGCGATTGTAGTTTTTATCACGATAGACTGTCCAACCTATTTTTTTTAATTGCTCAGCAACTTTATTGAAAGTAATCAAAGCTTGTGGACTAAGATGTACTTCTGTTGCCTCTCGCTCATGAAGGATTTTCAAATGTTTTTCAGCAAATTCAACGGCATGGTTAACATACTCCTCCAGTTCTTCATCAAGATTTTGCAAATGCTCAGGAATCTTACCCACCGCAATGGAATTTTTGTAAGATTTCAGCACATCAATTTGACCGGTCAACGCTAAACAAGCCAAATGCCAAATCACAGCTGGATAATAGCTATACTTTTGAACACGTGTTTTGCTTTCGATCGATGCTTGTAAATCTTGGGCGCGTGCCCATTGTATTATCCGCTCAGAAATTTTGATAAGCTCTTGCTCATTCAATGTCTCTACACAAATATCAATTCCTTTATCAACCCCACGAAAATTCTCTCCTCCAATAGTATTAAAAGATCGATAAATATCTATAGGTTGTACAAAATTACGTTGTCCACAAAAATGAATATACAAGCAAGCTACAGAAATCTCTTCATTAGATATTTCAGCTTCGAGATGAACATTGTACCGATCATAGAGATGTACAAAGCCAAAATCTAACTTAATAAAACGATCCGGCAAAACCAACCACATTTTCCCAAGCTCTGTAGCAAACCACCCTTGAATTTTTAAAATGCGAGTTGCTACTTTAAGACTCATCGACCACTGTTTAGCTTTTTTACGCGCTAAAGTGTCATCTAACTCACCATTTTTATAGGCCTGTGCAAATAAAATAAGGCGATCAATCCACTCCATGGTTGCGTAATCCGCAAATTCTGAAACATGTAATTGGGGTGCCGGCTTATCAGACCTTAAAGCATCAATATCACCAAGTAATGCTTCTGCAACAGCAGAGTGATTGGCAGCTTTTTCACGTAATTTTTGTTCAATATCTTGTGCTTGTGCCCAAGCGATAACCCTATTTAAAGATTCCTTAACATGGCTTTCTGAAAGATCTGAAGCTGTAACATCGAAATCCTCTTTCGCAGAAAACAGCGTATCTTCATATTTATCCTGTGATACTTCACCACTAGCATATTCCCAAGCAAGGCAATAAGCAGCAGTGGTAAGATTAGCCGATAGCCGAAACTTTTCCCCATCCTCTCCATAATAATCTACAACATCATAACTAATGCCTACAATGCGATCGGGAAGATGATAATGCGCAAACATACTACCATCTTCAGCACGATAAGGTTCCCAGCCAAGCGTTTTTAAAATCTCTGTGACATCTTTAGTTTGCATCATTGTTCACTTATTAACTAATTCGCAATATCATCTAAGGTATAGGTTTTCATGAAACTTCGCCTGCGTGCTCTTTAATTCTTTTACAGAGAAATTCATAAAAATTACTCGCGTAATACTGGGGATCTCTAGGTGGGAATTTAAGATAGAGCGGACACTCACCATCCTGAAACTGAGAGTAATCAAAATAAAAGGTTTCACCAAAATCTGTTCTGCTAACAATAAGTTGTTCTGGTGTCGCAAAACCATGTTTCTTATGATATAAGTTTTTATGCACAATATCACCAGCAGGATGCTCCTCAAAACTTGCGTTATAAATGCTAAAAATTTCCTCATAACCAATTTCTCCTCCTTTATAATTTTTTAAAAAATCCTTATAAGAAGTTGTAAATTGTAAACCGAGAGTTTTTTCTGCCTCTTTAATCCGTACATCACTAACTGCATCCTCTGCAGTACCAAAATTGATAATATCATCATCATATTTATTTACTTTATCAATTAATTGTGCAACATTATCTAAAGTATAGGTTTTCATGAATCCTCCCCTGCTGGTTCTTTAATTCTTTTGCATAAAAAATCGTAAAAATTACTTATGTAATACTGGGGATCTCTAGAAAGATTAGAGATTTCTCCATCTCCCATGTCACCTCCCCCATAACTTTTTCCAAAAGCGCTTGTAAAAAGGGATAGGTTGTGGAATGGGAGTGTTCTCTGGTTTTTCAATTGATTGATCACTATCAGGTATCTCAGCTCCCACGTGTACTATAATCCTCTTGCAAAGGAATTCATAAAAATTACTCGCGTAATATTCGCAGTCTTCAGATGGAAGTCTGACATAGAGTGGGCATTCACCATCCCGAAATTGCGTATAATCAAAATAAAAGGTTTCACCGAAATCAGTACTACTCACGAAAAGCTGTTCTGCTGTCATAAAACCACATTTTCTAGCATTTAAGTTTTGGAAAACAATATCACCAGCAGGAATACCTTCCCCATAATCTCCATAAAGGCTAAAGACTTCATCACCACCAATTTCCCCGCCTTTATAATGTTTAAAAAAACTCTTGTAAGACGATGTAAATTTCAAACCAAGAGCTTTCTCTGCTTTTTCAATCACGAGATCATCAACAACATCATCTTCAGTACGAAAATTGATAATATCATCATCATATTTATCAACTAATACTATAACATCATTTAAGGTATAGGTTTTCATAGATGATCCCCCCTAAAAAAATAATGGTGGTTTAACATTGGAATTCAGAAGTAAAACCACCATACAAAGAAATTTACTTCAAGTTATCTGTAATCCTTTTACAAAGAAATTCATAAAAGTTACCTGCGTAATACTGGGGATCGCCAGGTGGAAATCTAAGATAGAGCGGACACTCACCATCCTGAAACTGAGAGTAATCAAAATAAAATGTCTCACCAAAATCTGTTCTACTCACAACAAGCTGCTGTGGTTTTGCTAAACCATTTTCTATATCCGTTATATGATAATAAACAATATCATCACTACGAGCAATTTCAAAATTTGTATTATAAACACTTAATATTTCCTCACCACAGATCTCTGCTCTTCCATAGTTTTTTAAAAAACTTTTATAAGAAGATGTAAACTGCAAACCAAGAGTTTTTTCTGCTTTTTCAATCAGTACATCATCAACTGCTTCATCTGTAGTGCCAAAATTGATACGATGACTATATTTATCAACTAATTGTGCAACATCATCTATAGTATAAGTTTTCATAATTTTTTCTCCTCTCTAAAAAATATTAAAGATGATTGCATTCTTGAAAATGAAAAAAGAAAGGCGATTCAGCAAAATGAAATCGCCATGTTTAAAGGTGTTATTCCAAATTAGCTATAATTCTTTTACAGAGAAATTCATAAAAATTACTTGCATAATAATGTGACGCTCCAGATGGGATCTCGACATAGAGTGGGCATTCACCATCCTGAAACTGAGAATAATCAAAGTAAAATGTCTCACCAAAATCATTCGTACAGACGACAAGCTGCTGTGGTTTTGCAAATCCATTTTTTCTATCGAGTAAGTTTCTGTAAACAATATCACTAACAGGAGTCCCCACAGAATCCCCATAAACACTAAATATTTCATCACAACCAATTTCTCCTCCTCTATAATTTTTCAAAAAATCTTTATAGGAAGAAGTAAATTTTAAACCGAGAGTTTTCTCAGCCTTTTTAATCCATATCTCATCAACTGCATTATCTGCAGTGCCAAAACGAGCAGTATCATTATACTTGTCGACTAATTTTGTAACATCAGATAAAGTATAAGCTTTCATAGACTTTTCTCCACTAAATTATTTTCTTGAATATATCTCTCTGCACGCTCCTTCCAATATTTTTGTCTCCACTTATCAAATTTTGATCTATTGATACCAGATCCCATTGTATTGGGATTAATATGGATAACAGAATTATTATCTTTATGGAATGTCCTAGTAACCTCTGCTATAGGACCATCATGCGTTTGCAGCATATGATGCAACTCAATAGGATAACCGTCAATACCAATAGGAGCTTTGCCTGATAGCATTCTTTCAATATTGGTACCTGTTACTATTTTATCTTTTTCTTCCCAAGTAAAAATTTTGTTAAACTCAAACAAATCATCTCTCTGATAGACTTTGTTTATCTGAGTAATTTTTTCTCCCTTATTCGTTATTTCAAACCCAACCTCAATAGGTTTTGACCAGAATTTTCTTTCCTGTCCAAAATATTGAGTTGCAATAGCTTCATCGCTCATTTTCCCTAACGATTGAGCAATTTCCTTTTCTGCTTTTGCAGCAGCTGCTTCAGCTTTAGCGGCAAATTTTGCAAGAGCTTTTTCGGTAAGCTTGCTAACAAGCTTTACGCCTCCCTTAGCTGCTCCAGCAACTCCTGTCATTAGGGATGCTATATCAGTCAATAATTTTCCAAGTTCAACACCCGCTTTAAAAGATCCACCAGCACCGGCTCGCTCATATTCCTCCGTCATTTTATTAATGCGATCTACATAGGACTGTCCAAGGGTCTGCCCAATTGTCGCCAAAATTTCACCACTGTTGAAAAAATCTTTAAGCGCTTTCAAAGTATCTATAGGATGAAGGCCCATTTGTACAAAACCATCAACCGTATCGTATAATTCAGCCGGTACACCAGCTACCATACCAGACAAAAAGCTTAAATCTTGCCCTGTACTAATCGCGAACCATTTCGCATACACTTTTGTTTCACATAAACGGTCAGAACACTCCTTTAACTCTTTCTCCATTTGGGCTTTTTGCGCACTGCTTAAGTAGTTATTTTCTGCGGCATTGCCTGCGGCATCAGCACCGGTATTGACATCACCACCAGCAAGAGCAGCTGCAAAGCCTCCCGCAATGCGCGCGATATCAATGGTATGTTCTCTAAAGTTGGCAAATTGTGCATCAATCTTGGCAGTGATGCGGGCTTGTTCTTCCGGCGTTGGGGTGCGACCATCCAATGCCCCCATTTCCTCTTTTACAATTTTTTGCATCCACAGTTTAAACTGGAGCATGGCAGCGGCTTCCCCCACTGCGCCCCCAATCGCACCAGCTGTACAATCACCACTCGCTGTCGCACCAACAATACAGCCAAGCCCTGCATGAGCGACGATCTGCATCACCGTGTCTATTTTACCCTCTGCTTTAGCGGTACCAATTTCTTCCGCTAATGTTTTGCCAAGGGTTCCTGACAAGGCAGTGCGTAGATTGTTAAAAAAGTTTTTGTCAAGTGAACCGCCTTCAAGAGCCGTTTGAACGCCCGTGCCAATGGCGGCTTTGATCAGGTTCTTTTCTGCTTCACGCGTAATGCGATCAACCAAAGGGGCGGTTTTGGATAAGGATTGTCCAACACCAGCCATCTCTGTGAATTGGCTGGTTAAACCTGCTGTCAACATTGAGGAGACAATGCCCAAAACATTCTTCGATGAGCCTAGCTCATGAAGTGCATCGGCAATGTTGCCGCGATTATTGACAAGAGCCACAGCACTTTTATTGATCAGCGCCTGTACACCTGCTTGTATCGCTGCATTCATGGCTGTGCTGGAACCAACACCCAATGTGCCAGCAATGGCACTGGCTGCACTGGAAGCTGTTCCGGCGGTAACAGCTGTCACAATCAAGGTGACTAAAGCTGCCCCTACTTCTGTGAGACCCTGCTTTTTATAATCCCAGTCTTTAAATTCAGCCTTAACAGCTTGCCAATCAACTTGCTTGGCTAATTCTGGATCATCACGCAATTGCTTGATCCATGACAATTCTGGTGAACGGGCTAACTGCTCAAGGGATTGGTCAAAATCACCGGTTTGTTCATATTCAACAACAAAGCCATCGCCCGCATCAAGCTTCATGCCCCCACCAGCTTCCATGGTCACATGCTCGATGGTCTCCTGCAGATAGCCTTTATCGCTCTCACTCCACCACACAAGGTTTTCATTACGCTGATAGGTGTCTTTAAAATCCTGATCCTTGTTGGTCAGAAACTTGATCTTCCCCTTATCTGATGCAAGATGTATCTTATCACCACTTTTTGCCCCTATGGCTTTAAGTATGAGATCCCCATCCTTGGCATGCATGGAAAGGTTGCCACCCGCTTCTATTGTGGTTTTGGTTGTGGTAACTTCGGTTGATTGTTGACGAAACTTATTCTTTTGCTTCGATTTGTCGCCTTCTTTCCCCCTAAGGTCTAAGTCAAAACTGCTAAAGTCTTGTTCTGAAACCACAGTGAGAGCACCACCACTGGTGAAATCCCCATCGCCCTTGGTTTTAAGCTTTCCTGCAAGATTAAGCTCACCGCCTGTAACAATGGTCAGATTTTCATCGCTGGTGACTTCTGCCAAATGGTGAAGAGAACTTTGAGCATTATAATGCCCTTTTTCCAAGCCTTGCTTATGATCACTCTCTAGTACCAATGAACCAATGGTCGCAGAACCATCGACAATCACTGTCGTCGAGCCACCACTGCTCCATTGCCCACCATTCATGCTTAAATCGCCAAGGGAGTGAATATTCAAATCCTGAACAGAAATGATTTGAGCCTGCTGTCCGCTCCGATCAACAAAACCATATGGATTCGTGTCACGGATTTTGGCCGTTCCATCGGCTATAGTTTCTGCATTAATGGTAATGGCATTCCCCAAAATAATCCCTGACGAATTGATAAAAAGCCCTTGACTGCTCAGATCAACAGCACCGCTGCCCAGTAAAAATCCACCATCATTCAACAAAGTTTGTGTTGTTGAAACGTTGAGTGCATCCTCACTCAAAATGGTGCCGCTATTGGCAAAACGGTCTGCCTCCAAGGTAATACCCTTGCCTTTTAAGTGTGCACTAGAAAGGTTTGCTTGCTGCGTTTTTGCCCCATAAACATCTTGTACGAGGGAAGAATTTGGAGCCAAATAAACATGGGGCACTAAAACTTCTTGCCCGTTTACAACATGTGTCTCAAGCCAGATCATATCTTTTTTGATCTCGGCAATTTGCTTTTGTGTTAATGGTTTTCCTAGCTCTAACCCTAAGGGATCTTGCTGTACGATGGCATTGTCATAAAGCCTTTGCATTTGTGCGTTGGGATCATCCACGTCTATAAGACTGCGATCCCCTGTGAGTTCAAAGATTTGCTCACTTATCAGACGATATTCATAATAGGAATCTCCTAATCTTTTAAACACTTGCTCAGGTTTATAATTGCCAACCCTTTTGAGGAAATAATCTGAGCCCAAAAATTTGCTGGGATTGATAAAATCTGGACGCGTTTCAACTAAAAACGGTACATCAGGTGTTTGGGTCTGAGCAAGCTCTGTCTGAACAGCGCTAAGCCCATCTTGCTTTGGTACTTGTATGGATTCTGGTTCTGGTGTTTGAATACTCGGTGCAAAAAGCGCTTTGTGCCCCGTCAAACCATTGATAATACTGTCTAGTCTATCATCACTGATCAGTGGTTTGGAACCGTCAAAATCAGGGTTTTTAACACCAGTCAAGCCTTTATCGCCAGAGCTTAAGCCAACTTGTTCTACCCCCTCACGCACCGCATGATTATCAATATAGCCCGTCAGCTTGGCATCAAGCGTTCCCCCCGCTTCAATCGTGCCATAAACTGCATCATAGGTGCGTGTGGGGGTTTTAACAAAAGTAGGACCATCCCATTCGTCTGCACCGTGTGCTATACACCCTGGATTGGACCAAAAATTACAGTCTTTATGTCTATAGCGTGTTTTAGTCACAATCTTGGTTGTTTCGATTAAATCGCGCCCCTCATTGAGCAGTGTATCGCCCCGCATTTCAATGTTGCCATTGGCAGAAATCAAGCTATAACTATTGCGGATATCGCCGGCATGAACTGTTAGATGACGCCCAGCTAAAATCTGTCCAGCATTATTCTTAAAATGTGCCTGCTGAAGGATGATCGTAGTATCAACATCTTCCTTTATCTGTTGGTGCTTAACATTGGTGCCTTCCCATTGTCCTGGAATGAACCGGTGAGAAACCACTTTATCGCTCACTTCAATCCCACCTTCACGCATGTTGGTGAGAGCTGAAACATCAAAACGCATATCGCCTGAGACAGCTTCTAAAAGACCCGAGCTATTGATCACATGACCAGCCCGCTCTCCACTTAAACCGTGGATGATGAGATTCTCTTCAGCAATGACATCGCCAAACTGATTGATAAAATCCCCATCTAAGGAGAGTGTTGTGGATTTCTTGGCATAAATCAGCCCGCTATTGCTCATATCCCCGCTCACATTGAGGGCAACCGCATCACCACCAGAACCAAGAATGCCTGCATTGTTCAACGTATCTGTCGTCAAAACAAAAGCGCCACTACTTTTGAGAACTCCATCTTCAGCATTTAAAACCAGAGCCGCTTGCCCCAACCTTGGATCATGATTTTCTGCGACAAGTGTAAAAAAACCTTGAGATAAAAATTGACCTGAATTTACTAATGAACCAAGCTTTGCATCAACAACACCGCCCACCATGATGCCTTGATTGCTTAAAAGACCATGACTGTTGAGAGTAAGCGCTCCACATTGTGCTTCCACAAACCCTGCATGGGTGAGTATGCCTGCACTCAATGCCACATCATAGGCGCCAACCTCACTTGTCTCGCCCATTGTCAATGTGCCATCGCTAGAAAGCTCTATTCGCTTTTTGGAAACAATGCGCCCTGTTTGATTAAGATTTTTTTGCGTGTGCAAACCAATGGCACCATTGCTTTCTATCGTGCCACTATTGCTTAAATCACCACGACTTGTCAGTTGAAGAGCACCACGCTCAACTTCCACGCGTCCTGCTTGGAGCACACTGTCTGCAACAACGGTAACTGCCCCTTGCGTAGAGATGAGACCATCAACATTCTCAAAACGCCCCACATCAATGCGCAAACCATCCCGCGCTAAAAGGTGCGCTATGCCATCACTGTGTGTTGCATCCTGTTGCTGCTGAACTGTCGTTGCAGCGCCTTTATTGACAAAAGATGTTGCAACAATCTTCATCTCACCGGCAAAAGCACTGAGAAGACCAGCCACATTGTTTATATGACCAGCACGTGTCTCTTTCAGCCCATGAATGGTGAGGGCCTCTTCAGCAATAACTCTGCCTTTTGTATTGGTCAAATCACCATCACTGGATACAGCCATGGATTTTTTTGCGTAAATCAGCCCACTATTGCTCAGATCTCCGCTCACATTGAGAGCAACCATATCACCACTAGAGCCAAGCGTACCGGCATTGTGCACTTGCCCTGCGGACAAAACAAAGCTGCCTTCACTTTGGATAAGTGCACCAGAAGCATTTTCAAGAAAAGCTTGTTGACTATCGCTCCCCTCTTGTGTGTTGATCGCCAGATGTAAATCATTGTTGGCAATCAACATCCCTTGATTTATCAAAGCACCAGCATCGGTTTTGATGCTGTCACCACGCATCATGCCATGATTGAGGATCTGATTACGTACCTGAAGGGTTAGTCCGCCACCTTGAGCTTCCACAGTCCCCGCTTGACTTAAACGATCAGCGCTCAAGAGCACATCATGCCCAAACACTGTGCTTTTCTCACCCGTTGTAAGCATGCCACCGACTATCAACGCAGCCTTCTGCAAACTAACAATATCACCCTTGTGGGTAAGTACTCCATACGCTTGAAGTGTTACATCTCCATTGGAGGAGACACTACCTTCTTGGATCAAATCACCTCTCTGGGCAGAAAGATCAACTTTTTGCCCAGCCACTAAGTGCGCACGTGATGTGAGCGCTGCTGCTTCCGCCAAAAGAAAACCGCCTGCACTATAATGACCAGCTCCTATGTTGAGCACATCAGTGGATTTCAGAACAATATTCCCCTTGGCACCAATATGGTTATTTAAAGCCGTGATTTGATTGGTTTTTATGGTCAAATCGCCAAGGGAAGAGATCCCAACTTGATCATTATCTTGCAAGCGATCCAGCTCAATAGTCGCGGCATTTATTTGTAAAAGCGCACCAGACGCAATTCGCCCACTGCCTGCCTCAAGCTTGCTCGCCTTTAAATGCAAAGAACCTGATGCTGACTGTTGGCCATCATTGCCAATGCCATTTGCCAATAGAGCATCAGAGCCAAGCTTAATCACATCGGCGTTCACATCAACATCACCGCTCGCTGCAACCCGTGCATGTTCTGCTAATTCAACCGTGTGACGCGCTTTAAGTTCAACAGAATCTTCTGAAAACAATAAGTCTTTTACATGCACGCTCTCGTGATGAGAATGCGCATGCACTGCACCTTTAGCACGGGCTTTAGCAAGCACCAACTTGCCATCACTCGTCAGTCTCATGGCGCCTGCATTGGCAACCATATCCCCCCGCATCTTAACGCCAGCCCCTTTATCGTTGGCAAGCACGCGGATCTGACCCGCATACATCCCACCAAATTCGCTGGAATCTATTGCCAATTCCGGCTCTTTGCCATCAGAACCCAGCGAAGTTGTTTCGCGTTTATCATAGTCAAAATGATTATGCCCCGCGATAACTGCTAAATCCCCTTTGACCTGTATGGGACCAGCAACACTGATCTTACGCGAAACAAGATCAAAAATATCCACTGTGCGCCCATCAATCCCTTTAGCACCAATGGTGATATCCCCACCCTCAACGTGTAAACCGCTCAAAGCCCCATTGGCACCAATAATCGGCTGTCCCGTCGATAAAGTCACCCGGGGTGTATTGATAAAGCCACAACCGTTACAGGTAATTCCATTGGGATTAGCGATAATAATATCGGCCGCATGCCCATGTACTTCGCTCACACCTTCAAGACGCGAACGATTGGCACTTACCACTTCGTTGAGAATAACCTTTGCCGCACCACTCCCCCGTAAATTGCCATTGCCAAGCACCAAACCGCCAAGCTGTGAACGCGAAACCTCCTCTGTCGAATTGTTTAAAATAACGCCATGGGCATCAACATTAAAACTGTCATATTTATTATGAGAAAGACCCTGCCCATTGGGGCGCGCTATATCAACAAGTGGTATGCCATTGCTAGCTGCTCCTATCGTAGGGCGGAAAGTAGAGCCAACCCCAGCTGCCGCTTTAATCCCTTGTGTCTCTTGAACTGGTGATCTTTGTCCACCAATTGCTTGGGCTTGCACTAACAAAGGTTGAAAAGCTAAACTAAAGCTTAAAACGAGAGAAAGCCCCTTATGGGCTCCTTGCTTTAAAATTCCAAGAATTCTCCACCCTATCTCACGTACAAATCCCACTTTATGCTTCTGCCCCTTCAATCCCCGCATCTTAACCTCCTCAAAAAAAACTCTATCTCTTTGTAAAAACACCCCAATGGGTATAAAAAGCGAGACAATCCTTTTCTGCCTCTTTGTTTTTAAAATCTCAATAACGCCCGCACTTGAAATAACCCTGTCGCATTGCCCTTTTCTATCGGCGTTGATTGGGTCAAAATATTCGAATAAGACGCATCAATATCCAAAATCTCTCCGTTTGCATGGAAACCCAATGTTGCCCCAACGAGGCTACCGCCAAAATTGTTTCTAAGGGGAGCATTGGCGACCATCCCTAGATCAAGCGCCATATAAGGTGCAATCTGCCCCATAAATTTACGCCCCATTTTCGAAGAAAAACCTGGCAACAATAGCGATAATTCATTGCGCCAAAACACCCCATTATTGCCGTAATAAACCGCCTCTCGCACACCGCGCACGGAAGAATTCCCGCCAAGCGATAGTTGTTCTGAACTAAACAATGTATCAGGGGACAATTGCCCCGAAAGCAACGTGTTATAGCGAAAATTAGACTGGTTTAGCGAAAAGGCACGCCCATACCCTAAAGAAAAAGACAACTTTGAAAATTGCCCTTTGGGGGCATTTTTTATCGAAGTTTCTTGCTTTTTATCATCATAAGCGCCCAAAATCGCTAATCCCTTATGAAACCCTATATGAGCGCTTAACTCTCCTCCCATCCATTTGCGTGAATGATCAAGCTCTAATGTCGCAATAGCTAGTTGACGGCTGGAAACATCAACCTTGCTGCCCATAATAAAATTATCAGAATATTTCTATGTCAATCGTCCTGTAATCCATGTCTTTCCCTCTTGATCGCGATCAATAACCCGTGAAATCCATGGCGTAAGCGATAAAGACTTACCGGCAGTATTAATATCAGAAAATATTCCCTTAATACTCGAATGATATTGACTCCAACTGCCATCAAGACCTACCGTCCAATAGCCATAGGGAATGGAAAATGACCCTGTTATCGTATCACTATTGGGACGCTTGCCTGAAAAATGATACGGACCTCCATTCATGGAGCGCTGATAACTAAACGACCATTGATCATTGATCCCTAATAAATCATCAACAGAAAGGCTAACGCGCGTTTGATAAAGCCCTGTTGCTTGAGCACCAAGATTATCACTGGAAAGTGTAAGGAGCCACGACTTCTGCTTATCAATATGAATATCAAGAATAGAACCACCTGCAACCTCCCCAGCACCAAGGTTGATCGTCGCATGACGAGAGAAAAGCCGATTAATTTGATCAAGTCCTTGTTCTATCGAGCGGAGACTAGCAGGGTGCCCCACTAAATTTGGAAAAGCCGTAATGATTTCCCCTTGATATTTCCTTGCAACTTTATGCCCCTCCAGAGTGATATTCTCTATTTGTCCTTCAACAACAACAATTTTAAGACGACCACCCCTTAAATCCTGTTCAGGTAAATAAGCCCGCACCGCAATATAGCCGCGCTTCATATAAAGCTTGGTTACCGCTTTGAACACATTGTTAATCTCGGAAATACCAAGACACCGCCCCTCCCAAGAGGAAATGGTGTTATGAAGGTCGGCATAAGAAATCAACTGAACACCAACAAATTCAATGCTTTTAATCAACAAACAGTTTTTTTGTGTTGAAGCACTTTGAAATAATGGAGATTCATTATCATCCTGTAATGAAATCTCATGCCTTTCGTTCCTGCGATGTAATTGTTGAAAACGCTGGTCTTGCGTTTGTTGACGTTGAATCCTCTCGGATTGATCAATCGCTTGATCACGAATGCTTTCTGCAAAACTCCCCCATGAAAAAAAGCACAAAAATGCTGCAAAAATAAAAGGAGGAAAAAACCTACGCATTCATTGTGCCCTCAAAGTGAGAAACAAAATGAACCACATCATCAGCGTCACAGAAAAAAACGCCAACCGCGTAATATTTTTTTAACTTTTTGATGAGAGTAATACTTATAACATCTAAAAGAAAAGCGTAGACTACCCTGTATAAACCCGCTTTATTGGTTGTGCAAACCATATCACTCTCCCCCGCCTCTGAAAAGCGTATAATTGCACGGTTAAATGACAATCATACATTCTATACGTTCTTAATTTTAAGGAGTTGCGTATAGTATAATTTTGAGGTGCAGGTAAAGACTGTTATTCACAAAATACATCTAATTTATTGCAACTGTTACATATGAGAGACAACAAGAGCCACTCCATTATTATCGCCTGAGAAGAAGCCAAAAAGCCCCCCCTCTAAAACTATAACAACAAACGATATCTTTTATTACCTTCATGGTTTATTATATTCAAAAGATTACCGGCTCGCTCATGCTCATAATTTATGCAAAGAACTCCCTCGTATCCCTTGTGTAAAAACTGCTGAGGATTTTTGGAAATTTGTGACGGCAGGGCGTGAATTGGGTCATTTGCATGTAAATTATGAAAATGTAGAGCCTTATCCAATAACCTTTAAAAAAGGCAATCCAAAATTAACTGATATCTCTAATCCAGAAGAATTTTACTACGTTACAGAAATGAAATTCGCAAAAATTAAAAATAGTAAGGAAAAGGATAAAACAACGGTTATTTATAACAGCAATATCACGATGACAGATATCCCTCTTGAAGCTTATGAGTATATCGTCAACGGCAAACCCGCTCTTGAATGGGTTATGGGGCGTCAATGTGTTAAGCCTGATAAAAAAAGTGGTATTGTGAATGATGCCAATCGCTATGCTGTTGAGACCATTGGCAACCCTGCCTACCCTCTAGAATTGTTTCAAAGGGTTATTACCGTAAGTTTAGAGACAATGAAAATTGTTAAGAGCCTACCAAAATTAGAAATTAGAGAAACTGAATAAGCTTATTAAGCATGCTCACATAATGGGTATGCTAATCTTATAGGGGTATAGAATATAGCTATACCTCTTTTGTAAGTTTATTAGATATAATCTTAAAAGGAATGTTTATATGCGTTCTTCTAAAAAAAGAACATTTGCACTTTTAAACACTCTATTTGGATTGCCTTTAAAAGATCATACCGTAATCTCAAATGATAGCTTTATCCTTTTCAAAAGCTCTGTTTAAAAAGAGTTACATATATTCATTTTGCTTATAGATTTTGAAGGTTTCTCAAACTCTCAAAATACCTTCAAAATATATTATTAGTTGTATCTATATCTTTATAATATCACTATAGGTTGTTATTTTAAAACCTGATAAAAATTAACCACTTGAAATATAATAACTTTTATTTTTTTGATTTAAAAAAATATATAAGGGGGCATAAAAAGAACCTTCAAAATCTTCAAAACCTTCAAAACTCATAACCAGTACTATCTTGATAGCATTTTTTATGATTATAAACTGTCTTTTAAAAAGCTTTAAAAGATCACATGCTTTCATAGGACATGTTTTAATCACTCACTAAAATAATCATTTTGTCAGTTCAATTTACTGACAGATAACTGACACATATATATTATGAGTTGAATTTATGGTTGTATTATCGATATAGGTTGTATCATTAGAATGCTAACATATTGAAATATATTGTTTTTAATTTTCTCTCATTTAAAAAAAATAATATAGGGTCTAGAGTTAACTGACAAAACTGACAACGCTGACAAAAGTCTATTAAAAGGGATTTTGCTCATCTCTATAGTTATCAGTTTCTCTTTAGATGTTTTCATAACAAGCTATAAATCACAATTATCATTTCTCTTATAAAAATGAAAAATGATGCGGTGGCTATAAAGCGGATAGCAGCTATAAAGCACGCGTGAAAAAAGCAGGGTTTCATAATCATAATGCATTTTCATAATTACGTTGCAAATGAATGCATTGGTTATAAAGACAGTTCCTATAAAAGGCTGTTAAGTTGCAAATGTGTTATAAAAGAAATTAACAGAAATCTTTAAAACCATTTAGTAAAAAATATGATAGGTTATAAAGTTAAAAATACGCATGATGAGAGCGCTTCTAAATATTATAAATGTATAGATTCAAAAAAGAACGCAATCGTTTAAGAATGCCCATAATATAGCTTTAAAAGCATATAATACAAAAGAATTATTTTATAAGCATATGATAAATATTTATACACAATGCATTTAAAAAAATCATAAAAAATATCAAAAAATATAAAATATTATTTGACAATAAATACGTATTTTGTTATATAAATAATCAAGTGATTAAAAACACTAAATCGTAAGCGGTTAAACCACGTAAGGTTTTTCCCATTCTTAAAAATACTGGCTGTCTTTTATGTTATAATTAGCATATAATGACTCTGTCGGGTGTGCTTATACCATACAATACCCTTCGCGAGGGAAAAGTATAAGCAACGGACTTACGACCGTGTTTTTAGCGCCCGATGCCCTTATAGGGTGTCAATTAAAAACTCTAATTTCGTAAGGTTTTAAATATGACAAATGTCTCAAAAAACACCTCTGTTATTTCTTCCATTTCAAATGAAACCGCTTCTGTTAATAAACAAGAGCCTGCAAAAAAATACGAATTTATTGATGATTGTGAATATATAGATGGTCATTTCTTAAAGCGAATTAGAGCTTTAAGAGATTTTGATGATGTCAAAAAAGGCGACCTCGGGGGGTATATTGAAAGTGAAGATAATCTCTCTCATGATGGCAATTGCTGGGTTTATGATAAAGCACGCGTCTTTCAAAATGCTAGGGTTTTTGAGAATGCTAAAGTAAAAAGCTTTTTTGTCGATGTTTATGGCAATGCTAAAATTTATGGCAATGCTATTTTTGAAGGCATGGCAATAAATGATTATTGTGAGGTTTATGGCAATGCTCATATTGAAAATGCCGTTATAATTGAAGGCAATGTTAAGATTTATGATAACGCCCGTGTAAGTGGGCATGCGCATATTTCTGATATGTCTGTTGTTTGTGATGATGCTCATGTCGGTGGCAATGCAAAAATAAGTGATGGTGCTTATATATGTGATCATTCTTATGTTATGGATGATGCCGTGGTTTGTGGTTCTTATGTATCAGGTTCTTCTTGTGTTCATAGCGCTGCCTCTTTAACTTCTGATGATCAAATTCATGATGAGGCAATTCCAAGATTTGGTAGTAAAGATGATTATTATCGTCATGAATATTATGATGATTATAGCTATGATGATGACAGCGCATATGAAAGTGACGCTGCTTAAATAAAGCACGGGCGCGGCGGGGGCGCCTGCTTTCTAACCAAATTCTTTCATTTTAAAAATTGAATCTTCTTTATAAAGGAATTGTGCTATGCAAAAAAAGTTTGCACTCACAAATGAGACACGTGTATTAAATAATCAAACTCTTTATCGCATTAAAGCATTAAGAGACTTTGCTGATGTTAAGGCTGGGGATTTAGGTGGCTTTATTGCAAATGAAAGTAACCTTTCTCATGATGGCAATTGCTGGGTATATGATAAAGCTCTTGTTTTAAATACTGCCTATATTTATGAAAATGCAAAAGTTTCTAATAACGCTATTATCATGGGCTTTGTTTATGGCAATGCGCATGTTTGTGACCGCGCCCGCGTTTATGCAAATGCTCATGTTTATGACAATGCGCATCTTTCTTATAACGCTTGGGTTTATCAATATGCAAGGGTTTATGGGAATGCAAAATTGTCAGGAAGTGCTCGTATTCATAACAATGCCGTGGTTTATGATCATGCTGTTGTGAGTGGCGCTGCAAAAATATATGGCAAGGTTTATGGTAATGCTAGCGTGGGGTCTCATACTGATGTTTATGGCTCTGTTTATGGGAATGCGAAAATCTCTGATTATATCGTGATTAGAGGCAAGGTCTATGGCAATGCAAGGATAAAAAGACATAGCGGTTTATGTTGGGTTCCCATAAATTGTGAGGTTTATGAAAGCGATCACGTTGTCAAGATTATTGAAAACAAAGCAGCATAAATAAAAGCAGCGGCGCGGCGGGGGCGCCCCCTCTTTAAAACATTTCATTTAAAAATTTAAATCTCTTTATAAAGGAATTGTGCTATGCAAAAAAAGTTTGCACTCACAAATGAGACACGTGTATTAAATAATCAAACTCTTTATCGTATTAAAGCATTAAGAGACTTTGCTGATGTTAAAGCCGGCTCTTTAGGTGGCTTTATTGAAAAGGAAGATAACCTCTCTCATGATGGTAATTGCTGGGTTTATGATGAGGCTCTTGTGTTTAAAAATGGTCACGTTTATGAAAATGCAAGAGTTTTTGGCAATGCTATCACTTGTGGTCGTGTGTATGGTCATGCGCGGGTTTATGATAATGCTATCGTTGCTGGTCATGTCTATGATAGTGCTCATGTCTATGGCAATGCTGTTATTTCTGATAATTCCCATGTCTATGGCAATGCTCATGTTTATGGCAAGGCTATTATTTATGATAAAGCCTCTGTTTATGATAATGCTAGGGTTTATGACAATGCTCGTATAGCAAATAACGTGCATGTTTGTGAAAATGCTCATATCCATGGCATTGCTGTTATTCGTAAAAATGTCGGGGGGTCTACTGAGATTAAAACCTATATTGAACGGCTTTCCCCTTATGGAGAATTAGAGATTGTCTATGTCTCTCCAAAAATAAAGCAGCATAATTGAATGCTCGGGCGTTGCGGGGGCGCCCTTCTTTTAAATTTTCCATTCCAAATTTTAGCAAACGTTTATCACATTAGATTGTGAGGGTATCCTTATGTCTAAAAAATATGAATTAACCAATCAAACAAAACAAATTAAAGATAGATTAACAAAACAAATTACAAACCTTTATCGCATTCGTGCTTTAAAAGATTTTGATGATGTCAAGGCTGGTGATCTAGGTGGCTATATCGAAAATGAAAGCAACTTATCACACTATGGCAATTGCTGGGTTTATGATGAGGCTCTTGTTTATGGCTATGCTCATGTTACTGATCATGCAAAAGTAAGGCATTCTTCTCAAGTGCGGGGGCGTGTCTATGGCAATGCTGAGGTTTATGGCAAGGCTGTAATCACTCGATATGCAAAAATTTATGACCATGCTTGTGTCTATGACAGTGCTCATGTCGCAGGGAATGTTTATGGCAAAGCTCATGTGAGTGGTTGCGCCCGTGTTTATAGCAATTCCCATATTTATAATCATGCGCGCGTTTCTCATGATGCTTTTGTTTATGATCATGCAAGGATCTATGGTCATTCAAAGGTTTCTGGGTCTGCTTGTATTTACAGCAGTGCAAAAATTTATGGACAAGCTGCTATCAAAGGCTTTGCAAAGATTTATGGCAAGGTCTATGGCAATGCTATAGTGAGTGGTCGTGCCGCGGTTTATGGCTCTGTTTATGGCAATGCGAAAATCTCTGGTTATGTCAAGGTTTGGGGTCGTGCCTATGGAAGAGCAAAAATAGATACACAAAGTAAAATAAGATTGGTTCCCGATAATTATGAGGTCTATAAAAGCGATGAGGTTGTAAAGATTGAGAAATAAAACAAATAATAGTGTGTGAGTGCCTTCTTTATGGCTATAAATGCATTATAAGCATTGTTTAAAACGTATCATAAAAGAGAGAATTCAAAAAGAAAGCCGTGCCATTAATATGACGCGGCTTTTCAATAGAGGTATGTGCAAATAATTCATACAAACGAAATTAACAATGAATGCCTATATACAAAACGTATTATATTGCAAGCGCTTTATTGTCTTTATGAAAACTTATCAAAAGAACCTTAAATGATGGCTATAATTTTGATAGCATGCATTTAAATGAGAGAGTGAATTTAGAAACTATAAACATTTGTTATAGCTATCAAACGTATAATCATAACGTCCATTTCTTAAAGAGATTCATTTGAAACAAAGCACATTATCAAAACGCTTCTTAAAACGTTTTAATATACTACTAAGCTCAAAATTGAGTTGAGTGAATTCAAATAACGCATTGTCTAAAATCAAAACATATTAAATAAATCAAAACGCTTTTATCAAATCTAAGGCTTTTAAGATTTGCTCTGCTGTGAAATCTAGATCTTTGTTTTTTCGTAAATGAAACGTTCTTAAAAACAAATGATAACTGTTATAAAACATCAGTTTCAAACGTTTAAACATTCACTTAAAGAGGTCCTTATAAGCGTCTTTTTACTTTTCTTTAAAACCTAATCTTTTTAAAAATTAGCCGGCTCAATTTTGAGTTGGCAAAATCAACCACCCCAATTTTGGGGGCGTTATCTTTAGAATAGAGCATTCTTTAAACAATATCGCTTTTGACTCAAAATTGAGTAAAATCCCATGCCTTTATGATATTGCAATGATTTTGAATTTTGCTTGCTTATCTGTCTCAATAGGTGTCTCCAAATTTGGATTGACCCCATTTGGTTTTGTATTTTTAAACGATAACTTTTAAAACGTTTTTTATTACCATGTCTAAGGTATAGTATTCTACTTCTATGGCATTATGCACCTCCATTTTTTTGTGGAAGCGAATATAGTTCCGTTCTTCAAAAAACTTGATTTTCTACTCCGGTAAAAAAATACCGTGGTTATAAAATCATTATTTTAAAATCCTTTTGTGCAATCTTTAATGAACTCAATCTATAAGCTTATGACAGTTTTAAACGATTACCCTCTTATAGAATGATCTAATCTTGCTATATAGATTTTGCGCTCGCCAATTTTGGCGAACGTTAATTTGTTCCTTTTATGTGATTAGCAATCCAATCTTTAAAACAAGCTGTGCTCTTTAAACGTATGCTATCGATAATTTCAAACGACTAAATTTTAAAACAATGCGATTTTTGAGTGATAAAAACGTATCATAAAATTTATGAACTGTTATGAATGATAGCTGCTTTTCATTTCATTTGAATGACACATACATTATAATATTTACATCATGATTTGCTTTTTATGCTCTATTCATACGTGACAATCCTATATAAAAAATGGTCAATTTAAACACGTATAAAAGTGTGGATTCTTAAGTGGATTCATATAAAATAATTACACTCAACATATTGACTTTATTAGTTTTTTATGTATAATGCGTTATACATTTGATCACCCACTTGTTTCAAGACCATTATCATCACTTTTTAGAACCAATTTTCTTGCTAAACTTTTTCCAACGCAATACTGCCACAGTAAGCGCATTTTAAACCGTAGCCGAAAAACAGATAATGCTCGTTCTTTACGCCATTTTAAAAATCATCATTGATGATGTTACCAATATGCTTATAAAAATACATATGATGAATACATAACAGTCTACGAAAAGGTGAACGCATGGCTTATTGGCTTTTTAAATCTGAACCCCATAAATGGTCATGGGAGATGCAAAAGAAAAAAGGAGCTGATGGCGAACAATGGGATGGTGTCCGCAATTATCAAGCCCGTAATAATATGCGCGCCATGAAATATGGTGATAAAGGTTTTTTTTATCACTCAAATAAAGGGTTAGAAATTGTAGGCATTGTAGAAATATGTGCTGAAGCACACCCCGATTCTACAACTTCTGATCCGCGCTGGGAATGTGTGGATATCCGCGCACTTTGTGACATGCCAACACCTGTTTCATTAAAACAAATTAAAGCAAATCCCAAACTAGCCAATATGGTGCTGGTCAATGCCAGCCGTTTATCAGTACAACCCGTGACAGAAGATGAATGGAAAGAAGTGTGTTTGATGGGCAACCTTAAGAAGGAAATGCCTTGATCTTAAAATAATAATTTTTTATTCATTAACTCATATGGAAAAGAGCTTTACAGCACAGAAGGACAAGCACAACGCATCCCTTACGTGTTCTCATGCTAATTTTCCTTGTTATTTTTTATTCTATACCCTTTCTCAATACAACTCTCACCAAATTGCACCAACACCCTCTTCATGATACATATTTTCAGAATACTCAACAATTATAGTGGACAACACCACGAGCACTATACCACCCAATTCCCATACAAATGTGATGAAAAAACTAAACTAAACGTAGATAAAAAACATGCCTCTTATGAAGAATCTCAAATACCAAGGATAAGCAACATTGGGAGTAAGCTCAAATATATAATGGCACCGGCTTGTTTCTCTATGAGTGTAAAGATGATGATCCCCCATGGCAAACACACCCTAAAGTATAAAACAACGCTTCCAATCAATGTATAAATATTCTGCATACGAAAGATACATCTTCTTTTTAGCAAGAAACTATAGAAATCATGAAAGTTCATTTTTTAGAGACTCTCTTTTTTAACTTTCCTCTTTTAATTTTTCTTGCATGAAATCTCATTTTTCATGAAACTACTCTTTATCAATCAGTGCCTTAACATGCCTATAAGGGAAAATATGAACCACCATACTCTGTTAATCATTGAAGATGATGATCTACGTCCCATTTTGGTGGAACAATTGCAAATGCATCAAGAGTTTGAAATTTTCCAAGCAAAAACAGCTGAAGCAGGAATGAAAATAATCCAAGAAGAAAATATTGATCTCATCATTTTGGGACTTGAACTTCCTGATCTGGATGGTCACAAAGCCGTTAAACAATTACGCATCCAAGGATTTCGTGCGCCCATTATTATGATAACGAATGATGATACAGACTGCGATAGTATCTTAGATCTTGAAACAGGCGCCAATGATTATGTGACAAAACCCTTTCGCTTTGCGGTGTTATTAGCGCGAATTCGAGCACAGTTGCGCCAATATGAACAAAATGAAGACACAACCTTTCAGATTGGCCCCTACACTTTTAAACTAAGACAAAAGCTCCTTCTTGATCAATGCAACAATAAAATCTATCTCACAGAAAAAGAAGCTGCGATTCTCAAATGCCTCTATTATGCTAACGATAAAATTGTCAGCCGTGAAACATTATTAGAACAAGTTTGGGGTTATAATGAAAATATTATCACCCATACTTTAGAAACCCATATCTATCGTTTACGACAAAAAATCGAAAATGATCCCTCCAATGCACAAATTCTCATAACCGATCAAAATGGGTATCGTTTAAACTTTTAATTTGATATGGACTGTTTCAAAAATAATTTTAGTATCTTTAGCCTTCCTTTGCATTAAGACAAAAACAAGATGAAAAAACGCTCACATGCAATTTGGGTGGTAGCGTATAAAGTTTTCATCTATCAGCACTTTTATGACAAAATACAAAAAATCCGTTATGAAAATATCCCAACACGAAAACCCACAATAGAAATACTTTCCACCCTCACGATATACTTGGCAACTTCTGCTTCATATACTTTTGCTCTCTTTAAAAATTTAAAATATGTTTCGCATACAAACAATCGTACTCTCTTTTAAGGCAGCATTTTTTATCATAAGTATATTCTTTAGCATATTGATATTTATAATTATTTTTTAAAGACCGCACCCCTCACTGCTTTACCGCACATTTTTGAGCCTACATTGAGAGATAATTTTTATATTTTCTCCCCATCCCTTACTTATCTCCTCTTAAAAGACAGGATAATTCATTATAAGAATGCAAAATGTTTATCCTAACGATAAAGAGAGACATTAAGCACCACCCTCTTTACACTTAATAAAAGAGTAAGCGAGCACCATCACACATTTGAGCCTGCTCTAAAATGTTGTGACAGCCCTATAATTCTTGAGACAGTCCATAAAACTCATAAGAAGCATGTTTTTTCTTATATAATTTCAACCTACATGGCCCACCCACTTGTGTACAAACAAATAATTTTGTTTGATTCAATATGCGGAAAATTTGAAATAAAAGGTAGTTCTTATGCCAATAGCAAAATGATTAATGATCTTTATAAATTAAAATATTTCTTGTCTGTGGGGATAAAGCAGGAATAAAAACACGTCGTGACTGACGACGCTGTACAAGTAATCCCTGATAGATACGTTTTTGCGCCTGACACATTAGGAGGCCACCAAAATAGGGAAAAAGATGGCGTGCAAATGGTTCATAAAAAAATGAGAACAACCGCGAAACATAACCTGTAGAAGGCATATAATGGACAATTTCTTGTATTGGTCCAGAAACAAAATTTGTTTTTTCAAACAAACGCGTAATCTGTTGCCGCGTATAAGGTTCACCGTAACCAAAAGGCGTAGTCGTATTACGCGCCCAAAAGCCAGAACGATTAGGAACAATGACAATTAAGTGACCATTGGGGGCTAAAACACGCCATATTTCATTCAACGTTTCAAATGAATTCTCTGTATATTCCAAGGCATGAACCAATAAAATACAATCAACCGATGCATCAGAAAGTGGCAAATCTTCTTCAAAAACAAGCGCTGTAGCAACTTTTTCAACACAAGGCCAAGACGAAGCACCTTGTCTTGCTGGCATAAAAGCAAAACATTGTTGAGTCCGTTCACGCAATGCAGAAAGATAAGGAAGGGTATACCCCAACCCCATAACCCGTTTATCCGCAAGATCTGGCCACCATAAATTCAACTGGTCACACAGTGTCTTTTGTACACGTAGTCCAAGTGCAGAAGCATAAAAATCTTTCAGTGTAACGATATCCAACTCAACATACCATGTAGAAATAAATTTCAAAATATTACAGTTTTTATTTACTCACCCTATATGGACTTCTACGCTTTCTCCGCAATAGCGAACATTTTAATATTTCACATTTTAATCTTAAATAACCCCAAAAACCGTACAATAGATGATTATTGCACTATAAGCGCTTTAATCATTTTCTTTTGAGATGAACGCCATAGAGGTTTCTCATACGTTGTTTCTGACATCAATTAAGAAAAAAGCCAACAATTTGTTAATTAAAATGCAGCAATCTTTCAAGATAGTTTTTGTCTGCTTCTGGAATATGTTCCTTGCCCAAACGTTTGCGAATTTCATCCAAAATTTGCCGCGTACGCATTTGATCACTTTCTTGTGGGAGTGCCTCACTTTCCTGTCCTTCATCGCTTTTTGAAGAAAGTGGACGCCCTAAAGGGTCTTTGGGACCAGAATCAGAGTTTTGAGCATTTCCTGTTTCTTTGAGTATTTCACGCATTTTTTTCAAAACACTTTGGGCACCTTGTCGCAAAGATTCCAAAGCATCAGACTGATTTTGTATAGATGCCTGATGATTTCCATGATCAAGAGCATCTCCTGCAGAATTCATTTTTTCTTCCGCTTTTTTCAATGCATCACCTGTTTCAAATCCCTGTTCTGATAATTCTTTTTCTAATGTTGATAATTCAGACTGCAATTCAGTCTGACGTTTTTTTAAAGATTTTTTTTGTTTTTCCGGTACATTTTCCCCACGTTTTTGTTTCATCTCCAACTGATGCGTTTCATTGAGAATTTCTTGCTGACGACGCATTAAATCACCAAGTTTGTCCATTTTTTCTTTCATTTGTGCAGATTGATTGTTTTCTTTCTCATTATGATTGCCTTTTTGCACATGTAAGTGGTCAAGCGTCTGTTCAATTTCCGTCAAGAGCTGTTCTGCTGCTAAAGAAGAGCCTGTTTTAGCCATTTCCTCAATGAGATTCAGCTTTTCTTGTAATGTATTTTCAGAAAGATTAGGACTTTTTGAGCTTTTAGAATTTTTAGAAACTTGACCATCTGGTGCTTTTTCAGCCAAAGCTTGAATATACGCATCCATAGCTTGACGTAAATCTGCCATAAGCCGTTCAATTTCTGCCGCTGGAGCACCATATCGCAGTGCATCGCGTAAAGCAGCTTGTGCTTGTTTTAATTTTTTTTGCGCCGATTCAAGCTGATTACCTTCAAGACCTAAAGCAATCTGCCATAAATAATCCACCACATCGCGCAAATCCTCGTCTGTTTGTGCCAAAGAGAGCCTTGTCCACGCACTTTGTAGAACGAGAAAATGCGTTACATTTTGAAGCCCCTTTTCTGGACGCACCAACAAAGCAGAGAGCATATCCAATACACGTTCTCTCGCAGCAGCATCAAGAGCAAGTAAACGACGCAATTCACTGACCGCACGCGCAACAGGATTTGAGAAAACACGCTGCGGTAATATCATAACAAAAGTTTTACTATGCCCTGTCTGCCCTGCACCATTTTCTGCCACCAAAGTAATTTTGACTTGTGAACCCGCCCATGGATGCGCTGAGACATCGTGCACTGTTCGCATTTTACCTTTTCCACTCCGTGGAAGAAGAAGCTTTATTTCCGGTGCGTGATAAAGAGAAGAAGCACTTTTATTCTGAAAGAGAGGCTCTATTTCAACAAAAGCCTTTGTCACACCATAATCATCATCCAACATATACCGCAACTCTAACGACCCCGTTAAAATCCGCCCTGGTTTTTCCAGCCAATCAATTGTTGGTTGCTTATCCTTCATCACCTGTAAATGCCACTGCTGTTTTTTACGACGTGATGAGATAAACAAATCCATTGAATGCTCTAAATGGGTTTCAAAATGAACGATTGGCTCATTGAAAGCTGTTTGTTCCGTTTTCTCTGAAAACAAAACTTTCTGCCCATCTTCTACAGTTTTTGCTTTGACTGTAACACCAGCCCCATTGACAACACGCACAACCACATCACTCCCTTCAGGAATTTCCAGTTGTGTCTTCTCATCTTTTGTCAAATAAATCGGTGCCACGCCAGTATAAGCAGGTGGTGTTACCCACGCATCAATCCGCATGAATTTTTCATCAATCACAGGACGAAAATCAAAAGCATCAGCCAAGCGCCCCCCACGTGAACCAAAAGAAAAACTAAAGGCACACACAAAAAGGAGAACACACAAAGCCCTCAAAGCCAAAGGATCATAAGCCGCACTATTAAGAGAGATAAATCCAGTTTTTAAATGGTATAATTGCTCTGCCATTCGGCGTTGATGCTCACGCCAAATAACACCACTAAAATCTTCTTCATTTTCAGAACATACATGATCTGTCTGAATATTCAAAGGCTGGTGTTTAAGCTCATTAACGCGTTCAAGACGGTGATCCACTTCCCGCATAGTGGGAAACCGAAAACCAATAAGAAAAAATAAACTCACCCCAGCACAAACAAGCAACACCCCAAGTAAGAGCCAATGGGACCAATAGCCTAAAACGCCAAAAACCCCCAACCAGCTAAGCGAACAAAAGAGACTAAGAACAAGGAGAAATGGCAACAACCGTATCCATACCCGTTCAAATGAAAGGATCCCCCACATCAAAATGCGTACACCCAAAAGCTTTATTTCAAAGCTCTTGATGTTTTTATTTTTCATAAACAAGCATTTTTCCCCTTTTACCGTGATGTATTAAGATCATAAAACCCATATAAGACAATTTCCAGAAAATAAATTGTTTCATCAAAGTTTAGTAAAAATAAGACCAAAAACATTTAAGAATGCTCAACCCAATCAGGAATATGATCACATTCCATCAATTGTGCATAATCAAGGCGTGGACGGATAACCGCATAACGTGTATCTTGCACGAGAACTTCAGGGATCAAAAGTCGACTATTATAAGTACTTGCCATCACAGCACCATAAGCCCCAGCCTGCGTAATTGCCAAAAGATCACCGGGTGCCAAAATCGGCAAACAGCGATCTAATGCCAAATAATCACCAGTCTCACAAACGGACCCCACAATATCTGCACGAATAAGAGGAGCGTCTTTTACTGCTTGTTTCACAAGGACGACATTCTGCCAAGCATCATAAAGCGTTGGACGCATCAGATCATTCATCGCCGCATCCACAATAACAAAATTCCGCCCTTGTCCCTTTTTTAAATAGAGAACAGAGGTTACCAACACACCAGCCTGACCTACAATGCTGCGTCCCGGCTCCACCACAATATTAATCCCTAAAGGAGCAATATGCTTCTTTACCAGCGCAGCATAATCAAAAGGAGAGGGTACAGTATGTTGTTCACAACCATAGGCAATACCAAGCCCACCACCAATATCGATATGCGTTATTGCATAACCATCGCTCCACAATTGACGCACACAATCTGCAATAAGAAGAAATGCCTCCTCAAATGGCTTTAAATCACAAATTTGACTGCCAATATGCATATCGATCCCGCAAACCTGCAATCCAGGTAAAGAGACAGCCTTTTTGTAAGCCTCTCTTGCCAACACCAATGGAATACCAAACTTATTTTCAGATTTTCCTGTCGTAATTTTCTTATGAGTTTTTGCGTCAACATCTGGATTAATGCGCAATGAAACACGTGCTATCTTTGAAAGCGCAACAGCACGTTGTGACAACTGTTCAAGTTCCGGTTCTGATTCAACATTAAAACAATAAATATTCTGAGAAAGAGCAAAATCTATCTCCCTCACGGTTTTACCAACACCAGAATAAACAATACGATGTGCCGGAATACCAACAGCAAGGGCGCGCCGTAATTCGCCTTCTGAGACCACATCAGCACCCGCCCCATTTGCCGCTAAAAGCCTTAAAATTGCTTGATTAGAATTAGCTTTAACCGCATAAGCAATCAAACTGGGCATCCCTTGAAATGCCTTTTGATAGTCCTTAAAACATGTGACCAATGCATTAGCCGAATAACAATAAAAAGGTGTTTCCACCTCCTGCGCAAGAGCAGCAAGCGAACACCCTTCAGCATAAAGCATACCTTGATGGTAGGGAAAAAAATTCATATTTTTCTCCTACTTTATCAAACGATCAAGAATAAAAGGTTGGTCATCTTCACTTTTAGCAGCAGATGTTCCCTGCATAGACTTTTCCACACTTGCAGGAGGCATCTCTAATGACCCTTTACGCCCACACCCAGCGACAACGACACCCACCCCCCCCAAAAGGACAATCACCAACCCCTTTACTATAATTTTCATCTGCCCTCTTTCCTCATCTCGATCTCTTTTTACCTTTAAAGCACAATCACTCAAGCGCTCACAAGATGCTTTTTTCAATATGCAATTTACCTGAGAATTTTTGCTGGTGCTGTTCCCCAAAAATTTTTGCGATTTTCAACAGACTTTTCAACGGTCAACACATCAAAAAGTGCCACATTGATACCAAAACAAATTGCTTGAAGTTTATCGAATGATAAATCCTGAAGGCGACACTGTTTTCTTTCTGCCAATGCTACAGCACGCTCTGTTATATGATGTGCCTCACGAAAAGTAATCCCTAATGCGGAGACAAGCCAATCAGCAAAATCCGTAGTTGTTACATACCCTAAATCCGCTGCTTGTTTCATGGCTTTTTTATTCACTTCCAAATCAGCAATCATCCCTATCATCGCTGTCAATGATAAGTCCAAACTCAAAGCCTTTAAATAAGCAAGCGGTAATCCTTTCATCATCGTCAACAATCCTATAAGCACACCATTTAATCGACCTGCTTTCGCCCTTACCAACTCTGCTGTATCAGAATTTCTC
Source organism: Bartonella sp. B1098 (assembly GCF_944896145.1). Taxonomy (NCBI): domain Bacteria; kingdom Pseudomonadati; phylum Pseudomonadota; class Alphaproteobacteria; order Hyphomicrobiales; family Bartonellaceae; genus Bartonella; species Bartonella sp. B1098. Next base: position 1,015,573 of record NZ_CALYLP010000002.1, on the reverse strand, counting down.
TTTTTTAGCATAATAGATAAATCTCTTGAAAAGGCACCTGACAAACGAATAAAATAAAACTGTTCACTTAACCAAAGAATGATTTTTTCTGCTAAACGCGAAAGATGCATTGTACAAAGAGCACCAGCCCTTAAAAATTTCAATGTAAAGTTACGGTTAAAAACACGATCAATTGAATTGCCTATAGATTTTCGGGAACCTAGCTTTTTTTGTCATAAAGAGATCAATCGGAAAACATGCTCCTGCCAAAACCACAGCCTCCAAAGTCGATTCATTCATTCGCTTAATAGCACCAGACATCCACGATAAATCGCAACCAAACATTTCAACATATGCCATCCTCTAATGACTCCATATTACGGGTTGAACCAATTGTAAATGCGTAAAGCTTGGCAAAAAGGTCTTAACATGTTTTTCTGCAAGAGCAAGCAATTGCTTTATAAACGCCTTTAAGGCTTGTGCTACTTTCTGCACTGCTTCACGAATGCATAACCGAAAATCAACAGCCACTTGATCATTGCGTGAATGCGCCATATGCAAATGCCTCACAACAGAACCGATCAACGTGCTTAGCCACACTTCAATATTCATATGAATATCTTCAAGCTTTTGTGAAAAAACAAATGTATCCTCTTCAATTTTTTTGCGAATAATTTTCAAACCATGAGAAATTTTTTCATAATCAGACTGTAAAATAATCTTTGTTTGCGCTAATATCACAGCATGAGAAAGCGAACCTTCAATATATTGCCGATAAAATTTTTGTTCAATATCAATTAAGGTGTTCATTTCTTCCATAACGGCAGCAAATTCTGCGATAAACCGCCCCACACACATTTGGTTCTTTACCTTCTCATCGATCATATTTAAAAAACACCCATAAAAAGGATAAAATCATGATTCCTCAAAGTGTTAATAGCCAAAAGAAGAAAAATAAAAAGAAGATAATCTTTATCGTATCTTTTTTTATTATTTTGGTTGGTGTCAGTTTATACGCAATAAAAAATCATCATAACAAGATGGTCTCTTCTTTTGCCAATACTTTTTCAAAAGAAAAGACCGAAAAGATACAAAACAAAAAAATGATGACAATCCAAAAAGCCGCAACAGGCTTTTTTGCTCACATGCGATTTATGGATACACCCTTAGATATGAACACTCTCTCTTTCAAAGATATTCAAGGAAAAGACCACACACTTGCTGAATTTAACGGAAAACCGATACTTATCAATCTATGGGCTATCTGGTGCGTCCCCTGCCGCACAGAAATGCTGGAACTTGCGCAATTAAAACGCGAATTGGGTGGAGAAAACTTTGATGTCATAGCGATTAATATCGATAAAGCCGCTTCTGTGGAAAAAATTCAGCAATTTTTGCAAGATATTCATGCTGATAATTTAGTCTACTATCGCGATGAAACCATGAGTATCTTCAACGACATGAGAAAACAAGGACTTGCTTTAGGACTCCCCATTACATTTCTCATTGATAAAAAGGGTTATCTGATTGCTTCCTATAATGGGGCAGCCCCATGGGCCAATGATGAAGCCAAAGCACTTATCAAAGCTGTCATAAAAGAAGCACAATAATCTAATAACCACGTCTTTTTAAACATTGGATTGTCAAGTCCAATGCTGACAAAAAAGCAGAACGATCTTTACCACAAAAAGGACGTGGCCCTCCTGTGACATGCCCCTGCTCTCGCAAATTTTCCATCAAATTGCGCATAACTAAAGCTTGACCGATTGAATTGGCATCAAAAATACGCCCCGTTGGCGAAAGACAAAGCCCTCCAGACCTTACAACCCTTGCAGCTAAAAGGATATCACTGGTAATAACGATACTCGCCTCATGCACATGGTCGACAATCCAATCATCAGCCCTATCAAGCCCATCAGAAACAACGATTCTTTCAATGAGTTTTTCCTGGGGAAGAGAAAGAAAACGGTTTGCGACAATAAATGTTTTAAGCTGATAACGATTCATAACACGATAAATTTCAGCTTTTACAGGACAGGCATCCGCATCAACCAATAAAGTAATGGCTGGTCTTATTCCTTGCCCCATCTTTTGTCTTTCATAGGATCCACAGGTTTTTTCATTCACCGAAACAATTGTCAATAATTGCGATAAAACATGATTGCAGCGTTTATTTCACCCCCCAAAATAAAAATTGCACTTAATATATAAAGAAAGATAATGGCAACCATAATAGATGCTAACCCCGCATAAGTTGAAATATAATCAAACATCGTTAAATATTGCGCAAAAGCAAGAGAAGCCATAAACCATACAAACATTGTCACCACAATCCCTGGTAAAATATCTATAAATTTCCGCTGTCCTGCTGGAAGCCATTTATGAACAATCAAAAGACTCACAAATAAAATAACGATAGCAATTGTATACCGCCATAAACGAATGATCCCAATATATTCAGTCATAAAAAAAGAATGATTTTGCATAATTTTGATCAACAAAGGCGCTAAAATCAATAAAAAACTCATCACAACAAGACCAAAAGCGCCAAGGATCACAAAAAACAAACTTTGAAAACGACAAAACAATAAACTCCGTTGATCCGTCACACGGTAAGCTTTATTCAAAGCCGTACGCAAAGCCTCTATTCCATTAGAAGCAAAATAAGCCGCTCCAATAACAGAAAGCGTCAACACACCTCCTTGATGAAGGGTTAAAACATTGACAATTTCCTGCGATAAAGGCTCAGCAATGACATCTGGCAATAACTGTACGAGCGCTTTAATTTTTTGCGGTGTATAGGTAAAAGCCCCGAGAAAACGAGCAAAAGATGTTCCAAAAATAAAAAAAGGGAAAAATGCTAAAAGACCTGACAGCGCAACATGGCTTGCGAAAGCACTCCCACTATCACGCCAATAATGACTTATTGCGTCACCAAAAATACGATAGCCATACCAAAAGATATTCCTAAACAAACCTCAATACTTTCTGGTAATATCCTTTTTTTCAGTTATCTCACACTTTATAAAAACCATCAAAACTTTAAAAACAAACATTTTTTATGTATAAAGGGCAATAATCTATGTGGTCAAGCCTCACCCTATTCAAAAACTGAAAAGCCAACAAATTTTACCAATTCAATGTCTTCTGTTTGGAGCGTTTTATTTTACACGAGAGTAACCCTTCATTACAGGCGGGTACCCCTCATTGTTGTCCAAAGGACTAAGTACAGCGCTGTATCTTCATTACAACGAACAATTTAAAAAACAGATATCCTAAGAAGCATGATAAGAATAAGCAAAACAACAGTACAAAATTCAAAAATCGCTTATTTTACACTCCCTCTTTAGAAACACTATGACGCCCAAAATCAGGAGCATCAATTTCCTGTCCTGCCGCAATGATATTACGGCGCACAGCACGCGTGCGCGTAAAAAAATTAAACAGTGTTTCACCATCACCTATACGAATTGCCTGTTCTAAAAAAGCAAGTCCTTGACTAAAACGGCTCAACATTTCTAAAATAGCATCCTTATTATGCAAACAAATATCCCGCCACATAACGGGATCAGAAGATGCCAAACGGGTAAAATCACGAAAACCAGAAGCAGAATAAGCAATCACTTCCGAATTGGTTACTTTTTCTAGATCACTTGCTGTCCCAACAGTATTATAAGCAATCAAATGCGGCAAATGCGAAACAATCGCTAAAACAAGATCATGATGCTTCGGCTCCATCTTTTCGACACGCGCCCCACAAGCTTCCCAAAACGCTGTCAATCGTGCAACAGCCACCGCATCACTATCCGCAAAAGGCGTTAAAATACACCAGCGATTCATAAATAAATCAGCAAAACCAGCATCCGGACCTGAATATTCCGTTCCAGCAATAGGATGTCCCGGAATAAAATGAACCGTTTTTGGCAATAAAGGTGCCATTTCTGTAATAACTAATTCTTTTGTAGAACCAACATCACTTACAATCGCCCCTGACTTTAAATGATTATGAATGTTTTTTGCCACCTCTGCACTCGCTCCAACAGGAACAGAAATAATAACGAGATCAGCACCTTCAACAGCCTTTGCATTATCCGTTGTATAAAAATCTCCAAGTTCCAATTCACGCGCTCTTTCCAGTGTTTCTTGACGACGCGTTGCAATAGAAACCTGAGCTGAAAGATTTTTCTTTTTAATTACTCTTGCTAAAGAAGATCCAATCAGACCAATCCCAATGAGTGCTATTTTTTCAAATTGAATATGGGGCATCTTTCACCTTTAAAGACTCTTTGCAAATGGCAAAAAAGACAGTTGTAAAAACATAATTTTCTGTTTGTTCGTCTTAATGAGTTATGCGCAAAATATTAAAAAACTACAACTAGAGAATAAAGAGAATAACGCAGTTTACCCATTATCACCTGCGCAAACTGACAACAGATCATTTGACCCAGAAAATGCAAAACATACGTGACGAAAAATGTAACACCAAACTTAAAATTCTCACTTCATTGCTTACGAGCATACAACGCATTGATTCATAAAGATAATGACATTATTTATTATATTGAAAGAGATCCCTTAAATATCGCAAAATTACTTCATTTTAAGTCTTCTTATGTTGAGTTTAATCAAAATCATGTCTTTTGCATCTTACAATAAGAACTTCTTCTCCACATGCCTTTTTACGACTATCTAAAACAGCAGTCTGAATTTTTTCCATTGCGTAAGAAATCTGTTCTAAGTTCCAATATTTTAAAGCTTGTTCAACAATTTTTTCCATTGAAAAAAATGGGAGGGCGCGCTTAAGAAACCACCGTAAAAGGCGCTTTGCCTTCAACCTCTACCTAATAACGCAAGAGCTATAATTGCTGAAAATGCTCCTGAGCTGTACTCAAATCATATTTTAAATATGTTAAGCTGCCATTTGGCGTCGTGCAATAATTGTAAGCCCTAACAAAGCTTGACGAATGATGGCCTCACCCAAAAGCGGATTTTTACGGCTTTCTAAAACAGCACTCTGAATTTTTTCCATCGCGTAAGAAATCTGTTCTAAATTCCAATATTTTAAAGCTTGTTCAACAATTTTTTTCCGTTGAAAAAAAATAGGAGGACGCGCTTGAGAAACCACTGTAAAAGGCGATTTTCCTTCAACCTCTACCTGATAACGCAAGAGCTGTAATTGCTGAAAATGTCTTTGTGCTGTACTTAAAATAAAAAAAAGCGCCCCCTGCAATGCTGCATGTCGATTAAAATGCGCTTCAAAACTTGATATATCACCCAATAAAAGAGCATCAATGACTTCATCTTGAGAAAGAGCACTGACATCACTTACAACAGCTTTCACATCTTCAAGAGTAATATGAACATTTGAAGCATAAAGACAAAGCTTTTCTAATTCACCTCGTGATACAAGGCGATCGACTCCTAAACTTTCATGCAACCATCTCCGTGCATCCAAAGAAAGAGTCTTCTTAAACTGCCCTAAAACCTCATCAATCAAACTGTCAAGAGAACGCATATCATCGGCAAAACAGGGCAAAGCCATTGCATTTTCTGCCGTTTCAACAACATTGCGCAACCCTATTCCTTTTTTCAAATCCCCTGCCTCAATGAGAATAAAACTTTTCTCTGGTGGTTTCTCAATTAAAAGCTTCAAGGCTGCAAGAAAACCTTTTTGGTTAGCAGCATTAGAAATCCATATTAAACGATCCCCCCCAAAAAGCGATAAAGTCCGCGCTTCATTCTCCAAACGTGCAGGATCTTTATCAATTTCAGCAGCATCCAAACGAATTGTCGAAAATGGATCTTCTATTGCGACCTTTGTAAGCTTGGCAAAACGTTGGGCACGTTCACAAATAAGACCACGATCTGGACCATAAATGAGAACAATAGAAAAAGCACGTGAGAAACGCGTTAGAAATTGATCAACCTCATGTGCTTTCTTCTGAGCCAAACCATTAATCCATTAATAGTTCATCGTTATCAAGAACTTCCCCGCGAACTTTCTGAAACATGTGAATTAAATCATTAACATCCAAGCCTTTACGCTCTTCATAACAGACATCCAAAATCACTTTTCCACCATGCAACATTAATGTGCGATCGCCATAATCAAGAGCTTGGCGCATAGAATGAGTGACCATAATAGTCGTTAATTTTTTCTCTTCAACGATTTTTTCCGTCAATCGCATCACAAAATCCGCCATCCCAGGATCAAGTGCTGAGGTATGTTCATCCAGTAATAAAACATCTGCATGGGCTAACGTTGCCATCACAAGACAAACGGCTTGGCGTTGTCCACCAGATAAACTATCCATAGGATTTTGAATATAGGCTTCAAGACCAATGCCTAATTGAGCAATTTTCTCTCGAAAAAATTGCCTTTTTTCATGGTTTAAAGCTGAACGCAAACTACGACGATTTCCTCGAAGAGCAGCAAGAGCCAAATTTTCTTCAATTGTTAAAGAACCACAACTTCCCTTTAACGAATCTTGAAAAACACATGCCACCTTTCCTGCACGTTCACTGACTGATTGCCTAGAAACATTTTGACCATTGATAACCACTTTTCCTGTCGAGGGAAGTGTTTCCCCCGCCAAAACACTGAGTAACGTTGATTTACCGGCACCATTTGAACCAATAACCGTAACAAAGCTACCCTGATCAATTTTGAGGTTAATATCAATTAACGCCTGTTTTTCCAAAGGTGTTTGCGGTTTAAATGTAACCCCAACATGAAACAACTCAATCACGTTTACGCCTCCTCCAATAGCGTGGCACAATAAGAGTTAACACAACCAACAGTGACGTAATCAACTGAAGATCTGTCGAGGTATCAATACCAATTCCATTAGCTTCAAATGCAAATTGCACCGCCACACGATAAAGCACAGACCCAACAATACAGCTGATTATAATCCAAAAAATATTGCGCGTACGAAAAAGCGTTTCGCCAATAATCACGGCGGCCAACCCAAAAACAATTGTACCAATTCCACCGGTAATATCTGTTGCAATTGCAGTTTGAATATAAAGAGAACCACCAAGCGCAACACAGGCATTGGAAAGCCCCATACCAAAATAAATCAATGCAGATGTATGAATCCCTTGCGCCGTCGCCATGCGTGGATTAGCGCCCATTGCACGCATAGCAAGACCTATTTCACTTTCTAAAAAGCGCCAAATCAAAAACGCCACAACAAGCAATACAATCCCAACGAAAAGAGGACGCACAAAGATATCAGACAACCCAAACAAATTATAAAAGGGTGTTAAAGCCGTATCGGCAAGCGCCAAATTAATATTAGATCCTCCCATAATTCCCATAATACGAAGGTTAACCGTATAAAGTGCTGACATTGTTAAAATGGAAGCCAAAAGATTCAAAATGCCAAAACGTAAATTCAACAGAGCTGTGATCAAACCTGCTACCATACCCGCACAAAAAGCGCATGCCATAGCTGTCCATGCATTAAAACCTAAAAGAATCAAGACACCACAGACACAGGACCCGAAAAGAAACGAGCCATCAACCGTTAAATCCGGAAAGTCTAAAACGCGAAATGAGAGATAAACCCCTATAGCCACAAACGCATAAATAAGACCTAATTCCACAGCGCCAGAAAAGGCAAATATATTCATGTAAAGAAAATCCCCATGAAAACGTAAGTACTTTTATTGTATCAACACTCTCTCAACAAAAGTTATTGAATCACTTTTGTTGCGCGGTCAATAACGGCCTGCGGAATAACAATTCCTGCCTTTTTTGCTGCTTTCAGATCAATTCGAATGTCATTATTAGCGGCCTGCACAACATCAATATCACCAGGTTTTTCACCCTTTAGAATACGCACAACCAACTTTCCAGCATCAACCCCAACATCGTAGAAATTCACACCTTGTGTCATAAAAGGACCACGTCCTATCGTATTCGCATCAACAGTAAACACAGGCATATTGGTTTCCTGTGTGACCTTTATGGCTCCTTCTAAAACAGACAGAATCGTATTATCAGCAGGAACAAAAATAACATCGACCTTACCGATTAAAGCACGTGTTGCTGCCTGAACATCTGACGGCTTTGGTGCCGATGAAGGAATGATTTCAATTCCAGCTTTTTTTGCCACATCCTTTAACGTCTTAAGGGTTGAAACAGAATTTGCCTCAGAAGCATTATAAAGATAACCAATTTTTTTCAAATCCGGTTTTACTTCTTGCAAAAGTTTAACACTTTCAGCAACATCGATACGATCAGAACTCCCCGTCATATTACTACCAGGCTTGGTCAGCGAAGAAACGATTTTAGCTCCGATAGGATCAGAAATCGCTGCAAAGACGATAGGTATTGTTTTTGTTGCCGCAAGCATTGTTTGCGCTGAAGGTGTGGTAATCGCTACAATAACATCAGGTTTATCACCAACAAATTTACGTGCAATTTGCGTTGCTGTTGAAATATTACCCTGCGCTGATAAAAAGGTCAGTTGAAAATTCTCACCTTGCTTATAACCATTTTCTGCAAGAACATCTTCCACCCCTTTACGAACAGCATCCGCCGCAGGATGGATCATAATTTGTGTTAAAGCAACTTTAACGTGCTTAACTTGGTCATCGGCTTTTGCAACACTGTTCATCATAAAAACAGCTGCGATGACAATCCCTAATATATTTATTCTCTTCAACATTATACTCCACCCCTCTCCATGCAAAAATTAAAAAAGGAATGATTTATTACTGAAAAATCTTCTAAAATCAATCTTTATTTCATTTTATCGAAACATAGACAAAATAAATCAAACTGAGATGATATTTTTTTGTTGCAATTCATAGAAGCCTACGCCATACAAGCAAAGTGTATATCGAATCGGTGAGCGGGTGTAGCTCAGGGGTAGAGCACAACCTTGCCAAGGTTGGGGTCGTGGGTTCGAATCCCATCGCCCGCTCCATTTGAATTTTGATTATTGGATTGTAGCTGTAGCTTGCCAGCAGGTTTTGTATATTTTGCCACCAGGTTTTGTACCAATTTATTTTCTTTAAAATGATTTTTAAGGAGTTCTCAAAGGGTCTTCAAAGACCTTTCAAAGATCATTTTAAGCCTCTTTAATGAGTCTTTATTTTTCTTCTCTTAAAGGTCGCAATTTCTGATGATCAGTCATGAGCAAGAATCGCATTAAAAGAATCGTATTATTTGAGAAGAAGCATGCATAAAATGGTACCTTTTCTTTAGCATAAACTGCGTGACAGCTTTTCGGTTTTCTGAGGCATTATTAAAAAACAAAAGAAGCTTGGAAAAATTCGGTCATGTTGACCGTATTGCACTTCTATATGCAATTGCGCAATGTTTGCACTATTACTTGTTTGAGGAATTGGGTAAACATTACCCTATTGCTGGCCTCATGCAATTGGATCAACTTGATCCTATTGCTCCTTTAAGGTATAGGGACAACTTGTCCCAATTGCTCTCTCCCACCCAAAGTGCAAACCTTGCACTTTAATCTCAAGAAACATCACTACCGATCAAAGGAGCAGGTTGCACCTTTGATTTTCTGTTCTGATCAAGTTTCCCTTTCTCCTGTTTCCTTTCCTTGATTTAGCGCTTCTAGGGTAATTTCTGTGATGTATCCGCTTTGCTTTTCATAGCGATGGGTCACGGTTGCAGCATGCCATGGGCCATTGATTTCGCCTCGAAACCCTTGAAGCAAAAGCGGTTGCCCCGCCATGATTTCAGGGCGCCCCTCAAGGCTTAAAGAACCACTACCCATGGCTCGACAAAGCCTATCCGACTCAGAAGCAGCCGCAGCTAAAGCTTGCTGCTCACAAGGGTAGCACGTCCGCAGACGGCGAATGGGCCCCGTATACCCTGTGCGATGCGTAACAACGTGCTGTTGCCCTTTTGTGCGATCAAAATACCGTGCTTCTATCATGCCATATTGGGTGCGCGGCTCAAGGTTAAATTCCCAATGGGAACAATCCTGTTGATGAATTGTCTGGAGAGGAAGATTGTCTCCGCTTAAAAATAAAAACTTATTGTCTTTGATCAAAAAACGCCCCTGCATCCGATCAGCAAGCCGGGTTAAAAAATCAATCGCCGATTGATTGGTGCGCACCACATAAGGCAAGGTTTGTTTGCTAAACTGTGGACTGACCTTTGCTTGATAACCATGACGTTTGGCAAGGCTCTCAACAATCTCAGCAATGGTTTTATGGTCAAAATGTTCGCTGTCCTGTTCTTTGATCTCCGCACGCATGGAAGCGCTTTTGCCACAAAGGCGCAAAATCTCTCCATCACTGCCCCCACAACTGGTCACCGTCTCCACAACAAAACGCCCCATAAAGGCACGAATGCTGTTCTCATAACCAAAGGTGACATGGAGTGCAGTGTTACTGGAGGGAATCTCTAAATCATTGCCGCTATCATCAAATTCCGCCTCGAATGTATCGGCTTCATTACCCGCATTGTCTGTGATGGTTGCCGTTAAAAGACGTTGGTAAAAAACTTCATGAACAAGCTTATCCCCTACCCTTACCTTAATAAAGGGATGTGTGCGCATTAATCCCATAGCCGTTTGACCACGCTGTTTTTTTCTTGGGAAATAAATTCAGGCAGAAAAACTTTTAAGCCCCGCGGTAAAAAAGTATCATACCCAGCAATCTCTGGATTAGCCTCCAGTGTGGCTTCTAAATAACCTTTCAGTAAACCAGCTTGCCTCCGGTCTCCTAAAACAGACAAGGCATGGTGATAACAAATGAGGTCTAAACTCATATCCTCTAGTTCGACCACAAGCTGTTTTGCGGGGATCTTCATGAGGTATCCTCCTCTTGCCCCCCTTGGTATTGCCCTATTTGATATTGACCTTGTGGTTTTCCCCCATCAAAAAACGGCAACAGGCTAATGGAATAGCGAATACGCCCCGATTGACCAGAGCGGCTAATATAGTCATGGTCTTTCGTGACACTGGTAATCACCACGGATCCAAGCATTAAGGCACTGTAGCTATCATCACTCATCCAACGGATCATCTGAACGGGTTGAGCCGCACGTATGGTTCTGGTGATGGCATCAATGGCAACCCGGTCACCAAACTCTTCTGGAAATAATACCCCGTGGATGGTTTTGGGATCATTGCCATAGCCGGTAAATTGCAAACCAGGGGCCCCACCAAAACGCTCTAAGCAAACCCATGAGGCAGAGAATTCCTCTTCAAAAGATTGGAAGTTCAACCAGTCCACATAAAATTGATGCGGTCCCAACATCAGCAAAGGATCTTGCATACTCCCTCCCCTTATTCTGTTCCGCCATGCAAGGCATTGGCCCCTGCCCGTTGCAAGGCATGACGAACCGCATAACCAGTTGCAATAGGATCACGCGCGCCATTGACATGCACCGTGACATTTTGATTGTGCGTAATGGGGACGCGTTCTTTGTCTTTTGCTTCTGTGAGAGGCGCATTGGCACGACCAGCCCCCGAAAATTGCACAACAGGCTGAGGCGTTTTGCCTCCTAAAAAACTTGGCAAATAATCTCTTACATCAATCGACCCAATCCACCCCTTTATGCGGTGAGGTAAAGATTTACAAAAGTCCGTCAATTGTGAGATGGTGCCCATAAAACCATTAACAATCCAACTCCCTAAATCTTCTCCGGCTTGTTCCATGCTTGCCTTGGCACTATCCGTGAGCTTTTCTTGAGAGAAAAAACGCTTCAACCACCCCCAAAAATTGGAAAGGCTTTGTTTAATCCCCTCCCACAAATCTTCAAAGCTTTGAGCAACAAAGGAAAGTCCTTGTTTAAACTTTTGCCAGTGGGCAGAAAAATCAAAGGCAGAAGCAATGATATTCTTCCAACGGGTGATGGTGCTGGTATCAGCACCAAAAAAACGCATGACAGCTTCAAAGGCACGACCAAAAGCGCGGATTAGCCCCCGTGCAAATCCTTTGACAAAGGAAGAAAAGCGATCCCAATATTTCCACAAAGCAAAACCAGCAGCCAATATGACAGCCACAACAGCAGCAATCAGAGCACCGATTGGGGTAAATACAGCCCCAACAACAGAAGCAATACCTGCCCCAACCACTTCGATCGCTGTCCCTATCCAGCCAAAAGAGGCAGCAAATGCTGTACCTGAAATTGCGATCCCTCGCAAAGCTCCCATCAATAAAGTCATGGGGCGTAAGAGTCGCAGTGAACTTGCCCCAAGACCTGCAGTTAACAAGCCCAGTGAGCGCCCTGAAGCCAAGAGCCCGCGCCAACTTGCCTTCAGCGCACCACTAACAGCCCTCATCTTGATAAAAGAGGCAATCAATTGCAGGACCCCAAGGCGGGTTCCCGCCATGGTAAAACGTACAACCCGCAAAGCAATATTAAAAGCCATAAGGGCGGCAATGGTTTTGATGATCACACCGGTTAAAACAGGGTGTTCATTAGCCCATGCCATCAGAACGTTTAAAAAACCACCAACAGTTTCCATTAAACTGTTGACAGGAGGCAGAAGCACTTCACCAATGGTAACCCCTAAAGCCACAATGCGGTTTTGTAACAGTTCAAATTGCCGCATGGCACCGGTTGCTTGTTTATCTGCCTCTTGTTCGACAGAGCCTTTAAAGACTTTTGGGTCTTCAACAAACTTTAAGGCTTGCCCTACCAATTCGGGGTTACCCACCAGTTTGGCAAAATCCCCAGTAAAGTCGCGTCCTGCAATGGCAATCAGTGAACGCATCCCCTGTTCGGATTTGCCCAACACATCAAAAAAACGCACCAAGGTACCGGTGGCATCTTTCTCCAAATCTTCCATAAATTTTTGACGAGAGAGACCAATATTGGTAAAAGCATCTTCAATATGCTTTCCTCCCGCCTGAATACGGGCACTGATAGAGTTAAAACCACGTGCTGCACTCTCTGGAACAATCCCAGCAGAAATCATCGCCGTCCCAAAGGCCGCCGTCTCACGGGCTGTCAGTTTAAACATGGTTGCCGCTCCGGTCGCCCGATTGGTAAAGTCAGACACCTCACTTGCCTTAGCCGCCATGTGGTTGGAAAGATGGTTGATAGCATCCCCTAAATCTTCGATGCCTGCTTGATTAAGCTTAAAGACATTGCGCAATTTGGCAAAGCGTTCCCCAATCTGATCCCCCGTCATATCAAAGGCGACCGCTGCTTTGGCGGCATAAATACTAAAAGCCTCGAGATCTTGTTCACCAATCCCTGCTTGGCTGGCACTGGTCATCAGTTCTAACACTTCACGAGCGGCGAGAGGAATTTTGGTGGAGGTTTCAAGCGCAAAACGACGCAATTCTTTTAAACGATCAAGGGGGGCATCCAGAACCTTTTCCAAGCCTTTCATCGATTGGTCAAATTGCATGGCTTTATAAAGAGGCGCAATTAAGGTTGCGGTTTGAGCCATGGCGCCTACCATGCGCCCACGCGCATGAATATAAGCATTTTGCGCTTTTGCTGTAGCTTCCTCCAAGTGCTCAGGGTCAAACCACCCTTTAAAATGCTTGCGTGTTTGGTTTTGGAAATGCGCAATATCGAGGCTAAAGGCTCTTAAGTCTCGCTTAGCAGAGGTGATCCCTTCTTGGAGATGATTCACAAAACGCACAACAAGGGAAACATCCATAAGCGTATCTCATCCTAACATTTGGCTTTCATATTCTTGTTGTTTCAAGCGCACTAATTCTTCGCGATAGGCAATCACATCCAGCCAATCCATCTGATTGATCTCTAGAGGAGACCAGTGGTAATAAAGGGCTAGTTCGGCTCCAAATTGTCCGGCATAGAGGATTGGCGTTTGGGAAAAAAAGCCAAAAAAGCCTTAAAAACAGCCACAAGATCAAGCAAATCAAGACGATTAATCAGTTCAACGGATTCATGCGACATCTCTGCCAAAAGTGCGGCGATTCCTTCCATGGCTGCATGGGTGAGTAACGCCTCACAAAGCTTGAAAATGAGAACATCATTGCTCAAGGGTGTTTTATCCTCTTCTAAAGCGGGGAGAATGAACTTTGCCAACTGTGGTCCCATCAACACGGCTAATTGGCGTGCTTGCTTGAAGTTTGGGCGATAAAAGGTCAATTTGTGCCGTGTGGATTCTTTGCCATCCTTGTCTTGATAGACAAGGGGAACCTGCAATTCCACAGCAACACTTGTTTGTAAACTGGTCATGATCAATTCCTATAAATTAAGTATAGCGCGGCGGCGTCCACCGATCTCTTGTCCATTGCGCACCAGCCAACCGCCTCGTTTAAAGGAAAAGCGGTGTAAAACAGAACCATCCCAAAATTCTGTGTAATCCCAAACATTCTTGATCTCGCAATCATAGCCTGTGGCTTTTCCAGCCGTTAAGCCTTCGCTATCGACTTTGACCAAGCGTCCTGTAACATCAATGGAATGTTCATGCTCGCGCCCATCTTCTTCAGATACCACATGTTTTTTGCCGGTAAATTTATGACGAAGACCAGGAGGGCCACCAAAGATACCAATGATTTCTGGAGTGTGGCTGCGGATTTTCATTTGCAAGGTTAAAGCTTTTACACCAAGACCACTCACATCAATTTGCATGTCAGAACCACCCGGTTGATAGGTTTCAGTGATTTCTTCCAACGTGGGAAGTTTGAGTGTCTCAAGATCAAGATGGAGATTGACATCATCATCAACAATCAGGGTAAAACCACGAACAATTCTTAAAGTCATACATCACTCCTTGCTGCCTTGCGATAACCCTCAAGCGTATCGCCAAAAGTATGGGTCATTTTATTTTGGATATCTTCAGAGAGCCGATTAAAGTAAGCGCCATTGCGCCGGCTTCCAAAGCTTAAATCTTCGAGAGGAGGGACTTCTTCTGCATCAAATTCCACCCGCAATTTTCCCAATTGCAAATTGCTGTTTGAATTCAAATCGCGGTCAAACCAGACACGTCCTCCTAAAAGCGCTCCACGGGCAATCATATCATCAAGAAACTGTGTAAGGCTGCGGGTAATAGCAATGACATGTTGGCCGGTCAGGTTTTCGTCATTAGCCCAAGGGCGTAAATTGTTAATGATGGTCTTTTCCAAGGCGGCGCGGGTGCGTACCACATTGACAAAACGCCAGAGTGGATCACTCGAGGTGGTGTGATTGCCCCATAAAATGCGTCCATTGGCAGCCAATTGACCTTGGGCATTTTGGCTAAGGCGGGCGGGAATAAAGGTGGCAATATCAGCTTGATTGAGACGATTAGCCTCATGATCAATTTCCCCATCAAAATAGCTAATGGGGCGTGCTGTGCCTAAAATACCTTTAACATCTTGATTGGAGGGAGACCAAAAAACACCTCCCTTTTGTTTGTCCCGTTTGATAAACATGGCTGCCACAAAGGGGCTTGCCGGTTTGATACTAAAGCCCCCCTCACTATTTGCTACCCGCACAAAGGGATCAATCAGATAACAAAAACGTGAGGAGAAATCTGCCCGAAAGGCAAGGCTTTCTTCCGTATTTTTGCCCCCCGTATCAAACACCGCAATGGCTTGGAGCTTTTCGGCAACCTGTTCTAGAGCATCTGCTAGCGGGTTTTTAGCATTATCAAGGCGCCCTGCACTATAAGCTGGCGCTAAGAGAATTCCAGGCTCCACACCTAAATGCCCTCTAGCATGCGCTAGGGCATGAACACCGGTTAAAGCAACACTTGACCCCACCATTTCGGTTTGTGTCTCAGCAATGGTGGATTTTTCTTCCACCCGCACGAAGATCACTTGTGCCTCAACCCCTTGCGCGCGAACGGCATTGATGACATCAAGGGCTGTGCCTTTTTGCCCAAGCTTTTGGATTTTCTCTGTCTCATGCGTAAAGACCAACACGGGCTCGTTAAGGGGATAGGTTTGTGCATCCGCATCAGGGGCTGTCACAACTGCCCCAATGGCGGTTTGGCTAAACATCTCTAAAGGACGAGAAGCTTGACCATCCTCAATGAGGCGAATACCATGATTAAATTCTGTTGCCATTTTGCTCTCCAAATCAATGAAGAGACAATAACAAGTATCACCATGCTCCATAAGACTGACAGTGTCAGTCAAAAAAAGCCCTTTGAGAGGGTTTTAAAAGAGCGATAAAAGGACTAAAAAATCATACAAAGCCTGCTTATATAACAAGCATCCGTTTGACTTGCGCTACTTGTTTTGTATTTAATCTTTCCATAATCTTATAAGAATGGCACCATCAGCACCAGCACCACTTGAACGATCAGTCCCATGAGAACCAGCACCCCCACCCCCAAAGCCACGCCCTGCTTTTCCTGAACCATAGGAACCTTGTCCAGTTCCTCCAGAGCCACCCCTTGATGTATCACCCCCAGCATCCCCGCCATTACCACTTATCTTGCCAGTAATTCCATCCGTTCCAGCACAACCATTGCCACCTTTAGCAATTCCTGGATGTTCGTCTGTTGCTAAACCAAAATTTCCACCAACACCTCCAGCACCACCAGAACCTGAATAGATGGAAGTCGTACTACCACCAAATCCCGAGTGAGAGATACGGGCGTCAGCTCCCCCACCCCCCTTTCCTCCGGTAGCGGTAATAAAATTTTTGCCAATGGTTGTTGTTTCTCCAGGCTTACCGCTTACAAAATTCTTTGCAATAGAAGCCCCTCCTTTACCAATGATGATATTCTCGTGACCGTTTAAACTGACTTTATAGCCATACCACACCGAGCAACCGCCTCCACCTCCACCTCCTCCTAATCCTATCCCAAACGCTCTACCACCACTGCCGCCGCCGCCCCATGCTTGGATCTCAACTTTGGTTTTATCGGTGACCCAATCGGGCCATTCAATTTTGCCATCTTGCGTATAGAGCAATTCAGCATCGGCAAGAGCCGGCCAATTTGTGATTTTATCGGTCAAATCTTTTTTAAGACTCTTTATCCCTGCTAAGATGGCGGCATCCACTTGCGCCTTGGTATAAACAACATCACCATCGATTCTCAAAGGTCCTTTAAGCGAGCTTCCCGTTGTATTTAAGTTAGTGACCACTTCACCATTATGGATTTGTGCCAGTGTTAAAGCGTCAATGATTTCACAAGCTATACGGTTCTTTTGAAATGCAGGCTTTTCAGGGATCATCTCCAAAAGCCCTGCCGTTTCTTTTAACGCTTCAACCCATTGTTGAACTTTGGCATTTTGCTTGCCCAATTGCCCCGCATAACTACCCGCATACCACTGCGAAAAGGTGCCATCCGGCATACCTATGCGCCGCGCCACTTCCGCCTTAGTCCAGCCATTCGTCCGTGCCAGAGCAATCACTGAATCCACAAGCGTGTTCCATAAAGCAATATCATCACTATTGCGGTTTTGTGCTGTCCCATCGGGCTGTTTTTTAGGTCGCGCCCAAGGATTTTTATCAACGGTTGCATTTATCGCGTACTTCATATATATTCCCCTCTCGTATTGATTTAGACAATCGATAAGGGGAAAGGCTAAAATCTTGCCCCTTATCTTTTATCTTCAATGAACATTTAAAGCCGTACGCAAAACAAAACCGGCTAACCTGACAAATCCCCCTCTCTTTCTTACACATCGGGGAACTTGCTAACTTCACGGCTCCGCGCTCAAATCAAGGCAAAAACACCTGAAAATTTAATCGTATTGATTTAAAATATTGAAATGGATTAAGACTTCTCCTCCCCCCTTTCTTTGTTAACGCTTCAAGCTGGTACGCGATACAAAACCAGCCCCCCTTGTAGGCACTCTTGTAAGTCCCCCCTCTCTTTTCCTAACTTCTAGGAAACTTGATCACTTCATGCACCTTACTTGAAGCGCTAAGGCGTCTTAAAGCTTGGTGCAAATGTTGACTAAACTCTCGAGAATCTAAAGCCTCATCATCCCCTAAAACCGCATCAGGGGCTTTTAAAGCGAGATTCCCCGCATTCTTTGGCATCAAGCGACTGACCTTTGGTTGAACAGGACGCTTGGATTTTGCATCATCACCCCTCCCTGCAACTTTTGCATAAACATCCGCCAATTGATCCGGAGCAAGTTTTGCCGCCAACTGCTTTTCTGTTTTGACAGCTTTCACATATTCTTTACGCAAACGCCCATTCAAACGCGCTGCCTGCTGGTCGTAAAAACCCACATCCGCAAGGCAAGGCGCCAGACAAAGCAACTGATTATTCAAATCATAAACCCGTAAATCTTGATGCAAATGATCAGGGTCAAAACGCACAATCACCTTTTCTCCCGCATAGCTATTCAACGCCCGCGCCCAATAGCGATTGCCATAAAAATGAATCTCACCTGTCCCCTTTTGCGTACGCAATGCTTCTGAGGTCAAAAGCCATAAAGCCCTCTGAGCTGCGGTTGCTTGCCGAACAATCGTCCCTTCTGCTGTCATACTTTTTGCAAAAGTCTCATCAAAACTGCGCCCCGCACATGTCAGCGCCTTACGTCCTGCTTGCGCATTATGCACCACAATCTGCGCCCCAACATGGGCTTTAAATTCTTCCAAATCCATCGCCCGCTTACCATAATCTTCAGGCTTAGCATCCGGTTTATTCCCCGTATAAGCCCCCGCACATAACGGGTGTTTAGAAATCGCTTCTGCCAAATCACGCCATGCCCGCTCAATCGGCTTTGACTGCCCGCTATAAGGGGTCGTCCATTGCAATTGAATGCCCAAACTGGTCAAAAGACCCTGCGGTTCATCCGCCTTAATCTTAAAACGAAAGCGGTTTTGCACACCCCCAGAAATCCATTTGCTGGTAAAAGCACGCCCATTATCCAAAGTCATACGCTCTGGTATTCCATAAGCCTCCACCATATCCCCAATCACCAAACGCACGATTTCCCAAGTCTCAGCATCCGACAGGCGCCACGATAAAATCTTGCCTGAATAAAGGTCTTGAATGGCAATCAAATAAAGCCGTACAGGCTTCGAGCCCCAAGGAACATTCACAAAAACATCCAACTTATGCCCGTCCATATTCACCGCTTCCATTGCATGCAGTGCACGCCGATCACGCCGTTGGGCGGGATAAAGCTTTTTTGCCATCTCCTCGCCCTCACGCGCTAATGCTACAACCGCCTTGGAAACTTGCGCCTTAAAACGACGGCGTAACGCCCGCTCTGAAGGGATCGGCGCCCAACCTTTCTCACGCGCAACCCCAACCATCCGCCGATAACATGCCGAAAATGCAGGGCGAGAAGGGCGTAAATAATCCGAACATAAAACCTCAAAAGCCTCTTCATGACAGGGAGCAAACGGCGAAGCAGTCTCCTCACCATAACAAGGCGCCAGCGCTGCCAACCAATCACACCGCGCGACCCCTTCAACCATCTGCCGCCAATTAAAAAGCGACATCCGGCTAACCCCAAACTGAACCGCGCACAAACTTGCTGCATCATGCACCCCCATACCGGCATGGAGTAAATCTTCCCAAAAACAAAGCGCCTTCAAACGTTGTTCACAACGGCTTTTATGCGCCTTTGAAAGCCCTTCATAACGCGCCCAAAGCGCTTCTTTTTGTCTCGTCTGCTCTGCCTTTTGCAAAACATCAACACCACCCGCCCGCAACAACAACGCCGCCCGCGCCCCCTCCGGCAATAAAGAGATATGATACTCCCAAACCGGCTTGGTCTTACCTACTGTTTGACGAAACAATTGTGTATTCAAACGCCATTTCTTAAGCGCAAGATTATTGAGACTAATTTTTGTCTGCGGCAATCCTGGCAAAGCCGCTTCAGCCAACTCAGCAATACTAAACCACTCTTTCATGGCTGCCCCCTCTTAATGCGAACCGGAACCGCACGCATTGCTTTTAATTGTGCGGCAATCTCACGCTGTTCCTGCTGCAATCGCGCAATCTCTGCCAAACGCGCTTCATCCCCTTGCAACAACAGCAAACCATCCTCACTCACCACCTCATCCCAAAGCCAAAAAGCCCCCGTCGCCCGTACAAAAGCTTTAAAACGGGGCAAAGAAATATCCACCTGCTTACTTTCCGCAACATAAGCATCCAAACTCGCCTTACTCAAACAACCAATGCCTAAATAATGCGCCATACGCTCTGCAATCTCACTGCGCTCATAGCGGCATTCTCGCAAAGCCCGCGCCATAGCCCGCTTAATGCGAGAGCGAAACCGCTCTAAATCAATCTGCGCAACAGGTTCACGACAGGGGAAAACCGGACGTTGAAAAAAATCAAGTTGATGAGAACCACGCGTCTTCATGCCTGCTCCTCCCCCGATTGCTTATTCAAATAATCATAAAACCGCGCCCGTGTCTGTGCATCCGCTCTCTGCCATACCCCCAACAATTGAGCAAAAATCCGTTCCTGTTCATTAACTTTCGGGGGTATATTAATCCCATTGACCAAATCAACAGCCCGCCGCAAATCCCCCTCAACTTGTTGCAAAGCAATCGCCACCCGCCGCTGCGCAACCGGCTCCATCTTCGCCAACTTCAACAACTGCGCTTGATTATCCGCCAAGGCCGTCCCCCGCAAAACAGACCGCAACTCCGGCTGTAAATGTTGGGCAATGCGGTTGAGAAGTTTCACCGACTCCTTCGATAAACCAATCCTATCGGCAACATGTGTGGCAAAATGCAAACTTTGCATTTTGCCATTTAAATCACCATCATTTGGCAAAGGGTAAAGTTTACCCTTTGCCACTTTCTCTCCTTCACACCCAGTTTCATGGTCATTTGAAGAGGCATTATCACTGATTTGAGCAATAGGGTCAACTTGACCCTTTGCCACTTTGTCCCCTTCACGTCCAGTTTCATTGTCATTTGAAGAGGCATCTTCGTTTGTTTGAGCAATTCGGTCAACTTGACCGAATTGCTCTTTTTTAACCTTATGTTGATTACTACCATCCCCACCACGCTTAATTTCCCCATACTTCTTTTCCCACAATTCGCGGTACGTCTGCACAAACAAGGCCCGGTCAATCACTGACAATTCATTACGAAACAAATTTTCCGCCACTTCTAAAAGCGCAGCATTCTCTTTATCTGCCTGCACCACAACCGCTTCAATGGCGCTATACCCTAAAAGCTCCGCCGCCCGTAATCGATGCGCCCCCGCAATCAACGTATAATGCCCCTCTTTCGCATTGGGCGTATGGCGCACTGTAATCGGGTTCATCAACCCTTCTCGTGCCATCGATTGGGCAAGCGCCTTGGCATGCTCATCATCAACAGGGCGTATACGCTCCGGTACAACAATCAAATCTAAAGCAATCTCTTGAAACCGTGCCATTATCCAACCGCCTTGTCCATTTCTCGTAAAAACAAATCCATCGCACGCCCAGCCCACCTTCGATAGGCTTTAGCAAATACAGGCTCTTCCAAACGCCGATTAATGACTTGCAAAGCAAGGAAAATAGCAGTTTGCTTGCGTGTTTGCATGGCAACAATACGCCGCCGCGGAACCTCAAACTGATAATGCAAAATATGAATAGCAATCTGTCGTGCTAATACCGCATCAAACAAGCCATGCGGAGGGTCAATAATATACCGGATTGGCAAATGCCGAAATCCACCACTCACCGCTTTTAAAGAACAGGAAAGCATCATTTGTAACCGTTCAGCTTCCGAATACGGATTAAAAATTTCTCTTTTAGCCTTTGGGGTCCATAAATTATAAGCCGCAACCATAACCACCCCCGATAAAGAAAATTTGACCACCTAACCTTAAAAAACAACCCATCCAATCGGCTGCTTGATGCGGCAACAGTGTGCAATTTCTCTTGCCTATTTTGTATTGATCTTTAGACATTGATAAACCTTTTTATCTTATGGTATCTAAATACATGGCAAATGCGCTAACACGCAGAGCCTAAAGCTTAAGCAGCATTACCGCGTGATAGGGAAGAAACAACACAATCCGTATTGGCATGTTTTGCTGCTTTAAAAATGCGACGGCGACTTTTAGGGTAGCGGTCGCTAAAAACCTGCTCGACGGGCAAACCGATAAAATCGGCAATGGCGCGTTCGGCTTTCTCGTTAGACCGTGTCCAAATGTGTTGAACACTGGATGACGATAGTTGATAAGCTTTCGCGAGCTCCGCCAAAGTCATGTTCCGGCGGCGTAGCTCAGCTAAAATACTATGGCGATCCCATACTTGAATGCATGTTTGTGTGATAGTCATAAACTTTCGCTCCTGCTTCAAACGGATGCTCCCACATCCGTTTTTTGTGGGGTTAATTGTAAAATATCTGCCCTCTATATCGGGCGGTAATTAGAGGTATAATGCAAAAAATGCATTAAGTCAACGCAATATTTGCATTATTATGTAATTTGTGGCAAAAAAAGAAATTGAACCCAAAACAAAACAGGCAAAGCGGTTACGTTTGATACGAGAAAGCTTAGAGCTTAATCGAGATCAGATAGCTACCCGTTTAGGTATTAAAAAAGCAATTTATGACCATGCTGAAAGAGGGACCACTTTTCCCAATGTAGAATTTTTGACTGCTTTATCACAGCAATTAAATGTCAACTTAACTTGGCTTGTTACAGGCGAAGGCGAAATGTTTATAGACGTAATGAAAGTAACAAATTTAGCGCCTACTATCCCTGATGGTCTCATGAAAAAACTTGGTCGTATAGCTTATACGACCTACCGCGATGCAAAAATTAAACTCCCCCCTGAAGATATAGCGGAACTCGCGGCGGATCTTTATAAAAAACTGCAAGAGCTGGTTCAAAACATCAATGACACGGAAGAAATAGAGCTTACCTTGCCTCTTCTAAAATTGCATTTAAAGCGTCAAATAGAAGCTGAAAAAGAACATTCCAAAACTACACAAGATACGGCTTAATGCTCCTTTAAAATGAAAAATGAAAGTGGAAATCTTTTTACATTAAGAATTTAATATAATACATTGATAAATAATATTTTATTATCCATTTTTTGAGATTTCCACGCATATATGGAAATCTTTTTTGCTTTTTTGGTTATTTTTGGCTGATTTTGCAATGTGCTTCACACTTTATCGGATTTTTTTCAAAGGGTCTTCAAAGGCGGTTTTCTGGGCTTTCACAGACTTTTAAAAATTTTTCAAAGGGTTTTTAAAGACCTTTCAAAGCCTTTTCTCATTTTTACGCTTAAATTCCGATTTTCGCTCTTTTTTACCATTTTTTGCAATTTTAGGTGTCAAAATCTATTTTGACAAAACACGCATTTAATGCTAAATTTTATACATAAAAACAACAAATTATCCACGTATTCCTATCTAATCCCACCTAATCCCACTTAGTACAAAACCTAGTGTCAAACTACAGCCATATGTTTTTGTATGAAAGCGGATGGCATTGGTGGCGTTTATGATATTGTCACCCATTCAGATTTTCAGAAAAGAGGTATTGGGACATTCATGACAAAAATTGCTATTAAGCATTTAAAAAGAAAGAATTGTCATGTTATTGGTCTGCAAGCATCTCACGAGGAAATGAGCATTTATAAAAAATTGGGTTTCATAAACTTTGGTGAATTTAAAGTTTATTCCAATAAACACATGATCATTTAGCGACAGACTCTTTTTTTTTCTTTTTTGCTCATCAATGAAGAGTATCTATTATTTTCAGCAGAACTCAAATATAACCCACCAATCGATCAATATAAATATGATGGGATGAACGAGCTCTAATATCGCCTTGTAAAAAGTCTTTCCCTCTACCCTTTTTACCATCAAATCTTGAGTTATAAGAGTCTCTCGTTTTCTTTTTTACATTTAAAATTGCTTTTTACAAGGCGATATATTAATCGTAAAAAAATATAATAAAAGCAACAAATTATAACTTTTTTCTCTCTCATTTTTCTTAAATACAAAACAACTGTTAAGCTACAATGTATTAACATCTATCCGTTATAAGTTCAAAACAGCCTATAACGACGAAACAAATTCATAGAGTGGAGATTTTTCACCATCAATTGTTATATTAATCTTTCCACAATGCATAAAAATGGTGAAGTGGACCTCGTCCTTTCCCAACTTGTAAAGCATTTGAGGCAGATAACGCTCCATGTAAATACTCTTTTGCTTGTTTAACGGCGCAACCCAAAGGTTGTGTAGGCAATAAAGCTGCGATAGCAGCAGAAATGGTACACCCTGTCCCGTGATCATGCGTGGTTGAAAGACGAGAAGCTTCAAGCATAACCAGATTTTCACGATCACAATAAAGATCTGGACTAGAACAATCGTAATTTTCTTTACTATTTCTGGTAAGCGTATTCAAATGTCCCCCTTTTAACAAAACCGCATGACACCCTAGCGCCAAAAGTCGTGGAGCATATTGGTACATAGCCTCTAAAGACCATTGTACATCACATCCCAATAACAGTGCAGCTTCAGGCAAATTTGGCGTGACCAAAGTTGACATCGGCATAAGAACATCACGCATAATTTCAATGGCATCAGGCTTTAAAAGAACATCACCACTTTTTGCAACCATAACCGGATCAAAAACAATGAAACGCGCTTTATGATAAGCAAGACGTTCTGCAATAACCTGTGCAATTTGAGCATTTGCAACCATACCAATTTTAACGGCATCAACGTGGATATCCTCAAAAACAGAATCAATTTGATCTGCAACAAAAGAAGCATCTAATGCTTGAAAAGAACGAACGCCCTGAGTATTTTGTGCAACAACAGCTGTAACCACACTCATACCGTAAGTTTTCATAGCTGAAAAAACCTTCAAATCCGCCTGCATTCCCGCGCCACCAGAAGGATCTGTTCCCGCAATAGATAAAATCCGTGGAATAAAAAGTTCATCTTTTTGTAATTCCATCAATCTCTTTCCTTCTGTTTTTAAATATCAGAAAATAAATTACCTAAAAAATAGATGCTTGAAAAAACATAAAGAAGATGTTTTCTCATGCGAATTATATTATATACGAAGTCTTCTTATAGATATAAAATGGAAAATATAGTGCTTATCCTTCGTTCTATTCTTTTTACATTCGCCTTTTATACCACAACTTTCATACAAATGATTCTTTACGCTCCCGTTTATTTTCTCATGCCTCGAAAAAAAGCATGGATTGTTCCTAAAACATGGGCGCGCGTTACACTATTTTTGCAAAAATACATCGCAGGCACACGTTATGAAATTGAAGGATTAGAAAATCTCCCCCAAGGGGCTTATATCATTGCTCCAAAACATCAATCTGCATGGGAAACTTTTAGCCTTGTTCCCTATTTTGATGATCCCACTCTCATTTTAAAACGTGAATTGATGTGGATTCCCTTGTTTGGCTGGTATATGGCAAAAACACAAATTATCCCCATTAACCGCACAACGCCCATCAAAGCCTTAAAAATGGTTATACAAAAAGCAAAAGAGAAAGTAAAACAAGGACGCCAAATCCTCATTTTTCCCGAAGGAACACGCCGACAACCTGGTCAAGAACCAGATTATAAGTCAGGAATTGTCGCACTCTATAATGAATTAGGACTTCAAGTTGTCCCTATTGCGCACAATGCGGGTTTATATTGGCCACGGAGTAATTTCCGCCGCTATCCCGGAACAATTCGTGTTCGTATTCTTCCCCCGATAGAAGCTGGTTTAAGCAAACGTGATTTTCTAAATAAACTGATCCAAAAAACTGAAGAAGCATGTGATGAACTACTTCTCTTAGCCGCTCAAGATCCTACCCCTCCTCCTATGCCACCATCTGCTGTTCAAAAGCTTCAAAAACTGAAGCATCATGAAACACAATCTTGATTGATAAAAAACATCACTTTGTGTGTTAAATGCAGCATATGAAACAAAAATATAAGGGAGATATTTCAAACTCTCTCATCCGAAATTATAAAACACACATCATCAAAAATGATCAACGTATGAATTTTTTTGAGAAAGCATTCTTGCTTTCCTTAAAATCGTTTAAATAACACACAGGGTATTGATTTATAAATATAATTTATCCCTATTCAACGTGGAACAGATTTGGAGTGAAAAAGTTGTATAATATTCAAAAGCCTCATTCAATATGTAAAATAGTGAATGATCATTACAAATCAATGTTTATATATAAAAGAATAACAGGCAAAATGTATAGTTATACGAACTTGTTCTTTCCTGAAAAACATCAATCTCCTCAAGAACCTGAAATCTTTTACAATCTTCATTATTTAAAAAGTATTTCTTGAGAGATTTCAATCATCAAACTAAATTCAAGGAGAAAATAAAAATGAGTGTTGGTTTTTATCCATGGGACATAACTCAATACAGCAATTAACCATCTGTCCTCTTTATCCTGGATTTAAAAGCTTTGTATGCTACATTAAAATAATTCTAAATAACGAATGAGAAGAAACTGGATTTAAATTCATGCAACGTCTCTTCTACAATTTATTTTTTTATTTCATTTTGAGTTTGTCGAGCACTTTTGCTTTAGCACAGCCTTTTATTTCTGTTGATGTTACAACGGGACATATCTTAAAACATAATCAAGCTTTTGAGCGTTGGTATCCAGCTTCCTTAACAAAATTAATGACCGCGTATGTTATTTTTCGCGCCATGAGCCGAGGGGAAATTTCACCCAACAAACCTATCACCATCAGCGAATATGCTGCAAAAGCTCCCGCGTATCGTTCAGGCTACAAAGCTGGTTCTGTTCTCACACTTGATACAGCCTTAAGTATCACCATGGTTAAATCGACCAATGATTTGGCCATTGCCATGAGTGAAGCCGTTGCAGGTTCACAGAAAGCTTTTGTACGCAAAATGAATAGCGAAGCTAAACGCTTAGGCATGTTTGGCACCCATTTTGCAAACGCAAGTGGTTTACCAGACCCTCAGAACTATTCCACCGCACGTGATATTGCTCTTTTAGCTGTCCAAATACGTCGAGAATTTCCACAATATGCTCATTATTTTTCTATTCCAGCCATTGATTTTGGTAACAACCGAAAAATCCAGCATAACTCAAACAACCTTATTGGTCGTTTTTATGGAATAGACGGTATGAAAACAGGTTTTATTTGCGCCTCTGGTTTTAATCTTGTTGCCTCAGCCACCCGCAATAAACGTACAATTATTGCTGTCATTCTAGGGGCAAACAACATAAGTGAAAGGGAAGAAAAAGCGGCACAACTTCTTGAAATAGGATTTTTACATCAAGGAAGCCCCCAACTAACACTCACAACATTAAAACCCTATGGGAGCAACATAACACAAGCCAACAATATGAGACAACAAACATGCACACCTGAAGCCATAAAAATGCACGCCAATTCATATGATGATCAAGGAAATATTATTCTCACCTCACCTTTTATCACCGCTCCACATTCTTTTTCTCATCCTTTAGTAGTACATCTCATTCGTAGTCCACAGACGCCTAAAATAACAGTAAAACCGCTAAGAAACCCCCATAGTTCGTATAAAAAACGCGCAAACTATTCTATAAAAAAGCCGTAAGCTACAAATACCGTAAAATTCTCTCATTTCAAATCCATCGCTGTTGAATCAATTAAAATCTGTCTCTTTCACATCACAAGATGGATGAGCATAATAGATAAAATAATCAAAGTAAGGAATTAAAACTCTTCCTATAAGACCTTTCAAATTCCAAAAATTATTATAACACGAGCACTGAAAAAGTGCATGATTGCACCCGCACTTACCTTTATAAACTTTAAAGTAGTGATAAAATGGATTTCGTAGGCAATTATCCATCACATATCCCTCACGCCCCATTATGAATGGGGTTAACGTCGTAAGATATGTTTCTTTAAAACAGAACCACGGTTGATGATTAAAATGAAAATGAAGCGCATCCCTCTCACGCTTATTACTGGTTTTTTAGGCTCTGGCAAAACAACTTTGCTCAACCGTATGTTACAAGACCCTCTCTTAACGGAATGTGCTGTTATCATTAATGAATTCGGCGAAATTAGTATTGACCATCTTCTTGTTGAAAATGCGACAGAAGGAATTATTGAGCTTGCCAATGGCTGTTTATGCTGCAATTTACGCAGTGATCTCATTGATACATTAATTGATTTAATCAATTGCGTTCAGACAGGACAAATCAAACAACTCAATCACATTATCATTGAAACAACAGGGATGGCTGATCCCGCCCCGATTTTACAAATACTGTTAAGCCACCCACTGTTTATTCAAACATTGTCCATAAATGCTGTTCTTGCAACATTTGATACATTAAGCACACTTTCCATATGTGAACGCTATTCTGAAATATATAAACAATTAATCCTTGCTGATAAAATTATTCTCACCAAAACAGATCTCACAACCCCACAATCCTTTTCTAATACGCTTCTTAACACACTTAAAAGAATGAATCCTACAGCACAAATCATTGATGTCCATTCTGAAGATTTCTGCTCAAATCTACTAATAAATCACACATTATGGAATGAAACAGGAGAAAATACACACCTTAAGCAAAATCTTACCACCGCTCCACACGATCATGCTCCCCATAAAACCATTCGTACCTTTTCATTAGATTGTGAAGAACTCGTTGATTATGCCACAATTGAAGCTTTTTTAGATCTCCTACAAGACCGTTATGGTACAAAATTACTCCGTATTAAAGCAATAATCGCATTGCGTGATGATCCTTATCGCCCCCTTGTATTACATGGTGTACAAACATTTTTTCATCCCCCCATCAGACTTCCAGCATGGCCAAAAGGAATAAAACAAACACGTTTTGTCATCATTGCCGATGGTATTGAAAAAGAAGCAATACAAAAACTTCTCAATGCTTTTTTTAATAAACCAGCCATAGATACTGCAGACAAAACAGCTCTCTTGGAAAACCCTCTCATCATTCCAGGAATAAAGTTTTAATTCACCCTTACAATGTTAAATCCATGGAGCTATACCCTCTTTGCGCTTTTAAAGAAGCAAAACAGCTCCACCATAGATTTTGCCAACCCCCAATGTTTGGTAGCTCTCGGCACATGAGACGATTCATTAGAGGCATTTTTATTATAAAATTTTATTTATTGTACAATTTTATCCATGCAGCGCTTTGCGCTTGGAATGTGCAAGCGAATAATTGTGATTGATTTATCATAAACAGATTTTCAGATAAAAGACCTCATGATATTCAAGTTCTTATTAAAACAGAAAATTATAAATCAAATTGTTATTGTAAAATTTTTTAACACTTACCAATCTGTAATCAGGTTGTTTTTTCTCGACGTACACCTCATCTGCGAATCACTTCATGTGATTCATTTCAAAAAAGCATGAGATAAATTGTTGGTTTTAAATATTCTGCTCAACTCTATATTTCCCGAGCTGATTGAAATAAAATCCTCTTAAGTTTAGACAAAAACTAATATCAGATAGAGGCAATATCATCTTTTTAGATGTATGCATATATCTTATAGACCTGCACGATAAGATAATATTCTGCAGTATAAAAGAATAAAACCCTTTGAAAGTAAAAAGAGAGGTGCATTTTATGTTAATTCACTCTCCACGAGAAAACTAAAATTGCCATCCATACTGGTCTGCAAACAACCCAAATTCTCTGGGCAAGTTGCTCTTGGTCTCCTACTTCGATTTACTGACATAAAACTCTATAAACAAACTCAGCGTTTAAAATAGGTAACTCCCTTAAACACCTCATGCATAAAATTTTGTATGTCTTGTATCGCCATCGTAAGCGATGGTATTTTACAGTATAGCGGAATAAAATAACGCTCACTTCATGAGGGAAACTGAAGTTTTATCAATATCGCGATTAAAAATGTAACGTTTTCCATAAACTTCAACGGTTGGAGGTTGGCGATTTTCTTCAAAAAAATCATAACCTTTCTTAAGCATCACCCAGAATAGGTAATGAGGATCATTGCTATGACGTAACATATTATCCTTGGTCATGCGGAAAGGAAAAGCCTGCAACTGGAATGCTCTTTGTCCTCCTTTAAAAGCGTCTCGTGCAAAGGCATAAATTTGAGCCATATTCTTATCACTCATAGAATAACAACCGGCAGAAAAGCAAGAACCATGCACCATAAGATTGCTTCCTGTACGACCATTTTCCTGATCATAAAGGTTAGGAAATCCTATATTAAAAGAAAGATAATATTTTGAATAAGGATTCATTTGATTTGCCGTAATCGTATAAAAACCTTCCGGTGTCTGAAGATCCCCTTCTTTATATTTAGGTCCAAGCTTACCAGACCATTTGCAAATGCCATAACGAGCAACCAAGATAAAAGGACCGGAACGAGATTGCTTCCAAACTTCGGCAAGATTTTCTTCCTTGAAAAAGCGCATCACAATTGGTGCATAGGGATCAATATCATACAAAGCCATTCTATTCTGGATTTCTTGCGGAAGAGGCTGCTCAACTTTAGCACGAATAGAAGCTGGTAATCTTCCTTCACAAGCCGTCAATATTCCCATTACAAACAACACACACACAGCCAGGAATCTGTTAAATGTCATCGAAAACAACTCCAATCCAACACCCCTTATAAAAAACGACTTATGTTAATGACCGACCAATTTGAAGATATTTTTCCCTTCGCTCTTGTTTAAGAACTTCACCATCTTTTCCAGCCATCGCTTTTAAAGCCTCTGAAATAATCTCACCCGTTGCATCAATGGCAATATCTTTATCACGATGCGCTCCTCCTACAGGCTCTGAAATAATGCCATCAATAATCTTTAAGCGAAGCAAATCTTGAGCGGTAATATGCATATTCATTGCAGCATCTTTTGCACGTGCTGGATCACGCCATAAAATAGAAGCTGCTCCTTCTGGAGAAATAACCGAGTAAATCGCATGTTCTAACATATACACTTTATTGGCAGCGGCAATGGCTATCGCCCCTCCAGAACCGCCTTCTCCAATCACAACGGATACAACAGGAATCTTTAGGCGCAAAGTTGCAGCGGTTGATTGAGCAATTGCTTCTGCTTGCCCGCGTTCTTCAGCGCTTACCCCAGGATAAGCACCCGCTGTATCAACAAAAGTAAGAAGTGGCAAACCAAAGCGGTCAGCCATTTCCATAACACGGACAGCTTTACGATATCCTTCTGGACGTGCAGAACCAAAATTATAACGCAAACGTGTTTGTGTATCGTGACCTTTTTCTTGACCGATGTAAGCAACGGCTTCTCCCTTAAAGCGTGCAAATCCAGCTTGAATAGCCTCATCTTCAGCAAACTTTCTATCTCCTGCCAAAGGTGTCACATCACTCAATAAGCGCTTAGAATAGTCCATAAAATGCGGACGATCAGGATGACGAGCAACTTGTGTTTTTTGCCACGGCGACAATTTTTTATAAAGATCGCGCAATGCCGTTTGGGAACGTGCTTCAAGACGCGCAATCTCGTCACTCATATCAAGACCGCCTTTTTCCTGAGAAATTTTTTTTAATTCAAGAATTTTCCCATCAAGATCAGCAACTGGTTTTTCAAAATCAAGATAATTATACATTTGTACCAACTTATTCAGTGTCACTTATACACTTATAATTTGCTTTATAAAGTCTTTTTCAAAAACATCACCTTTTCTTTAACGAGCCTTTTACGCACCGGCAAGTGGATGATGCTTATTAACGAAACGATAAAGTCCCTCTTCCAACACATGGGTATAAATCTGAGTGGTAGAAATATCAGAATGACCTAACAAATGTTGAACGGCACGCAAATCAGCACCATTTTGCAAAAGATGGCTAGCAAAAGCATGGCGTAACACATGGGGAGAAAAGCTTTCACTTTTTATTCCAGCCCTTTTAGCAAGATTTTTCAATTCCCGCGCAACAACTTGACGCGCAATATAGCCTGTTTCTGAATGGGCTGGAAAAAGATAAAGGCTTTTCGCATCTTTCCCTTGATCACGCAAATCCAACCACTGCAAAAGAACTTGATGAGCTTTTTTTGATAACAGCACCATTCGTTCTTTTTTTCCCTTACCGCGAACCAAAATACTGTATTCTTTCCCTCGAACAGCCTGCACAGGCAGACTCACCAACTCACTAATGCGTAAACCTGTTGCATAAAGCATTTCGCTCAACAGCTGAAGACGCAATGCGCGCAGATAATCCTTCGATCCATAATCTGCTTGATTAACCTCCACCTGCGCCAAATCAAGAAATTTTGTCACCGCATCTTCACTGATAATTTTGGGCAAAGGACGTCCTTGGCGAGGAGCATCAATATCATTGGAAGGATCATCTGCTCTTAATCCTTCTGCATAAAGAAACTGATAGAATTGACGCAATGTTGATAAACGGCGCGCTTGTGACGTTGCGGCAAAACCAAATGTATGCATGAGCGACAAAAGACCAATGAGATCCTCCTTTTGTGCTGAAAGGAGCGAAACCGAATGCGAAGACAATTCCTCTTGCGCCCACTGTAAATCATGCTGATAAGCCACAAGCGTATGAGCACAAGCGCCTCGTTCAGCACTCATCATTTCAAGAAAACGCTCTATCACAATGTTACTTTTCATTGATTCATTCTCAAAGAAAGAGCCAGCGAATCCAAAGGGACATCAACAGACATATCAACAGTTACAGGTTCAACAAAAACGACAAGAATGATCATTATACTAAAAAGCATAGCAAGCAAAATGAAAAGAATCATCAAAAGTCTGGTTAATGTTGGCATAAAATAATAAACTTTCCAAAATACTCTATCTCTTAATTCTATCTTATAAAGATTAACAGGAATTGACTTTAAAGCAGATAAATGCCGAAATAAGCTATGAAAAGTAATCGACCCCAATATCCGCCTCTGTCACAAATAAAAAGACAAATCTTATCATCTCTCGATAATCAAGCTCTTGTGTTTGTTGGTCTTATGGGGGCAGGAAAATCAGTCATCGGAAAACGTGTTGCCACCATGCTTTATTTACCCTTTTATGATTCTGATCAAGAAATTGAAAAAGCAGCGCAAATGTCCATCACAGAAATCTTTAAAATCTATGGTGAAGTGGAGTTTCGTTCCCTTGAGCATCGTGTTATTCTCAACCTGATAAAAAAACGTCCCCTTGTCTTAGCAACCGGTGGTGGTGCTTATATCAATCAAGATACACGAAAAGCTATTCAGCAAAATGGAATATCTATCTGGCTCAAAGCAGATCTTGATATCCTGATGCAACGTGTTTCAAAGCGTCCAACACGACCACTTCTTCAAACAGTAAATCCTAAAGAAACGATGCAAAAACTCATGGAACAGCGTTATCCTCTCTATGCAAAAGCAAACGTAACAATTAACAGTCATAAAGAAAGTCCCTACAGTGTAGCAAAAAATGTCATACGATCTCTACAACATTACCTCTATACAAAAAAATAACGATAGAAAGAATAAGCATGCAAGCCAAAACTGTCACCATTAAATTAGACAAGCACTGTTACGATATCATCATTGGTCCAGATCTTATTACACAAGCTGTTTTACAAATTAAGCATTCGCTTCAGAAAAAAAATTTTCATCAAACGCGTTTAGCAATTGTTACAGATACAAATGTTGCACCTCTCCATTTGGATCCATTACAAGCAGAGTTAACAAAAAATAAAATCCATACTGTCCCTATTATTGTAGAATCAGGAGAACAGTCAAAATCATTTTCAACCTTGCAAACTGTCATCGACCAAATTCTTGCCGCACGCTTAGAAAGAGGTGACTGTGTGATTGCTTTTGGTGGCGGTGTCATTGGAGATCTAGCAGGATTTGCGGCAAGTATGATACGTCGCGGAATGAATTTCATTCAGATACCCACAACGCTTCTTGCACAAATTGATTCTTCTGTTGGTGGGAAAACGGGCATCAACAGCCGATATGGTAAAAATCTTATTGGTGCTTTTTATCAACCGCAATGCGTTATTGCTGACACATCTGTTCTTAACACACTCCCACCACGTGAATTTCGCGCAGGTTATGCGGAAATGGTCAAATATGGACTTATTAACCAGCCTGATTTCTTTGAATGGCTTGAAAAAAACGGACAAGAAATTTTTTCTAATGGCGCGATAAGAATAGAAGCCATTGTTCGCTCATGCCAATTTAAAGCTGCCATAGTCGCCCGCGACGAATACGAAACAGGAGAACGTGCACTCTTAAATCTTGGTCATACCTTTGGACACACGCTTGAAACAGCAACCTCTTATGATTCCAAGCGTTTAATTCACGGTGAAGCTGTAG
This sequence comes from Bartonella sp. B1098, assembly GCF_944896145.1. Lineage (NCBI taxonomy): Bacteria > Pseudomonadati > Pseudomonadota > Alphaproteobacteria > Hyphomicrobiales > Bartonellaceae > Bartonella > Bartonella sp. B1098. The sequence continues at coordinate 981,473 of NZ_CALYLP010000002.1, read as the reverse complement.
CAATTGGAATGATTCTGGCACATCAATTCTCTGCACAACTGAATCTATGTGACCCCACACTCATACATCGTATCGAAACACACCTTAAAGCTGTGGGTTTGCCTACACAGTTAAAGGATATCCCAGGAGAGCTACCAGATGCTGAAACATTAATGACTCTCATTGCTCAAGATAAAAAAGTTTCACAAAATAATTTGACTTTTATTTTGACACGCGGACTTGGCCAATCTTTTATTGCAAAAAATGTTCCACCAAATGCAGTTTTATCCTTTTTGGAACAAAAATTAACAGAAATTCGTTAATTCATATTGAATATAATTGATTCGTTTTTATACTTCTATTAAAGGAATAGCTATGATGATGTCTGCGTAGCTCAGTAGGATAGAGCACAGGATTCCTAAAAATTGGGCGCTTTGAGGAGAAATCCACAAAGCGGATCTGCTCAAATTCGGGGAAAGCTTCATGGGCAAAACGATATGCCAATCCCGAGCCAAGCCTCTCTTCACATGAGAGGAAGGTGTAGAGACTGAACGGGCAGCACCTAAAAGGCGCAAGCTTCAAGGTGAAGAGACAGTCCAGACCACAAACAACCAATAAGGTTGGCGGTGAAAACCGAAGTGGTATGAATCCTGGGGTCGCAGGTTCGAATCCTGCCGTAGACACCATCTTATTAAGATAAATTACTTTTCATATAGGGAAGCATTATGAAAAAAACTCTACAAATTTTAGGATTTTTTTCCTTTTTATTATTTTTCAATGTCACTAGTAGCTTAGCTGCTGCTTTAGTCATTGAAGTGTCAGGTAATCCAGAAACACAAACCATAACCTATCAATGTGATATGGGTGAAAATAAAGAACGCGTTAAAGCAACCTATCACAACGCTGACGATATTTCATTGGTTGATTTTAAATGGAAAGACGATCGTATTATCGCTGCGAATGTGATGGCTGCTTCTGGAGCAAAATATGTAGGGGAGCAATATATCTGGTGGGAGAAAAATAAAGAAGTAACACTTTATGATCTTATCCAAGATCCAGAAGAAAAAAAACCCATCCTCTGTAAGGATGAATCACTGTTATTATTTTAAATAACTGAGGAAATATCATGAAAAAAATTGCTTTTATTGTAGGATTTTTTACTGCTTTAAGCCTACCGCTCTTCGGTTCACCTAATGCTTTTGCTGGCTCTTTAGTTATTGAAGTCCCAGATGATCCAGAGCCCACAACAGAAGTTACTGCCTATCAATGCGAGACAGGGACAAATAAAGAGTCTGTTGAAGTAACCTATCTCAATGCTGGGAACATTTCACTTGTTGATTTCATATGGCAAGGAAAGCGCATCATCGCTTCCCGTAGTATCAGTGCTTCTGGAACAAAATATATGGGAGGACCCTATATATGGTGGACAAAAGGGAACGAAGCCATGCTTTCTGATCTCATCAATGACCCAGAAGAAAAAAATCTTATTCACTGTATAGAAGAACAAAAAACAGAATAAAAAAGCTTATGGTATCTTAAAAATCGCTCTGGCTCGTATCACATGACATTTCTTCGGAAGTAGGTGTTTGTTTTTCCATCTGACGTGATAAAAGGGCCAGCGGTTTTTTTAATTTATTTTCTGAATAGTCTCGATAAGCTGCTGCTTGTGATACCAACATAGAAGCGACTGGTATTGTTACAAGTAAAAAAATCATCAACAAAAATTCATGAAAAACAAAATGATGATCAACAAAAATTGAATAAAGAAACGACGCAACAAGAATACTACCAGCGCCCCAACTTGTACTCAACGAAAGCATATGTAAACGCTTATAAAAAGTGGGAAGACGCACCAATCCTATCGTTCCAATCAACGTGAGACCAGATCCTAAGATCAAAAAAACCGTAACAGAAATAGCAACAATAAGCGATACATCGTCCTTCATTCAATAATCTCCCCCCGCATAAGGAATTTTGCCAACGCAATACTTGATACAGGGCCCAATAAGCCAACAATGAGAGCTGCCACAAAATAAATGGTTGTTCCTGAACGGATATCGAATGTCAGAAACAAAAGAATAGTGATTATATAAAGAGCATCCAACCCCACAATCCGATCTTGCGCTCGTGGACCACGAATCAACCGAAACAGTGCGAGAATCATTGCCAAACTTAAAAAAAACTGTGAAAGATAAAGCCCCCAATAAAGGATCAGCATACTCATTAAAAAATCTCCAAAAGTAATTGCTCATAGCGTTTTTTGATCAATTTTTGGTAATCATATCCATTTTCAAAATTTAAGACATGAAGCAAAAGTTCACTATTCTTTCTATTATAGGCAATCCAAACAGTCCCTGGAGTTGCTGAAAGAATACATGCCAAAACAGCTAAAGCGGTGCAACTTTCAAGCGAAATGGGCACCACAATAAAACCAGACTGCTGTTTTCGAGATCTTTTAGTTAAAACGAAGCAAGCCACAGCAATATTTGAAATAATAGAATCAATAAACACACGAAAAAACAGCTGAAAAACAGCACGCCAACTCTTAATAGTTATTTTTTCCGGCTCAAGAAGCCGCATCATCCAGCCCCCAAATAAAGCAATGATAACGCCTAAAAGCAGTTGACCAAAACTAAAGCCATTTAAGATCAGCCACATAAAAATAATTGCTACGCTAGAAAAAGGGAAAAAATAACAATATTTCATTGATGAATCCCCCTATTTTCAAAAGAAAAATCATCTAAAACGCTACCAATATAATTTTGAGGCTCATACAAAGTTTTAGCTGTTTCAAACATATAACGACTAACAGGACCAGCGACAATTGTAATAAGAAAACACAAAGCAAGCAGAACGGCAATGGGAGCAAATTCAATCACTTGCACCCGTGGAATCCTCCCTTCAAGAGAGATCCAAAAAGTTCGAATGCCCGTTCGTGTCATCGCAATAAAAGCTGCAAAACCAGAGAGAGTGACAAAAATCATAAAAAGCCAATCGTGATAAACGAGTAGAGAGGGAGAAATATTTTCTTTACTATGGTTTAAGAGTGCCACAAACATCATAAATTTAGCAACAAAGCCAGAAAAAGGAGGTAGACCAATAATCAAAAGAGCACAAAGACCAAAACAAGCCCCAAGAATTGCCAAAGTTACTGGTAAATAAGTCCCGACTTCATCTTCCTCCTCCTCTTCATCATCCCCATAGACTTCCATTGTCACCGTCAAAACATTAGCTGCGACATCTTGACAGCGTTCAACCAATTCCACCAAAAGAAAAAAAGCACCCAGTGCCAAAGTTGAGGAAACAATATAAAAGAGTGCCCCTGCGATCAGGTTTGTATTGCCGATCCCAATTGCTGTCAACAATGTCCCAGAAGAAACCAAAACACTATAAGCTGCCAAACGTACCAAAATCTGGCTTGCCAACACTCCAATAAAACCAAAAGCCATAGTGGCAAGCCCACCGTAAAACAAAACCGTTTGACCAAAATGGCTAAAATGTCCACTTTCTGGTCCAAACCATAACAATGTTAAACGTAAAATAATATAAATACCGACTTTGCTTAAAAGTGCAAAAGAAGCTCCTACAGGCGCTACTGCTGCACTATAAGTTGGAACCAGCCAAAAGTTCAATGGCCACACCCCTGCTTTAATTAAGAAAGCAATTCCCAAAAGTGCAGCCCCTATTTCGAATAAGGTTATATCGCTAGAAGCGATATATTGTATTTTTACAGCCAAATCAGCCATATTGAGGGTGCCTACGATTCCATAAATGAGCGCCGCACCAACGAGAAAAAACAACGAAGCAACCAGATTAACCACGACATAATGCAACCCAGCACGCACACGTAATGGACCAGAACCATGCAACGCAAGGCCATAAGAAGCTGTTAACATCACTTCAAAAAATACAAATAAATTAAATAAATCACCTGTTAAAAAAGCGCCGTTTATTCCGACCATGAAAAACTGCATCAATGACTGAAAATGAGGACCCGCTTTATACCAATGTGCCCGAGCAAAAACCAACGTCGCGCTGATCACCAAGCTAGAAAGCAAAAGCATCATAGCACTTAAGCGATCAAGCACCAAAACAATACCAAAAGGAGAAGGCCAATTACCAAGCCGATAAACATCCACAGCTGGTGCGACGTCAAGAGCACGTATCACCAATAAAACAGCAATGACAATTAACAATGCGGCAGAAAAAATACTTATGAGTGATTTCAATTTTGAACGACGTTCATCATAGAAAAGAAGAAAGGCTCCAGTACTTAACGGCAAAAGAATCGGCAAGATAAGAAGATAATGCACACAAGCTCCCATCACTGTACCTCACGTCCATCAACGTGATCTGAACCTGTTAAACCGCGTGAAACCAACAAAATAACCAAAAATAAAGCTGTTGTTGCAAAACCAATCACAATCGAAGTTAAAACCAACGCCTGTGGAAGAGGATCAACATAATTCGCTGGATTGATAGCCATCGTAGGATCAACGATTGGTGCTGCATTACTGCGTGGCCTACTCATTGCAAATATAAAAAGATTAACGCCATAGGATATCAAAGACAAACCAAGAATGACTTGAAAAGTTCGAGGACGCAAAATGAGCCAAATTCCCGATCCCACAAGAACACCAATAGCCAAAGAAAGAATAATTTCCATTAATTTTCCTTCCCTTTTAAAGCAGGTTTTTTACCGATTCGGTAACTCCGTATTGATTGATGTGCAAGTGCGATTAAAATGAGAATCGTTGCTCCCAACACAAGAGAAAACACACCAAAATCAAACAAAAAAGCAGATGCTATAGGAATCTTTCCAATCAAAGGCACATGGATATATTGGAAAAATGATGTTAAAAAAGGGTACCCAACAAACAAAGCCCCTGCTCCCGTGACAACTGATAGCAATAAGCCAAAGCCCATCCAACGTAAAGGCAAAACTCTTAAATGGTTTTCCACCCAACGAATATCCCGGGCAAGATACTGCAAAATAAAGCCTATCGCTAAAGTCACACCGCCGACAAATCCACCTCCAGGAAGATCATGTCCTCGCACAAATAAATAAAAAGAAAAAGCAATAATAACAGAAAAGAGCCACCCTATAATAACAGAAGGAATGGCGAGATAATTCAAAACTGTATCCCCGACATTTCGATCCGGTTTTGTCTTATCAAAAGCTTCCTGAACACGTTGTTGAAACGGCGGCTCAATACTTTCAGGAGCAGGGCGAAATCGACGTAACAGAGCAAAGACAGTCAAAGAAACACCCCCCAAAACCACAACTTCTCCCATCGTATCAAAACCACGGAAATCAACCAACAACACATTCACAACATTGCGACCACCAGCACCAGAATAAGCATTTTTCAGAAAAAAATTAGAAACTGTTGTCCCTTGAGGACGTGTCATCATCGCAAAAGAGAGCCATGCAACACCAGCACCTCCCATAATTGCTATAATGAAATCACGAGCGCGACGTAAACGTACCCCGAAATGAATAGACGTTGGAGCAGGATTATACACACGCTTAGGCAACCAACGCAAACCAAGCAATAATAAAACAGCTGTCACCACTTCAACAACCAATTGCGTTATAGCCAAATCGGGCGCAGAAAGCCATAAAAAGGTTGCACACGTCATCAACCCTGCTCCCCCCAAAAGCATGAGTGATGCAAGACGATGAAACTTTGCTTGCCAAGCGACTAAAAGCGCGCACAATCCACCGACCAGCCAAAGCGCGAGAAAAGGAATATCAAGTGGAAAAAGCGGCAACCCTCCTAGTGCAATGAAACCATCACGCCAAAGCAAAAGACCAACAAAAATAAAACACACAGCAAAAATCCAATGCAACTGGATTTGCAAACGACGTGTTGACAAAAGAGCTTCCACCGTGCGTGCCCATTTCCAAGAAATAATCACAAGAATGCGTTCAAAAATACGCGGTCCTTTCAAATGACGAAAAAAGGGAGCCCCATCATCACAAGATAAAAAATAACGCCGCCCAACAACATAGAGCAAACCACCCCCAAATAAAGCCACCAAGCTCATCATTAATGGTGTATTAACCCCATGCCAAACAGCCAAGCTATAAGAGATCGTCATCGACCCTAAAACAGAGACAACAGCATTATCTAAAATAGGCCCGATTGTAAAATTAGGAAAAATACCAACGGCCAAACAAATAAACACCAAAAGTTCCATAGGTAAACGCATAAAATGCGGTGGTTCATGGGGAGTTTTGGGTAATCTATCCGATTTTGGTCCCCAAAAGACACTATGAATAAAACGTACAGAATAGGTCACGCTAAACAAACTAGCAAGCGTTGCGACATAAGGAGCAATCCAATCAAGCCATGATTCCATATGCGTTTCAACAGCTTCAGCAAAAAACATTTCTTTTGATAAAAAACCATTGAGCAAAGGAACACCAGCCATTGCCGCACTCGCGACTAAAGCAAGAGTTGCTGTAATCGGCATAGAGCGATAAAGACCTGTTAGCTTACGCATATCACGTGTTCCCGTTTCGTGATCAATAATGCCAGCAGCCATAAATAAAGACGCTTTAAAAGTAGCATGATTAGCCATATGAAAAATCGCAGCAACACAAGCAAGGGGACTCCCAAGGCTTAAAAGCGTTGTAATCAATCCAAGATGACTAATCGTTGAATAAGCGAGCAATCCCTTTAAATCTTGCTGAAACATGGAAAAATAAGCGCCAAGGAGAAGTGTTGAGAGTCCTGAAAAGCCAACCATCCAAAACCAAGACTCTGTCCCAGAGAGTACGGGCCATAAACGAACCAGCAAAAACAACCCAGCTTTCACCATCGTTGCCGAATGCAGATAAGCCGATACAGGTGTTGGCGCTGCCATCGCATTAGGCAACCAAAAATGAAAAGGAAACTGTGCGCTTTTTGTTAATCCACCCAATAAAATACAAATAAGGGCAGGGATATAAAGCGAACTTGACCGGATCACATCTCCAGACTGCAAAATTTTATCCAGATCAAAACTACCAACCATATACCCAATCAATAAAACCCCAATAAAAAGGGCAAAACCACCCAAACCTGTAATCGTTAAAGCCATACGCGCCCCTTCACGCGCACTCGCATTATGATACCAATAACCAATCAACAAAAAAGAAAAAATACTGGTAAGTTCCCAGAAAACAACCAAAAACACGAGATTACCTGATAAAACAATCCCTGTCATTGAGCCCATAAAGGCTAGAAAAAAAGAAAAAAATCGTGGAACAGAATCTGCAGGATCCATATAATAACGGGCGTAAACAACGACAAGCAGCCCAATTCCTGTAATGAGCAAGCAAAAAAGCCAAGACAGGCCATCCATCCGGAGGATCAAATCACCTCCCCATTCTGGGAGCCAAGAAATATTTAAACGGATAATGTGATTGCCACGAATTGCCGGATAAAGCATGATTGTAAAAAGAAGACTAAAGAGAGCAATCCCCCCAGCAAACCATGCTTCATTATTTTTTGCTGTCGAACGAAAAAAGCCAATAACAGCACTTCCACAAAAGGGAAGCAAAATGAGCAATATTAGCATTGCTTCCCGTGTTGCCATTCTTTCAGCTCCATCCTGCCCTTAATATTTTGTCATTGACAAAACAAAAATTTATATTCTCACCCCCCATTGTACACTTAATGATAATAAGATTTAATAAAACTTAAAAGCATTTAAATTTTTCAAAAAACAATGCTTGCATGGAAATGCTGCGCACCACACAAGCTCTCTTTTATTGTAAGAACAATAACGCTCACGACAAGAAGCAATTAAAATTTTATTTAATCATTTCTATCCTTTAAAAAAGCGCGATAAGCACTGTCTACGAGAACCATGAAAAGGCTGAAAACTATTATCATTTTGATTATAAGAGCGATAACGAGCACGACAAGATTCAATATGCTGTTTAAGCATCCATGGCTCTTTTTTTTCTAACTTTTCAGAAGAAGCCGTTAAAAAAACTCTTTTAGCATCTGATACAACTTTTAATGATACGCCTTTTGTGCTTAAGTGTGATGATGTAACAAAAGCCGCTTCAGGATACCACCAATTATCTTTATACCTAACATAACCACGCCGATAATGATGATAACCCTTAAAACCATTCAGTTCTCTACGTCCCGTAAAAATCAAAGGCACCGAACTCTCTTGGACAGCGGTTTGAGAGACCAGTTTGGCTTTAGCATCACCTCTATTTTGCCCCAAATGAACAAGAGCAGTTGTTATAATGAAAAGACTGCTCATAAATACAAAAGCTAAAGCATAATATAATTTTTTTTTCATACGCATAACGCAAAACTCGAACTAATAAACGACAGCCGTTACAGAAAGCCTTTCTCTTGCTAGACAGAAACAGATTCTTTTCTTAAGATTCTTTTTTCTTGAGACATTCTGTTACTCTTTGTACTAAACGCTGATCTCAAGAATAAGATCCTTTAAAAAAGAATGAATGAATGATGATAAAAACCCCCTACTACCTTATAGACAAATTGAAACTCATCAAAAATATGCAAACAATTTCTCGTTTACGAGAAATGTCAGGAGCAAAAGTTTTGCTTGCTTTGAAATGTTTTGCCACATGGAGTGTTTTTGATTTAATGTCTGAGTTCATGGATGGAACCACCTCATCATCCCTTTATGAACTGCGTTTAGGAAAAGAAAAATTTGGGAAAGAAACCCATGCCTATTCGGTTGCGTGGGCTGATCACGAAATTGATGAAGCCTGTGGTTATGCAGATAAAATTATCTTTAACTCAATCCAGCAACTTCAACGCTTTTCTGATGCAACCAAAACCATTCAACGAGGTCTCAGATTAAATCCAGGAATAAGTGCATCCCACTTTGATCTTGCCAATCCCTCTCGCCCTTTTAGCCGCTTAGGAGAAACGAACCAAAGTGCTATTAAAGAAGTTCTACCTCTCATCAACGGCTTAATGATTCATAATAATTGCGAAAATGCTGATTTTAATCTTTTTAATCAAATGCTCGGGTACATGGAAAAAAAGTTTTCAGAACTTTTTTCTGCCGTAGATTGGATAAGCCTTGGTGGTGGAATTCATTTTACAGCTGAAAATTATCCGCTAGAAGCTTTCGCAGAACGCTTAAAAAACTTTTCACAGACCCATGGTGTCACTCTTTTTCTGGAACCAGGAGAAGCTGCTATCACCAAAAGCACCACCTTAGAAGTTAGCGTCCTTGATACATTGTACAACGAAAAGAATCTTGCCATCGTTGATAGCTCAATCGAAGCACATATGCTTGATCTTCTTATTTATCGTGAAAATGCCAAATTAGAACCTAATCAAGGAGAACACGAAATTATGATCTGCGGAAAATCTTGTCTTGCTGGAGACATTTTTGGAACGTTTCAGTTTCAAAAACCTCTTCAAGTAGGAGATAGACTGTCTTTTCAAGATGCAGCAGGTTATACAATGGTCAAGAAAAATTGGTTTAATGGTGTAACAATGCCTGCTATTGTTCTGAAAGAGTGCGATGGTACATTAACGCTGCGACGCCAATTCAGCTACAATGACTATCGGACAAGCCTTTCATAAAGATAACCATAAAAAACGTCATACAACAGTATTAAAAAGGAGATGAACCTACAATGAAAAAAAATGTTCTCATTATTGGTGCTGGAGGTGTTGCACAAGTTGTTGCCCACAAATGTGCTCAAAACAACGATATTCTTGGTGAAATTCATATTGCTTCGCGAACACTCAAAAAATGTGAGGCTATTATTGCTTCTATTAAAGAAAAAAACAGCATGAAAGAACAAGGTGTTCTCAAAAGCCATTCGCTCAATGCCATGAATGTAGAAGAAACTGTAAAGCTCATCCAAAAAACCAAGTGCGAAATTGTCATTAATGTTGGTTCAGCCTTTCTTAATATGTCTATTCTTTCAGCTTGTATCAAAACCAAATGCGCTTATATCGATACTGCCATTCATGAAGACCCTCTTAAAATTTGTGAAACCCCACCCTGGTACGGCAATTATGAATGGCCTCGGCGTCAAGAATGTGAAAAAGCGGGTATCACCGCTATTTTGGGTGCGGGTTTTGATCCAGGTGTGGTAAATGCCTATGCAGCACTAGCGCATAAATGTTATTTTGATAAAATCACAGACATCGATATTATTGATATTAATGCTGGAAATCATGGGCGTTGGTTTGCTACAAATTTCGATCCAGAAATTAACTTCCGAGAATTTACAGGACAAGTATGGTCATGGCAAAACAAAAAATGGACTTCTAATAAAATGTTTGAAGTCAGCCATGAATGGGATCTTCCCGTTGTTGGAAGACAAAAAGCCTATATGACAGGCCATGACGAAATTCATTCACTTTCCAAAAATCTTGATGTCCAAAATGTCCGCTTCTGGATGGGGTTTAGTGATCGTTATATCACTGTTTTTACCGTTTTGAAAAATCTTGGTCTCTTATCCGAACAGCCCATTAAAACTGCAGAAGGACAAGAAGTCGTTCCTTTAAAAGTTGTCAAAGCTGTCTTACCCGATCCTTCTTCTCTCGCCCCTGAATACACAGGAAAAACTTGTATTGGAGATCTGATAAAAGGCGAAAAAGATGGAAAACCAAAAGAAATTTTTATCTATAACATAGCCGATCACAAACAAGCTTTTCATGAAACCGGTGCACAAGGCATTTCTTATACAGCTGGTGTACCCGCAGCAGCAGCAGCTCTTCTCATTGCCACAGACGAATGGGATGTTAAAACGATGGTCAATGTAGAAGAATTACCTCCCCGCCCTTTCCTCAAATATCTTGATCATATGGGGCTCCCTACCTTTATAAGAGAACAAGAAGAGGATAAAAAATTACAATTTTAAACTTATCCCTATAGGGTGGCTTGATTTTTTTAAGTTATCATAAAATTGCCCAATGAAAATAAACTTAATATTCTTAAGAAATTATGTTTTTTCAAAAATTTTAGCTATGGGTCATGTTTTGGCAACATCGTGATTTCTTAAAAACCTTAAAGAAAATCCAGATCATCTTTAAGATACAGCAAACAATGATAAAAAAGAACAGAGAGGCATAACTTAAGCACATCGCATAACCTACCATCATCATCAAAAAGGGAGTTCCTCAACAAAAGATATAGAAATACCACCTTAAAAGGTGGTATTTTTCAAAATATTTAGCACCCGCTTCATCTTAAAAAATTAAAGATCCTTAATCCGTACCAATCATTAAACAACCTGCTTTCTTTGAAAAAATTCCTCTTGGCTTCCCACTTTATGTGTCTCACACCATATGTAATCCATTAATTTATAACAATAAAATATCGTTTCTATAAACAATGGTTTGTACCAGCTTCTTATCACAGGCTTTCCACTTCATACAGCTCTATAAGAAAACTTTGCTCTAAATATAAATTGTAAGTATAATTTATTGTTATGCACATTGAATGAGAGCTTCATACCCGTAGGATTTTCTCATGACAAATCTATTTATATTGAATTAATCAAAACCATTTTTTCTACATGTCACAAGCAGAAGAGGTTGGTGTGAATAAAAGGGCAAGAAAAAAATACCTCTTATAAACGCTTTCAAATAGCTAAAAATTATATAACATTGAAGGCTCGTAAATATAACTTATAGTGCCGATTTATACCTTTTATGAAACATAAAGATGATGGTGCATAATGGGTTTTAAGAACTTCAATTACACCCTTCACGAGCACACTATCGCGAAATAGATTTGAGAGCTTTGAGAGATGTTTCCTTAAAACACAGCACGTAAATAGGCTGAGAATCCCATCTCGAAATTTATAACATGATGAAACACCACACATGTAAAACTTGATATAGACTAAATACCACACGCTCTAAGCGCGTGTGCACAACAGGGTAATTAATCAAAACAGCACAACAGAGATTTAAAATAACAATTATTGAAAAGCACACAAAAAATTAAGTGGAACACCTCATACGACTGTTTTTATTCCCTCTCAAAATTTTTTGCATGCTTCACAAATATTTACTGTCCTCTTTGGCTTTTTAAAATGTCCTTTTTAAAAGCTTTTTAAATATGAAGCGGTTTAGCAAATGTTGCCAAAGCTGCTTCACGAACTGCTTCTGATAAGGTAGGGTGTGCATGACAACAGCGTCCTAGATCCTCTGATGAACCACCAAATTCCATTAAAACTGCAATTTCATGAATCATTTCACCAGCACCAAATCCAAGAATATGCCCGCCCAAAACCCGATCTGTTTTTTTATCAGCAAGAATTTTAACAAATCCATCACTTTTTTGCATCGCGCGTGCACGACCATTAGCCATAAAAGGAAATTTTCCAACATTATATTCAATACCGGCTTCTTTCAGTTCTTCTTCTGTCTTTCCTACACTCGCAATTTCCGGCTGTGTATAAACGACACTAGGAATAACATCAAAGTTAACATGTCCTTTTTGACCTGCCAAAATTTCTGCCACCGCAACGCCTTCTTCCTCTGCTTTATGAGCTAACATTGGTCCTTTTACGACATCACCAATCGCATAAATTCCTGGAACATTCGTCTGCCAATGGGCATCAATTGCAATAAATCCGCGTTCATCTAACTGAACACCAGCCTCACTCAAACCAAGCCCCTCCGTATATGGAGAACGCCCAGTCGCAATAAGCACAACATCAGCCTCTAAGGTTTCAGATTCACCACCTTTAACAGATTCAAAGCTCACCTGAGCCGTTGAGCCAGATTGTGTAATGGCTGTTACCTTTGCACCCGTTTTATATTCAATCCCCTGTTTTTCCATTAACTTTTGAAATTGACGTGAAACTTCACCATCCATTGAGCCCAAAACTTTATTAAGATACTCAATAATAGTCACTTTAGCCCCCAAGCGGCTCCAAACCGACCCAAGTTCCGAACCAATGACACCAGCGCCCACGACAATCATACGTGATGGTACTTTTTCAAGAGAAAGAGCTCCCGTAGAAGAAACAATTGTCTTTTCATCAATTTCAACATTCACCCCAGGAATGCTTGAACTCTCTGAACCTGTAGCAATAATAATATTTTTTGTTTCAATGGTCTGTTTATGACCATCTTTAGCAACAACTTCCACCTGCCCCGCGTTTACGATTTTGGCTGTTCCAAAAAAAGTATCAACTTTATTTTTTTTCATCAAAAAAGAAACGCCGCTTGTATTAGCTGTCACCACGGCTTTCTTATGAACCATCATTTGTTCAAGATTAAGCTTAGATTTGCCAATAGAAATCCCAAGCGTTTCAAAACCATGCTGGGTTTCAGCAAACACTTCTGAAGCGTGTAACAATGCTTTAGAAGGTATACAACCAACATTGAGACATGTTCCCCCTAATGTTGTACGCTTTTCAATAATCGCTACTTTAAGCCCTAGTTGTGCCGCCTTTATCGCTGCTACATAACCACCTGGACCCGCTCCGATCACAGCCACATCATAAGACATCCGTTTCTCCTTTCATCCTGAAAACTGTATTTTACAAGTCAAGAACAAGGCGTTCCGGATCTTCTAAGCTTTCCTTAACACGCACAAGGAAAGTTACAGCTTCTTGCCCATCCACAATACGGTGATCATAAGAAAGCGCTAAATACATCATGGGGCGGATCACAACTTGGCCCTCAACAACCATTGCCCGTTCTTTAATCGCATGCATTCCCAAAATACCAGATTGTGGTGCATTCAAAATCGGTGTTGACATCAACGATCCATACACACCACCATTAGTAATGGTAAAAGTTCCGCCTTGCATATCAGAAACGGCTAATTTCCCATCACGCGCAAGACGTCCCAAACGGCCAATCTCCTTTTCAATTTCTGCCAATGACATTTGATCTGCATCACGCACCACTGGAACGACAAGCCCTTTATCCGTTCCAACAGCAATTCCAACATTGACATAGTTTTTATAAACAATATCTGTTCCATCAATTTCAGCATTAACAGCAGGAAGTTCTTTTAATGCATGACAAACAGCTTTGGTAAAAAATCCCATAAAACCAAGTTTAACACCATGTTTCTTTTCAAAAAGATCTTTATAACGTTTGCGCAAATCCATCACCGCCGACATATCAACCTCATTAAATGTGGTTAACATTGCTGCTACATTTTGCGCATCTTTAAGACGACGAGCAATTGTTTGACGCAATTTCGTCATACGAACCCGCTCTTCACGTGTTTCCGGAACAAAAACCACTGAAGAACCTGTTGCAGAAGAAGAAGGTGTAGGCGTTTTTGTTCTTTGTTCTAATCCACCAAGAACATCCTCTTTAAGAATTTGTCCACGTTTTCCAGAACCTGCAATATCACTTTTTGCTACATTATTTTCAGCCATCAATTTTGCTGCTGAGGGTGAAGGAGGCATAGTACTGCTCGAAGCAAGCTTCTCCGATTCAGATGAAGCCGCTGGAACAGATGCTGCAGAAGGCGAAAATGATTGGGAAACACCCGCTTGGCCAGCTTCCACCGTTCCTAAAAGAGCATTCACTTCAACCGTATCGCCTTCTTTTGCAATGATTTCAGATAATTTCCCTGCAACAGGAGAAGGAACTTCAACGGTTACCTTATCAGTTTCTAATTCAACCAAAGGCTCATCCATAGCGACAGCTTCGCCAAGTTTTTTAAACCATTTGCCAACCGTTGCTTCGGTAACCGATTCGCCCAAAGTAGGAACACGGATTTCAGTAGTCATAATATTTTTCCATACATCAGAGTAGTAATAAATTAAGAACCTAACGCGTCTTTGAGAAACGCAGCCAGTTGTTCAAGGTGTTTCACCATTAACCCAGAGGCCGGTGATGCACTCGCCGGGCGTCCTGCATAACGAGCACGTGAATATTGCGCATTAATATGCGTCAAAACCCATTCCAAATAAGGCTCAATAAATGACCAAGCCCCCATGTTTTTTGGCTCTTCTTGGCACCAAAAAACTTCTGCCTGCAAAAAGCGCGATAACACATTCACCAAAACTTTTGCAGGGAAAGGATACAACTGTTCAACACGAAGGAGATAAACATCATCGATACCCTTTTTTTCACGTTCTTCATAAAGGTCGTAATAAACCTTTCCCGTACAAAGAACGACACGGCGAATTTTATTATCTTTCTGCAACTTCACGACAGAATCTTTGAGACATTCTGCATCATCAAGCAATACACGAGAGAAACTCGTTTCTGGTCCCATTTCATTGAGAAGAGAAACAGCCCGCTTATGGCGCAAAAGCGATTTAGGTGTCATTAGAATCAATGGCTTACGAAAATCACGCTTAATTTGTCGACGCAAAATATGAAAATAATTTGCAGGAGTTGTACAATTAGCAACCTGCATATTATCTTCCGCACAAAGCTGAAGAAACCGCTCCAAACGTGCAGAAGAATGCTCTGGTCCTTGTCCTTCAAAACCATGAGGCAATAAGCACACAAGACCAGACATACGAAGCCATTTACGCTCTGCAGATGAAATAAATTGATCAAAAATGACCTGTGCACCATTAGAGAAGTCACCAAATTGTGCTTCCCAAAGTATTAATCCTCGTGGTTCAGCAAGAGAATATCCATATTCAAAACCAAGAACAGCTTCTTCAGAAAGCATAGAATTAACAACTTCATAAAATGCTTGCCCCTTTTGTAAATGATTCAAAGGAATATAACGCGCTTCATTTTCTTGGTCATAAAGAACTGAATGACGCTGTGAAAAAGTTCCCCGTTCAACATCTTCACCCGAAAGACGAACCGGTGCTCCTTCTAAACAAAGTGAACCAAAAGCGAGAGCCTCAGCGGTTGCCCAGTCAACGCCCTCACCAGTTTCGAAAATTTTAGCACGATTGTTTAAAAAGCGCTGTATCGTTTTATGAACATGAAAATTTTCTGGAACTTCGACAAGTTTCTGACCAATTTCCTTTAAAGTCTTTAATTCAACACCCGTTGTTCTAGAATGTTGCTCATCAGCATTACTAAAGGCTTTGAGTCCCGTCCAGCTTCCATCAAGCCAATCAGCTTTATTAGGCTTATAAGAAGCACTTGCTTCAAACTCACCTTCAAGTTTATCACGCCATAATTTTTTTTGTTGCTCAATCTCTTCTGAAGAAACCACTCCTTCTGCGATCAATTGATTACTATAAAGCTGAAGAGTTGTTTTATGATTACGAATTGCTTTATACATAAGTGGCTGCGTAAAGGAAGGTTCATCGCCTTCATTATGTCCATAACGGCGATAACAAAACATATCAATAACGACCGGTTTATGGAAAATTTGACGAAACTCCATTGCTATTTTAGCAACAAAAACAACAGCTTCAGGATCATCACCATTCACATGAAAAATGGGAGCATCAATCATTTTTGCAACATCAGATGGATAAGGCGAAGAACGTGAAAAACGTGGCGCTGTTGTAAAACCAATCTGATTATTAATAATCACATGAAGTGAACCTGCAACACGATAACCTTTAAGACCTGAAAGACCGAAAGTTTCTTGGATAACGCCTTGTCCTGCAAAAGCAGCATCACCATGAATAAGCAATGGCAACACTTTTGAGCGTTCACTTAATGGGAGTGAATCAGTGTGTGTGGGTCCGACAAGTTGATCTTGTTTAGCACGTGCTTTTCCCATAACAACCGGATCAACAATCTCAAGATGAGAAGGATTAGCCACAAGCGATAAATGAACTTTATTTCCATCAAAGTCTAAATCAGCCGTCGTTCCTAAATGATATTTAACATCACCTGATCCCTCTACATCATCTGGCTTATAAGACCCACCCTTGAATTCATGAAAGATGGCTCTATGCGGCTTAGCGAGAACTTGTGAAAGAACATTTAAACGACCACGATGGGCCATTCCTAAAATAACTTCCTGAACACCTAAAGCACTACCGTATTTAATAATCTGTTCAAGAGCAGGAATCAGCGCTTCACCACCATCAAGTCCAAAACGTTTTGTCCCTTTATATTTCGTGTCTAAAAACTGTTCGAATCCTTCCGCTTTAATAAGCTTATTCAGGATAGCTTTCTTGTCTTGCTGTGTGAAAGCAATTTTTTTATCTCGCCCTTCAATACGCTCTTGAAGCCATGCTTTCTGGACTGGATCAGAAACATGCATATATTCCACACCGATTGTTGAACAATAGGTACGATTGAGAATTTCAAGCATTTGCGGAATAGTTGCATATTCCAATCCTAAAACATTATCAATAAAAATGGGACGCTCATAATCAGCAGGAGTAAAACCATAAGCTTCTGGAGAAAGTTCTTTATAATCTTCCAGTTTTTCCGCCAATTGAAGAGGATCAAGCTTTGCACGAAGATGCCCCCGAGCTCGAAACGCACGAATCATCATAAGCGCATGAACAGAATCACGTGTTGCGCGAATAATATCTTGTTCACTAGCAGCTTTTCCCTTTTGAGCAGTCCCTGTTGCTGCTTTTTCCTTTAATTTATCACCAAGATATTTTTCAAGAGAAGACCAATCACCATCAAGAGCAGACACTAACTCACCATCTGGCTTTAATGGCCAATGATCACGTTGCCATGTTGCTCCTTCGGCATTTTTGAGAACATCTTCTTTGTTATCATGAAGGCCTTCAAAAAAAGCACGCCACTGTGAATCAACACTGGTAGGATCTTTTTCATACTGAGCATAAAGTTGATCTATATAATCCGCATTCCCACCATAAAGAAATGATGTCTGTGCAAAAAGACTATTTATCTCGTCCTGCCTTGCCATATACCTCTCCGGAACATCTATTCCGTCTCCTTACATCTCTTTTCAACCCTTAAACGCTCACAAAGCAAATGAGGGGTCGAATATTCAAAAAAGTTTTACCTATTTATACTCAAGTTTTTCCACCTGAATTAAGAATATTTTCTTAATTCAGGTGAAATTTTCTTTTAGCCTTTCAAAACTGACATCAAAGTCTTACCTATTTGTGATGGCGAAGGAGATACACGAATCCCTGCTGATTCCATTGCCGCAATTTTATCTTCTGCTCCACCTTTACCACCAGAAATAACAGCACCAGCATGCCCCATTGTACGTCCTGGAGGAGCCGTACGACCAGCAACAAAGCCAACAACGGGCTTTTTACGACCTTTTCTTGCTTCATCTTGTAAAAACTGTGCTGCTTCTTCTTCAGCAGATCCCCCAATCTCACCAATCATCACAATAGACTGGGTTTCATCATCCGCTAAAAACATTTCCAACACATCAATAAATTCAGTCCCCTTAACAGGATCACCCCCAATCCCTATAGCGGTTGTTTGTCCAAGACCTTCCTGACTCGTTTGAAAAACAGCTTCATAAGTTAAAGTCCCTGACCTTGAAACAACCCCCACAGAGCCTTTTCTAAAAATAGAACCAGGCATAATACCAATTTTACATTCGTTTGGCGTGAGAATACCGGGGCAATTAGGACCAATAAGGCGAGATTTTGAATTTTCTAATCGCGCCTTTACCTTAACCATATCCATAACGGGAATACCTTCCGTAATACAGATAATTAAACGAACTTCAGCTTCAATCGCTTCTATAATAGCTGCTGCAGCTCCTGCAGGAGGAACATAAATAACGGAAGCATCCGCGCCTGTTTTTTCTTTTGCTTCTGCAACGCTAGCAAAGATAGGAAGAGTCTCACCTTTTGAACCTTCCCATGTTTCTCCACCCTTTTTAGGATTAACACCACCAACCATTTGCGTGCCATGATAAGCAAGCGCCTGTTCTGTATGAAATGTTCCTGTTTTTCCTGTAAGCCCTTGAACGAGAACTTTCGTCTTTTTATTCACAAGAATCGACATAACTTAAGCTCCCTTCACGGCTGCAACAATTTTTTGAGCAGCATCATCTAAATCATCAGCGGAAATAACATTCAAACCACTGTCCTTGATAATTGCTTTACCCTGCCCAACATTCGTACCTTCAAGACGAACAACTAAGGGAACCTTTAAACCAACTTCACGCACAGCAGCAACCACACCTTCAGCAATGACATCACAACGCATAATACCACCAAAAATGTTAACCAAAATGCCTTTAACATTTGGATCAGCTGTAATAATCTTAAAAGCAGCTGTCACCTTTTCTTTTGATGCACCACCCCCAACATCCAAAAAATTTGCCGGTTCAGCGCCATAAAGCTTAATGATATCCATGGTTGCCATCGCAAGACCCGCACCATTGACCATACAACCAATTGTGCCTTCAAGAGCAACATAAGCAAGATCATGCTTTGAGGCTTCGATTTCTTTTGGATCTTCTTCTGAAAGATCGCGCAATTCTAAAATATCTGGATGACGAAACAAAGCATTATTATCAAAAGAAACTTTTGCATCCAAGACGCGCAAGTGACCATCTTTCATCACAATAAGCGGATTAATTTCTAAAAGGCTCATATCTTTTTCACAAAATACCTTATAGAGAATTGGAAAAAGCTTTTCACCATCCTCTCGTGCACTATCGCGCAATCCCAATGCATCACAAAGTCTTGCACAATCAGCTGAGGTAACACCTTGCGTAGCATCAATGGGCAAAGTGAAGATTTTCTCTGGTGTCTCCTCAGCAACCGTTTCAATATCCATTCCACCTTCTGTTGAAACAACAAAGGCGATCCGACCAACGCTACGATCAACCAAAAGTGAAAGATAAAGCTCGCGCTCAATATCGGCACCATCTTCAATATAAAGACGATTGACCTGTTTACCTTCTGGACCTGTTTGTTTGGTTACTAAAGTTTTGCCAAGCATTTCTTGAACATTTGCAACAACTTCTTCAACAGATTGTGCAAGCCGAACACCACCCTTTGCATCTGGATCAAGTTCTTTAAACTTACCCTTACCACGACCACCAGCGTGTATCTGACTTTTAACCACATAGAGAGGTCCGGGCAATTTTTTTGCCCATTTTTCAGCTTGCTCTACAGAATAAACAGCAACACCATTTGCAATGGGAGCTCCATATTCATGAAGCAGACGTTTGGCCTGATACTCATGGATATTCATGCATTTGTCCTTTTCTTTTATGAATTATTATTAATCCTAAAGTTCTAATATTCTAAAATACTTCATTTTAATAAACGAAATCTTATTTTATTTACTTGAGACTAGGCACAAGAGCAATACAAGCTTCACAAAGCTTTTTAACCGCATTTACGGAATAATCAAAAGCCTCTCTTTCCTCTTTATCAAGCTCAATTTCAATGACCCTTTCAACACCACCTGCACCAAGTACAACAGGAACACCAACATAGGTATCATTAACGCCATATTCCCCTGAAAGATAGGCTGCAACGGGCACAACACGCTTAGTGTCTTTTAAATAAGCTTCAGCCATGGAAACAGCAGAAGCAGCTGGTGCATAATAAGCAGAACCTGTTTTTAACAAACTAACAACTTCTGCACCACCATCACGGGTCCGTTGAATAATTTGATCAATCCTTTCCTGTGTTGTCCAACCCATTTTAACAAGATCAGGCAAAGAAATGCCACCAACTGTTGAATAACGTACTAAAGGCACCATTGAATCACCATGCCCACCTAAAACAAACGCTGTTACATCCTTAACAGAGACTTTAAATTCTTCAGATAAAAAATAACGAAAACGCGCTGAATCCAGAATACCAGCCATACCAACCACTTTATGCACGGGAAGGCTTGAAAATTTCTGCAATGCCCACACCATTGCATCAAGAGGATTTGTAATACAAATAACAAAAGCTGAAGGCGCATATCTTTTAATCCCAGCACCAACTTGTTCCATGACTTTTAAATTAATACCCAAAAGATCATCACGGCTCATACCAGGTTTGCGTGCAACGCCTGCTGTTACAATAACAACATCAGACCCTTCAATTGCTTCATAAGCATTTGCACCTTTTAAATTAATATCAAAACCATCAACGGGAGAAGATTCAGCAATATCAAGAGCTTTACCCTGTGGCATTCCCTCTGCAATATCAAATAAGACAACATCACCAAGCTCTTTTAACCCAATAATATGTGCTAAAGTACCCCCAATCATACCTGAACCAATGAGAGCTATCTTTTTTCGTGCCATTTTATTTTTTCCTAACTTTTAGATCATTCAGCGCCCATATACTGAAAATTTTTGACTTAAACCACATTTAAACAATATCATAAAAAGCAGTAAAGAAATGAAATTTACAAATTTCTCTCCTTACAGAAACAACAACCCTCCGCAGAAACAACTATTAGAAAATTATCATGATGTATCGATAAAGTGAATTTAAAAAAAATACAACAGAATTATTACATTTCTTTAATTTCAAAGAGTTATTGTTTTTACAGTTTACGTAAAGGTAAAAGTATAATCAAAGCTTCTTCTTCAAAAGAAAATGTTCTTCCCAAAGCTTCAAATAGTCGTAGCTTTGCATTTCAAAAAGACGTGACTGTGTTCTTTGAAATTCAAATGTTTCTGCAGTCTGAGCATGCCCCTTATACAATTCCTCCACTCCTGCTGCTGCCGACATAAATAATCGGATGTGGCGCTCATAAAGAATATCAACAAGCAAAATAAACCGTTTTGTTTCATTGCGACATGTGTCATCCATGATCGGTACATTATCGATAAAAATCGTATGATAACGCTCCCCTAATACCAAATACTCAGCTGCGGCCAAAGGCTTTGCACACAAGTCTCGATAATCAAAGCGCACACAACCAGCAGCAAAACGTGGAATAGGAATAAGGCGCCCTCTGATAGAAAGCTCATCAGATCTTTCTTTATGTCCTTGCAACACACGTGTCCATGCTTGATCCATACATTCATCTGCTTTTTTCCCTAATGGCGTTACATACACAGGCTGTAGATTTGATTTTTCAAGACGATAATCTGTTTTTGCATCAAGATTAACAACACGAACATATGCTTTCAAAACTTCAATAAAAGGCAAAAAGAGTTCACGATTTAAACCGTTATAATAAAGGTTATTCGGCGCCACATTTGAAGTTGCAATAAAGAAAATTTCTTTCTCAAACAAAGCAGAAATAAGCCGCCCCAACACCATAGCATCAGCAATATCTGTTACACTAAACTCATCAAAACAAAGTACCTTTGCTTCTTGTGCAAGATCTTCTGCAACAGCTAAAATAGGATTATCTTGTTTAGATTTTGCACGCCCAGATGCTTGACGATAAAAATTAATACGCTCATGCACATCAGCCATAAAATCATTAAAATGAGCGCGTTTTTTATTATTCTTAGGCAAACAAGAAAAGAACAAATCCATCAGCATGGTTTTGCCTCGTCCTACTTCACCATAAATATATAATCCCTGAAAAGAACCATTTTCATCCCCCTGTTTTACAATACGATCAAAATTTTGTCTTTTCCTTTTAAATATTCTTTTTAAAAAAGACCAAAATATCCAAGACCAAGAACGAGAAGCACTTCGTTCCGAAATTTTCTTTAATAAATGATCAAAGTGCTCTATTACAGCCAATTGAGCTGGATCAGAACGGACCTCCCCTTTAGAGACCAGCTCCTTATAGCGCGTTGAAACGAGAATCATCCAAACAACCTTTTTCCAACCGTTTTCAATGAAAAATACAAATTCTTTTCACGAATCTGCCCCTATAGCTTATTTTTTCATAAACGGTCAAAATGATTTAACGGCTTAAAACAACGGGATGATCATCAAGTGTACGTCCCTCAAAACGATCAACATTTGAAGAATAAAGAGCAACGATAACACGTCCATAATTATTATAAAAATATAATCTTTTTCCTTTAACAGCCCACGATCTTACTTGGGAAACAATTCCTGGACAGTGTAAAGGACCAGCTCGGTACCCTTGTCCAAACTTTGTTTGTGGCGTTGCAATCCGACAAACTTTACCCCCCATAGAAAGATTCCATACCCCAGCAATACTTGCAGGAAACAAATCAGTGGCATTGCTTGGTAATTCGAGACTAGCCATTCGTCCATCGCTCTGAGAATCTCCTTTCTCATACATCGAAGCGTTTTCAGCTTCAGATACCGACGAAGAAGCAGACGATAAATCAGATACTTCTAGGGTTGTCATTTGTTGAGATGGATAAAAAACTTCTAATGCGTTACTATTATCATTACTGTCAAACCGCGTTATTGAACATCCCCCTAAAAGCATTACAGTTGACATTGCAACGAAAAACGAATTTTTTGAAAACGACATTTCTGTACTCTCTCCCATGACAATAAATAAACTCACAAAAAATTAAGTGAATATTTTTTATAATTACAAAGATAAATTAACAAATTAAAAAAACAGGATTAAAATTCTTTATTTAAAACAAAATAATTTATGTACCCAATTTTATATTTATAAAACACTAGAAATTTATAAGATTTTTAATCATATATCCCTTAATAAGTAATCTTTAGAATAGAGAAATTTCATGAAAACGCCATTTAGCAAAATGGATGGTCTTGGAAATCAAATTATTGTTGCTGATATGCGCGAAAGCACACAGGCTCTTACACCACAAGCAATCCTTGCTTTATCAGCAGATCCTGAAATGCATTTTGATCAAATCATGGCTATCCACACTCCAATTCAGAACGAAGCCGACTTCCGCATTGAAATATGGAATGCTGATGGTTCAAAGGCTAAAGCTTGTGGCAATGGTACCCGCTGTGTCATTGCATGGCTCACAGACCACAATTTTGGTGAAAATTTTCGTTTAGAAACCCCCGCTGGAGTGATCGAAGGAAAATACCAAGCCGACAATCTCATTTCTGTTGATATGGGATGCCCAAATTTCAATGCAAAAGGGATGCCTGTTTCACGTGAAATAGTTGATACCAATCACGTAGAAATTACAGCTGGTCCCCTAAAAGATGCTTGTCTTGTCTCTATTGGCAATCTCCACGCTATCTTTTTTGTTGAAAATGATCTTCAACATATTCCATTAGAAAAATACGGACCAATACTTGAACATGATTCCCTTTTTCCAGAACGGTGCAATATTTCCATTGCTTGCATAACGTCAAAGAAAAGTCTAAATTTACGTACATGGGAGCGAGGAGCAGGATTAACACAAGCATGTGGGAGTGCTGCGTGTGCCAGTGCCGTGGCCGCTTATCGACGTGGTTTTACACAGCGCCATATCGATGTAAATTTACCAGGGGGAACACTTAATATTTTTTACCGAGAAGATAATCGCATTATTATGACAGGACCCATAAAATATCAATTTAGTGGTTTTTTAAATCCTTTAACAGGGTGCTATAAAAAGGATCACTCTTGATGGCAGTAGAAATTTTAACTTTCGGTTGTCGACTCAATAGCTACGAATCGGAAATCATTCGCAAAGAAAGCACTGCTTCAGGTCTAGACCAGCTCAAAAATGGTGCTATTATTTTTAATACCTGCGCTGTCACTGCCGAAGCCGTACGACAAGCAAAACAAGCTATCCGCAAAGCGCGGCGTGAAAATCCTCACGCACGCATTATTGTAACAGGATGTGCAGCCCAAACAGAAGCACAAAATTTTGCCTCAATGATAGAAGTCGATCTTGTTTTAGGGAACGAAGATAAACTTCACGCCCATTCTTATCGTCAACTTCCTGATTTTGGTATTAACCATTCCGAAAAGGTGCGTATTAATAATATTATGGAAGTACAAAAAATTGCTCCCCATATGGTCAGTGCAATGCAAGAGCGCACCCGCGCTTTTGTACAGGTACAAAATGGATGCGATCATCGCTGTACATTTTGCATTATTCCTTATGGACGTGGGCCATCTCGTTCAGTTCCCATGGGTGCTGTCATAGAGCAAATTAAAAAACTGACAGGCAAGGGGATTCAAGAAGTAGTCCTTACAGGTGTTGACCTTACAAGTTATGGTCACGATCTTCCTGGAAAAGCGACTTTAGGAAAATTAACATCAGCCATTTTACATCATGTTCCCGATTTGGCCCGATTACGCCTTTCATCTATTGATTCTATTGAAGCAGACGAAGAACTTATAAATCTTTTAGCTTATGAGAAAAGGATCATGCCCCATTTGCATTTATCCTTGCAAGCAGGCGATAA
This sequence comes from Bartonella sp. B1098, assembly GCF_944896145.1. Lineage (NCBI taxonomy): Bacteria > Pseudomonadati > Pseudomonadota > Alphaproteobacteria > Hyphomicrobiales > Bartonellaceae > Bartonella > Bartonella sp. B1098. Next base: position 956,440 of record NZ_CALYLP010000002.1, on the reverse strand, counting down.
TATGATTTTAAAACGAATGAAACGTCGTCATTTGCGTGAACATGCTATTCAATTTTGCCAAGAATTACGTTCCAAACGTCCTACAATGGTTTATGGTGCCGACTTAATAGCTGGTTTTCCTACGGAAACAGAAGAGATGTTTCAAAACAGTCTTGCTTTAATCAAAGATTGTAATTTAACCCACCTTCATGTTTTCCCCTTTAGTCCAAGAGAAGGGACACCTGCCGCACGAATGCCACAAGTCAACCGTAAAATAGTTAAGATGCGTGCTGAAAGATTGCGTAAAGCAGGTGAAGAGGTTTACCAAAAACATCTTGCTCATTTACAAAACAGCCAACAAACAATTCTTGTTGAAAAAGATGAAATTGGACGAACGGAAGATTATACTCTTGTACAAATTAAAGGTGCAAAAGCAGGAACAATTGTTCAAGCTCTTATCATTGACCATGATGGCGATAAATTAATTGCTGTCCTTCCAAAATTAAACGCTGCTTGAGCAGGAAAACTCTTATGACAAAATCTTTTATAAAAAAAATATTCTCTTATTCTAAATCCAAAGAGCAGAAAATAGAACAAATTTTCGCTCCTGATAAAAGCGATATAATAGAAGAAAATGAAGAGATAAAAAACAGCCAAACTTCTATAGAGAAAGAAAAAACAAAAAGTAAAAAATCAACACCTATAAAACACGATGACCTCCCCATATCTTTAGAACTCCATTCTGGTGACGTTCCTTCTTATGGCAAAATTATTGTCACAAACACCATTCGTGAAAAAAAGAGTGAAGAAACTTTACCCGAACCCTCTGTTGAACAAAAAAAGACAGCGTGGTTTGGACGCCTTAAAAAAGGTTTAGCCCTTTCTTCACAACGCCTAAGCGGATCAATTAGCGACCTCTTTGTCAAGAGAAAACTTGATGAAGAGACATTGCAAGAGCTCGAAGATATTCTTATTCAAGCTGACCTCGGTGTAGAAACGGCAACATGCATCACGAATACTTTAGCTTCCAGTCGTTATGAAAAAGATCTCTCCCCAGATGATATTCATATGATTGTTGCTGATGAAATCAAAAAAGTTTTGGAGCCTGTAGCAATACCATTAGAGCTTGATCTCAGTCATAAGCCTCATGTTATTTTGCTGGTCGGTGTAAATGGTACTGGAAAAACGACAACTATTGGAAAACTTGCCGCTAAATTAACTGAAGGGGGACTAAAAGTTATGCTTGCAGCTGGTGATACTTTCCGAGCCGCAGCGATTGAACAATTACATATTTGGGGTAAACGTACCGATTCTCCTGTTATTTCAACTAAATTGGGTGCAGATGCCGCAAGCTTAGCCTTTGATGCTTTCGAGAAGGCAAAAAAAACAAACAGTGATGTATTAATTATTGATACAGCGGGGCGTTTACAAAATAAATCTGAATTGATGGATGAGTTGGCAAAAATTATTCGTGTTTTAAGAAAACACTCTCCCCAAGCGCCCCATACAATTCTTCAAACACTTGATGCCACCACCGGACAAAATGCACTCAGCCAAGTGGAGATTTTCCGTGACATTGCCGGTGTTAATGGTTTAGTCATGACAAAACTAGATGGGACTGCACGCGGAGGAATTCTTGTCGCGATCGCAGCAAAATATAAATTACCCATTTATTTTATCGGTGTAGGAGAGAATATTGAAGACCTTCAACCCTTTTCTGCTTCTGACTTTGCCGAAACTATTGTAGGAAAACATGTATGAAACAACCTTTAACGAACCCTAATTCACACAATAATTCTGAGAAAAATATGAACAACAATAAAAAAACGCCTCTCTCACCAACATTTAAATTTCTCTTAGAAATGGGACCATTGGTCGCCTTCTTTTTTGCCAATTATAAGGGAGAATGGTTGATAAAAAACATTGAATTTTTTCAAAATTTTAGTAAGCCCATTTTTCCTGCAACAGCTATTTTTATGGTAGCAATTATTATTTCTCTAAGCTTATCGTGGATCCTTGCAAGACAAGTTCCTATTATGCCTCTTATTTCGGGAATATTTGTTCTCGTTTTTGGCTTTCTAACGCTCTGGCTTCATAATGAAACTTTCATAAAGATGAAACCAACAATCATTAACAGCTTATTTGCTTTTATACTTTTTGGTGGGATGCTTTTTAAAAAACCACTTTTACGTTATGCTCTCGACTCTACCTTAAAACTTGATGATTTAGGCTGGAAAAAACTCACCTATCGTTGGGCATTTTTTTTCGCTTTCCTTGCTCTTTTGAATGAAATCATTTGGCGTAATTTTAGCGATAATTTTTGGACGAGTTTCAAAGTTTTTGGCGTCATGCCTATAACAATTATCTTTATGCTTACCCAAATGCCTCTTATACTAAAACACTCACAAGGGCTTTTTACAGAAGAGGATAAATCTAATTCTTAAATATAACATAATTTATATTACACGTTATTGTATAAATTTTATCACTGTGCACTGTTCAGGAGAAAAGACATGTTGATTGAACAGTTTATCTGTCGAGAAGATAATTTTGGTGTACTTATTCATGATGAAAAAAGCGGTATAACAGCCGCAATCGATGCTCCTGAAAGCGCAGCAATTCACAATGCTTTAAAGCGTCGTAATTGGACACTTAACATTATTTTTGTGACTCACCATCATTATGATCACGTAGAAGCCGTAGCAGAATTAAAACAAGTGTACAATGCTATGGTTATCGGACCAGAAGCAGAAAAAGAAAAAATTCATCACCTTGATCAAACACTTCAACCTGATGAAAAAAATTTTTTTGGCTCTCATACACTTTTAGCTCTTTCAACCCCTGGCCATACCCTAGGAGCACTATCTTATTATTTTCCTGAAAAAAAATTACTCTTTGCTGGAGATACACTTTTTTCACTTGGCTGTGGACGTCTATTTGAAGGAACAGCCGCACAAATGCTAAACTCTTTAAAAAAACTTCGTCAACTTCCTGACGAAACACTTCTTTATTGTGGACATGAGTACACAAAAAATAATGCTTTTTTTGCATTGACACTTGATCCAGATAATCAAAAACTTCAACAAAGAGCAGAAGAAGTTTTTTCATTACGTGCAAAAAATGCTATGACTCTTCCTGTCACATTAGAGCAAGAAAAAGCAACAAATCCCTTTCTTCGTTGGGATGATCAAGCAATCAGAAAAAATCTTTCAATGAAGAATGCTACAGATGAAGAGTTTTTTGCTGAAATTCGAAAAATAAAGGATAATTTTTAATCATGTTTAAATTTCTACTGTTCTTTCTTTTCCTTTTTCCTTTTCTATCATATGCTCAAGAAACAAAGCAAGAAACGGATAACCCTTCCCTTACATTACCTCTCATTGCCAATTATCCCTTAACAGAAGATTTTCTTTTAAAGCTGGAAAAAGTCGAAAAAGAATGTAAGATTTTACTTCCAGAAATAAAGAATAACCCCATCACTTATGACTCTAGGACTCACTCTAGTATTGAAAATTACACGGCCTATATTTCTAATAAACCAAAACTCATGGATATTTTAGAAAAAAATAATCTTACACCTAAAGATTTCGCTGCTAGCACCTTAGCACTTATAGAAATATCAATGCTTCTTGCATTTGTACCCGAAAAGGAATATTCATTTGAAAAAAATATTATATTTCTAAATAATCTCGAATTTGTTAAAAAACATTTTTACAAAATAACGACTCTTTTAGGAAGCTGTGAAGAATTCATGTTTAAAAACTAATCAATTATAAGCTGTCGGAAAATATCTTTCCATTGTTGTATATAAGTCAACATATTGATTTATAATGGTAATTTTTCTTTAATTCATATTATATTAGAATTTTAAATACCATAGATTCTCTTATTACAACTCTCTCTCATTTTAAAACAATCACAACCATCCGCTTGCATGTTATAAGCAGAGCAGTCCGTGTGAAGTGAAACTTTACAACAAAAATATCTTTTATGAATCATCTTAAATGCCAAGAGCTTATCGCAGCAGATTGTGGGGACTATCAAAGAATGTAATGATATGGCTTACTCCTTCATAAGCATAAAAATTGGAATTCTATAATTTTCTATTATTCATAGTACCTTATTACAGAAACCATCATGAAATGGGCTTGAAAAAGCCTGGAAAATATCTTTTTTTAAATAAGCGTGTGAATTGGAAACCAGTGGCATTTTATTTTTCATGAGGAATCGTGCCCCTAATTAAAGAATGGTTCATTTTAAAATCATCACATCTTTACCATTCCGAACAATTACCTTATTTTCGGTTATATTTATAAATGATTTTTCTAAAAATAAAGAACAATAAATGAAAAATCTTTATTGAAATTCGTACAAGAAAAGGTATTTGATTATGTTTAAATTCATATTATGTTTTATTTTCCTTTTTCCTTTTGTATTATACACTCAAGAAAAAAAGCAAGAAATGGATAATTCTTCTCTTATATCACCTCTTGTGGCCAATTATCCCTTAACAGAAGATCTTCTTTTAAAGCTGGAAAAAATTGAAAAAGAATGTGAAAATTTACTTCCAGAGCTAAAAAAAGCAAATACAAAAAGTGGTTTTACCACTGATAACGATCATCTTGAGGAATATATCACTTATATTTCTAGTAAACAAGAACTCGTAAATATTTTAAGAAAAAACAATCTCACGCCCAGAGATTTTACTATTAGCAAACTTGCACTTCAAGCAACATTAATTGTGCTTACAAATGAAGAAACTTTTCCTCATGAACAAAATATTATACCTTCAAGTAATATTGAATTCGCTAAAGAACATATGTATAGAATGATCAAAATTTTAAAAGGGAATTGTTAAAAAGGTCTTTTAAAATAATTGATTAACTTTGTAAACGACGGCAAATTTCATCTAATTGTTCTAATGAAGAATAATGTATTTTTAAATCACCACCTTTTTTACCATGCCGAATGATAACTTTCATTCCAATGACATCTGCAAGTAATTTTTCTAAAGATTTTGTTTCTGCATCCTTCTCCACAGTGGTACGTTTTTTAGTCTTAGGATTAGCTTGCTCATAGGCAAGTATTTCTGTTTGACGTACCGAAAGCCCTTCACGGATAATTTTTTCAGCTAAATCTTGTGGATTATCAACAGTTATAAGACATCGCGCATGTCCCGCAGAAAGTTGTCCATCCGTCAAGAATTGTTGTACTTTTTCTGGAAGTTTTAACAAACGAAGCGTATTAGCAACATGACTACGACTTTTTCCAATAACGTGTGCTAAATCAACTTGTGTATAATCATGTTCATTCAGGAGCATCTCATATCCTTTTGCTTCTTCAATAGGATTAAGATCAGCCCGCTGAACATTTTCAATAATAGCCAATTCCAAAGCGGTTTTATCATCCACATCACGAACAATAACGGGTAATTGACTTAAATTTGCACGTTGTGCAGCACGCCAACGTCGTTCACCCGCAATTAACTCAAACCGATGGGGATGACCTTTTAAAGGTCTTACAACAACAGGCTGAACCACACCGTGCTGACGAATTGATTGTGCCAAATTATCAAGCTCTGTTTCAGTAAAATGACGCCGCGGATTATGAGGATTACATGAAATAGATTCAAGAGGAACAAATCGTTCGGAAATACTACTGGATTCGGTTAATTTATCAAAACTTGATGAACGTGCAAGATTATTGTTTAAATTGATATCGCCAATCAATGCTGCTAATCCACGTCCTAGTCTTTTTTTTGAGAGATCATCATTCATAATTTTTCTCTTTAAACCTTTATATATTTTTTATATTTCTAAGCAGCAGCGCGTGCTTGTTTTTCACGTTGAATCATTTCTGATGCTAAACGTAGATAAGCTTGGCTCCCAGCACATTTGAGATCATAAAGCAATACAGGTTTACCAAAAGAGGGTGCTTCTGATACTCTTACATTTCGTGGAATAACAGTACGATAAACTTTATCTCCCATAAAAGAACGTACATCTTCAACAACTTGATTTGAAAGATTATTCCGTCCATCATACATAGTGAGAACAATACCTTGGATTTCTAAAGATGGATTAAGAACGGATCGCACTTGTTTTACTGTTTCAAGCAATTGGCTTAAACCCTCAAGCGCTAAAAATTCACATTGCATAGGTACCAAAACGGAATCCGCAGCTCCCATAGCATTCAGTGTCAGAAGATTAAGTGATGGTGGACAATCAATTAAAATATAATTGAATTTTTTTTCCATTTCTGGATCATCGTATAGAGCTTTACGCAAGCGTCGTATACGGTCTTGTGATGAAGAAATTTCCATTTCTACACCTAAAAGATCAAGTGTAGAAGGAACGATGTAAAGATTGGGTACAGCTGTTTTTAAAGCCGCTTGTGTAATTGAAACTCCTGAAACCAGAACATCATAAGACGACAAAGGACGACTATTACGATCAATTCCCAAGCCTGTACTTGCATTACCTTGTGGATCAACATCCATAATAAGGACATTTTCACCAATGGCTGCTAAAGCTGTTGCAAGATTAATTGCTGTGGTTGTTTTTCCGACTCCACCCTTTTGGTTTGCAATAGCGATAATTCTTGTTTCGCTCATTTTGCTTTACCCTCTAATATGATCGAATATGAGAAATTTCTAAAATAACAGAATTTTCATCAACTTTACTTTTATGTTTTAACAGATCAAAGTGCCAATTGGCAGAGGCATTTTTTATTTCTGTAGCGTAATCCCGACCTTTTTGCAAAAGAGCGATTGTTTTTTCTGTTAATAAAGGAAAAATAAGCGGTAAAAGAATATTGAGCGGCGCTAATCCCCGCGCCGTTATAATATCGGATATGGGAATCTTTTGATATACATCTTCAATTCTAGCATGATAAACCGTTGCAGGAAGATTGAGTTGAGCAATAACCGTTCGCAAAAAAGCAACTTTTTTTCCATTACTTTCAACAAGATTAATGTGCCCTGTTCCTTTTTCTTTCAAAAAGATAGCAATCACTATTGCGGGAAAACCTCCTCCTGATCCTAAATCACACCACTGTAAAGAATGAGGATACAAAGGAAAAATTTGTGCTGAATCTAAAATATGCCGTATCCATAGATCTGGTATTGTGGCAGCAGATATCAAATTAATATGCGCATTCCATTGAAGTATTAAAGACTCAAACTGAATTAAATTTTCCATCGTTTCACGTGAAACAGAAGGAACTATATTTAATAATTGCTGATATTTTTGTTCTATAGAAAAATCCATTAAGCTGTTTTAGCCTTTTCACGTCGTTGACGTTGAATATATGTAATAATAAGAGATAACGCGGCGGGTGTCATACCATCAATTTTTTGTGCATCGGCAATTGAACGCGGTGACATTTCTTGAATTTTTGATTTAAGCTCATTTGAAAGACCTGAAATTGCCTGAATATCAAGAGATAGAGGAATTTCTAAACGTTCATCCCTCTGAAGAGAAGCAATATCTTGTGCTTGTTTATCTAAATAAACCGCATATTGTGCTTCAATTTCTAAAGATTCCACTGTTTTAGAATCAATTGTTTGTAGTTGTGGCCAAAAATGTGAAAGACGCTCTAAAGTCATATGAGGATAAGCAAGAAAATCATAAGCCGAACGCCGAATTCCATCATGATTCACATGTAATCCATGAGCGGAAGCTTCATTCGGTGTTAAAAAGAGATTTTGGCATATTGATCGTGCTTGATCAAGCCGTTGTTGTTTTTTCTGATAACAATCCCAACGTATTTTACTGACAATACCCCATTCTTGTGCCAAGGGTGTCAAACGCGTATCAGCATTATCAGATCGTAAAGATAAACGAAACTCAGCACGTGATGTAAACATTCTATAAGGTTCATAAACACCGCGTGAAACTAAATCATCAACCATAACACCAATATAAGCCGTAGAACGACTTATAAGTATTTCATCTAATTTACCCACTTTACGTGCCGCATTTAATCCAGCCAATAGTCCCTGTGCTGCCGCTTCCTCATATCCTGTTGTCCCATTAATTTGTCCTGCTAAAAACAAACCTGCTAAAGAGCGTAATTCTAAACTTCTCGTTAATTGTTGAGGATTGACAAAATCATACTCAATAGCGTAACCAGGTTGTAAAACTGTAGCATTTTCCAATCCTTCAATGGTTTTCAATAGGGAAATTTGTATGTCTTCAGGAAGAGAAGTAGAAAGACCATTTGGATAAACTGTATCATCATTTAATCCTTCTGGTTCTAGGAAAATCTGATGTCCATCACGTTCCCCAAATTTAACAATTTTATCTTCAACTGAGGGACAATAACGGGGGCCTAATCCTTCAATATTTCCAGAATATAAAGCAGAACGATGAATATTATCACGAATAATTTGATGTGTTTGCGCATTCGTACGTGTTATTGCACATTCAATTTGTGGCTGTTCAATTTTCTCTGTTAAAAGAGAAAAAGGAACAGGATTTTCATCTGCTTGTTGTTTTAGAAGACGATCCCAATCAATTGTTTTTTTACTCAGACGCGCAGGAGTTCCAGTTTTTAATCGCCCAAGCTTTATAGCATAATTTTTCAAACGTTCAGCAAGTTGCACACTTGAGGGGTCCCCCATACGGCCAGCAGCCCACGTTTTATTACCAATATGAATAAAACCATTTAAAAATGTCCCTGTCGTCAAAACAACAGCACCAGAAAAAATTGCTCCTTGTTTTTTTAAAACAACACCTGATACACAATGATTTTTAAAAACCAAATCAATAACTTCATCTTCAATGAGCGTAAGATTTTCTTGCTCTTTTAAGAGCTTTTGAATGGCTTCTTTATAAAGTTGCCGATCTGCTTGTGTCCGTGGACCTCTTACTGCTGGTCCTTTACGTCGATTAAGGAGTCTAAACTGAATTCCAGCAGCATCTGCTGCACGTCCCATGAGACCATCTAATGCATCTATTTCACGAACCAGATGTCCTTTTCCAAGTCCCCCAATAGCAGGATTACAGGACATTGTTCCCAATGCTGATATTTTATGTGTCACAAGTGCTGTATGTGCTCCTACACGCGCTGAAGCTGAAGCTGCTTCACAGCCAGCATGACCACCACCAACAATGATAACATCATATGATTGCATTTAATTCATTCCATAGAGAATAATTCTAAGGTTTCACGTGAAACAGAATATAAAATACATAATCTTTTAAATCTGTCTATGAAATAATCAATGTTTCACGTGAATCATTATTTACCAACACAAAACTCTGAAAAAATAATATCAAGCAAATCTTCAACATCAATATCTCCCGTAATTTTTCCAAGAAAATTACTTGCACGACGGAGATGTTCTGCACGTAAACTGAGATCAAGAGAATGATAATTGAGAGAATTTTCAATTTCCTTAACAGCTTCCTTTAAGAGTTGAAGTTGTCTTTTTCGCGCCGGAACAAGGTTCCCAACTTCAGAAGCACGATGATGACAAAATGATTCAAGTGCTTTGATAAAACAATCAAAATTTAAACCCGTTAATGCAGAAAATTGTATAGACCAGCACTGGTCATTTTTTTTATAAAGATCAAGCTTATTACCAACACGCCATATTTCAGCCGATGTTTCTGGTAAATCGACTTGCTTAGGATTTCCTATATCATAAACCAAAATAACCAAATCAGCTTCTCTAACATGCTGTTTAGCAACTTCTATTCCTAATTGTTCTATTTTATTTTCTGCTTTTCTAAAACCAGCAGTATCCGTTAAAAAAATAGGTAAACCAGCAAAAATAAACCTCATTTCTAAAGCATCACGTGTTGTCCCTGCCTCATCTGTCACAATAGCAACAGACTTTCCTGCAAGACGATTCATAATGCTTGATTTTCCAGAATTTGGAGCCCCCGCAATAACAATTTTTAATCCATCACGTAAAATACTTGCACGCTCTCCTTCAGCAATATGTTCTCGAAGAGAAATACAAAGATCTTCCACATCTTTCCAAATTTTATTAGATATTGTGTTGGGAATATCTGCTTCATCAGCAAAATCAAGTTCTGCTTCAATAAAAGCACGCGCTTTCATAAGCTTATGGCGCCAATCACGATAAAGTGTCGTTAAATGTCCACTTGTCCCCATCACCGCTAAACGCCGTTGGCTCTCAGTTTCTGCTTCTATTAAATCAGCCAAACCTTCTGCTTGAACAAGATCTAATTTCCCTTCCATAAATGCACGACGTGAAAATTCACCTGCCTCAGCCATACGGCATCCAGAAAATGTAGATAATTCATCAAGAAAACGATTAACAACTGCTTTTCCGCCATGCAAATGGAATTCTGCACAATCTTCTCCTGTAAAACTATGAGGAGCGGGAAAAAAAACAGTTAAAGCAGAATCTAAAAAACTACCATCACGAGCAGTAAGATTTCCATAATGCATAAAGCGTGCTTTAGGTAAACAACCACAAAGCGTTTTAACTACATGCACAACATGAGGACCAGAAAGCCGAATGACTGCAACCCCTGAAGGTAACAATCCACTCGAAACAGCAAAGATTGTATCCACAGGTTCTATCCTAATAAAAACTTTAATGACTCTATGTATTCATTGAATCAAAAAATTCACTATTGTTTTTTGTTTGCTTTAATTTATCAATCAAAAATTCAATTGCATCTGTTACATTCATAGGCGCTAAAATACGACGAAGAACAAAAATTTTGTGTAAATCTTGTCGTGCGACTAAAAGCTCTTCTTTACGCGTTCCTGACTTCAAAATGTCCATAGCAGGGAAAATACGCTTATCAGCAACTTTTCGATCAAGAACGATTTCCGAGTTACCAGTTCCTTTAAATTCCTCAAAAATAACCTCATCCATACGGCTTCCTGTATCAATCAAAGCCGTTGCAATAATGGTTAAAGATCCACCTTCCTCAATATTACGTGCAGCACCAAAAAAACGTTTTGGACGCTGCAAAGCATTTGCATCCACACCACCTGTCAAAACCTTACCTGAAGAAGGAACAACCGTATTATATGCGCGCCCCAAACGTGTAATCGAATCCAGAAGAATAACAACATCACGACCATATTCAACGAGGCGTTTGGCTTTTTCAATGACCATTTCTGCCACTTGTACGTGACGTATTGCAGGTTCATCAAAAGTAGAAGAAACGACCTCTCCTTTTACTGAACGCTGCATATCCGTAACCTCTTCTGGTCGTTCATCAATCAAAAGAACAATAAGATAACATTCGGGATGATTAGTGGTAATAGAATGAGCAATATTCTGAAGGAGAACTGTTTTTCCCGTCCGAGGTGGTGCAACAATTAATCCTCTTTGTCCTTTTCCCAATGGAGATATCAAATCAATCACGCGCGATGACATATCCTTCTCTGTAGGATCTTGTATTTCCATTTGGAAGCGTTCATTTGAATAAAGAGGTGTGAGATTATCAAAGTGAATTTTATAACGAATTTTTTCAGGTTTTTCGAAATTAATTGTATTAATTTTAAGAAGAGCAAAATAACGTTCCCCTTCTTTTGGGCTTCGTATAGGACCTTCGATGGTATCGCCTGTTTTTAGAGAAAATGACTGAATTTGTGAAGGTGAAAGATAGATATCATCAGGTCCAGGAAGATAATTAGCATCAGCAGATCGCAAAAATCCAAATCCGTCTTGTAAAACTTCAACAACGCCTTCTCCTATAATTTCTACATCTTGTAGAGCAAGTTTTTTCAAAATTGCAAACATTAATTCTTGTTTGCGCATAAGGGAAGCATTTTCAACTTCTAATGTTTCAGCAAAAGAAACAAGTTCGACGGGATTTTTGCTTTTAAGTTCTTGTAGTTTCATTTTTTGCATGAAAGATGCTCTTTAAATTTAAGGAGAGAATTATCCTGAACAATTTATGGAGATTTTGTAGAATGAAATATTCTCAAGAAAAAATATTTTACACTCGATTTTTTCAATCTGCAAGTACCATTTATATGAAAATTTATTCGTGCAATATTAAATTATATAAAAAATAATTAAATACAAATAGTATTAAATTATTTTACAACAAAAATATGAACTTAACCTATATAGCATTAATGAAATTCCATTCAAGAGTATTTTTCCAAAACTTTTTATTAATAAATTTATATTAAAGGTAAGGATTCTTTTTATTTAAAACTGTGTTTAGTGTGAATTATTAGTTACACTTCATTTATCCTCAATTTTATCCACAAAAGAGAGGATAAAAAGAATAAAAATAACACTATCTTAAAGATATTATCCCCTCTTTTTTCTCATAAGCAGCGTTCAATTATCACAAGGGATTTATTTGTGCATAATAATGGAAGATTTTTTCTAAATTTTAGTTTTATAAAAAAGTCTAAAGATATATACACATGTCTTAACAAGGAGTTAAAATTTTTGTGACAAAAGAAAAAAAATCCTTTCATTTACACATGCTTTCTGATGCAACGGGGGAAACTTTAATCTCTGTTGGAAGAGCTGTAGCATCCCAGTATACAATGAGTCAGGCAACAGAACATATCTATCCTATGATTCGTAACAAAATACAGTTACAAAAAGCTCTTGATGAAATACAACAAGAGCCAGGTATTGTTCTTTACACAATAATTGATGAAGAACTTAAACTTCTTCTTCAAAAAAGATGCGAAAAAATAAAAGTTCCCTATATTGATATATTACATCCTGTTTTTAATGCTTTTCAGTCTTATCTTGGAATGCCAACTCATTTACGTGCGAGCGCACAACATGATCTTAATGCTGATTATTTTCGCCGTATTGAGGCATTGGATTTTACTATAGAGCATGATGACGGGCAGTCTTCCAGTAGCTTATCTGAAGCGGATGTAATTCTTGTAGGAATTTCAAGAACCTCTAAAACGCCAACAAGTATCTATTTAGCAAATCGGGGGATCAAAACGGCCAATGTCCCTCTTATTCCTAATATTGATTTACCAGAATCCCTTTTAGAGGCAAAAAATTCTTTAATTATTGGTTTAATTGCTTCAGCTGAAAGAATCTCACATATTCGCCAAAATCGTGATTTGGGAGAAGGTCTTGCTCTTGATAGTTATACAAATCGTATTAACATAGCTGAAGAATTAATCTATGCAAAACGCATTTGCGAACGTTTTGGTTGGCCTATTATTGATGTCACAAGGCGCTCTATTGAAGAAACTGCAGCGGCAATATTTGAACTTTTATCACGATTTCGTGAAGGAAAATGAGAGAAAATTCTCATGAACACAGAGACATTAATATTAGCATCTCTTAGTTTTTATCGTGCACAATTATTGAAAAAAGCAGGTTTAAATTTTTTGATTGAAGGAGCTTCTTTTGATGAAAGAGAAATAGAAAAAAAAGCAAAAGAAAAAACACCTAAAGAGCTTAGCTGTTTTCTTGCGCGTGCAAAAGCAAAAAATGTTTCAGATCGTTTTCCTGATGCTTTTGTTATTGGTTGTGACCAAGTGCTTGATTTAGAAGGTCAAGTTTTTCATAAAGCAACAAATATTAAGGAAGCACATCAACGTTTATGCGAATTGTCAGGAAAAACACATTCTCTTCATAGTGCGGTAGCTTTATTTAAAAATGGTCAAAAAATTTGGATTGAAGCTTTTAGTGCACATATGTCCGTACGTTTACTTTCATCAAAATTTATTGAACGTTATTTAGCGCGCGTAGGAAAAGATGTTTTAAACAGTGTGGGAGTCTATCAAATTGAAGGGGAAGGGATTCAACTCTTTGAAAAAATTGATGGAGATTTTTTCACTATTGTTGGTTTACCTTTGCTCCCTCTACTCGTAAAATTACGTCATTTAGGGATCATCGATGGTTGACTTAACAATAAAAAAAACAAATTATCCCCGCGCTTTTGTTGTTGGTTTTCCTATTCATCATTCAAAATCGCCAACAATTCATAATTTTTGGCTTAAGCAATATGGTTTACAAGGGGAATATCTTGCACAGGAAGTGGCTTCTGAAGAATTCAACCATTTTATTAGTTCTTTACAAAAAATGGGCTTTTGTGGAGGAAATGTTACTCTACCTCATAAACAGGAAGCCTTTCTTCTGGCAGATTATAAAGATGAGAAAGCAACAATAATTGGTGCTGCTAATACACTTTGGTATGAAGGAGATAAACTTTGTGCCACAAATAGTGATGCTTATGGTTTTAGCGCTAATCTTGATGATTTTGCATCTGATTGGGAAGGGGAAACAGCTCTTGTCTTTGGCGCAGGTGGTGCGGCACGCGCTATCCTCTATGCTTTAAAAGAACGCGGATTTGAACAGATTTATTTAGTTAACCGTACAAAACAACGCGCTGATAATTTAGCCCAACATTTTGGAAAACCCATTAAAGTCTATGATTGGCATAAAATTCATGAAATACTTTATAAAGCTGATTTGATTGTTAATACAACGTCCATTGGCATAAAAAATCCAGAAGAAAAAAATGATTCTTTTTTTTGTGATTTTCATAAAGCAAAAAAAACAGCATTAGTAACAGATATTGTTTATACACCATTGATAACTCCTTTTTTACAACAGGCAAAAGCTTGTGGTCTAAAGACTGTTGATGGGTTTGGGATGCTTCTCCATCAGGCTGTTATAGGTTTTGAACGGTGGTTTGGAATAAAACCACAGGTAACAAAAGCCTTACGGGAAGCTATTTTAGAGGATATGAGTGAAGAGAGAGAATGAAGATCATAGGATTGACGGGATCAATTGCTATGGGAAAATCAACAGTTGCTGATTTTTTTAAGCAAGCGGGTGTTTCTGTTTTTAGTGCTGATGAGGCGGTACAACAGCTTTATAAAAGTGAGCCAGCTGTGTCGCGCATAGAGCGTATTTTTCCTAGTGTTGTTGAAAATGGTGAAGTTAATCGTTTGAAACTTTCTGAAATTTTGATTGATGATAAGGAAAAATTACAAACATTAGAAAAAATAATTCATCCATTGGTGCAAAAAAAAGAAAAGGAATTTATTGATACAGCACGCCACCATGGAGAAAAATTAGTTATTCTTGATATTCCACTTCTGTTTGAAAAAAATGGTGAAAGTCGTGTAGATAGCGTTATTGTTGTTTCTGCTCCACCAGAAATACAAAAAGAGCGTGTGATGATTCGCCAAGGGATGAATGAGAAAAAATTTGCCTTTATCAATGCGAGGCAAATGCCAGATGAAAAAAAACGGAAACGTGCTGATTTTATTATTGATACAGGAAAAGATTTAGAGAATACACGTCAACAGGTTTTTGATGTGATAAAAAAATTGCTAAAGAATTGAAGTTATGCGGGAAATTATTTTTGATACAGAAACAACAGGTTTAGATAAAGAGAAAGATCGCATAATCGAAATTGGTTGTGTAGAAATGGTTGATCGTTATCTTACGGGACGCCAGTTTCATGTTTATTTAAACCCTGAAGGCGTTATTATTCCTGATGAAGTGGTAGCAATTCACGGATTAACCAATGAACGCTTAAAAAACGAAAAAAGTTTTAGTGATATTGTTGATGAATTTTTGGAATTTATCAATGGTGCAACCATGATTGCGCATAATGCGAGTTTTGATATAGGTTTTATTAATGCAGAATTAAAGCGCGTCAATAAGCCGCTTATCAGTGTTGATAATATTCTTGATACATTGGCTATGGCACGGCGTAAATTTCCTATGGGTCCTAATTCTCTTGATATTTTATGCAAACGTTTTGGAATTGATAACAGCCATCGTGTTCTTCACGGCGCTTTGCTTGATGCAGAGATTTTGGCCGATGTTTATATTGAACTGATTGGTGGAAAGCAAGGCGTATTGGGTTTTGAGAACAGAAGGAATGTTGATGAACATACCCAAAATGATAAAGGCACATCTTATGCAGTTAGATCTCGTCCACAGGCTTTACCTTCAAGATTGGCTGCACAGGAAAAAAGGCTGCACGCTGATTTTATCAGAAAAATGGGTGAAAAAGCTCTTTGGAATAACTTCAAAATTCATGAATAACATCCCTACCTTATCTCTAAAAAAGTTACTTAAGATTAAGAATGAAAAATACGGATGTCAAAAAAACGGTCGTTGTGGGGAGGGGAACACCACAACGACCCTGTCGCTACATCGTACCTCAGCTATCATAGGAGGAGCAAAATGAAAGCTATTAATCCTGTAACAGCAAAGAAAAGCTCTAGGTACGTAATATAAAGTGTAACGACTTCATGTCTTATGAAAAGAAAAAATGGCTTTTTAGAGGCAAAATGAAAAAAATTAAAATAAAAGTGAAAAAAATATATAAGGGGAATGTGTTTTTTAGCTGAAATGGAGAAATAAAATTGTCATGAAAGCAACAGATCATCTTTTGTTGGTTGACGGGTCAGGCTATGTTTTTCGTGCTTACTACGCTTTACCGCCTTTAAAACGTAAAAAGGATGGACTTCCTATAGGAGCCGTAGCTGGTTTTTGTAATATGTTATGGAAATTACTTTGCGATGCTCGTAACACAGCGACAGGTATTGTTCCAACACACTTTGCTGTTATTTTTGATTATTCATCTGATACTTTTCGAAAACAAATTTATCCTCAATATAAAGCGAATCGCTCTGAACCTCCTGAAGATTTAATTCCTCAATTTGCGTTAATACGCCAAGCAACAAAGGCTTTTAATTTGCCTTGTATTGAAAAGGAAGGCTTTGAAGCGGATGATTTGATAGCGACCTACGCACAATTGGCAACAAAGGTTGGTGCAAAAACAACGATTATCTCTTCTGATAAGGATCTTATGCAACTCGTCAATAAGCATGTATCCTTGTATGATGGAATGAAAGACAAGCATATAGGTGTCTCAGAAGTTATAGAAAAATGGGGCGTTCCCCCTGAAAAGATGATCGATTTACAAGCATTAATTGGAGATTCGACGGATAACATACCAGGGATTCCAGGAATTGGACCAAAAACCGCCGCTCAGTTGTTAAATCAGTTTGGTTCTCTTGATCTTTTGTTGCAACGTGTGACTGAAATTAAACAAACAAAACGACGTGAAAACATACAAGCTTATAGTGAACAGGTTAAAATTTCTCGTGAACTTGTTAAGCTTAAAACAGATGTTCCTATAGACAGTGATTTAGATGATTTTATTTTGGAGCCACAAGATGGGCCACGCTTAATTTCTTTTTTGAAAGCAATGGAATTTTCAACATTAACGCGTCGCGTAGCAGAGGCGACAGCATGCGATGCAGCTGTTATTGATGCACTGGATATAGATATTGAATGGGAAAAGCCTAAGTACCAGCATGATTTTAATACCAAGAACATCGAACAAAAATCTCGTCATGAATTTTCTGAAAATTCTCCACAAGCTTTTGCACAAAAACGTAAAGATCAAGCACTGACTCAAAAAGTTACAAGAGAGACTTATACAACAATTCTTAATGAGAAAATTTTAAAAGAGTGGTTATCACAAGCACAAGAACAAGGCTTTTTTGCTTTTGATACTGAAACAACTTCTCTTGATCCAATGCAAGCAAAGCTTGTTGGTTTTTCACTCGCATTACAGCCGGGAAAAGCGGCCTATATACCTCTTGAACATTTTGATGAAGGAGAGGAAGATCTTTTGAGGGGTGGGCGCATTGCTTCCCAGATTGAGACTCAAAAAGCTTTAGCACTTTTAAAACCGATATTAGAAGATTCTGCAGTATTAAAAATTGGACAGAATATAAAATATGATTGGTTGGTGATGAAGCAATATGACATTGTGATACGTTCTTTTGATGACACCATGCTTTTGTCCTATGCTTTGGATGCTGGAACTTTAACCCATAATATGGATGATTTATCGGAACGTTGGCTTGGACATAAACCAATTGCCTATAAGGATTTAACACATAACGGAAAAAAAATTACTTCTTTTGCACAAGTAGATTTAAGGCAAGCAACCCTTTATGCGGCGGAAGATGCGGATATAACGCTACGTCTTTGGCAAGTTTTGAAACCGCAACTTGTCTCTCAGGGTATGACAAAAATTTATGAACGCCTTGATCGACCTCTTGTAGAAGTTCTTGCAAGAATGGAAGAACGCGGGATTCTTATTGATCGGCAGATTTTATTGCGCCTTTCAGGAGAATTGGCGCAAGCTGCTTTGATTTTAGAAGAAGAAATTTATAAACAAGCGGATGAAAAATTTAATCTTGCTTCGCCAAAGCAATTAGGGGATATCCTTTTTGGCAAAATGGGATTGCCTGGAGGCGCTAAGACAAAGGGTGGCCAATGGTCAACTTCTGCACAAACCTTAGAAGAGTTATCTGCTGAAGGTCATATTTTACCGCGTAAAATTATTGAGTGGCGTCAACTTGCAAAGTTAAAATCGACCTATGCCGATGCTTTACCTTCTTATATTTTACCAAAAACAGGCCGTGTTCATACGAATTATTCTTTGGCAATAACGTCAACAGGGCGGTTATCATCATCAGAACCAAATTTGCAAAATATTCCAGTACGAACTGCTGAAGGACGTAAGATTCGAACAGCTTTTATTGCTTCCAAAGGACATGTTTTGCTTTCTGCTGATTATAGTCAAATTGAATTACGCATTCTTGCACATATTGCGGATATAAAAGCATTAAAAGAAGCTTTTGCTGAAGGACATGATATTCACGCTATAACGGCGTCAGAAATGTTTGGCGTTGCGATAGAGGGAATGCCTTCAGATACACGACGGCGTGCAAAAGCGATTAATTTTGGTATTATTTATGGTATTTCAGCTTTTGGATTAGCCAATCAATTAGGGATTTCACGCCAAGAAGCAGGGCGGTATATTCAACTTTATTTTGAAAGATTTCCAGGAATTAAAGATTATATGGAAAAGACTAAAAGCTTTGCGCGTGAGAATGGTTATGTAGAAACAATTTTTGGACGTCGTATCCATTATCCAGAAATAAAAGCAGAGAATGTAAAAATTCGTTCTCTTAATGAGAGAGCGGCGATCAATGCTCCCATTCAAGGTTCTGCGGCCGATATTATTCGCCGTGCTATGATACAGATGGAAGATGCTTTAAAAGAAGAAAGTCTATCAGCAAAAATGTTGTTGCAAGTGCATGATGAACTGATTTTTGAAGTACCAGAAGAAGAAAGTAAAAAAAACATAGCTGTTGTTAAAAATGTCATGGAAAATGCTACAATGCCGATTTTATCTTTATCTGTACCCCTTGAAGTGAAAGTTATGACGGCTCAAAATTGGGATGAGGCTCATTAACTTTTTTCATTTATTTTTCAGGATGTTTATTGCATTAGCAAGATTAAGATAGGCTTTGATCGGCAAATGATCTGAGGCAATGCGCGCAAGTGGTGAATAGTGGTTTTCAAGATTTGTTACCAATTGCTGAGGAAAGGCAAAAACGCGATCAAGAGCTAAAAAAGGAAAGCGAGAGGGAAAGCTTGGTACAACTTCAAGTGCGCTATCAAAATAGAGATAAAAATGATTTAAAGATGAGCTTTTTCCCATCCGCCATTCATTAAAATCTCCAATGAGGAGTGTAGGCATGAGGGAGCGTTTTTGCAAAATTGCAAGGAGCATTTTTGTTTGTTGTTTACGAGAATAACGTAATAAGCCAAAATGAGCCGCAATAATACGAATAGGACCTGCTGCCATTTCCAACTCTACAATGATAGCTCCACGTGGTTCAATACCAGGAAGAGTGACTTGTAAAGTGTCACGTACATATCCCTTTCGCAAAAAAAGAGCATTCCCATGCCAACCATGACCCTGAGGTGACATAGTATTGAGAGGAACAGGAATCAAACCGGTTTCAGCTTTTAACAGTTGAAGATTAATTAAACCAATACGTTCACCAAAACGTTTATCTGCTTCTTGAAGAGCAAGGATATCAACTTGTAATTCAGTAATAACACGGACAATCCGAGTAGGATTAAAAATTTTATCAATACCTACGCATTTATGCACATTATAGGAAGCAACGGTCAGATCATAATGATTATTTGGGTTGAGAATATTTGATGGATGATGAGAACGGCTATGGATTGCCTTTAAAAGGGTGTTATGGAGCTTTTGTTGAATAAAACCGCTAAACCAAGGGAGTTTTTGCTTGTAAGGCATTTTTGTCATTTTACGAAAAGAATAATTCCTAAAAGGCAAAGGACAAAAACTTACACTAAAAACAAAAGAACCTTGTCTCTTTTAGAAACAAGGTTCCTTCATTAAGCGCTGTTTTTGCAATCAATCACGGTTTGAACCGAGAAATTGTAGCAAGAAGACAAACATATTGATGAAATCAAGATAAAGACTCAACGCGCCCATAATAACTTTACGACCTCTGGTATCGCCTTGATCTCCTTCATAATACATCAACTTAATGTTTTGAGTATCGTAAGCTGTTAAGCCAGCAAAGATAAAAACACCAATAACGGAGATAGCAAATTGCAAAGCACTTGACCCAAGAAAAATATTCACAATCATAGAAAGAAACAAGCCAATCAGTCCAATGAATAAAAATGAACCAATTGCTGTAAGATCACGCTTTGTAGTGTATCCATAAAGTGAAAGAGCTCCAAAAGTTGCAGCGGAAATAACAAAGGTTTGTACAATACTCTCTGTCGTATAACGTAAAACGATTGAAGACAATGAAAGCCCAATTAAAGCAGCATAACCAAAAAAGAGACTACGAGCAGCATTGGTGCTTAATGTATTAATTTTAAAACTGAGGAATAAAACTGCAACGAGGGGTGCAAACATCACAATATAAGAGAATGGAGATGTATAAAATGTTACTCCAAATGATGTTAAATAAACACTGCTGTTAATCTGAGCTGCTGCTTGGCTCATATCTGTTGTCGTTGCTAATGATACAATTGCATAGGCAGCAGCAGCTGTAATAAGCAAACCAATGGCCATTGTATTGTAAACACCCAACATATAGTCGCGCAATCCCTGATCAATCGATGCATCAGCATGAGAAGCAGGCGCTGAACGTAAATTTTTAAAATTAGCCATAATATAAAATCCTTTAGCATATGTCCCGTCAGGCATTGGGTTTTTAAGTGTCTCTCTCATTCTCAAGACAAACTTTGTATAAGCCTTAATTTGGCAAATACAAAAAACCTTCCGAATCACTGGCGGAATTCCAGCATATTTTCCCCCTTATTATGGAGATTTATTTAAAAATTACAAGAGATTTATCGAAGCAAGGAACCTTACAAATTGGTAAGGAAATAGTTCATTTTCATGAAAAATATTTCCATTTTTTGCCATATTTCTGCACGATAAAAGGACGATACTAAGACTTTTTTTTATTATTCACAGGAACCCTATAATTCCCAGTTACAAAATATCTATCTTTAAGGTGATAAGAAAAATGTCGCGTAGTATCACGCTATTTTTCAACCTTCAAGATTGCATAAGCTCTGCCCTATCAGAATTCCTAATTGAATTGAGTTTTTATATAACACATTGATATATAAAGATATATTATTTTTCACCCTAGATATCTCTCACAAAAATATCGTAAGATTGTCTGATGACAAATCTGTTTATATTCAATCCATCAAGATCATTTTCTTGCACGACACACAAGCAGGATTGGCGTGCTAATAAAAAGCTGTAAAATATTTTTTCTTAGGGTGTGATAGGAACATATAGGTAAAAAGATATTGATTTCTATTTTAAGTCAGTTCTTTTGTATTGATGAAGGATGGAAATATAAAGTTGAAGAGAAAATAAAATCTCATAAAAAAATACGTGAAATGATTAGCCGCAAGAATTATCCAAGAGGATTTGTAATCAAGCTTATGGTGGTTAAAAATCTCTGTTTTTAAGGCGATGAGAACATCAATGAGGAGATGTATGGTTGGAATGATGTCTTGCTTTCATCCAAGTACGCAGTTCCTCAATAAGGATGGCAATAACACCCAGAGTGATAAAACTATCTGCAAGATTAAAAATAGCAAAATAAAAAATATCATCAATGTGAAAAAGTATATAATCAGTGACATGATGAAAGCGAATACGATCAATAAGGTTGCCGATTGCTCCCCCAATAATAAGGACAAGACCGAAACGCATTAAAAATTTGTTGTCTTCAGTATTCTTCCATAACCATAAAAGAAAGATAATCACAATAATCGTGATGGCAATGATTCCCCAGTGAGAAAAGGAAGAGAAAAACGAAAATGCAATGCCAGAATTATGCACATGATAAAGGGAAAGGAAAGGAATAAGGGGGATTTCTGTTCCGAGAGGCATATTGTGCATAATCCAATACTTAACAGCTTGGTCAAGTCCTACTGTAAGGGCCAAGCCAAGAAGAAAAAAAGGGAGTGATTTACGGATCATATTTTTTTCTCGCATGGTTCCAGTGTTAAATAAGGGCGACGGATTTCATAAAGCATAACAGCTGTTGCTACTGCCAGATTAAGCGAGTCAGCACGTCCACTTTGTGGAATACGTGCAAGTTTATCACACCGACTTGTCAGAATATCTGATAACCCCTGTTTTTCATTTCCCATTAAAAGGATTATCGGACCATTTTTCAAATCAAGAGTGCGATAATCCAGAGATCCTTTGAGATGGGTGCCAACGATCATGCCTTTAAAGTGAGCCGACCAGCTTAAAAAAGCACTTTCATCAAAACGATAAAGGGGTATAGAGAAAATAGATCCCATGGTTGCACGAACTGCTTCAGGTGAAAAAGGGTCTGTTGTTTCGCCAATCAAAAGAACACCTTTGGCACCTACAGCATCAGCAGTGCGAATAATGGTCCCAAGATTTCCAGGATCACGCACACGATCAAGCGCGATATAAACATCTTTAGCTTGCCCTTTTATCATTTCAAGAGGTTGCCATTTTTGTTTGAAAATACCAATAACTGTTTGTGGATTATCGCGTCGGGTAAGTGATTCCATAATCTTTTGTGAGGCTTTGATAACAAAACCACCATTGGCTACAGCGCGTGCAGCAGTATTTTCAATAGTGGCATTACCAATTTCACTTTTAGAAAAAATAAGTGTCTGTATTGTCCAACCGAGATTGAGAGCATCAATGACCAATTTTAATCCCTCTGCCATAAAAAGACCTTCTCGATTACGGTTTTTCTTTTGGGTAAGTGCTTTAAGATCTTTTATGATAGGGTTGCTAAGAGAGGTAATTTCTTTCACTCTACCAGTTTTTTGTCCACACATATTCAAGCAATCCAACGGCTAAAAAGAGAAGTAGAAAGGGCGCGCCCTGCAATTTCTTCACGCAAAATGAGCTCTCCTGATTCAACTGTACCCCCAAGATTTACAAATGCATCGCGCATTAAAGCATGAAGTGCAAAGAAAGAAGCACGAATGGAATAAGCTGTAAGGACAACAGAGAGCGGTTTATCAGAGAGGAGTTTACGACAATTTGTGATCATGGCTGGTAAATGATCAAACAGTTGCCAAACTTCGCCATGAGGTCCACGTCCATAAGCAGGGGGATCAAGAAGGATCATATCATAGTTTTTTTTGCGACGCAGTTCTCGCTCGACAAATTTTACAGCATCATCGCAAATCCAGCGAATAGAATGATCTGGTAATCCTGCTCTTTCCTGATTAGCTTTTGCCCACGCAATGGCTTTTTTAGAAGCATCAACATGGGTAACGTTTGCACCCGCTCGTGCTCCAATCAAAGAGGCAACACCTGTATAGCCAAAAAGATTCAATAGTTTTATAGGACGTGCGGCTTTAACAATTTGTTCTTCCATAGAGCGCCAATGGGCATCTTGTTCAGGAAAAACGCCTACATGACGAAAGGAAGTAAAGCGACCTAGAAAAGACAGTCCATTCCAAGAAAGAGGCCATGTTTCACCAAGTGGCTTTTTAGGAAAATGCCAACGACCAACACCTTCTTCATCACGGTTTCCCGTGAAAATAGCATCAACATCAGCCCATTGTTTTTGTGATAAAGCAGGTTTCCATAGTGCTTGACCTTCTGGCCGAATAATTTGATAGTCTCCATAACGCTCTAATTTTTGTCCATTGCCAGAATCAATGAGAGCATAATTCTCACTCATACCTGTTTCTAAAATAAGAGGCAACTTTTCCTGCGGATATCTATTCTTGTGGGAGGATTGAAAGCATTGTGCAGGCATGTTTTGTATCACGGTATATGAAGTATAAAAAATTACATTATAAAGCTCTTAAATGTTTCGTAAAAGTGCAAAAGAACTAAAATCAATTAAAATACGTATAAAAATAAATTCTGTATTGAATATAAAATACTAAAGAGAAAAAGGCTTCATTAAAAGACCATTACACTAGATTTGTGATAGACGTTTTCAATTTCTCGATCTCGGCTTTACTTTTTTTGAGGGCCTTTTTGCATTTGTGATAGGAAAACCAACGGATCAGATTTCCTAATAAAATACCAAAACCAAAGAAAATAAAGAGCCATATAAAGAGGGGAGCATGATAAGTAAAACTTTCAGAATTTGCTCGAAAAGGATCAAGGGTTAACGGAACAACTTGACGATTAGCTACGATAAAAACAATCAAAAACGCTGTGATAATCACACCGATACTTGTTAGAAGAATACGTTTAATGATCATAAGTTTCTCACTGATTAAGACGGTCGCGTAAATCCTTGCCCGTTTTAAAAAAAGGAATCCATTTTTCTTCAACAGCAACGGCTTCTCCAGTTCGTGGGTTACGTCCATTACGGGCTGAACGGCTTTTTACAGAAAAAGCTCCAAATCCACGAAGTTCAACACGATCGCCATTGGCAAGTGCTGTTGAAATTTCTTCAAAAATAGCGTTTACAATATTCTCCACATCCCGTTGAAAAAGATGCGGGTTATGACGAGCAATAATTTGCACAAGCTCTGATTTAACCACAATAACCTCACTTTCACACAAAAAAACTTTCTTATAATTGTGCACTTCATGCATATTACAACATATAAACGGATAAAAGCAAAATAAAACCAAGAAAAAACAAATTTCAAGAAACAAAATTTGAAAATACCTCTTATAAAGGTTATACAGATTAAAAATACGGAATATTTAAGAGATTAGGAGAGTATGTTCGTACACAATCGTAATGAAGTCTTTTCAATGCAATCATCTGTTGGAGATGTTTTTAAAAAAGCATCTCGGCATTCGCGTCGCATTAGCCTATTAAAATTTTTTTTACCCCTCTTAGCGCTAGTTTCAGGGGGGGGGGTCTGCTGGTTTACGTTTTTCTTGGTTCCCGTTACGTCTGATCCTATGCCTTTGAATAATGAAGAGAATGGAGTGACGAACTTGACGATGCTCAATCCAAAATTAGAAGGGTATACGCGTGCTCATGAACCTTATTGGCTTAAAGCAGAAAAGGCATTTCAAGATCATACGCGCTCTGGAATAATTGGATTACAAAACATTACAGCGAAAGCATCTATGGGCCAACAAAGACAGGTTTTTCTTTCAGCACAAGGGGGTATTTACGATAACATTCATGGTTTTTTACAATTGGATAAACCATTCACCATTACAACGAATGATGGAGTGATGGCACAATTTATGTCAGCTAATATTAATTTATCTGAAAGACAGTTAAAAACAAATCAACGTGTTAATATTCAGCGAGCCGGTTTTCATCTTGTCGCCAATGCCTTAAAAATTCGAGAAAAAGGAAAAAACATGTATTTCCATGGTGGTGTGCGTTTAGTGCTTGAAAAGCAATGACGCAATATCAAGACGAATCTTTAAGGAATATTTAAAAGAGAATTCATGTGTATATACAAACAGAAGAATTGAAAGAATGAAATCATACAAAAGATGGATAGGTATGACGTTGGCTTTTAGCGTGGGAATGTTAGGAGGAGGAACGGTTTTAGGATATGCTGAAGGGACCCATTTTGGAATAAGTCTATCAAACGACAAAGAACCAGTAAAACTTCATGCAGATTCTTTAGAAATACGTGATAAAGAAGGGATAGCGCTTTTTAAGGGTGATGTTTCAGTAGTGCAAGGTGAACGTCTTTTACGGGCGGAAAAATTAATTGTTTATTACGATAAAACTCATAAAGGAGCGGATAGAAACAAGGAAAATGTGACGGCATCATCTGTTTCTTTGTTTGGTTCATCGGGCATACAAAAAATGGAAGTCTTAGGAAAAGTCTATATAAAAATAGCGACGCAAATTGCAACGGGGGATAAAGGTGTTTTTGATGGAAAATCAAAAATGATGAGCTTGACAGGGAATCATGTTGTGTTAACAGATGGTGACAATGTAGCAACGGGATGCAAACTAACGGCAAATATGGAAAGCGGAAAAGCTTTTTTAGAGGGTTGTGAGACAACTAAGAAAAAAGGTCGCGTTTCTATTATTTTTAAACAAAATCGACAAAATGGCCATTAAGATTGCATGTTTGGAATCAAAAGAAAAAAACAGATTGATCAGCATGACCTTGCAAGTGAAGCTTCAAAAAAGCGCTTAAAAGGGACCTTGATTGCCAGCCATTTGATTAAAGTTTATCGAGGAAGACCAACGGTTAATGGTGTTTCTTTTGGCATTCGTACGGGAGAAGCTGTTGGCATTTTAGGGCCCAATGGGGCAGGTAAAACAACTTGTTTTTATATGGTTACGGGGCTCATAAAATCTGATGGAGGATCCATTAAAATTGATGGATTTGATATCACGCATCTTCCGATGTATCGACGGGCGCGTTTAGGTATTGGGTATCTTCCCCAAGAAGCTTCTATTTTTCGTGGCCTTTCCGTAGAAAATAACATCAAAGCTGTTTTAGAAGTCGTTGAAAAAGATCGCCTTAAACAACGTGAAGAGCTCGATAGTCTTTTACATGAATTTAAAATTGATCATTTACGTAAAATGCCTGCTCTTTCGTTATCTGGGGGTGAGCGTCGACGACTTGAAATTGCGCGCGCTTTAGCTTCTCGACCTCATTTTATGTTACTTGATGAACCATTTGCAGGAATTGATCCTATCGCTATTTTTGATATTCAACAGCTTATTCGTCATTTAACGAAGCGTGGCATTGGTGTTTTAATAACAGATCATAATGTACGCGAAACATTAGGACTTGTCGATCGCGCTTATATTATTCATACCGGCAAAGTGTTGGTTCACGGTCGTCCTCATGATATTATCAACAATGTTGATGTCCGCAGAATTTATTTGGGCAATAATTTTTCTCTATGATTTTACAGCTTTCATACGTTTCCATTTAAATTTAACAAAAACAACATGGTCGCCACAAACACTATTCTAAGTAATCAAACACATTTCAAAGGAGGTAGATAAGGCTTCATTGTGATTATTAATAAAGCATGTGTCATCGACATATTTCTATTACAGAAACAAAGGCAAATTTTTCTTTATTGTAGAAACGATGATAATGTTATTAAAAGCTGTAAATCAATAAAAGAATGTGACTTTAGGATAAAGTTTTTTAATTGAGCTGTGCGATAAGTTTTTCTCTGATATTATTGAAAATCTCCTTATTTATGCCAAACTTCTTTTATGAGTATAATTTAATAAATTTTCATTGAGTGGTGAAAGAGGCTTCCTCACTTAAGATGAGTTTATTATTTTATTGGTTGAGCTTATTCATGATTGTATCATAGAAAAGGTGAAAGATATTCATCATACTTTCTCTGTCCAATCAAAGAACATATCGATGATGCTGTTTTGGATATTTTGATTGGAGAATCCATCCGTTATATATTGCGTTTATTTAATAGGATTGTCCTGTTTTATTGGTTTGTATGGCGTATTTAAAATAGGAGAAAAGCTTTAGGTTCTTGTTATAAGGCTTTGTTTAAGCTATACAGTAATTTTAAAACTAAAGGTCTATTTTGCTCAATGGCTTCTCATTCTATTTAAGAGCTCGTTTTTAAAGAAAGAAAAAATCTAATGGGGATTATACGTTAACTCTTGTGACAAATTTAATAAATTTACGAATAATGCCCTTTTCTAGTGTCTTAAGGAAATTAATTTTTATGAACAACTTCATTTCTTTTTTTCTTTTCTCATACTGTTAATGAGGAGCTAAACACTATTTATTTTTCTGTCAAAAGTGATATGAGACGTATTAAGCCTTCACCCGTTATCAATTAAAAATAAAAACACATGCGATGTTGCGAAAAGTGAAAGAACTTTAAATATCGATACCGTTTATAGGTTTATTGATGAGCATTTGAGCGTGTAAGAGGAAAATTAAAGGATGAATTTGAGTGAGTTAATAGCACCGGAAGCAATTATTCCGGCTCTTAAGGCGAATTCGAAAAAACAAGTTCTGCAAATTTTAGCCGAAAAAGCGTCTCAGCTGACAGGTCTTAGTGAGCATGTAATTTTTGATATTGTTTTGCAACGCGAGAAACTTGGTTCGACGGGGCTGGGTGGTGGTATTGCGATTCCGCATGGAAAATTACCTGATATTAATCGGATTATTGGTATATTTGCACGTCTTGAAAGTCCTGTTGATTTTGAAGCTCTCGATGATGAGCCTATAGACCTTGTTTTTCTTCTTTTGGCACCTGAAAATGCTGGCGCAGATCACTTAAAAGCTTTATCACAGATTGCACGTGTTTTGCGTCATGCTGATGTTGTGCAAAAATTACGCAATACGCATAATGCTAATGCGCTTTATGCTTTATTGATTCAAACTTCAGAATCAAATGCGGCTTAAAAAAGATTATAAGTGTATAAATTGTGAGGTATACACCATAGAGTTTAAAAATAATATAATTTGTATCTTAAAGGGCTGATGGTAAAAGATAACGTTATGCGATTCGCCATTGAGACAGAATCTAAGGTTTCTATGTTTTATGATTTAATATATTGATAATATTAAGATTATGAAAAGACGATATCAGGACGATATTGAATACGAAGTATGAATACACTATAATAATTGAAAGGTGGAATATCTTAAAGACATACATGTATTGAATATGTAAAATTGAGAAGTGGTATTCACAAGGTATGAGGTTCTATGAAGTTTTGTGGGGAGTGTAGGGTGTGTTTTCAGAGTTTTTCAGCAGATTGCTTGTGATATAAAGAGTGTGGTTTATTTCTTAGTAGAGTGGTGATATATTTTCATCTTGTTTTAAAGTCATATTGCTTAAAGGTATCGTTTTTTTATAAAAAACGAAAAGGGTGGTGTGAAATTAAAAATATTGTTTTTTAATGTGATTATTGAATAAAAAGTTCATATTTTGGTAACGACTAAAAGGTCACAATGGAACGTAAAAATATGTTCTGATTACTGTGAAAATGTTTCGCTTATTAAAGGAATTAGGATAATTATACATGAGTATTGAGGAGTTTTTGTTTGAACTTTTCCAATGAAGAGAATCTTGTTAGAGATTAAAGAAGTGAGCTAAATGAAGATGTTTGAAAAGACTGTTATTGCTGCATCTGTAATGGTTCTTATTACAGCTGGGGCAGCATGTGCACAAACGCCAAGCCGTTTAAATCAATTTGAAGCGTGGGGAGTCTATTCTTATAAATCGTCCCAAAATACGATTTGCTATGTGTTATCTATTCCTTTAAAGGCTCTTCCAACGACGGTTAATCATGGTGATAATTTTTTCTTAGTTACCAAGCGTTCTCAATCGCCTGTTTCGTTTGAACCGCAGTTTATGGCTGGTTATACGCTTCAAGAAGGGTCGAGAGTGACAGTGACTATTGGAGATAAGGACTTTGATTTCTTCACGAAGGATTCTTCAGCTTGGTTGACGTCATCAGAGCTAGAAAAGCAGCTTGTTTCTGCTATGCGTGCTGGAAACAATATGACCGTGAAAGCAATATCAAAACGGGGAACGCACACCACCTATACTTATTCCTTAAAAGGGGTTACTGCTGCATTAAATGCGGCTCAAAAGTGCCATTAAGGTTTTGATAACTTCTAAAATAGTAATGTAAATTGGAAAGCAATGGCTATTTCCTATGATCTTAGACCTGTTGGTTCATGTTTAGCACAAAAAACAGATAATGTGATGGTGAAGGAGAGTTCTAAGCTCTCTTTAATTGGATTATCGCAAGATGAAATAGTGCAAGCTTTAAAGACACTTGGTGTACCAGAGCGTCAAACGCGTATGCGTGCGCGTCAACTTTGGCATTGGCTTTATGTCCGTGGCGTTTCAAATTTTGATGAAATGCTGAACATTTCTAAAGCAATGCAGGAAACTCTCAAACGTCATTTTTCCATTGCACGTCCGGAAATTGTTGGAGAACAAATATCAAAGGATGGTACACGTAAATGGCTCTTACGTTTTCCAGCACGTGGGGCTGGAAGGCCTGTTGAAATTGAAACGGTTTATATCCCTGAAGAAGGACGTGGGACCTTATGTCTTTCATCGCAAGTCGGGTGTACATTAACCTGCTCTTTTTGTCATACAGGAACGCAGATGCTTGTTCGCAATCTGACGGCGGAAGAAATTTTGGTTCAATTGTTGGTTGCACGTGATTGTTTGGGTGATTTTCCTGATAAGGATACGCCTGATGGGGCAATTGTTCCTGTTGAAGGGCGCAAAATTACCAATATTGTTATGATGGGAATGGGAGAACCTCTTTATAATTTTGAAGCTGTAAAAAAAGCTTTATTGATTGCTTCTGATGGCGATGGGCTCTCTTTATCAAAACGCCGGATTACGCTTTCAACCAGTGGGGTTGTTCCTGGAATTATCCGAACTGGAGAAGAAATTGGTGTTATGTTAGCAATTTCACTCCACGCTGTACACAATACGCTAAGGGATATGCTTGTTCCCATCAATAAAAAGTATCCGCTTGCTTTGCTTATGGAAGCTTGCCGTAATTATCCTGGTCTGTCTAATGCAAAACGAATCACATTTGAATATGTTATGCTGAAAGATATCAATGATAGTATAGATGATGCTAAGCGATTAATTCAGTTATTGAAAGGGATTCCAGCGAAGATCAATTTAATCCCTTTTAATCCGTGGCCAGGGAGTAATTATCAATGTTCTGATTGGGAGCAAATCGAGCGTTTTGCTGATGTTGTTAATCAAGCAGGCTATGCTTCTCCTATTCGGATACCGCGTGGACGCGATATTTTAGCGGCGTGTGGACAGCTTAAATCGGCCTCAGAGCGCTTACGAAAATCTGAACGTTTGAAACTTGAAAGTGCTATTGGTCATTAGTTAACACAATTTTAAGTCTATAAAGCCTGTATTTTTTCCGTAAATAAACATATAAACCTCATATAGAGAATATGTGTGAGACAGAGATTAAGACGGATCAGTGCGAGACAAACAGTCTTTGCTTGTATAGGTTCAATAGGGGAAAGATATTGTATAAAGTCTGTTTGTGTAATCTCTGCAATGAGGAGGCAGCCTAATTTAGAGGAAAGTCTCAAGAGTCACTCATTTTCACCTCACTTCACACTCTTTACTTCGGTTTTATGATTTTTAAAAGCATCGACAGTAATAACTTTTAAAGAGTGGAGATATACATTGCCTGATGCTTTTGTTTGTTACGTTTTTTAGCAAGATTACGCTTCATACATAAAATGGTGTGACTAAAATATAAATATCCTACACCATAAATACCATTGTTATCCATTGACATGTTTTTAAAAAAGCATTTCTTAATGTACTCCCCGTCTCACGACAACGCCTGTGAAAACTATAGCAAAAAAGCTTCTGTGAAATATATGATACCATCCATATTTTTAGGTTTCATACAAAGTGTGTAAGTTGATACGAGCATTCAAATTTTTAGTTTTCAATGTTGTAAAAGATTTTGATGTTTAGGACACGTCATAAGAGATATTCTTTTCTTAGGTCGTTTTTAGCTACACGACAATTCCATCTTTTCTTGTGATGTACAAGAGAATAAAGCTATTGTTTAATTCAATATAAACAGATTTAAAATGAGAACGTTTCACAATATATAGAGTTCTCATTTAAATTAAGAGTGATAAATTACACCTTATAAATCAATTTTTTGTAAAGATAAGAAGGTGGAGGGCAAAGCTGGTAAAGGTCCCTGCAATAAGCCAGTCGAGAAAGCGAATATAGAGAGGATTTTGTTTAAGAGTTTTGGTAAGTTTATGCGCTGTAAAAACGACCGAAATTGTAATAGGGAAAGAAATAGGAATGTAAGAGAGTCCTAAAAAAAGTAACTTTTGTGTTGCCATAGGATCATTCTCATTAATAAATTGTGGTAAGAATGTTGCGTTAAAGAGTATGACTTTAGGATTGAGAAGATTAATTCCAATACCAGCAAGATAGTTACGTTTGGAGCTTTGAGATTTAGAAGATGTTTGTTCAAAGGAAAATGTTGGTTTTCTCCGTAAAGCTTGGAAAGAAAACCATAAAAGATAAAAGGCTCCAACAATTTTCAGAAGAACAAAGGCGTGTGGCGCAGCAAAAATAAGTGCTGACAAGCCAAGTGCTACAGCAATAACTTGAATAGCAAATCCTGTTGCACTCCCCAAGGCACACATAATTCCAGCTTTTTTGCTTTGTGTAATGGTTCTTCCCACAGAAAGCATCATGTCTGGTCCTGGAATAAGTGCTAAAATCAACGATGCTAAAGAAAATTGTACAATAATAGACCACTCCGGTAGAAATGACACCTAAATCTCCTCTTGTTTTTAAGTAGTGTTCACGCTATTTATAGTCCGAAGCGCCTTTATTTACGCTTTTTGAGTCTTTTTAATGTTGCTTAAAAAGAATTTATTTTTATATTTCTTGCATCGTTTAAATTTTTAGGAAAAAATAAAAAAAGCAGCTCATATAGAACTTTAAAATGAAAAAGTGGCAAAATATGAAGAAAGTTGTTTTGGCTTATTCAGGGGGGTTGGATACATCAATTATTCTCAAATGGTTGCAAACTAAACTAGGCGTTGAGGTTGTAACTTTTACAGCTGATTTAGGGCAGGGGGAAGAGTTAGCACTTGCGCGTCGTAAAGCAGAGATGCTGGGTGTTAAAGAAATCTACATTGAAGATTTGTGTGAGGAATTTGTGCGTGATTTTGTCTTTCCAATGTTTCGCGCCAATGCTGTTTATGAAGGAACATATCTTTTGGGGACATCAATTGCGCGTCCACTTATTTCAAAACGGCTTATTGAGATTGCTAAGGAAACAGGAGCGGATGCCATTGCCCATGGGGCAACAGGAAAAGGCAATGACCAAGTACGCTTTGAGCTTTCTGCTTATGCACTTAATCCTGATATCAAGATTATTGCTCCATGGCGTGATTGGGATTTTAAGAGTCGAACAGATCTAATTGAATTCGCACGTACACATCAAATTCCTATAGAAAAAGATAAGCAAGGTGAAGCACCTTTTTCAGTGGATGCAAATTTATTGCATTCTTCATCAGAAGGAAAGATATTAGAAAATCCGGCACTTTCTGCTCCTGAATATGTCCATATGCGTACTCTTTCGCCGGAAGATGCTCCCGATCAAGCAACCAGAATCACGCTTGGTTTTAAAAAAGGCGATGCTGTTTCAATCAATGGAAAAAATTTATCACCTGCAACTTTACTTACAAAATTAAATCATTATGGGTGCAATAATGGTATTGGTCGGTTAGATTTAGTAGAAAATCGCTTTATCGGTATGAAATCACGGGGTATTTATGAAACCCCAGGGGGGGCCATTCTTTTGACAGCACATAGGGCTATGGAATCTTTAACGCTAGATCGTGGTGCAGCTCATTTAAAAGATGAATTGATGCCACGTTATGCAGAACTCATTTATTATGGCTTTTGGTTTTCGCCTGAACGCAAGATGTTGCAGGCAGCGATTGATTTATCTCAAGAACATGTTGAAGGTGAAGTTACATTAAAGCTCTATAAAGGAAATGTGATTGTAGAAGGACGCCAAAGTAAAAAATCGCTTTATTCGAGTGAGTTGGTAACCTTCGAGGATGATCAAGGCGCTTATAATCAAAAAGATGCAACGGGTTTTATTAAATTAAATGCTCTGCGCTTGCGTACATTAGCCATGCAGCATCAAGGTGATAAAGAAAAGAAATAAAAGATTTTTTTGACAAGTATCATGTGGGTTAGTGCTTTTGTATGAAACGATTTATTGAAGTGTTTTTATCTATTAATTTTTTTACAGTTCTTTTGTTTACTATTAGAGATTTCGTTTTTATGATTTATCATATTGTTTTATAATGATAATTTATCTTTTTTCTATTGAATTTAGAATCTTGAAGACTTTAAAATTTTCTCTTTTCAAATGTCTCTCATATCGAATCAATCAAAATCATTTTTTTGCATATTACAAGCTGATGAGCCATGTGGGTAAAAACTGTACAAGAAAGGCATATCTTTTATGAATCATCTCAAGCGTTAAGAATTGTAACAACATTAGGGAGCAAAGTTTGTGATGATGTTGGTTTGCTCACCAATATAATAAGCACGCCTTATGATTAAGAAAAAAGAAGGCTTTGATAATCAAAACAAGATACTTTTGCTTTATAATATTGAACGTTTTTTATTTTTATCAAAATAAAATATGTTTACAGCGCGGTTTGTTTTTATATGGTGAGTATCAAGAAATTTCCATATTTTTGCTTGCTATTATTGACGAATAAATTCAAGAACCATACACCCTATTTTGAAAAGAGTATAATTTTTAGGATAAAGATAATGATGCGTGATCAGTGTGATGCCCTTAGCCTTACGCCTGAATTAAAGGATGCGGCTGCTCAATCGAGAACTTGGCCATTTGAAGAAGCACGTAAGATTATCAAACGGTACGAAAAGACGGGTTATCCAGACAGTGTAATATTTGAAACAGGTTATGGGCCTTCTGGTTTACCGCATATTGGAACTTTTGGTGAAGTGGCACGTACAACTATGGTGCGTCATGCATTTCATATTCTTACAGAGAATAAAGTAAAAACAAAGCTGCTTTGTTTTTCTGATGATATGGATGGTTTGCGCAAGGTCCCTGAGAATGTGCCTGATCGCGAGAAGATGGAACATTATCTTGGTCAACCGTTGAGCCGCGTTCCTGATCCTTTTGGAGATGATTATCCTTCTTTTGGAGCGGCGAATAATGCACGTTTACGGGCTTTTCTTGATTGTTTTGGTTTTGATTATGAATTTGCAAGTGCTACGGATTATTACAGTTCCGGTCGTTTTGATGAAACACTTTTAAAAATCCTTGCCTGTTATGACAAGGTGATGGCAATTATTTTACCAACATTGGGTGAAGAACGGCAGGCGACTTATTCTCTCTTTTTACCGATTTCTCCCTTTTCTGGAAAAGTATTACAGGTACCGATGATTGCGCGGAATGTTGAAAAAGGAACGGTTACTTATATAGAGCCTGAAACAGGAGAAACTATAGAAACGGAGGTCACTAGGGGCAAGGTTAAGTGTCAATGGAAGGTTGATTGGGCTATGCGCTGGACAGCGCTTGGCATTGATTATGAAATGGCAGGAAAAGATCTTATCGATTCCACAAATCTTTCTTCTAAAATTTGTAAAGTCTTGGGTGGAAAACCTCCAGAAGGATTTAACTATGAGCTCTTTTTGGATGAAAAGGGTCAGAAAATTTCCAAATCCAAGGGAAATGGTTTAACCATTGATGAATGGCTTACTTACGCTCCAACGGAGAGTTTAGGGCTTTATATGTTTTCAAAGCCCAAAACAGCCAAAAGGCTTTATTTTGATGTTATTCCCAAAGTCGTGGATGAATATTATGCACATCTTTCAGCTTATGGTCGTCAAAGTTGGCAAGAACGGCTTAATAATCCAGTATGGCATATCCATAATGGTTGTCCTCCACAGGTTGATTTACCGGTTCCCTTTGCTCTTCTGTTGAATTTGGTAAGTGCTTCAAATGCAGAGAATAAAGAGGTTCTCTGGGGGTTTATTTCTCGCTATGCTCAAGGAGCCAATGCACAAACTTATCCAGAACTTGATCAGTTAGTGCAATTTGCTCTTAAATATTTTGATATTTTTGTGAAACCTAACAAAAAATTTCGCGCAGCAGATGATAGTGAACGGGCAACATTAGCGCAAATTGATGCAAAATTAGCCAGTTTGCCTGAAACTGCTGATAGCAATATGATTCAAAATGCACTTCTTGATGTTGCACGTTTAATAGAACGCTATCAAGATCATAACAAAAAAAGCCCTGAAGGGGGACCGGGTGTTTCAAATGTCTTTTTTCAAATGATCTATGAAGTCCTTTTAGGGCAGGAACGAGGACCACGATTGGGATCATTTATTGCGCTTTATGGGATTAATGAAATGCGTGCACTAATTGCTGAAGCACTTGCACGATCTGTGGAGGAATAATGGAACGAAGAGTGCAAGAAGTAAAGCGACGCCGTACATTTGCAATTATTGCTCACCCAGATGCTGGAAAAACGACATTGACAGAAAAGCTTTTATTGTTTGGTGGTGCTATTCAACTTGCAGGAGAAGTAAAAGCTAAAAAGGATCGTATTCAAACCCGTTCTGATTGGATGAATATTGAGCGTGATCGTGGTATTTCCGTTGTGACTTCAGTGATGACGTTTGAATATGAAAATCATATTTTTAATCTCCTAGATACGCCAGGCCATGAAGATTTTGCAGACGATACCTATCGCACGCTGACAGCTGTTGATAGTGCTATCATGGTCTTGGATGGCGCCCGCGGGATTGAGCCTAGAACACTGAAATTATTTGAAGTGTGTCGGATGCGGGATATTCCTATTGTTACTTTTATCAATAAAATGGATCGTGAGGCGCGTGATCCTCTAGAGCTTTTAGATGAAATTGAAGAAAAGCTAGCGCTTGATACCGCACCCATAACATGGCCCATTGGGACGGGTAAAGATTTTGTTGGGACTTTTGATCTTCATCATAATCGATTTCGTCAAAAAGATGATGAAATAACACAACAGATTGTTTCAGATCCCAGTGAAATTGTCCATTTACTTCCAGAGTATCAACATTCAACTTTTATTGAAGGGGTGGAACTCGCTCGAAATGCTTGCAAAAATTTTGATCTTCAAGCTTTCCGTGAAGGTCATATGACTCCGGTTTATTTTGGTTCGGCGTTACGAAATTTTGGTGTTCGTGATTTGATCAATGCACTCATTGATTTTGGTCAAAGTCCTCGTGATCAAAGTGCAGATCAGCGCAATATCATAGCAACTGAACCTAAAATGACGGGGTTTGTTTTTAAAATTCAAGCAAATATGGATCCTAATCACCGTGATCGTATTGCATTTTTTCGGGTCTGTTCTGGAACACTTGAACGCGGCATGAAGACAAAGTTAGTGCGAACAGGAAAACCGATGACACTTTCGGCTCCACAGTTTTTCTTTGCGCGTTCACGCCAAATTGCTGATCAAGCCTATGCTGGTGATATCGTAGGAATCCCTAATCATGGAACGTTACGGATTGGCGATACTTTGACTGAAGGAGAAGATATCCTCTTTAAGGGAGTCCCCAATTTTGCACCAGAAATTTTGCGTCGTGTTTGTTTAGGCGATCCAATGAAAGCAAAAAAGCTTAAAGAAGCTTTGCAACAGATGGCTGAAGAAGGGGTTGTGCAATTATTTATTCCAGATGATGGGTCACCTTCTCTCATTGGTGTTATTGGTGCTTTGCAAATTGATGTTTTAAAAGAGCGATTGAAAATAGAATATTCTTTACCGGTAAATTTTGAACCAGCACGCTTTAATGTATGTCGTTGGATTTCAACACAGAGCAAAGATGAGTTGCAAAAGTTTCTCAGAAATCACCGCTCTGCTATTGCGTATGATTTAGAGGGTGATCCAGTATTTTTAGCAGAGAACCATTTTTCATTAAATTATGAGGCAGAAAGAGCTCCTAAAATAAAATTTTCTGCTTTTAAAGATTATCAAATACGCGCTTAATGTAAAGAAGAATCGGTTATACAACAATTTGGTTGGTAATCATTTGTCACGTTGAGTTGGAGTATTTTTTCTGAAAGTGATAGAGTATGTAAAGAACATTTTCAGAGTGCACGATAGAAAGAATACCGTAAATTTAACTATTATATTCAATAATTTACAATATATTTATACTTTTGGAGCTTTTAAAATTTTAATATTTTTTAGAGCGTTTATGTGAGTTAGAGAACAAGCTATCGCCAATTCTTCGTTGAAACATATCAAAAAAATTTTGATATGTTTTTTTACGATAAGATATGGAATGTCTTTCAATCTTTTTAAAATCTAAATTAAGAATCTCCTGTATAAATATAGTTTTTAATTGTATGAAAATTGTATACAGTCAAAATAATACAAATAATCAATAAGATGGAATTTGTTATCCCAAATACAATATTATATGACCTATAAACCACGTGTCTTTTCTATTTCTTCTGGAACAGCTTTTTTGCCTCACTTTGTTGATGCGCTGTTCTCTGGTGCCCTTATTGATAATTTTGCTTCTGATGGAGATATTCAAACGGCTCTTGCCGATAGCCTTATTTATGTTCCGACACGTCGTGCGGCTCGGGCTTTGCGTTTAGCCTTTGTTGAAAGAAGTGATACACGATCAACCTTCTTGCCAACCATTCGTGCTCTAGGAGATGTCGATGAAGACAGTTTCCTTTTTGTTGAAAATCATACCAGCACTCTCAATCCACCCATTGGCGAAAGTGAACGCCTGCTGCTTTTAGCGCGTCTTATTCGTCCATGGCGTGAAAATTTGCCTGCACATTTGCGTACCATGTTTGGTACAGAAGATGTGCTTATTCCGGCTCATAGTGCCGATGCACTTTGGCTTGCTCAAGATTTAGCACATTTGATGGATGAAATTGAAACAGAAGGAGCAGACTGGTCAAAACTTAAAGATATTGCCCCTGATATGGTCGCTGAATGGTGGCAAATAACGCTCGATTTTTTAACGATTGTGACACAAAATTGGCCGCAAATTTTAACAGAAAGGCAACGAAGTAATCCCGCTGAATGGCGTAATCAAGCACTTACAATGCACGCAGAGACTTTACGACGCGCACAATCTGATAAACCTATCATTGCGGCTGGTGTATCAGGTTCTATGCCGGCAGTTTCTCATCTTTTAAAGGTTATAGCCTCTCTGCCAAAAGGGGCAGTTGTTCTTCCAGGTCTTGATCTTCATATGGATGAAGAGCAATGGAATGCACTTGGCACGAGCAATAAAGAAAAAATAGCGTGTGCTTCTTTTGATCATGCAGAAAATATTTTTAGCCATCCTCAATATCATTTAAAAAAACTTCTTTCTCTCATGGAGTGTCAACGCGCTCATGTTTGTGAGATTGGCCAACAAAGTGCAACAAAGAAAAGGCGAATGGCGCTTTTATCAGAAGCATTCCGACCAGCTTCTACAACCGATAAATGGGTACAAATTGTCCGTGATGATTATAAGGAACTTTGTGCAGATTGGTCATTTATTGAAGCTATAAATGAACGTGAGGAAGCTCTGGCTATCGCTGTTGCTTTACGAAGAGCTATTGAAAATCCCAAAAAAACCGCAGCTCTTATTACAAATGACCGTAATTTAGCCCGCCGTGTTGCGGCGGAATTACAGCGATTTGGTATTGAAGCAAATGATTCAGGGGGAATACCACTTGCACAAACATTGCCTGTAACACTCTTACGACTGATCTTAGAAAATGTGTTGCAACCTGATGATCCCATTGCTTTTCTTTCTCTTCTTAAACATCCACTGACAACACTCCACCAAAACCGTCATCGCTTACGCGAACTGGCAGAAAATTTTGAACTTTTTGTACTGCGAGGGAATACAGGGCGCATCAATCTTTTTGAATGTGATCAATTCCTTGAAAAATGGATTGAAACATATTCTCATGATCGTTCTGAAATGAATGCCCTTGATCAGCAGAAGTTTGAAGAAGCACGTTTTCTGTGTCATCTTTTGAAGAAAGCTGTTGAACCTTTAACCTTTCTCATGAAACAAGAGAAAGAATGCACCGTCAATGAAGCTGCGATAGCAACTGTTGAAGTTTTTGAGAATTTTGGTCGCAATGAGGATAATTCTCTTGCTCATCTTTATCAACACGAAGCAGGACAAACCCTATCAAATTTTTTGCGTGAATTGGTCAGTGATCGATCAGGATTAACATTTCATTTTAGCGAATGGCCTGCTATGTTTTCTGCATTGATCGCAACGCGTTCCGTCACACCTTCACCTGGAGGACATCCACGTTTATTCATCTGGGGTACTTTGGAATCACGTTTGCAAACGGTTGATACAGTGGTCATCGGCGGTCTTAATGAAGGTTCATGGCCGATATCAACCCGAAATGATGCTTTTTTATCGCGCCCGATGAAAATGATGTTAACTCTGGAACCACCAGAGCAACGTATAGGTGTTTCTGCGCATGATTTTCAATGGGCTATGGGAATGGATAAAGTGGTGATGAGTCGTGCATTGCGGGTTAATCATACTCCTTCTATTCCCTCACGATGGCTACAACGTATAGAAACAGTTGTAGGAAAACAGGTTTGGAAACAAATTCGTGTACGAGGTGAAATACTCCTCTATTGGAGCAAGATGCTTGATCATACAAGCGTAAATTCTGAGGTGAAACGTCCTTGTCCTGTACCACCTCTTACTATGCGTCCGCGTCATTTTTCAGTCACTGAAATAGAAACATTGCGGTATGATCCTTATGCTATTTATGCCAAAAGAATCTTACGACTCAAACCTCTTAAAGCACTGATTCATGACCCTAGCACACTTGAGCGCGGAATACTTTATCACGCTATTCTTGCCGCTTTTTGCACACAAATAAAAAATCCAAATGCTGCAAATGCACTCAATGTTCTGCTTTCTATTGGACGTAAAGAATTTGATAAATTCAATTTTCCACCTGATATTGAAACAGTTTGGTGGAACAGTTTTGAAAATCTTGCTCCATTTCTAATTCAATGGGAACAAAGTTTAGGACCGCGAGAGCGGTATTCGGAAGTAGTCTCACAAAAAATTCCTATAGGCAAAACAGGAGTAACCCTTTCAGGACGGGCTGATCGCCTTGATGTTTTGCCAGACAAAACGGTTGAAATTCTAGATTTCAAAACTGGAATCCCTCCTTCATCAAAACAAGTTCGTGAATTATTATTTCCACAATTGGCTTTAGAAACAGCTTTGCTGATGGAAGGGGCATTTCCAGATTTTCAAGATCTTGTTCCCTCAAATTTGTTTTATGTTCCTCTGAACGGAAAAGGTGAAATTAAATCTCAATCCATTCTTTTAACGGAAAAAGACAAAAAAACTTATCTTAGTGCCGTTAATCTTGGTGAAATCGCATGGAAAAATCTTATTGCCCTTATAACGTATTATCAAAATCCACAACAAGGCTATCTCTCACATGCTGTTCCCATTGAAAAACGGTATGAAGGTGACTACGACCATTTAGCACGGTTGTGGGAATGGTCAATTGGTTTTCACGAAGAAGAGTAATCATGACGTTTTTTTCTATTCCTGAAGCTGCTCTTGATGCACAAGCGACGGCAACACATCCCCAGAAAAACGTGTGGGTTTCTGCGAATGCAGGATCTGGAAAAACGCACGTTTTAAGTGAACGTGTTATTCGTTTGCTTTTAAATGGTACGCCTCCAGCACGTATTTTATGCCTTACTTATACAAGAGCTGCTGCTGCTGTTATGCAATCACGAATTTTTCGCACGTTGTCCAGTTGGAATGAATTGGATGATGCACAGCTGCAAGAAACCTTGACACGGTTTGAAAATAAGCCCGTCAATGCGCAAAAATTAATTTATGCACGACAACTCTTCGCGCGTGCTCTTGAAACACCTGGTGGCTTAAAAATTCAAACGATTCATGCTTTTTGCGAATCTCTCTTGTATCAA
This sequence comes from Bartonella sp. B1098, assembly GCF_944896145.1. Classification (NCBI taxonomy): domain Bacteria; kingdom Pseudomonadati; phylum Pseudomonadota; class Alphaproteobacteria; order Hyphomicrobiales; family Bartonellaceae; genus Bartonella; species Bartonella sp. B1098. The sequence goes on along the minus strand of NZ_CALYLP010000002.1, from coordinate 914,664 downwards.
TTTATGTTAGAAGCCAATATTGCACGGCATTTTGAAATTCCTGATGATGTCAGTCGCAAAAAATTACGACAAGAATCCCGTCGCCAACTTTTAGTACGTCGTGATATACAGCCTGCTTTACAACAGTTACTTCAAGTTATTAGCGAACATACTTTTAACAAACTTCTCTATGAAGCTATTGAAAAGCAACATAAACTCTCTGATTTTTTCTCTTCTCTTTTATCTGAAAATGGAGAAGAAAAATTTCGTGCGCTTTTTAACTTAGCGCCTGATGAAACAAACCAATCCCTATTAGAACAAATTCAACAAACCGCGCGTCTTCCTCTTTATGCTCTTAAGCATTGTGAAACCAATGGCAGTCAACGTCTAAAAGAGATGGTGGAAAAGTTTTCCCAATTAGAAGAAGCGCGTGATGAGACCAATATTCTCAATATTGTCTCTGATATTTATTTGACCACAGAGGGTAAACCACGTAATTTTCCACATTTATTTCGTAAAAAATCAGATGAAATTTGGCCTTTTATTCAACAAATGCTTGAAGATAAACAAAACAAGCTTTCTGTTCTTTTAGAAAAATATCAATGCGCAAAAGTTGCCACCCTCAATATGGCTGCTTTTCAGCTGTGTACTGTTTATCTCGAAATCTATACCAATCTAAAAAAGGCTAATGGCTTCTTAGATTTTGATGACATTATCGAGCGTACACTTCATTTGTTACAGCGCAAAGGTGCAAGCCAATGGGTGCATTATAAACTTGATCAGGGGCTTGATCATATTCTACTTGATGAAGCACAAGATACCAACCCTGAGCAATGGCAAATTATTCAACTGTTGGCACAAGAATTTTTCTCAGGGTATAGCCAACGAACAAATATACGGACTCTTTTTGCTGTTGGAGATGAAAAGCAATCTATTTATTCTTTTCAAGGTGCGGCTCCAGAAAATTTTGCTGCAAATGGACGAATTATTCAAAAAAAAGCGCAGCAAACAAATCAGCAATTTGAAAAAATACAATTGCATTATTCTTTTCGCTCTACAGCAGATATTCTTAAAAGCGTTGATCTTGTTTTTGAAACACCAGAAAACTATAAAGGACTTTCGGCGGAAAATATAAAGACGGTGCATGAAGCTATTCGTGTTCATAGCCCGGGAGAGGTTGTTATATGGGATGCTATTTCTAAAGAAACAAGCGAATTTCCGCATGACTGGCATTTAAGCGTTGACCATTTAGATACACCTGAAGTGCGTTTAGCAGAAAAAATTGCTGAAACGGTTGCTGGCTGGTTACGAAAAGGCGAAATGCTTCCAGCAAAGGAACGCTTAATACGGGCAAGTGATATTATGATCTTGGTCCGTAAACGTGATAAATTTGTCTCAGCTCTTTCTCGTGCTCTTAAACACCTTAATATTCCGGTAGCAGGAGCTGATCGTTTACAACTCACCAAACATATTAGTATCCGTGATTTAATGGCACTTGGGCGTTTTGTTTTGCAGCCACAAGATGATCTTTCTCTTGCTTGCGTGTTAAAAAGCCCCCTTTTTGCTTTTTGTGAAGAGGAACTCTATCAGCTTGCCGCACACCGCACCGGCTCTCTTTGGCAAAACTTATCTACGCACGCATCATCGAAAGCATCTTTTAAAGACGCTTTTGAAAAGTTGAACCATTATCGCGCTTTAGTGGATAAAATACCGGTTTTCGAGTTTTATAGCCATATTTTGAATAATGATAAGGGAAGACAAAAAATTCTGTCTCGTTTAGGATCTGAAGCCAATGATGTGCTCGATGCTTTTATGGATTATACGCTTAACATTCAAAAAACAGGATTACCAGGATTACAAGCTTTTTTAGAAACATTAAGTGCAAGCGAACCAGAAATTAAACGTGAATTTGAACAAAACAATGAAGAAATTCGCATCATGACTGTTCATGCTGCAAAAGGACTAGAAGCTGCTGTTGTATTTTTGGTTGATCCTGGTAGCGCGATTTGGCATCCTCAGCATGCGCCTCATTTGCTTAAAATTCCTTTAAACAGTGCACAAGAGAACGGACCACACGCTTTTATTTGGCACCCCAATGAAAAGTTTGATACAAAGCTCTCTAAGAAAGCAATTTCACATTTAAAAGAGCGTGCCGAAGAAGAATATAGGCGCCTTCTTTATGTAGGAATGACACGTGCTGAAGATCGTTTATTTGTTTGTGGATATAAAGGTAAAAAAACGCCCTCTGACACATGGCTACAACTGGTAAAAAAAGCCCTTGAACCCCATGCGGTTGCTATAAAAGGCCCTGCAGAAGATATTGCAGCTTGGCGTTATTGCATTACATCTTCTTCTACTGTTCCTATAAACCAAGAAGTCGCTTTCGCTGAGAGTCAAGCCTTACCACCTTTGCCTGCTTTTTTCTCTCATAAAGTACCAGCAGAACCAATGCTTCCAAAACCGTTAAAACCCTCTGTCGCAAGCCTTTCCATTGAAGCTGATACAGAGCTTTCTTCAAGCCCAAAACAACTTTTCACTTCGCCTGTTTTAGGAGAAACAAACACCAACAGAGCTTTTTTCATTGAATATGGTCATCTCATTCACCGATTATTACAATATCTACCCAATTGCCCCCCACAAAAACGCCAAGATTATGCTCGAAACTATCTCAATATTAAAGCTTTTCATTGGGAGAAAAGCCAAAGAGAAGGTGCTCTTCGCCATGTTTGGAAAATTTTAGATCATGTTTACCTCAAACCTCTCTTTTCTGAGCATTCACGTGCTGAGGTTCCTTTAATGGGTATTGTAAAAATTCGTGGAAAAGAACAAGCAGTTTCTGGTCAAATTGATCGTCTCTACATCACGAAAAACAGCATTATCTTTGCTGATTTTAAAACGGGACACCCACCAGAAAATGAAGCCGCTATTGCTCCTCATCATTGGTTGCAAATGGCTCTTTATCGTAAATTGTTACAAGCTATTCATCCCGATAAAGATGTCCAAGCTCTGCTTATCTACAGTAAAGAAGCTAAAATTTTTAAACTTCCTCCAGAAAAGCTTGAGGCATTTCTTGATGAAATTGCCTTATAAGTTTATTCTTTCCCTTCAAAGTATCTTTATGCTTTTTTACTTTCATAAAATCGTTCAAATAAACGCACTCCACAATTTTTGGTGCAGAAAAGTTCCTTAATAATTTATTTTTTACAATAACTTGATATGAATTGTTATCATACCAATCTATAAAAAGTGAGTAGTATAAAGGATAAATCAATGACGTGTATAAAAGTTGATAAGAACAATTTCGAAAGTGAAGTTTTAACTTCTTCCACCCCTGTTGTGGTTGATTTTTGGGCAGAATGGTGCGGTCCCTGCAAAATGATTGCGCCAATTTTGGATGAAATTTCAACGGAAATGCAAAATCAAGTTAAAATTGCTAAAGTAAATATTGATGAAAATCCGGAATTGGCTACCCAATATGGAGTGCGCTCTATCCCTACATTATTAATGTTTAAAAATGGAAATGTTTCATCAAATATGGTTGGCGCTACCTCTAAAGGACGTCTTTCTGAATGGATAAAAGATGGGCTGAGTTAATGCTATACATAAGCAACGATAAAGGAGAGACATTTTATCTCTCCTTTTGAGGTTTTTTAAAATATTCTACGATATATTGTAAAAGAAGTTCAATGAAAGAAAAAAGTTAGATGCATTTATTTTAATGCTTTTAAGAGTCCATACTGTTAAGCGTGCTCATATCGATGTTTTTTTATGTGCAAATTGCAAAAGATTGTTGAAAACGTTCAATGGAATGTTGTGACGATCTCAATGTCACATGACGTCCCTGTGCTTTATAGTGTAAGGTGAGTGCAAAAGTGGCAATCTCTAAAAGAGATGCACTTCTTTCTGGCCATTCAACGAGTAAAATGGTTTTCTCACGTGTTTCATGAAGCCCTAATTCGTCAATTTCTTCTGCCATAGAAAGGCGATAAAGATCAGCATGAATAATTTCAAACTGTGAAAGTTTATAGCTTTGCACAAGAGTAAAAGTAGGGCTTGGAACATCCATAGTGTTATCGTTTGCAAGCGTTTGGATGATTGTGCGTGCAATGGTTGATTTTCCAGTTCCAAGATCTCCTTGCAGTGTTACAAGATCCCCTGGCTTTAAAGAAAGGGCTAAATTTTTTGCAAAAAGCTTTGTTGCTTCTTCATTTTCAAGGAAAAAATCAAAATTCATTAAGGCTTTCATTAAAAAATCTCATCTCCTTTTGGGAAGGGGAAAAAACACTTAACTGTTGTTCCTTTTCCAGAACCGGTAAGAATTTCAACATGTCCACCGTGTAGTTCAACGAAACTTTTCACAAGCGAAAGACCAAGTCCCGCTCCTGTACGCCCACCATGATGTGAATGGGAAGAAAAACGTTTAAAAATACGATCAAGAATGTCTTCAGGGATGTCAGAGCCCTCATTGTGAACGCTAAAGACAATGTTATCATCTTGTTCATCGACACAAAATTCAATTGTGCTCGCTTCCGTTGCAAAATTAAGTGCATTACTTAAGACATTCACAAAAATTTGATGTAAGCGTTTTTCGTCAGCAGAAATAGTGTTTAAGGAAGGAGAAATTTGTTGTAAAAGCGTAATGTGGCGTCCATTAAGGCGATCTTCTACACGGGCTACTGCTTGTATCATCGCATCGGCAATGTTAACTGGTTTTATGTCTAACTCCATAATACCTGCATCAAGAGTGGCAAGATCAAGAATATCATTAACAATATTTAAAAGGGTTCCTGATTCTGAATGAATGTGCCCAAGATATTCTTGTTGACGTTCATTGATAGAACCAAAAATTTGATCCCGTAAAATGTCGGAAAATCCAATAATATTGGTGAGAGGTGTACGCAATTCATAGGAAACATGTTGAACAAATTCATTCCGCAAACGATCTGCACTTTCTAAGGCTTCATTTTTTTCTTGAAGAGCACGTGCAACATGGACAGTATCTGTGACATTCACAAAAGTAAGCATCGTTTGTCCATCGGGAAGAGGGACCAAAGTATAGTCAATAATCATATCATTTTTAAGATCTATACGACCTGAATATGTTTCACGTTTTTCAGCAAAACCGGTAATGAATTTAGTAAATTGATCCCATTCTTGTCGCACTGTTAAGGCTGAACAATGGCTTTTTAACTGTGTAATGTGGGTTCCTTCTACCATTAAATTATAAGGAAGCGACCACAATTTCGACAGGGAAGGATTCGATAAACGAAGGCGTCCATCAGCACCAAAAACGACCACACCTTCAGAAAGTTTATCAAGTGTTTCACCTTGTATTTTAATAAGTGTATTATAACGGCGTTCAAGATCAATTTTTTCTGTAAGGTTTTCATAAAGCCATGTAACCCCTCCTTGTGGATGAGGATTCGAGACAACACGCACCGTACGACCATCTGGAAGATTCCAAATTTGTTGGTTCGATTCTGTTTGCCGATAGGCTTTAAAAAGTTCTTCTTTCCACGCACGCCAATCAGGATGTTCAGCAATGAGCCCTTTTTCACGTAAACGTTCAAGAAATAATGTATGGCTTGGTTCACTTTCTAAAAAGGAACTTTCTAACGGCCATAAAATTTTAAAAGCATGATTGCAGAATTTTAATTTTTGGTTTGTATCAAAAATGGCGACAGCTGTTGAGATTTGGTCAAGGGTTTCACAATGGCTTTGAAGAACATATCTTAATTCATGAGCAAGATTTTCATAGGCGCTGTCATCACGTGCGAAAGCGGCCATTCCTTCGGCTGTTGTGAGACGTGTGAGATGAAAATAGCGCCGTTCACCATCAATGACGGTATGAACATGTTCTTGAAAAATTGTTTCTGTTTCATCTGTTTTGCGTTGTGTGTTTTCATTGAAAAGATCACCCACTTCATCACTATCTTCATGAAAGTCTGTCATTTCTCTAAATGCACGATTGATAAAACAAACTTTTCCTTCGCAATCTTTTATCCATACAGGCTCTTGAATAAGATCAAGAAGATTACGCTGCATTCTAAGTTCAATAAGAAGGCGAGCAATATCTTTCTGTAAACGAGCATTTTCGCTCTGCTGTTTTGAGATATCTTGAAAACGAGCAATAGCGACTGTTCCTGCGATAACCCCTGTAACTTGTAGCAGCACATTATTTGTGGTGGTGATAGAAAGCTCAAAAGGGTGACATTTACAACACAGTTGAGTCAACGCATAATCAAGTTCTCGCAGAGAATTTTCTTCAACCCAGAGTTCAAAGCGCTGAAAATCTTGCTGATCAATGCCTATTTTTTGTAATGTGGAAAGGCCACCAACGACACGAGGCAAGGATGTTGGATTTTCCCAAATAAGAAGGAGTTGTTTGGTTTCTTCCAGAAGCCATTCATAATATTTAAGTTTTTCAGAAAAATCTGTCTGAATTATCTTCAAAGGCTTCTGGGCTGCTTTTTTTGCATGCATAATAACAGCCATGCACGTAAAAAATGAAGCGCAAGAAACTCCTCCACACAGCGCTAAAAGCAGCCATGGACCATTTGGCAAAGTGAGAGAGAATGGTAAATAACCTTCTAACGACTGAGCAACAGTGCGTGTTGGAGAAAAAAAGAAAAAAAGGCAAAATATATACGTGAAGATTCGAATCATGTTTTGAGCTTTTTCTTTGGGGGTATGGTCACCAAAGCTGAGCACGACATTTTTCCCTCTTTTTAAACCCAAGGAAGCATTTTAGTAACGGTAATGGTTTGGTTTATAAGGTCCTTGCGGTGTGACTCCAATATAAGCTGCTTGTTCTTCTGATAAAACAGTTAATTTTATTCCTAATCGATCAAGATGGAGACGTGCAACTTTTTCGTCAAGATGTTTAGGCAGAACAGTGACTTCATTTTTATAGTGTTCGGCACGGGTAAAAAGTTCAATTTGCGCTAAAACTTGATTGGTAAACGAAGCTGACATGACAAAAGAAGGATGCCCCGTCGCATTACCGAGGTTTAACAAACGCCCTTCAGAAAGCAAAATGATGCGTTTTCCATCAGGAAAGGTGATCATGTCAACTTGAGGTTTAATATTGGTCCATGGCAAATTTCTAAGGGCTGCGACTTGGATTTCATTATCAAAATGACCAATATTGCCAAGAATACACATATCTTTTACTTGGCGCATATGATCTAAACGGACGACATCTTTATTGCCTGTTGTTGTGATGATAATATCAGCACCGGAGACAACATCATCCAAATTAACAACTTCATAGCCATCCATAGCCGCTTGAAGAGCGCAAATAGGATCAATTTCTGTTATTTTCACACGAGCTCCAGCACCTGAAAGAGACGCCGCTGAACCTTTTCCTACATCACCATAACCACAGACAATGGCTGTTTTACCAGCAATCATCACGTCTGTTCCACGGCGAATACCATCAACCAATGATTCTTTACATCCATATTTATTATCAAACTTTGATTTTGTGACGCTATCATTGACGTTAATAGCAGGGAAAGGCAGAAGCCCTTCTTTTTGTAATTGATAAAGACGATTGACACCTGTTGTGGTTTCTTCGCTTACACCTTTAATTGCTGCGCGTTGTCGTGTAAAAAATCTTGGCGTTGTATCCATACGCTTTTGAATTTGTTTGAAAAAAATTTCTTCTTCTTCTGTTTTGGGATGCGAGAGGATATCTTTATTTTGTTCTGCACGACTTCCCATTAAAATATAGTTTGTAGCATCTGCTCCATCATCTAAAATCATATTGGAAGGATTACCATCAGGCCATTGGAAAATTGCATCTATATAAGTCCAATATTCTTCCAATGTTTCACCCTTAACGGCGAATACAGGAATACCCGTTGCGGCAATAGCTGCTGCTGCATGATCTTGCGTAGAAAAAATATTGCTAGAGCTCCACCGTATATCGGCACCAATCGCTTTTAATGTTTCAATTAAAACAGCTGTTTGAATTGTCATATGCAATGAGCCAGAAATCCGCGCACCGCGTAAAGGTTGACTGGAGGAAAATTTCTTGCGACAAGCCATCAAGCCAGGCATTTCAGTTTCAGCAATATCAAGTTCTTTACGACCATAAGCGGCAAGGGCAATATCTTTGACAACAAAATCTTGAGCTGTCATTCTTCGTTCCTTTAAAATCAATTTTTTAAAGACGGTAGGAGAAATTAAAAAAAAATGCAAGACAAGAAGAAGACTTCTTTACGTGAAAAAGCTCTTTTAAAATCTCTATAAATTTGTGCAACAAATATGCATTTATGGATCTGAATAGTGATTTACGAAGAGGACAAGAGATCTCAGGATAAGTCTTATTATAAAAACAAAATTTTATCCTTTTTACGGAAGGTTAAAGCTTTTCAAAATCTTCAGAGGGATACCTTTTAAAGAGTAAAAAGATGTATTGCTTCACAGTTTTTATATCGACTTTTTTACGGGATAATCAAAGGGAGTATACTCTTATTCTACGCACGCATACGGTTGTTTAAGAAAGGCATTATGACCTTGTTTCATTTCATTATTAAGCTTTTGAGCAAAATAATATAATGCAAAGCTATATGTTGTTATCTTTATGTTTATGAATAGGTAATCCAGATCCAGTTCTTCTAGATTCCTATGGTGCCTCTACTTCTACATTAAGACAGTTTATAAGAGACGCTTTTTATGTTTTAATAATTTCTATCAAAAGACTGTAAATGTGTAAAGAAACACTTTGTGTAATCTTGAATAGAGCATTTAAAATGCAAAAACACCAATCTATTGAACACGCTGTTTTTAAAATAGCGAACAACAAGCTATGAATTATAAATCAAATAACTAATTCAGTTTTGGGAGAATTTATTTTAGACGGTTAAGTTTTGGGAAAATTGACCATGTGGACGAAATCTCCAGAGATAACTTGGCAAGGACGCAGCGATTGCTTTAGGAGTAATTCCCACACCTTCTAAAGTATAGCCATTTTCAAGAGCTTCTTGAGAAACAATGTTATCCATTTGCAAAAAGCGTATCTGATTAGCCGTTACAAGTGTTGGTACAAAGGGCAATTTACCGATTGTTCCCAAAACTCCTCCAATCAATAACCCCGCAGAAAGAGGCATGGACAGAAGCATTTTTTTACGGTGAATAATTTTGAGTATATTTTCAAGAGCATTTTGGAAAGTAATAATCTGGGGACCACCAAGATCATAATTTTTTCCCCAAGAAACCTGTCCATCTAAGGCACGTGCGATAAACTCAGCAACGTCACCAACATACACGGGTTGCAATTTACTTTGCCCACCTCCAAAAAGAGGCATAATGGGTAAAAAACGTGATAAATCTGCCAAGGTATTAAAGAAACAATCCTCTGGTCCAAAGATAACAGATGGACGGATAATAATTGCTTGAGAATGCTTGTTATGAATGATTTGCTCACCCATAAATTTAACACGCGCATAAAGACATGAAGCATTCTCTTTGGCTACAAGTGTTGACATATAGATGAGTGGAATACCAGCTTCTGCTGTTAGTTCAGCAACATTGTAAGTACCATCAATTTGTGTACTTTTAAAATTAGATTGATTGGCTTGTTTTAAACTACCAGGCAAAAACACTGCAGCATCAGCTCCAAGTAATGCACGTGCAACAGAGGCAGGATGCTTGATATCCGTTTTAAGCATTTGGGTTTGTCCTACTTCTCCCATTTGGAGCATGTAATAAGCCTTTTGTGGATAACGAACAGCGATACGAACGCGATATCCTCGTTTCGTCAAAGTTTCGACGACATGACGTCCTACAAAACCAGACCCGCCAAAAACAGTAATAAGTTTAGGATGTTGATAAAGTGCACAATCAAGTTGCATGATTAAAAAGTCTATCTTTCAAAGCTTTAAAAATAGTCAATTTCTAACACGGTGGTGTTTTATTGTCACGCAAAATATCGCCAGCAAGATAAAGGGAACCTCCAATAAGAACAATAGCCTCTTGATATTCTTCCTTAATTTTATGCAAAGCATCTTGTAGGTGTGCTTGGGCGGATGCAAAAATTCCTGCTTTTTGGGCTGATTCAGCTAAATTTATTGGACAGATACTGGCGTTATTATTAATAAGCGGTATCGTATATACTTTCTCGACAAGGCTCGCTAAAGGACGAAAATAACCGACAGCATCTTTTGTATTGATCATGCCAGCAATCATAATAATGGGACGATTTGTTTTTTTTCTCCATTGTGTAAGTTCAGCGGCAATAACTTTTCCAGCAGCAGGATTGTGACCACCATCTAACCATAAATCAAACTTAGGAGACAGTTGATCAACCAAATATCCGTGGGTGAGATGTTGCATACGTGCGGGCCAATAAATATTTTTCAAAGCGTTGTTTATGACTTGTTCTGAAAGTTGAAAACCTGCTTGATAGACTGCTTCAAGAGAAGCTCCAGCATTGGCAACTTGGTAGTCTCCAATAAGGTTAGGAAGGGAAAGATCCATGAGACCTTGATTGTTTTGAAAAACCATACGTCCATGTTCTTTATAGCTTTGATAATCTTGATCAAATAGAGAATAAGGTGCTTTATTTTTATCGGCAAGGGATATTAAAGTAGCAAAAGTTTCTTCATAATCTTGCTTACCGATAACCACAGGAACATTTGGTTTGATAATTCCCCCTTTTTGGAAAGCGATTTGAGCAATTGTGTTTCCAAGAAAGTTCTCATGATCATAATCAATGGGCATAATAAGCGATACGGCTGGTTTGTTAATGACATTGGTAGCATCAAAACGTCCTCCCAACCCAACTTCTAAAATGACAACATCAGCTGGATGTATACGAAACAGCATAAAGGCAGCGGCTGTAAAAATTTCAAAAATAGTAATCGGCTCTTGATGATTGATTTTTATGATTTCACGGATTGTTTCAGCTAATAAGGTCTCTGGAACAAATTGACCACCTCCTTTTTGTCCTAACCGGCAGCGTTCATTCCAGTTGACGAGATGAGGTGAGCTGTACATATGAATGCAGTAGCCTGCACTTTCTAAAAGAGCACGACAAATTGCTGAGGCAGATCCTTTACCATTTGTTCCAGCAATGTGAATAACAGGGCCAAGTTTTAAATGTGGATTGCCCAGACGTTCTAAAAGACGAACAATACGCTCCAAAGAAAGATCAAATTTTTTTGGATAATTCTTGAGTAAATCATCCACCATCCTTTGTACTTGACTTTTTTGCATAAATTTAAGCTGCTTTTATTGTAGAAAGCGGTGTTTTAGAATCTGTTGGGGATGGGTTGGAAGGGTTAACAACAGCAGGGTGTTTTATCATTAAGCGTAAAAGACGTGCAATGGTTGGTTTCATTTCTAAACGCGATACAACCATATCAACCATACCATGTTCAAGCAAATATTCACTACTTTGAAAACCTTCTGGTAGAGTTTCGCGTATAGTTTGTTGAATCACACGTGGACCAGCAAACCCAATCATAGCGCCGGGTTCAGCAATGTGAATATCGCCGAGCATGGCGTAAGAAGCAGTAACGCCACCAGTGGTAGGGTTGGTCAGAACAACAATATAGGGAAGTTTTGCTTCTTTCAGCATTTCAATTGCTACTGTTGTACGGGGCATTTGCATCAATGAGAGCGTTCCTTCTTGCATGCGTGCACCACCAGAAGCAGCAAAAAGAACTAACGGACGCCTTTCAGCAATAGCCGTCTCAAAAGCTTTGATAATAGCTTCTCCTGAAGCCATACCAAGAGACCCACCCATAAAAGCGAAATCCTGAACAGTTGCAATGATGGGTAAGCCTTCAATCGTACCACGTGCACTTAAAATATTGTCATCAACACCAAGTTTAGAACGATAATCTTTTAACCGGTCAATATAACGTTTTTCATCGCGAAACTTTAAAGGATCTGTTACAACTTTTGGATTTTCAAGAGCTGTATAGACACCATCATCAAAAAAATGCATGAGACGATTTTTGGCACTGATACGCATATGATAGCCAGAATTGGGAGCCACAAATTGATTGGCTTCCAGATCTTTATGGAAGATCATTTCACCACTGGTAGGATCTTTAATCCATAGATTTTCTGGAATTTCACGGCGTCCCAATATAGAGTTAATTTTAGGACGAACATAATTTGTAATCCAGTTCATCTTTATAACCTTCCTTTAAATATTACACATCTTTTGCATGATTTGAAAGAATATAGAACTTAAGCAGTCACATTTGCTTTTCCGGCTGAACAATAACCAATCCACTTAATATTCTTATTCATACACATATAGCTCTAATCTCATTGTTTTTTATTTTTAACATTTCCAAAGTCATAAAAATCGTATGCACGAAGAGTGTTCCCTATCACAAATCTCTAAGACATCTTAAAAACTTACATGTTTTATTCTTTGACATTGGTGTTAAAATTCACCTCTTGCGCTGGTTAACAAACCGCTTATTTTCTTTTAATAAAAATGACTCTCCAATTAATCACGAACACCAACGGTCCTAAAGCAAAGAAACCTCATAATATAAAAACCTTAACAAGGCGATACGCATCCATTAAAAAGAATGGATATGACAGTGTTATGTTAGCGAAACGCTAATAGTAGGGCAAGATTTTTTTCAAACGGTTTTCTTAAAGCGCACGCATTTCACATATTTCAAAAATTCATGATGCTTCCCATTTTTATTGAAATAGAAGGTACAAACCGATATCTTCATACTCTTTGCTTGTTTCCAATGTGACAATAATTTTTGCATTGAGAGGGAGTATGAGAGGTATTTTATGCCTTTTTAAAAGTGCTTTTATCCACACACAGTTCCCGTTTATGACCTCTCAACAAACCATTGCAATTGGATTCAAGATCAACAGGGTTAAAATGAGAGAGTTTTATGATATTTAGGTTTTCTATTCATGTCATAAAACGATAAATTATCATTATAAATCAATATATTGACTTAAAAAGGTCAAGCATAGAATTTTATAATATGTTTTCTTTGGCTAACGAGTTTTGTGAAATTTAAAGAACATTATTTTTGAGTGATGCGTGCCATGGTTTTTTGGGAAAGCATTTTGTGTAAATGTGTCATAAAGGCAGCTGCAAAAAGTGGTGTAGCTAAATTAAGAATGGGAATTGAAACAAAAACCGCAATCAATAATCCAGCACCAAAAACCGTTGTATAATGAGTATGTAAAAAAGCACGCGCATCTTGTTCTGTTCGAAAACGATAAGCAGCAAACAAGAAATATTCGTGCCCAAGCAAATAACCATTAATAACATAAAAAGCAATGAAATTAACACCTGGTATGAAGAATAAAATAAAAGCAATTCCATTACCAAGAAGGCTTAAAATAACAAATTTAAAGGAGAGGATAAGAGAACGTCCAAATGGCATCGCTTGTCCAAGAGGCTCATTTGGATAATCTTCCTTTTCAATAATTTCAGCAGCAGAGTCAATGAAAAAACTACCAATCATAGCGGTGATGGGGGCAATCAAAAAAGCCAACAAAAGAGCCAAACCAAAATTGAAAATGATAAGCATGCTAAATCCCAACCATCCTGCCCAACTTGGAAGTCCAGGAAGAAACTGAGAAATCCAAGGCCAAAAGTAAGACACAAAAAGTTGGTGTACACATAACCATAAAATGGCGAGCACAAAAAAAGTAATCCCCAATGCTTTTAGGATCATAATGCTATATTGCGAAGTCAGCAAACGTTGTAAAGCACGATAGGCAGCAGTAAAAATCATAGATTAATAAACTAAGGAAAGAAGCAAAAAAAACAAGAAATATATTTAAAGAAGGTGTTGTGTAATTTTTCCTTTCTTGAATTAAAGCTCTATTTTCAATAACACTAAAGAAATACATTGATATTGTTTTGTAAAAAAGAGGATTTTCACCTTTATATATTATTAAAATCAGGTGTTTTTTTCTCATGAGGTGTAGGCATTTGGAGAGCAAAAAATGATACGATCATGTTTGCTAATTTTTGTGCTACGTGCTGTTTACGCATAGGGTGCCATTGTTCAACTTTTTCTTTACTTACAAGATAAACTTGGTTTGTATCAGCGCCCATGACACTTGTGCCATCCGGTTGAAGAGAAATATCATTAGCAAGAATGAAATCAGCGCCTTTTTCAACACATTTTTTTTGTGCATTGGCAATGATATCACAAGTTTCAGCAGCAAAACCAATAACCAAGGAGGGGCGGTTTGGAGCATGTCCAATTGTTGCTAAAATATCGGGATTTTCAACCATATGGAGGGATGGTGGTGTTTTATGAGCATTTTTTTTAATTTTATGTAAAGATTGCGTTTGACTGCGCCAGTCACAAACAGCAGCAACAAAGATGGCACCATCAGCGGGCAATGATTCTTGAACAGCTTGTAACATTTGTTGTGCTGTTTCAACGTGAATAGTTTTTACATCTTGTGGATCTGCAAGATTAACGGGTCCACAAATAAGGGTTACTTTTGCCCCCAAATGCGCAAGGGCGGTTGCAATGGCATGACCTTGTTTACCCGAAGATCGATTAGCAAGATAACGCACTGGATCAATGGGTTCATGGGTAGGACCAGAGGTAACGATGAAATGACGACCAGAGAGAGGTTTTTCATGTACATCTAAAAGAGCCTCTATGGCAGCGACAATGGTTAAGGGTTCACTCATGCGCCCATGACCTGTCTCGTCACGTTCAGCCATATTTCCGATTTCTGGTCCGATAATATGAACGCCATCTGCGCGCAATTGTGCAACATTGCGAACAGTAGCTGGATGCGCCCACATGGCTGGATTCATAGCGGGGGCAATTAAGAGTGGACAGCGTGCTGCTAAAAGGATGCAATCGGCGAGATCATCTCCTATACCCTGGGCTATTTTTGCAATGCGATTGGCTGTAGCAGGGGCTAAAATAATAAGGTCAGCATCACGAGCTAGGCGGATATGTCCGATATCATGTTCTTCTTCGCGTGAAAATAAATCAGTATATACAGTACGACCGCTTAAAGATTCAGCGGCTAAAGGCGTAATAAATTTTTGCGCTGCTTTTGTCATTATGACATTTAAGTATGCTCCACGTTCTTTTAAACGACGAATGAGATCAAGCGCTTTATAGGCCGCAATACTTCCACCAATAATAAGAAGGAGTGATTTTGATTGCAATGATTGCACCTCAACGGCACTTGCATGAGAGAGGTGCGGGGTGAGAGCGGTAGGATTACTTAGAAGACGGCGCGCTTCTTTTTCCATAGAAATGCCATTTTGCGCGGCGCGTATGCGCAAAGCTTCTTTAATTTCAGGAGAGAGGTTACGAATAGTAATACTGGCCATAAAATATCTCCAAGAAACAAAATGATTGCAATGATTTCATTGTTGATATTTTTAGCATATTAAGGAGATTAGAAAAGATGAAAAAAGTAAAAAGTGAAAAAAACACAACAAAGTGCAATAATAAACAGGCTATAACGACCATAACGGTTTCTACGACTTTGTTCAGCAGCAAGTTGTTTGAGGGTCGCAGGAGAAAGATTAAAACCTGTTTTCCTTATTTGATTGAAATCTTCTTCTATACGCTGGAAATTTTGTACCAATTGTGGCGTTTTGCGTGCCAGAGAAAGGAGAGCTTGCGCTCCTTCGCTAAAGTCTTTTGCAACACCTATGGGGCCTAAATTTTTACTAATCCATTCTCTGACAACGGGTTCAGAAGCTTTCCACATGTTAAAACTGGGGTCTAATGTGCGGGCAACACCCTCCACGACAACCATTGTTTTTTGCAGTAAGAGAAGTTCAGGTCGCGTTTGCATGTCAAACAATTCAGTGACTTCAAACAACAATGTGAGCAACTTAGCCATGGAAATGCTTTGTGCTGATTGTCCGTGAATTGGTTCACCAATCGCGCGATTAGCTTGCGCAAAGCTTTCAATATTATGGTGTGAAGGGACATAGCCTGCTTCAAAGTGAGCACGAGCTACCCGATGGTAATCGCGGGTAATAAAGCCATAAAGAATTTCAGCAAGGAAATGTTTTTCTTTTTTGCCAAGCCTTCCTGTAATCCCTAGATCAACAGCAACAATACACCCATCTGAGTCTACAAATAAATTACCAGGATGCATATCGGCATGAAAAAAACCATCACGCAATGTGTGGCGTAGAAAAGATTGAATAAGCGTAACGGCAAGCGCCTGTAGATCAAAACCCGCTTCTTTAAGCTTGGAAATTTCGGATATTCTTATACCATCAATCCATTCCATGGTGAGAACATTACGCCCTGTCCGTTCCCAATCAATTTTTGGCACTCGAAAACCGGTATCCTGTTGAATATTTTCAGCCATTTCAGATATAGCTGCTGCTTCTAAGCGTAGATCCATTTCAAGGCGTGTTGTTTGTGCTAAAGTATCCACCACACGAACAGGGCGCAACCTTCGGGAGGCAGGGATATAACGTTCTTGTAAATGCGCAATGAGATAAAAACCTCTAAGATCTTTAGAAAAACGCGCGCGGATATTGGGACGAATAACTTTTACGGCACATTTTTTCTTATGACCGGTTTCATCACGATATTCGGCAGGATGAACCTGAGCGATAGAAGCAGCGGCAATGGGGGGATAAAAATTGACGAATAAATCATCAATAGAGCGACCAAGCGAACTTTCAATTTGAGCAATAGCTGCGGTACAAGAAAATGTTTCAACACGATCTTGGAGTTGTGATAAATCGTCTGCAACATTCCGTCCGACAATATCAGGTCGTGTGGCAAGAAATTGACCAAGTTTTATGTAAGAGGGTCCAAGCTTATTGATGGCATACGAAATATTTTCAGATCGCTGTTTCTTTTTTGTTTTGCGTCGTGCTAATGCACGCGCTATACGATGACATAACGCTGGAAATCCTTGAAGATCATCATGAGGAAGAGCACTTAAAACACCTTCACGCGCTAAAATCCATCCTGCACGCATCAATTGAAAATAAGGAAAAATTTGCACCATTTTTAAAGTTTCCAACCTGAATGCAGTGCTGCAATCGCACCGGTGAGATTGCGGTACGATACGCGTGAAAATCCCGCTTGCTTGATCATATGGGCAAAATCATCTTGTTTAGGAAATTTGCGAATAGATTCAACCAAATAACGATAAGCATCGCCATCATTTGCAATAAATTGACCCAGTTTAGGGATAGCATGGAAAGACCAAAGATCATAAATTTTATCGAGCCAAGGCATCTCGACATTTGAAAATTCTAGACATAAGAAACGTCCACCGGGCTTTAAAACACGAAAAGCTTCTCTAAGAGCTTGATCAATATGAGGAACATTGCGAATTCCAAAAGCAATTGTGTAAGCGTCAAAGCTTTGATCTTCAAAAGGGAGATGTTCTGCATTGGCTTCAACAAAATCAATCAGAGGAGCAAGACCATTTTTTTGTGCGCGTTGTTTGCCAACGTTGAGCATAGAGCCATTAATATCAAGAACCGTAGCATGGACTTTTTGGCGTGAAGCATTAAGGATACGAAAAGCAATATCACCTGTACCACCAGCGACATCAAGAACTTTCCAATGAGAAAGTGCCGGTGGAGAAAGCCATGCAACCATAGAATTTTTCCACACACGGTGTAGTCCTAAGGATAAGATATCATTCATCTTGTCATAATTTTCAGCAACAGAATGAAACACACCATTCACCATGGATTGTTTTTGTGTTTCATCAACTCTTGTAAACCCAAAGGAGTGCTCCATACCTCCTTTGGTGCCTACACGTTCTGTTTCAGTTGCCATATCTATGACCTTCCTTATTTTTCTTTTATCGTAAATGAAAGAAAGAGGTAATGTTCAAATACGAAAAAACAACGTATAAAACTGCGACGTTTATACAGCCAAAAACAGAAGAGTACCTTTAGATGTCAAGATTAGCAACGCTTAAGGCATTGTCTTGAATAAAAATACGTCTAGGTTCAACTTCATCACCCATGAGACGAGAAAAGAGTGAATCTGCATCGGTTGCATCATTAATTTTTACTTGTAAAAGAGAACGCGCATTGGGATCAAGGGTTGTTTCCCAAAGCTGTTCAGCATTCATTTCCCCAAGACCTTTATAGCGTTGAAGAATAATACCCTTTTTACCGTTTGTAAAAATGCTCTCTAAGAGGCTCATAGGTCCAAAAATATGCTCTGTTTTATCTTTGCGACGTAAAAGAAGAGGCGGATGATATAGGTCGCTAAAGTTTTGGGAAATGCGATCAATTTGACGTGCATCTGTTGAGTTTATAAGTCCTGCATCAAGCGTGATAACATCTTTAACACCACGCAAAACACGCTCAAAACATAAACTTCCATTTTCTGTATATTGCCCACGCCATCCCTGCTCCATATCATCAGCAATCAGATTAAGACGCTGCGCGACAGCATCTGCTATTTTTTGTGCTTTTTCTTGTGTTGCAAAGGCTTCAGGGTTAAAAGCCCCAACAATGGCCGCTTGCTCGACAACATTGCGGTCATAACGGGTATGAAGACCATTTAAAAGTTGACGGAATATACGGGCATCTTTAGCGAGTTGATATAAATCAGCCCCTGCCCGAACTTCTCCCGTTGAAAGCTCGAGAGTTGTTTCTTCTAGTCCCGTATCGATCAAGAATTCTTCAAAGGCTGCTTCATTTTTAATATATTGAGAAGATTTTCCACGCGATACTTTATAAAGAGGAGGTTGCGCAATATAAAGATGTCCCCGTTCAATCAACTCGGGCATTTGTCTAAAAAAGAAAGTGAGCAGCAGAGTGCGGATATGGGCTCCATCAACATCCGCATCTGTCATGATAATAATCTTATGATATCGCAATTTATCGGGTGAAAATTCATCTTTACCAATAGATGTTCCAAGAGCTGTAATAAGGGTTCCGATCATATCAGATGAGAGCATACGGTCGAAGCGGGCTCGTTCAACATTGAGGATTTTACCGCGAAGAGGTAAAATTGCCTGATTTTGACGTGAACGTCCACTTTTTGCTGAACCACCTGCTGAATCTCCCTCGACGATAAAGATTTCTGATTTTGCAGGATCACGCTCTTGGCAATCAGCAAGTTTTCCTGGCAGAGAAGTGATATCAAGCGCTCCTTTTCGCCTTGTGAGTTCACGTGCTTTGCGTGCAGCTTCACGTGCTGTTGCAGCTTCCACTACTTTACTAATAAGAAGTTTTGCTTCATTAGGGTGTTCTTCCAGCCATATTGAAAGACCTTCATTGACCAAATTTTCAACAACGGGGCGTACTTCAGAAGAAACCAATTTGTCCTTTGTTTGTGAAGAAAATTTAGGATCAGGAACTTTGACAGAAAGAATAGCTGTTAATCCTTCACGGCAATCATCACCGGTTAAATTCACTTTTTCTTTTTTGGCAATCCCTGAAGATTCAGCATAACCATTAATTTGGCGTGTAAGAGCACTTCTAAAACCGATTAAATGCGTTCCACCATCCCGTTGAGGAATATTATTGGTAAAACACAAGACCTTTTCATGATAGGAATCATTCCACCATAGGGCAACATCAACGCCCATACCATCTTTTTCACTGGTAATGTAAATAGGAGCGTCCAGGAGTGCTTTTTTTGATTGATCAATATATTTGACAAACTCTGTTAATCCGCCTTCATAATGCAATTCAACGGATTGAATGTCAGCATGACGCTCGTCAACAAGAAGAATATGAACTCCAGAATTAAGAAAGGCCAATTCCCGTAAACGACGCTCTAAAGTTTCAAAATCAAACTCAATCATGGTAAAAGTTTCAGAGCTTGGTAAAAATCTAATTTCTGTTCCACTTTCTCGTTCACAATTGCCAACAACTTTTAAGGGAGCATCAGCCATTCCATGGGTAAATGACATTTCATGAATTTTACCATTCCGTCTGATTTGCAATTTAAGCCAAACAGAAAGTGCATTCACCACAGAGACACCAACACCGTGTAATCCACCTGAAACTTTGTAAGAGTTTTGATCAAATTTTCCACCGGCATGAAGCTGTGTCATGATAACTTCAGCAGCAGAAATACCTTCTGTTGGATGGATATCTGTTGGAATTCCACGTCCATTATCACGAACCGAACAAGAACCATCCGCATGGAGTGTGACGTTTACAAGAGTTGCATGACCGGCTAAAGCTTCGTCGATAGCATTGTCTACAACTTCATAGACCATATGATGTAACCCTGATCCATCATCAGTATCACCGATATACATACCCGGACGTTTGCGTACAGCATCAAGACCTTTGAGAACTTTGATAGAGGCGGCGCCATAGTCATCGCCTGGTGTCGGTGAGGTTATTTCATCACTCATAAGTTAGTCCATTTCTGTGTTCAATTTACAATATTTTATCCGCTTTTTTAAAGCTCAATGTTCCGCTCAGTTATTTATGGAATAACCACATTAAACATTTACCGTATATCAGCGTTAGATTCAATATCTGTCGATTATAATGGAGAGAATGATGAAATGATATGACACTATTATACAGTAAAACACTGTCATTTAGGACGGTTATATAAAATAAGTAAGCGCTTCTTTGATATATTTAAGTATTTTTACAGTGCGTGGTGAATATTCAGCGCAGGGTTTATCTGTCTAGCCTTTCGTTAAGTAAATCGCATGAATGGGAAGACAAAAGAATTTAAAAGCGTAATTTATCGAGAGAAGCTGAGTTTGAAGAGTATAACGTCAAATACCTTGAGAATTCTATAAGGTTAATTTCTTTTTATAGATTTGTTTGGGAATATTTGAGATCAAAAGTTTAAGCATTTTCAATATATTTCAAAAAATATACGGAAACTGTTAAAATTTTTAACAGTTTAAAAAAGCGCAAGAATTTTATTTATGAAACGGAAGATATTTTGGTGAAGAGCGTTAGATAATAACGAAGCAGCGTTGCATCTTATCTTTGAAAAATGGGGAAGAGATTTTGAAAATAAGAAAACCTATCCACATCAAACATCTTCAATGGCGTTTACGGTATTTTTTACTCCATAATTTATACACTCTTTTTATTCGTATTTTATTTGTAGCAGGGGGATTTCTATTTTTCTCTTACGCAGAAGCTGAAATAGCTGGAAGGTTGCCTTCTTTTTTTGATTCGCATGAACATTTTGTACAACCTGATACCAAGGATATCATTCGTTTGCGTTTTGTAACAACTTTTGATTTTCCTCCTTTTAATTTTCTTGATCAAACGGGGCATCTTGCAGGTTATAATATCGATTTATTGCGTGCTCTTTGCTCAAAATTAAACTTAGAGAAACTTTGTGAAGTAGAAGTGGTTCCTTGGAAAGAGCTTGTCGAGCATGTCAAAAATGGTGGTGCAGAAATCATTATTGCGGGTTTAAAAGAAACAAGTCAAACCCAACAAGATCTTATTTTTACAAAGTCATATTTGCGCTTTCCAGCGCGATTTGTTGCTTCTCGACAGTTAAATCTTGATGAGCCAATAAGCGATCAATTGGCCCATTTAACCAGTGGTGTTTTGTCTAACAGTATTCACGAAAAGCTCTTTCATAATTATTTTCCTAAAGCAAAATGGCAAGGATTTAAAGAGAGGGAAGAGCTCTATCAAGCCTTACAGAAGCGTACAATTGACCTTATTTTTGACGATGGATTTGCTTTATCGTTATGGTTCAAAAATCAAAAATCTGTTGATTGCTGCCATTTTGTTGGGGGGGCATATATGGCTCCACAGTTATTGGGTCAAGGAATGCAGCTTGCTGTTGCAAAAAAGAACGAAAAATTGGTTGATATCCTTAATTATACCCTAAAATCTTTAGAAGAGGATGGTAAACTCGCAGAGCTTTATTTACGTTATTTTCCAATAAGTTTTTATTGATGAGCAGTTTTTTAGTTAAGAGCTGTTAATCTTTCCGTACCGAGTCGATAGGAGATAGCTTCTGCAAGATGATGGCGTGAAAGATTATTGGATCCATCAAGATCAGCAATTGTGCGTGCAACTTTGAGAATACGATGATAAGCACGTGCAGAAAGGTGCATTTTTTCACTCACATCTTGTAAGAATATGGCGGCATTTTTATCAGGAATGGCAATTTGTTCTATAATTTTGGCAGGGCAATCGCCATTGGTTCGGATATGATCCAACCCTAGTTTTGCAAAACGTTTGGCTTGAATGGTACGGCACCGTGCGACACGTTTTGCAACATCACAGCTTTTTTCTGATTTCTCTGGTTGCATAAGGTCCATCGCTGTCAAAGCAGGAACATCAATTCGTAAATCAATTCGATCGAGCAGCGGACCAGAAATACGGGATTGATAATCGATTTGACAGCGTATACCTTTAGCACAAACATGGCCTTTTTCACCTGCCATACCACATCGGCAAGGATTCATTGCGGCAATGAGTTGGAAGCGAGCAGGATAGCTGATATGGTGATTAGCTCTAGCAATAACCGCTTCTCCACTTTCTAAAGGTTGACGAAGGGAATCGAGAACTTGCGGAGAAAATTCAGGCAACTCATCAAGAAATAACACGCCATTATGAGCAAGTGAAATTTCTCCTGGTCGTCCTTTAAGTCCTCCACCAATCATTGCTGCCATAGAAGCAGAATGATGTGGAGCACGAAAGGGGCAATGAAGTGAAATGGTATTGTGAATTGTTTCTCCTGTAATAGATGCAATCAGACAGACATCTAAAAGCTCGCGACTATCAAGAGGGGGTAGAATAGAAGGTAAGCGTTGCGCCAACATAGATTTTCCAGCACCAGGAGGACCGACAAATAAAAGGTTATGGTGCCCAGCAGCACAAACTTCTAAGGCACGTTTGGCTGTTTTTTGTCCTTTGATTTCACAAAGATCTGGAAGTTCAGTTTCGATCGTATATTGGCGCGGTTGTGGACGTTTTTGAATTTGGATCCCTTTAAAATGATTGACTATCGTGAGAAGAGTTTCTGGGGCAAGAATATTTATTTCTGCATTTGCCCATGCTGCTTCAGGTCCACATTGAAAGGGACAAATCAGTCCTTTATCGAGTGATACAGCTGTCATGGCCGCTGGTAAAACACCATTGACAGCGGTCAGCGAACCATCCAGTGACAATTCACCTAAAATGACATAGTCTTGCGCTACTTCGGGAGGGAGGATTCCCATAGCAAGCATTAAGCCTACAGCAATTGGCAAATCATAATGTGATCCCTCTTTAGGCAAATCAGCTGGTGCAAGATTAATCGTAATTCGTTTGGTTGGCATAGAAAGCCCACAAGCATGGAGGGCTGCTTGTACACGTTCACGGCTTTCTGCAACGGCTTTATCGGCTAATCCAACAATAGCCATTCCTATTTTACCGGATGAAACCATAACCTGTACATCGACAGGGACTGCTTCTAGACCGCGAAAAGCAACAGTTGTAATACGTGCGATCATTTATCTTCCCCCTTCAGACTTGGGAGAGACAATCATATCTACGCACAAAAATCAAGAAGCATCTCTATGGTTTTTTAAATGGAGAGGTCTATATGCATACATAGGTTTTTATAGCGTTCTCATGGTAAGTTATTTGTACAAATTTAACCATGATAATATGGAGCGCAATAAAACACTTATAATAAGCTAAATGAATATGTTAAGAAAAAGGAATAAGGCTGTTTATGTGATACAACAGAGCAGAATGTTGTTAAGATATGAGGGGAGGGTGACGTTATGTATCGCAGAGTGTTATTTGATGTGATAAAACGTATAAAGCATGCGAAGTAGTCATATTTACCTTTTTTATTTTATATTATTTAAAGTGTAGTAGATGCAAAGTGTATTAAAGGTATCTGATTTATGGTATACCAAGCAAGAATTTTGTTAAAATCAGGAACTGTACGCTGTGTATTTATAGGCTTGTGTTTCGCTTTTGCTTTTCCACAGCCACTTGCTGCATTTGATTTTTTCGGCATCCCTCTTTTTGGTCAAAAGAAAACAAATTCTTCTTCACATTCTGTTAAAAGTACAGAGAGATTTTACAAAGTTGATATTGTTACGCCACCAGGGGCGCCATCGGAAGGCATAAAAATAGTTAAATCTGTCTCTTCTCTTTTTGCAGATAAAGAGAAAGCATCTGCGAGTTCTTCTGGTTTGTTAGCCAAAGCGCGTTCAGATTATCGTGCTATTCTTTCTGCTCTTTATGCTGATGGGCGCTATGGTGGTGTTATTAGTATTAAAATTAATGGCTTAGAAGCTGCTGATTTAAGTCCAGTAACGCAACTTCCAGTACAGTCCAATATTGTTATTACGATTAATGCTGGTCCACAATATGTTTTTAGTATTGCAGATATTGATAAAGTAGCGCCTCCTGAAAAGCGTAAAGCGCATAAAATGCCTACAATTGAAGAATTGGGCTATAAAGTTGGAGCTATTGCCAAATCTGAAACCATTTTGAAAGCAGAAAAATGGGCAGTAGAAGGATGGCGTCAACAAGGTTATGCGAAAGCTAAAATTATAAAAAATGAGATCGTGGCTGATCATGCTGCGTTGCGTATTGAAGGAAGGATTGTTGTTGATTCTGGACAAAAGGCTCATTATGGTCCTTTAAGTGTCCGTAATATAAGTAAGGAACCACGTGTCGATTCAGCTTATATCGCATGGATGACCGGATTGAAACCCGGCCAGAAATACGGTTCCGATGCGTTAGCTAAGGCAAATGAACGTCTTGCACGTCTTGGTGTTTTTCGTGCGATCAATATCCGTGAGGCTGATACCATTAACCCAGATGGCAGTTTACCGCTTATGCTTATTGTACAAGAACGTAAGCCGCGTCGTTTTGGTGTAGGGGGTAGTTATTCAACATTAGATGGTGCTGGTTTTGAAGCTTATTGGATGCATAACAATCTTTTTGGTCATGCAGAAGTCCTTAAAATTGAAACAAAAATAAGTGGTGTTGGCAGCAACAAAAAACAATCATATAATTTTAAAAATTTTGATTATCTTTTCGGTAGTACATTTATAAAACCTGGTGTACTCACACCTGATACAGATCTCAGGTCAGAATTAAAAATACAGCAAGGTGTTCTGGAAAATTATACAACGAAAGCTATCAAAGGGAAATTAGGTATTACGCATATTTTCAGTAGTAATCTATCAGGACAGGCTGCTATAGAAGTTTCAAATGGTTACTCACGTGATATCTATTTTGGAAGCCGTAATTTTACAACAATTGGTTTTCCTAGCGGTTTGATTTATGATAGTCGTAATAATAAGTTCAATGCAACAAAAGGTTTATATGGTGAAGTTCTCATTGAACCCTTTTATGAGATGCGTTTTAGCAATTTTGTTGCAAAAGTAACAGCAGAAGGTCGTTCTTATTGGGCGTTGGATGAAGGGGATCGTTTTGTTTTTGCTGCGCGGGCAAAGTTTGGTACAATTCTTGGGAATAATACAGCACAAGTCCCTGCGGATACGCTCTTTTTTTCTGGTGGTGGGGGCTCTGTTCGTGGTTATGCTTATCGTAATATTGGTATCAAAACAGAAAATGATGCGATTGTTGGCGGACGGGCGCTTATTGAGGGATCGGCAGAATTGCGTGTTTCTTTAAATGATAAAATAGGATTTGTCAGTTTTCTTGATGGAGGCCTCGTAGGGGAAAAGGCGAATTTTGATTTTTCTCAAAAAATTAAATGGGGAGCCGGTATAGGAGGTCGTTATATGACAGGTCTTGGTCCTTTACGCGTTGATTTAGCCTTTCCTTTAAAAAGGGAGCAGGGTGATCCTCGCATTGGTTTTTATGTAGGTATAGGACAAGCATTTTAATGAAAAAAAGCGTACGTTTATCAGCTTTCTTTTTTGGATTTGTGTTTTTTTTGGTCGGTGGTTTTGTTCTTGCGCAAAAAGAAGGCCATCTTCCCTCTAGCGAAGAGACAGCAGATGATCGTTCATGGTTTGTTTCTTTAATTGAAAGCAAGCTTTCAGCACCTAATCGTCAAGTTCGCTTGCACAATATGCAAGGAGCGCTGTCTTCTCAAACAACAATTGATGCGATTACTGTCAGTGATAAAAAGGGGATTTGGCTTAAAATTACTAATGCCAAAATGGATTGGAATCGTCTAGAGTTGCTAAGAGGGCGGATGGATATTAATCAGCTTTCGGCAGAACAGATTACGCTTTTACGCAAACCACAAGGCAATTCTTCTTTTATTTCTTCTCTTGAGACGGGGAGGTTTTCTTTACCAAAACTGCCGCTTGCTCTTTCGATCAATACACTGGCAGCTCAACATGTGACATTTGAACAGAATCTTTTTGGTTTTTCTGCTGATATGTCCTTGGAAGGCACTGTCACTGTGGCGAGTGGTGATTTTGATGTTGATATAGCGGCGCATCGTTTAGATGCACCGGGGTCTTTTTCTGTCCTTACCAAGATATCAGAGAACAATCGTACTGCTCAAATTGATATCTCTGCTGATGAACCGCAAAATGGTATTTTGGCGAATGTTTTTAACATTGAACAACGTCCAGCATTAAATCTTGCCATTAAAGGTGATGGTACTTTTGATGATTTGGTTATCAAGCTTTCTTTAGAAGCCGATCATCATTCTATTTTAGATGGGAATGTTATGCTTGCAAGTTTTTCAGAAGGACACAGTTTTTCTATGAAACTAGAGGGGACACTAAGCCCTTTAATACCTTCTCAATATCGTCATCTCTTCGCATCTGATATAACATTAAAAGCAGAGGCAAGAAGGACAAGAGAAGGGATGACACACCTTGATCAGATGGTTCTTCAGAGCAACACAATGAATGTTGTCGCCAATGGTGA
This sequence comes from Bartonella sp. B1098, assembly GCF_944896145.1. Taxonomy (NCBI): domain Bacteria; kingdom Pseudomonadati; phylum Pseudomonadota; class Alphaproteobacteria; order Hyphomicrobiales; family Bartonellaceae; genus Bartonella; species Bartonella sp. B1098. The sequence goes on along the minus strand of NZ_CALYLP010000002.1, from coordinate 887,924 downwards.
AATAACCGCCGATGGTTTTTTGCGTCAGCTTTTTATTGATGGCAAAATAGCTCTTGATAACGAAAAGGAGTTTGTTCATTTGCCCATATCAGAGGCGTTAAAACCTGCGAATAATGTTGCTTTGAACATTGACTATGGTCGTGAAGGACAACAATCTTGGAATGGGCGGCTGGTTGTCCATCATTTTAGCAATAAAAATATTTATATTCGCGATGCGGTTTTTGATATGGGAGGAGTAAGCGAAAATCTTGATAATGCGGCTTCTCGTCATGTTGGTGTTCAGGTTAATGGAACGCTTCAAGGGGTTAAAAAGATTAAAGGAGGGATCGTAGAAGATTTAAGGCAAGCGGTTCATGTACATTTAGATACGGATATTGTTTCGAATAAACCAATTTTGATTCATGATCTTAGTGTTACATCTCAGGGCTTTTCTTCTTGGTTAAAAGGGACAATGGAGAATTTTATTTTTAAAGGTGATCTTGGGTTAAAAGCCCAAACACTAACTCCTTTAGAAGTATTCAGTAAACAACCCCTCTCTGGTAGTGCAGATATTAAAGCCAAAGGAACGATTGGTTTATTGAGTGGCATTTTTGATCTGAAATTATCAGGAATGGCTGACAATATGAAAATAGGTGTGCAACCTTTTAATCGTTTATTCAACGGAAATATCACTCTTTCAGGTGGTATTGCTCGCAATACGATGGGCTTTATTTTACGTCATTTGAATTTGAAAAATCAATATACGAACATACAAGCTAATGGTTATTTTTCGGATGAAAGCGCTAAAATGGACTTATCTGCTCAGATATCTGATCTCGCCAAATTAGATCCGAAGATAAGTGGAGCACTTACAATTCAAGGGACAGCAAGAGGGCGCAATAGCCATATAAAGCTCAATACAAGTGCTTATATTGCTGAAGCGTTCGTTATAGGGAAGAAACTTCAAAACACAACACTTAATATAAAGGCACTTATAGATAATACAGCACCCGTTACTTCTTTAACGGGGGATGTAAAAGGTGAAGGAGTTTTTGCTCATAAACCTCTATATTTATCTGCTTCTTTTAAGGATTCTCATAAGATTCGAAAACTTGAGAATATTGATATTAAAGGGGGAAGTGCAAAAATAACGGGTGATCTTTCTCAACAATTTGAAGGTTTTTTGAAAGGAGCGCTGCATATTGATGCCGATGATATTTCAGTGCTTTCAGCGTTATTTTTACAGGATGGTAGTGGAGAAGTAAAAGGAGATTTTATTTTTGATGAACAACATGGCAGACAAAAAGCCCATGTGAAGGCGCATGTTAACCATTTGAATTTTGCCAAGAATAAAATAAAAAAACTGGCAATCGATGCCGACATATTTGATCCTTTTGGCACAACTCAGTTTGAAGGTGTTATCAATGCAGAGCATATCCAAACTCCTTTGATAATGGTTAACCGTTTAAAAGCTCACGCTAATAGAAATGATGAACAAACGGTTTTTACTGTCCAAGCGATGTTGCATGATGCTCTTAATGCTCAGCTTTCTGGTCGAGTAATGGGTGTAGAACTTCCAAAAGGCATAAAACGAGAAGTGCAAATTGAAACTGTAGATTTAAAACAACACCATTTTCATGCAACATTGCCGAAACCATCAATCATTGTTTTTGATAAAGATGGGATAACAATCAATGAATTAGGAATTGCAATAAATGGCGGTAAAATTACCCTTGCAGGGAATATTCAAGATACCCTGAATTTGCAACTTACCGTGGATTCTCTTCCTGCTACTTTAGCCAATCTGTGGAAATCCGATCTTGGAGCAGCAGGGAGTGTAACAGGAAAGGTTATGATTCGTGGTCATTTAAAAAAACCTGATATAACCTACGATGTAAGAGGTGAGGATCTGACAACTATTGCTCTTCAAGATAAAAAAATTATGCCTTTTTCGCTTTCTGCTACGGGGAAAACCTTAGATCAAAACCTTACTTTGAATGCAAGTTTAACAGGAGAAGGAGTACAAGCACAAGCTCAAGGGCTGGTATCTTTAGAGAAAGACAAACTTGATCTCCATATTAATTTGCAAAATTTATCTGCACGTTTGGCAAATAGCTTTATTGCAGGACAAGCGCTTGATGGGACGGTGATAGGCAAAATTGATATTGGTGGGACAATGAAGGATCCATCGGCTCATTTTGAGCTTTCTAGTCAAAGTTTAACCACTATGACGCATAAAGGACCGATGTTAATCAATATAAATACTCGTGGTTCTTATAAAAAATCGACATTGCATATTGAAAATATGATAGCAACTGGAGATAAAGGATTAGATCTTTCCATTCATGGGCCTGTTTCTCTTAATGGTTCAGAGGCAAAATTGAATGTTAAAGGAATAATGCCTCTTGATTTTGTTAATCTCTTATTAGCTAAGCGTGGTGCATATGTAACGGGTACAGCAAGAGTTGATACAGTTCTTAATGGTGCGTTATCAAAGCCACAATTTATTGGAAATATTTCTATAGCCGATGGTAGCTTTTTAGATTCAAAAACCCATGTAGGATTGAATAATATAACGCTTGAAGGCAAATTAAATGGCGATCACATTCTTATAGAGAAAGCTTCAGCTTCTTCATCTGAGGGAGGGGGGATTTCTGCTTTAGGTCGTATTTCTAATGATCTAGAGACAGATTTGATCTTTCATCTTGATAATGCCAATTATAATGATGGTTCTATGATTCTTGCAACATTGTCAGGTGAGATGACAATGACAGGTCATTTTCTCAGTGATCTTGTTATTGGGGGAAATATCATTGTTGAAAAGGCTGAAATTCTGGTTCCTGATCATTTTCAAAATGCTAAGTTTCTTGATGTCAAAAATAAGAATTTAACAAAGCCAATTCAAACAACACTTGAACGTGCTGATGTTAAGAGCACGAATAAAAGTCCTAGTGCCACAGAAGAATCATCATCTGTTGTGTTATCAAATATGCGTATTACAGCACGCAATCAATTTTTTGTACGGGGAAAAGGGTTAGATGCCGAACTGGGAGGGCGCATTAATTTAGCGGGTCCATTAAATGATGTGCATCCAGTGGGTGAATTTAGAATGATTCGTGGACGTTTTGATATTCTTTCACAACATCTTAATTTTGATCAAGGACAAGCGAGTTTTAGCGGTAATCTTAATCCTACGGTTTATTTTGTAACCAACAATACCAGTGGTGACATTCGTGTCACTGTAACTGTAAGTGGAACGATTGATAATCTTGATATTAATTTTTCTTCACAACCGCATTTGCCACAGGATGAGATTTTGGCGCGTTTGATTTTTAATCGCTCTCTTAATGAACTATCACCATTTCAGATTGCGCAACTTGCAGCCGCTGCCGCTGATCTTGCAGGGGGGGCTAATACATCTTTGTTGAACACTTTACGAACTAAAATTGGACTTGATGATCTTGATGTTATCGTTAATGAAAAGGGTAACACAGGTTTACGCATTGGACGCTACATACACAATAACATTTATTTAGGCTTTGAAGCAGGATCTGATGGAACGACGAAAGGGACAATTAATTTGGATATTTCGCGTCACCTCAAAGCTAAAGGTTCTATAGGAAATGAACAAAATTCGAGTATTGGTCTCTTTTATGAAAGAGACTACTAAAGATTAAAGTTTAAAAAACAAGTTCTTTATTTTTTCTCTTTCATTTCTTGGGCTGGGAAGGAAGCTTAGACTAGAAATATACTCAAAGGAGAAGTGTTTTATTGCGATGTTAAGAGAACGATCTAAAATAGTTTATTTTTTGTTTATGACAGTCTCTAAAGAGACAAAATCTTCATGAAAGAGAGCATATTATTTTACTGATTTATATTTATTTTAGAAAAATACTTAAACCTCATTTTCAAGCCCATTTCATGCTGTTGACTAAAGAGTGTATTATATACGACATATTGATTTATAAAATTAATTTATCTTTATTCACCTTGAATTAGAACTTTGAATGCCGTAAGCTACTCTCATTGCAAATCTCTCCCATATTAAAGCAATCAAAAGCATTTTCTTGTATATTACAAGTAGAGAAGTCTGCGTGGTAAAAACGATTAAGAAATTTCTCAAAATACCTCCTATGAATCATCTCGAGAACTAAGGGCTGTCGCAATACCCACGAGCTGACAAAATGTTTGAAAGATGCTGGCTTGTTATCCCATGAGCGTAAAGATGGAGGTGCTCAAATGGATTTATCGTTATACAATTTCACGGATGTTGTCGCAAAATGAGTTTGGAAGAATATTGAGAGACGTCTCTTTAAAACAAGTCGGTGAATTTGCAACAGAATGTCATTTTGTTTTACATGAAGGACGTGCGCTCATTAGAGAACGCGATAAATAAAAGCATGAGGCAAGCATAGAATTTATAAAATATCGATTTTATTTTCAAACGCAGTTAAAGCAATCTACAACAGTCAAAAGTCTTAGAATAAATCCTTTCTTATTTTTTAAATCTTTTTCTTTTACGCTGAGTGTATCTATAATTTGCAGCACATTTTTTGTAATTGATAGCTTACCTTGTTGCGCTATAGAAGACAGTCATTTTAGGGGTAGTAATAGTAAGGCGTGTAGCCTTTGACCAAGTATTTTGAAAGTATGTGGATGTATAGTTAGGGGTGGTCTTATTCGTTGAGCCTTGTATACGTGAATCACATAAGTCATTATCGGGTGGAATGAATTCAATAAGAATCTGTATTGTCTATAAATTAGATTGAGTAGGAATCTTCGTCCTTTTAAGATGTTAAGAGAAAAAATTGTTAGCGTAGAGATAAATATGAATAAGGTGGCATCAACCTAGATTCCTTATCCTTCGTGGAATTTTTTTTCAGAACTTGATGGTATCCTCTCTTTAGGATTGGTAAAATTTAAGAATGTTTCATCACTTTCTTAAAAAGAGAAGAAGGTTTTTGTTCTCATTGCATGATTAAAAATCCATGGCATTCAACACAATAAAAGGAAAGGTTTTTATCTAAATCCAAGAAGTTTATTTTCAATAAATCATAAATTTTTTGCCAATTCTTAATTGAAATAATACTCTCCCTTGGTAATTCTGTTTTTACAAGTGGAACGTTAGCTTCTATTCATTTTTTACTTTAAATCTTCTTTAAATACCTAGAAATTAAGACGTGTGCTTTTTGAACTGGATATTATGAAGTTTTTTATAAAACCCATGTTCTTTTGCGAGTAATTCTTTCTGAGTTCCTTGTTCAATTAGTTGTCCATTTTGTATGACCACAATTTTATGAGCACGAGCAATCGTTGAAAGGCGATGCGCAATAATGATCGTTGTGCGCCCTTTGGTAAGGTGATGAATGGCTTCATTGATTTGTGCTTCGGTGTGTGAATCAAGAGCGCTTGTTGCTTCATCAAGAATCAGAATTTCACTATCGTGAATCATTGCTCTAGCAATAGCAAGGCGTTGTTTTTGTCCCCCCGAAAGATTACAACCATTATCGCCTATCTGTGTATCATAACCATTTGGCAAATTCATAATAAAATCATGAGCATTTGCTGCTTTTGCTGCTGCGATAATTTCATCATCACGAGCGCCTTCTTTTCCAAGCCCAATATTATATTTAACGGTTCCTTGAAAGAGAAAAGTATCTTGCCCTACGTAGGCCATCAGGTTTCTCAGAGAACGAAATGTTGTGTAGCGGATGTCTTGATCATTAATCAATATGCGTCCTTTTGTGGGGTCATAGAGGCGCATAATAAGATTGATAAGGGTTGATTTTCCTGAACCAGATGGTCCTACCAACGCTGTCATTTTTCCAGATTCTATTTCTAGATTAATGTCTTTCAATACCATTTTATTATCAGTGTATGCAAAAGAAACATCCTCGAAATGAATAGCTCCTTGCGTTTTATTTAGATCTTTAGCTTCTTTATGTTCTATAACAGTAAGGGGACGATCGAGTATTGCAAACATTGTACGGATATTGACCAAGCCAGATTCAATTTTGACACGGACATTTGCTAGTCTTTTTGCGGGTTCATAAGCTAAAAGTAAAGCAACAATAAAGGACATAAATTCACCTTGAACACCTGAGCGTTGGGTAGCAAGGTATCCGGAAAAACAGATAATACCCGCAATGGCGACACCTGTGAGTGTTTCCATAATTGGATTGGTAATCGCTTCAAGTGTTGCAATATTGTTTGTTTGTTTTTCAACATCCCAAATGGCTTTGTCCATCCTTTTTTTCATAACTTCTTCTAGTGAAAAAGCCTTAATGACTCGAATGCCAACAGCCGTTTCCTGGACGATTTTGATAATTTCACCAAGTGAAAGAAGTTCTTTTTCCATAAGGCGGCGAACGCGTTTTAAAGCCATTCGAACACCTAAAAAAGCCAGTGGTCCTACGATTAAAGTAATGGAGATTAACACAAAGTTTTGAATGAACATGACGAGCAACAAACCACTAACGGAGAGCAAATCACGCACAAAAGTTGTGATAATCGTATCAATAATATTACGCACAGCTGTTGCATTATGGGTTACGCGAACAAGCAAATCAGATGACGTATTATTGTGATAAAAAGAGACACCTTGTTCCATAAGGCGCGCATAAATTTTGCGCTGTTGTTCAGCAATGATACTGTTGCCTGCTTTGCTTAAAAAGTAAGTTTGGGCAAAAGTTGCAATCCCTTTAAGAATAAAGATAAAAGCAATGAAGCTAGAAATCAAAACGATCATAGCAAAATTTTGCGCATCAACAATATAATTAACAACATCACGCATAATCCATGCACTGGTTGCCGTTGTGCAGGAAATGATGATCATTGAAATAATCGCTGCACTGTACCAACGCGCATGTTTATGAAAATTTTCTCGCAAAAGGCGGATAATAAGATGTTTATCAAAAGAGGAAAGTTGTTTTTTGGCCATGAAGTGCTTCTATATTTTCTTGTTGTTTTATGCAAGATTGAAGCGCTCTTAATTAAAGCTCCTTAATCTTTTTTACAAAAAGAGCCTTCTTCTTTCAATGTGCGTCATGTTCTTTCATGCGATAACGTTTCGTATAACGTGAAATTCTTCAGAAATGGTCTGTGCCCTATAGACACCATCTATAAGATATAAGCTGATACCATTACTCTATTGGCATTTGCATATTGCAACAATCTCCCTTAGTCGCTTGAAAAGTTTCATAAGAGGATAATGATTTCTTTCTATGCACATCATATCCCCTATGATGCACAAGTGAGTATTTTTGTTTGATTTCATATTAAAAGATTTGAAAGGAGAGAATTCTACGATATTCACTTCTCTTATTCAAGGAGCAAAAATATAAATTATTATCATTAATTAATATGTTATTCTATTCCGCTCCATGTAAAATATCGCGCAAGAAATTTTTTATGCTTTGAGCATTTATAAATATATCATTTTCATCCTATAATGTTGCGTATACGCTTTATCCTATTACATTCAGAAGGTTAGGTTAAAACCAAAGAAATAAAAAATTTTTAAAGGCTTTGGTGATGAATCAACAAAACAACCTCTCTTTAAAAGAGATAGTGGCTAAAGTTGCTGAGAATGCTGACAGTAGAGTGGATAATAAGGGGAAATTTTTAATGAGGAGATGATCGCTGATTTGAAAAAATAAACACAGGTTGTCCACTGGCTTATTGAATACAGTTTGGTAAAGTGTTGTTATTAAGCACCTCCATCTTTACGCTTATGAAGAAACAAGTCGACACCATCACACACTTTGACAGCTCGTGCGTGTAGCGATAACCGCTGGCACTCGAGACGATTTATGAGAGGCATTTTTACTCTTTTTTTGTATAGTTTTTCTTCACACAATTCTCTTCACTTGTAATGTGCAAGCAAGCGATTTTGATTGATTCAACATGAAACAGATTTGAAATGAAAGAATCCTACAATCTTCGGGACTCTTATTCAACATGCAAAACAATGAATTGTTTTATAAACCAATACGTTGCCATTGCAAGTAACAGATGATGGTGGTAGTGCTAAAAGGCACCATTATCTTTATGATTACGAAAGTTCAAACTAACACCCCATCATTTCTTTACCAGTTTCCATATTGCTACAGGCTTTGGCATTTTAAATGGTTTACAAAAGATATTTCTACTTTTTTAATATTTTATGCATTATCTCTGTTTGTGATGTACAAGAAAATGATTTTTTGCTGAATTCCATGAATAAGAGAGCTGAAAATGAAGAAGACCTTACGATGCTAACGCTCTCTCATTTAATATGTTCTTCTTATAAATCAAGGAAGCACTATTAAACTCTTAAAAAGATCTATACACATTTACAAAACCTTAAAAGCACCACACAACCCCATAACATGGTGCTTCTAAACGATATACTTACATGCTCATCTTGATGAGTTGTACATAGACATATTCCAATGAAAAACTATTTAGGTGCTATCACCATCATTATTTGCCGCCCTTCAAGTTTTGGCTCCAATTCAATCTTGGCAATTTCACTTGTATCTTCTTTCACACGCTGAAGAAGCTTTAATCCAAGATCTTGGTGAGCCATCTCACGACCACGAAAACGCAAAGTAATCTTTACTTTATCACCATGATCAATAAAGCGATGAACAGCCCTGAGCTTGACTCCATAATCATGAACATCAACATTCGGACGCATCTTAATCTCTTTGATTTCGATGACTTTTTGTTTTTTACGCGTCTCTGCAGCTTTTTTTTGAGTTTGATATTTTAATTTGCCCAAATCAATGATTTTACATACGGGCGGTTCGGCATTTGGTACAATTTCAACCAGATCAAGTCCAGCTTCTGCGGCCATAGCAAGAGCCTCTTGTATTGCAACAACTCCCTGATGTTGTCCTTCATCATTGATAAGCTGCACATGAGATACCCGAATATCCTGATTTGAACGTGGTCCGTCTTTTTGGGTAGGTGTCATTTTAAACGGTTTACGAATGGTTTATGCTCCTTCATTTTGATTCAATTACAGTTAATTTAATATACAATTATGTACATAAAAACAACTATAATTCGTGTATTTTTCATTATTTGATTTGTTACTTTTTTAAGTGATTTAGATTATAAAAGTTTTTCTCTTGATTTAAAGAAATTGTTTTATGGAGGAAAAGAATCATGAATCAAAATATTCCTTGCCAGTTTTTTTCATTTGAGGACACTGCTCTTGCAGTACGCCATCGCAAAGGGCACCACTCTCCAGGTTTGGTTTGGCTTCATGGCTATCAGTCCGATATGTTGGGAAGTAAGGCGATGTTGATTGATCAGTTTGCTCAAAAGCATGATTTGTCTTGTTTACGTTTTGATTACTCTGGCCATGGGGAATCTGAAGGAGATTTTTTTCAGGGAACGATTTCTCGTTGGGTGAGCGAAAGTTTAGCAGCTTTTGAAACCTATTGTGAGGGGCCGCAAATTTTGGTTGGTTCCTCTATGGGAGGATGGATTGCTTTAAGGCTTGCTATGATTCTAGCACAGAAAAATAAGAAGCTTGCTGGTATGATATTAATTGCTCCAGCGCCTGATTTTACACAAACATTGGTGGAACCAGAATTAGGCCCTGAAGAATGGAAAATTTTGGAAGAAAAAGGCTATATTGAACGACCTGCTGTTGGTGATGAGGAGCCGATGCCCTTTACAAAAAAATTGATTGAAGATGGACGCGAAAATTGTGTCATGAGAGGATGTATTGATGTTGGCTGTCCAATCCATATTCTCCAAGGAATGGAAGATGATAAGATACCTTATCAGCATACATTGACTTTACTTGATCATTTACCTCTTCATGACGTAACATTGACACTTGTGCGTGATGCAGATCACCGTTTTTCTCGTCCACAGGATTTAGATTGTCTAGAAACAGCCTTGAGATCTTTAATTAATCAGATTAATGCAAAATAAGGGGGCTATTTATTGATGATGAAGATAAATATATGAGCATTTCTAAAAAGCATTTTATTTTTTCTGATCGTGCTATCCCTATACGTGTGCGGGAGAATAAGCACGCCCGCCGTCTTACCTTACGTATTGATGCCAGCAGTCAGGAGATTTGTGTAACAACACCACCAGCGATAAATCTCTGTACGGTTGAAAGTTTTATTGAAAAACATCAGTCTTGGATTGAGATGCGCCTTAAGCGTATACAAATTTCTCATGAAAATACCTATCTCAAAGAGGGCGCAACAATTCCCTTCCTGGGTGTTTCCCATACCATAAAGCATGAGCAAGGACGTGGAGTAACAGAAATTGTTACAGAAGATGCGGAGCAAGGGCCTCAAATTATTGTTTATGGTCAATTAGAATATCTTCCAAGACGCATTGCTGATGTTTTAAAAAAACAAGCAGCACTTATTATAACACCTTTGGTGGCACATTATGCCCATCAGGTAGAGCGGAAAGTTAAATCCATTTGTTATAAAGACACGAGAAGTCGTTGGGGATCTTGTTCCATCGATAAGCGTCTTTCTTTTTCTTGGCGCCTTATTATGGCACCAAAAGAAGTTGTTGAGTATGTTGTCGCTCATGAAGTTGCTCATCTTGTTGAAATGAATCACGGACCAAGATTTTGGGCTCTTTGTGAGAAACTTTGCCCTGATAGTAAAACGTATCGTGCTTGGTTGAAAGAAAATGCTCATAGACTACACGCCATTAATTTTGATTCATATAAATTAGAGGCGTAAAAACTTGCAAATGAGAGCAATATTTAACGGAACTTTTTGTTGAGTGTTTCGTTGTATGTGTGCTTCGTCATGCATGATGAGGAAGCCATTGAAGCTCTCAGCACGATTGTCCTCCCCTGCTTGGTTTGCTGAGTGTCTTCAATGTTTTTACTTTATCTTTTTTGCCATTCAGCGTAATACCCTTAAGTTCCGATAATTTATAACAAATGGGAAGGGGTTTTTATGTCTGTTCTTACAGATCCACTTCAGCTATTACAGGCACTGATTCGTTGTCCTTCTGTTACACCTCATGAAGCAGGGGCTTTATCAACGTTGGAACAATTTTTGAAAAAAATGGGATTTCATGTTGAGCGCCCTATTTTTACGGATAAAAATACAGATAATGTTGAAAATCTTTATGCAAAAATGGGAAGCGAAGGACCCCATCTTATGTTTGCAGGTCATACGGATGTCGTACCGCCAGGTGCATTAGAAGATTGGACTTATCCACCTTTTGAAGCTGTTATAGATCAGGGGAAATTATATGGGCGGGGTGCTGTTGATATGAAAGGCGGTATTGCCTGTTTTATTGCAGCTCTCGCGCGCGTTCTTGAGAAACAATCCATTAAAGGAACGATAAGCCTTTTGATTACTGGTGATGAAGAGGGGCCTGCTGTTAATGGTACGGTAAAACTTCTCCAATGGGCAGAAGAAAAAGGCGAAAAATGGACTGCAGCTCTTGTGGGAGAACCAACAAGCGTAAAGGCTGTTGGTGATGTTATCAAAATTGGTCGTCGCGGATCGATTTCTGGGATTATTACTGTGAAAGGTCGCCAAGGTCATGTTGCTTTTCCAGAGCGGGCTGCTAATCCTTTGCCTTTGGCAAATAAGCTTATTCAAGCATTGACACAAACGGCTTTAGATCAAGGGACAGAGAATTTTCAACCCAGTAATTTAGAGCTAACAACCATTGATACCGGTAATTTGGCGGTCAATGTTATTCCAGCGCAGACAACGGTTCGTTTTAATATACGCTACAATGATCTTTGGACAAAAGAAACCTTGATGGCGGAAATTGAAAAGCGTCTTGCTTTGGTGCAATCAAAAAATAACAGCGGTCAATATCCCTCTTATCAGCTTAAATGGATTCCGAGTTTAGGGGATGTTTTTTTGACCAAAAATGATAAACTTATTCAAATTTTATCCAATGCTATTAAAAGTGTAACAGGGAGTGTGCCAGAATGCTCCACGTCTGGGGGAACTTCAGATGCGCGATTTATTAAGGATTATTGCCCCGTGGTTGAATTTGGCTTACCAGGGCAAACGATGCATATGGTTGATGAATGTGTCGCCCTTGATGCAGTGGAAACGCTCACAGTTATTTATGAGTGTTTTATTGTTGATTTTTTTGCATAAAAAAATAATTGTTTGGTTCAATAGTATCTTTATCTTATTTTACCACAAAACCCTTTTGTTCCCATAAAACATTGTCGTTTTAGGTGTTAATATATCAAGTGGTTTTAGAGTACGTGGTGCGCAATTTTAAAGCTGGAATTTTTTCTCGTAAAGCCTTCAGCTCTGTGAATCATCACCTTTACGCTTCTAAAAAAGAAAGTTAGACCATCATATATTTTCTATCTCAAAATATGACGATAGCTTTTGGCATTTGAAAGTGTTCATAAAAGTCATTTTTATCCAAAAATTCCCTTACCTTTAAGGGGTAAGTGAATGGTTGTTATTAATGTATTATAAACAGTTTTAAAAAAAATTTTACGATACTTTAGTTTCATTTTTGCTATGAAAAATAATTATGATCATTAAAATCAATATGTCGCTATAAAAACTTTAGTTTGCAAGTTGGCTGATGATGTAATCAAGAACAATACGTCCTTTGGTTGTTGCTTTTAAGCGTTGATTATCCACCATTTCTACCAATTTTTGGTGTTGTAAATCGATAAGTTTTTCCATTGGAATGCGTTTGGAGCTTAAGGTTTCATAGCGTGTAAGTTCCAAGCCTTCACAAAGGCGCAAACCCATGAGGAGCATTTCATTTGCCTGTTGCTGAAGAGTTAATCGTTCTGTTTCAATACAGCCATGCCCTGTTTGTTCGACTAATTCAAGCCACTGTTCGGGATTCTTTTCATTGATAGTGACATAACGTTCATGGTTTTCAAGGTGTGATAAAGATGTTTTTGAAAAGGTGGAAGAATGATTTGGTATGTTCTCAATAAAACGGCCGTGTGCTCCTGGACCAAAGCCTGCATATTGGTGATAACGCCAATAAAGAAGGTTGTGTGCTGATTCAGCACCAGGCATGGCATGGTTTGAGATTTCATAGGCAGGAAGTCCATACAGAGTTGTTATTTCTTGGGTAAGATGATACAGATCTGCTGCGAGCTCAGATGGGGGAAGGATAAGCCTTCCTGCATCATGAAGTCGTTTAAAGGCGGTTCCTTCTTCGATTGTTAATTGATACAGAGAAAGATGGTCTGCTGCCAAATCAATGGCTTGTACAAGTTCAGATTTCCATTGTTTAAGGGTTTGTTCGGGGCGAGCATAAATAAGATCAAAGGATAAGCGTGGAAAAATTTGCCGAGCTAAATCAATTGCATAAAGAGCTTGTTCTACATTATGGAGTCGGCCAAGTTTGCGCAATGCTTTATCATTGAGTGCTTGTATTCCTAGAGATAAGCGATTAACACCTGCAGCACGGTATCCGCGAAAACGTTCTGCTTCCACACTGGATGGATTAGCTTCCAATGTAATTTCAACTTTATCATCAAGTATCCACTTTTTTGCAAGTGCTTGCAAGAGGGCATCAACAGTTTGTGGCTCCATAAGAGAAGGGGTTCCCCCACCAATAAAAATACTCGTAATATGGCGTGGACCTATTTTATGGTATTGCGTTTCTATTTCGCGCTCAAAGGCGGTGACAAAACGCGGCTGATCAACACCATGGAGGCGAACATGTGAATTAAAGTCACAATAGGGACATTTAGCAGCACAAAAGGGCCAATGAATGTAAATGCCAAAAGGTTCATTCATGAGAATGCCAAAAGGTTTTCAGCCAAAAGTTTAAAAGCTCGTGCGCGATGTGAAAGAGGGGGAATACCATTGTGTTGCCAGCCGTGTTTTTGCTCTGTTGACATTTCTCCAAAGGTATTTTCATATCCATCTGGTAAAAAAATAGGATCAAAGCCAAAGCCTTTATCTCCCCGTGGAGGCCAAATGAATGTTCCTTCAACGTATCCGCGGAAATAATCTGCGTGAGTATCAGGCCACGCAATGCAAATGACGGATATAAAACGGCATTTTCGTTGGCTTTTTTCTCGTGCTCCGACTTTTTGGAGTTCATCTTCTATTTTTTGCATCGCTTTTGGAAAATTACGTGTACCATCGGCTTGAATCGCCCAATCAGCTGTATAAACGCCCGGTGCACCATCCAATGCATCGACCTCTAAGCCTGAATCATCAGAGAGGGCAGGGAGTCCTGTCTTTTTTGCTGCTGCAAAAGCTTTAATATAAGCATTTTCTTCAAATGTTGTTCCTGTTTCTTTTGGTTCTGGCAAGCCAAGCTCTTTTGCTGATTGTATTATTAAACCGAAAGGTGCAACCAAGGTGGTGATTTCATGTAATTTGCCGGCGTTATGCGTCGCAATGACAAGTTTTTTATCTGCTATGCTTCTCATATAGATTTCTCCAAAAATGAAAGGGGAACTATTCTTGTGCTAAGAACCAGCTTAAATGCTCATATACACACATTCTGCTTGATTTTATATGATAGAGTTATTTTACTTGTTTTATGATATTTTATTCAAATAAAAATTTTCGTATTTTGTAAAGACAATGATTAAAAAGCTATGAGAAACGATTTTTTTATGAAAGCTTTTTTATGGTAAAAAACTAATTTTCTACTTCCAGTGGTTTATAAACAAACAAGCTCTTCTTGGTAAGCTCCTAAAGAGACCAATTCCTGTCTTAAATATCCAATCACACCCTCTAATAAAAAACACTTCATGCATAATTTATATGCTTATATCATCACTCTAAAAGATGGTGTTTTATGGCTCAATAGGGATAATATGTTTTGATACTACTTTAGATTATTTGACCAAACCTTAGCAAAACTTATATAAGAGAAGAGTGTTTTTTAAGTAGTGAAACAATTGTGATGAAGCACAAGCCTATTGATAATGAACTAAAATATCTTGATGAGCGTTCGCGTGATATTTTCCGCCATATTGTTGAAGCTTATCTTAATGATGGTGAACCTGTAGGGTCACGCAATCTTTCGCGACTTTTGCAACAGACCTTATCACCTGCGACGATTCGCAATGTGATGAGTGATCTTGAACATCTCGGTTTGATTTATGCCCCGCATATTTCAGCAGGGCGAATGCCAACCCAATCGGGTTTACGCTTTTTTGTTGATGCATTTATGGAAGCGGGTGATTTGCCAAACGAAGAGCGAGAAAATATTGAAATGCAAGTCAAAGAGGCGGGTCATGCACAATCGGTTGAACATTTTCTTGTTCAAGCAAGCCGGGTTCTTTCAGATCTTTCTCGTGGAGCAGGACTTGTTCTCGCAACAAAACAAGAAGGAACATTGAAACATATTGAATTTGTGCGTCTTGATAGAGAGCATGCTCTTGCCGTTTTAGTGACTCAACAAGGTGAGATTGAAAATCGTATTGTTCATTTGCCAGAAGGGGTTACCCATGCACAATTGACAGAAGCAACGAATTTTCTCAATGCCCATATTCAAGGGCGTACATTGAGTGAAGCTAAAGGGGAAATTGCTTGCCTATGCGCAGAAACACGGGCTGCACTTGATGATTTATCGCATCATCTTGTTGAAACGGGATTAGCTCTTTGGGGAGGAAAAGATGCTGATCATAAAATTCACCTCATTGTTCGTGGACGCAGTAATTTACTTGAAGATGTGAAAGCAGAAGAAGATTTAGAACGGTTACGCCATTTGTTTG
The DNA here is from genome assembly GCF_944896145.1 of Bartonella sp. B1098. NCBI lineage: Bacteria > Pseudomonadati > Pseudomonadota > Alphaproteobacteria > Hyphomicrobiales > Bartonellaceae > Bartonella > Bartonella sp. B1098. Next base: position 872,269 of record NZ_CALYLP010000002.1, on the reverse strand, counting down.
ATGATCTTGAAACACGTGAGAGTATGGCACAGCTTCTCGATTTAACGGATGAAGGGTCAGGGGTCCGAATTTTTATTGGTTCAGAAAATAAGTTATTTTCACTTTCTGGTTCTTCTTTAGTCGTAGCACCTTATCGTGATTCACAACAAAGAGTCATTGGTGCTTTAGGTGTTATTGGTCCTACACGGCTTAATTATGCAAGGATTGTGCCCATGGTTGATTATACAGCTCAACTTGTGTCACAGTTATTGCGTTAAACGGTGCAGGTAAGTATTTGTACTATAAAAGCACATTGTATTAATATGCATTAATACCCCTTGATTTTTGTCTGTAAAATTTCGATATCGAGAATAACAAATCTTATGAAGGAATAGAATTTTTATGTCTGATGAAAAAAACAAGTTTACTGATGCTTCATTTGAAAATTGTGATTTAAAAAATCCAACTGATCGTAATACACTTAAACAAGCAGCGGATGAATTTTTAAAAACACATAAAACAGAAGCACACGGAGACGTTGAAGAAGAAAGTAGTGAGATTGATCCTTTAGCATCTTTGCAGGATGAAAACAAAGAGTTGAAAGATCAGCTTTTACGTCTTGCTGCGGATATGGAAAATCTTCGACGCCGTACTGCGCGTGATGTAGCGGATGCGAAGGCTTATTCCATTGCTAATTTTGCACGAGATATGTTATCTGTTTCTGACAATCTCAATCGCGCTTTGGAAGCAATTCCAGAAGGTTCACGAGAAAGTGATTCTGGTTTGAAATCATTGGCAGAAGGTGTTGAAATGACTGAACGTGCCATGATGGCAGCATTAGAGCGTCATGGGGTGCAGAAAATTCATCCAGAGGGGCAAAAATTTGATCCTCACTTTCATCAAGCGATGTTTGAAATTCCTAATGCCGATGTTCCCGATAACACGGTTCAACAAGTGGTTCAGGCTGGTTATATTATCGGAGAGAGGGTTTTACGCCCAGCAATCGTGGGTGTGGCTAAAGGAGGAACAAAAGAAGCTTCTGTTGAAACTGATTCGGCTTAAAACATATCAATAACAAGCTTCTAGCGTAAAATGCAGCATTCCCTGTAAGTGCGCGTATATGGGGTCTTTCCTCAAAAAGTTTTAAAGGGTGTTACAAACACCCTTTTATCTTTGAAGTGGCCAACTTCCTTTTACAATATATGGAGCATCGCTTGAGGGAGATGGCGATAAAAATAAAACAAAATGATCAATATCAAAGGGAGGAAATGAAAAATCACTCCGAGAGGACAAATAAGAAGGAAGGTCTTCAGGCTTAATATCGAGCAGTCGCGCAACAGTAATATGCGGCGTAAATTCTCTTTTATCAGGTGTTAGACCTAAATGGCTGCGAATACATTGCATTTTTTCGTGTAAAAGATTGAGAGCTTCGCAAAGTCTAATGCGAATAACAAGAGAATGTGGAGTATTTTCCGAACTAAAAACATCAAAACCCCTCATTTGTAGCCTAAAAGGAGGGAGCTTTATTGTGTCAAAGGCATGCTTAAGTGCATCTGTTATAGCACTTTCAACTTCACCAAAAAAAGACAAAGTGACGTGAAAATTTTGCGGATTAATCCACTGCGCATTTGGTAAGCCATTTTGCAACGATACAAGTTGTTGTGTTGTTTGTTGAGGAATTTGAAGGGCACTAAATAAACGATCCATAATATTATCTCCTTATAATGAAAAGGTGCTATCCCAAGTGCAATGACGGCTAAATCAACAGTGAAAAATGCCACGGAAGATAAGGCAATAGTATAGAAAAAGAATGTCTAAAAAGTGCTTCCCATAATTATAAATACAAAAAGCTTATTTATTGTAAGAAAATGGTTATGATATCGATAAAAATTGCGTTTTCATAATCCACAACACAATGATTTGAAGTCGGGGATTGCTTGTGTATTATAAAAAGCTGCAAAGTTAGCAGAAAATAACGAAAGTTGATCAATTTCTGATTCTTGAAATTATCTTGATATTTTTCTTTTGCCTAAAAGAAAACATATTCAGTCCAAGTCAAAATTCTCTTTTCTGTAAAGATATCAATCATTACAGTTAAGGTGGGTAACAGCCTATAATACGTAACAACTATTTAAATTGGCAAAATAATGTTAGGAAAGAAAGTAAAAAAAATTTGGCATAAAAACGAGAAAAGCAATCAAAATACAAGATAATGATGGAAATTTTTTCTTCTCTAAGAATCATCATCCTTGTTTATTATGAGAAAGCGCTAGTTTTCCTCTCCAAAGTTGTTATTGATGAGCTTTTCAAGAGCATTAAGAGCGTCTGTTGCTTCTGGTCCCCAAACACGAATGGTAAGGTTACAACCGGCTGAAGCCGCTAACATCATGAGTCCCATAATTGATGATCCACCAACGATTTTTCCATCCTTTTCAACTTCAACAGTAGCGTTAAAATTATCAACAGTTTGTACAAATTTTGCAGAAGCCCTTGCATGCAACCCACGTTTATTACAGATATTGAAATGACGGCTTATTTGAGAGGAGAGGGCATCTTTGGAAAGCATCAGTATTGTATCATCCGCTATAAAATCATACTTGGTACATTAATATATTTACGCCCTGCTTCTTGTGCTATTCTTAACGCGTCTGATAATGAGATATCAGGGCATTTGCGAATAGAAATCAATTTAATAAGCATGGGCAAATTAACCCCCGCAATCATTTCAACGCGTCCTTTTTCAATAGCAGGAATAGCTATATTTGATGGTGTTCCACCGAACACATCTGTTAATATGATGACGCCATGATCTGTATTTGTATCGGTTACTGCGGCTATAATATCACCTCGGCGCTGATCTATATCGTCATCGGGATGAACGCATATTGTTGCGAACTTTTCTTGTGTTCCAACAACATGTTCCACGGCATGTAAAAATTCAACAGCCAACTCACCGTGCGTTACAAGCACGAGTCCAATCATTTACGCAAACTCCTGTTAACTAATAAAATCCGACCATATTGGTGGGAAAGGTATTTTACAATGCTTTGTCTTGCTGCCAAGAAAAATTTGCAAAAAAAAGGCAAAAAGTGTGATTTTTTTATCTTTAGAAAAAAATTAAACAGGTTTGCGCCATAATTTTCTAAACAAAAATGCTTCAATAGCTTGACAAATGGCGGTACAATCGGCTTCACGGAGAGAAGGAAGTTTTAAAAGAGGAATGTGCAAATCTTCAAATTGAAAAGTTTTATTTGTGGAAAAACGTTCATATTCGGGTCCGAGAAAAATAACACAGTCAACGGTTGTATGCTTTTGAAATTCTATCATATAAAGACCAGCGCCACGAATCTCAATACCACCCTGTAAGTTGTCAGGCGTGTATCCGTGAAGTTTTCCATTTTCCACACGTAGCATTGTATAATCATCACTGATGAGTTTTGCTTCACGTTTTGACCACTCAGCGCGGTCAAGCAAAGCAAGGGTGAGGGTCGATTTTCCTGATCCCGAGGGACCTTTAATTAACAGCCCCTTTCCACCCAATTGAAGGCAATTTGCGTGGAGTATTTCACATTTTGTTTTCATGTCCTTTACTTTGGGTAAAAGATTATTTAACGAGGGGAAGCATAATAATAAAGCGTGCACCAGTTTTACATTTTCCAGGTGACGGATCAATAATATTTTCGGCTGTAATTGTCCCATTGTGGGCTTCGATGATTTGCCGACTAATAGAAAGGCCCAGTCCAGAGTTTTGCCCAAAAGCATCTTCGTTGGGTCGATCAGTATAGAAACGTTCAAAAATACGTTCAATATTCTCTGAACGAATACCAGGGCCATTGTCTTCAATGGTTAAAATAAGAGTTGAAGCATGGCTTTTCATAGTAATGCAAATTTTGCCACGATTACGAGGAATAAAGGAACGTGCATTTTCAAGAAGATTGGAAATTACTTGCCCTAAACGGAGCTCATGTCCCAACACAAGATAAGCTTTTCCATAAGGACGTGGGGTAATATTAAGGCTTACATCGATGGTTTGTGCATTGCGATATACTTCCTGAACGGCATGAACAAGACTTTCCAAAAGCGGTGTCATATCAACGATCTCTGCAGTTTCTCGTGCAAGCTCTGCATCGAGCCGCGATGCATCAGAAATATCTGTAATCAATCGATCAAGACGGCGCACATCATGTTGAATAATTTCAAGCAATTTTTCTTGTGCTTCTTCATTTTTAGCCAGAGGAAGAGTTTCAACAGCACTGCGGAGAGAAGTAAGGGGATTTTTTAATTCGTGGCTTACATCAGCCGCAAAGCGTTCAATGGCTTCAATACGCATATAAAGGGCATTGGTCATGTCACGAATAGAGGTTGAGAGATGGCCAATTTCATCTTCACGCATCGAAAAATCAGGAATTTCTACACGCTGATTATTGCCATTCCGCACTCGGTTAGCAGAGGCAGATAATTTGCTTAATGGATGAGCTATCGTATGGGCTAAAAAGAGCGAAAGAACTAAAAGTACGCTACCTACAACGGCAAAGACTTTAAATATAACCAGTCTTTCGGCCTTTACAATGTTATCAATATCGGAGCCAGTTGTTGAAAGAAGAAGGGCACCAACCACTGCGCGATAGCGTTGAACAGGAACGGCAACAGAAACGATAAGTTGACCTTGTCTGTTACGTCTTTTGGCGGTAGCAAGAGATCCGTTTAATGCTCGGTAGACTTCTGGATAAGCAATACCACGGTTTTTTGTTTGTTCTCTATCAGAAATAATACCTTTGTCATAAAATGTGTTTGAATACCACGAAGTAAGGCGATCCCATATATTTTGTTCTGTTTTAAGTGGGGGTAAATCATATCTAAAAACGTCTCCACTAGAATAAAGAACCCGCGAATCAAGCAGTAAAGTAGCATCACGATCATAGATACGTGCTCTTGTTGTTTTAGGTGTGATGAGACGTCGTAAAAGAGGGGCAACTTGCTCAGGATTAATGGGAAAATCCCAAGAGTCGGTTGATTGAGGGGCGGGTGTAACGCTTTCACCAGTCTGTAACTCTAAGAGTTTTTGGGGATCAATCAGGATAGAATTTGTATCTACTGTTGCAGAAGCAGCAATAGCCCCAGCGATAATTTTTCCTTGGGTACATAAACTTTTAATTTTTGCTTCAATGAGACCATCGCGAAATTGGTTAAGGTATAAAATGCCTGTAACCAGAACGGCAAGGGCAGCAATGTTTAATATAACAATGCGGCGTGTGAGACTGGAAAAAAGCAATTGTCTAAAGAGACGTTGTATTCGAAGGTGTAAACGAGCAAACATAAGAAATGGCGCTGAGGATATACCGTTAGGAGCTATTTTTTTTAGAGTTTCCAGTTGAGAATTGTCTGTCATCGATTTGATTGCCGTTCAAATTTTTGCGACAAAGCAGTTTTATACCTCGTGAAAACGATAACCTACACCATAAAGTGTTTCAATCATTGCAAAATCATCATCCACTTGTTTAAATTTTTTACGCAGACGTTTAATGTGACTATCAATGGTGCGATCATCTACGTAGACTTGATCACTATAGGCAGCATCCATTAAAGCATCACGACTTTTTACAACGCCTGGTCTTTGTGCGAGGGTTTGCAGAATCAAAAATTCCGTAACAGTTAAAATAACAGGTTTATCTTTCCATGTACAGGTGTGACGTTCTTGATCCATCACAAGATCTCCACGTTTAAGAGAAGAGGTGGAAGTAGTTCCTGCAGAAAGTGGTTGGTTACGGGCATTGGAACGGCGCAAAATAGCTTTTACGCGCTCAATGAGAAGACGTTGGGAGAAAGGTTTTGTAATAAAATCATCAGCTCCCATTTTAAGACCAAATAATTCATCAATTTCATCATCTTTGGACGTCAGAAAAATAACGGGAATATCAGATTTTTGACGTAAACGACGCAAGAGCTCCATCCCATCCATTCTGGGCATTTTAATATCAAAAATAGCTAAATGTGGGGGGTGAAGTGTGAGACCTTTGAGTGCAGATGCTCCATCCGTATAGCTTTCAACCCGATATCCTTCTGTCTCAAGCGCAAAAGATAGAGATGTCAAAATATTGCGATCATCATCAACAAGTACAATCGTTTGCGTGATTGTTGGTGTATCTTTCATGGTTTCTTAGACCTTTCTATTGCTGTGGTAGCAAATTACCCACACTTATTTATATGGGAGTTCACATTTTTTTTGCAAAACAAATATGATACAAATTGTAGCAAAGTAAAAAACCTGTTGTCATTCCTGTAAAATCTTGTTTTGCTTTCATAATTTATAATGTTTCTCCGTCTATTAAGATCCCTTCGTTTGAGAGAAAATTTGCATAAAAGCTTTTTTTATTAAAATTTATTGCAAAGTTTATTCTTGTCTTTGTCCCAAAATTGAACAGGTTTAGTTTTGATTGTTGAAGTTTAGAAAATCCGCCTATGTGTTTTAAGAGAAAAGACAAGAATGTGGCAATATATGCACAAAAATTTGTTTCTGCTACACGAAAGGAGGTCATAATGGGATTTTTTAATTTCATTAAAACTGTAGGGGAAAAGTTAGGTATAGGAGACCATGAACCAAAAGAAAAAGACTTTAAGGCCGCATTTGATCATTTTCAACTCGATACAGAAAAAGTCAGTATTCAAGTTGAAGATGGTAAAGCTGTTTTAAGCGGTGAGGTTCCAGATAGGGAAACGCTTGAAAAAGCACTTCTGGTTGTTGGCAATTCACAAGGTATTTCTTCTGTGGATGTTGAGCAATTAAAAGTTATTGATACGACGCATAAAAAAACGTCTCGTTTTTATGAGGTTAAGTCTGGTGATAATCTTTGGAAAATTGCTGAAGAGGTTTATGGAAAAGGGCAAGGGAATAAAAACACATTTATTTTTGAAGCCAATAAACCAATGCTAAAATCTCCTGATAAAATTTATCCTGGACAAGTTTTACGTATTCCTGAAGTTGACCATATTTGATGCGTCAAAGAGGATAATTTTTTGCTTATGTTATGGCATTAAACAAAATGAAGAAGCGTAAGATTTTTCACGCTTCTTCATTTTGTAAAATATGTGTTTATGATAATTAGTGAGCAGGAGTGGATTTAGAAGGCGAGGTTGTTTTCATAGCGTTTACAGAAAAATCAACATCAATAGTTCCTGCATTTTCAAATGTCAATTTTGCACTAATTTTATCACCTATCTTGAAGGGTTGTGAAAGCCCCATAAACATAATATGATCGCCGCCTGGCTTAAGGGTTATTTCACCATTTCCCGGAATTTCAATGCCATTATGCAATTTTTCCATTTTCATAATATCATTAACAACGGCCATAGTGTGCATTTCCGTTGTTTTTACGCCGTTTGTAGAAATAGACACTAAACGATCTGGTGTATTACTGTGATTAATAATATAGAAATAACCGCTACTAACTTTTGCACCTTTAGGTGTTTCACGTACCCAAGGATTGAGAATTTCTATGTCACCAAGTTTATATTGCTGGGCATTTGCTGGTAGGGTTATACCCGCAAAGAGAAGAGCACATACAATATTTGCAATAACCTTTTTGTATGAATATTGTGCATGTATTATATTCTTAAAGATGGGATTTGTTATTTTCTTGATAATAGATGTCACCATTGATTTACCCTCCTTCATAAGACTCATAATTTAAATCGTTTTTTTATTTTAGCAGAGTTTTTATTTAAAATAAAAGCAAAGAATTACTAAAATAAAATTGATTTAATCTGAGAACAGAAATCATAGAATTCTTGCATCTTAAAGAAAGACAATCATGTTTAAGAAGATAAAACACCTCTCAACATTTCTATTTTTATCTCACAAAAGTATTTGTAAATGATAAAAATTTACAATCTACCATTACTTTATTAAACAAAGATACAATACACAAAGATCATACACTTGATAAACTCTTAGTATTACGACAGCTTTTGGTACTTTAAAGCGTTTATACAGAGGCATTATTTTTCGAATTTTAGAAGGATACAGTTAAGAAAAAGCTTTTTCGGTGCATTTAAAGCACAGCTTTCAAATAGCAATGAACGATGAGGCTATTAGAAGAAGAATTTTTGAGAGAAGATCATCGATCAATGATATCGTTATCAATATGAGCATTTGGAAAAGCACTATTTAATACTATGAAGGAGGTTCATAAAAAATAGGTTCATAAAATATAAGAGCTGTTTTAGTCTAAGGAAGGTTTATAATATTTATGCTATAAGTTATTTTCCTTTAAGCGATATTTTTAAAAAGCTTTTGTGTCAGTATTTCTTCATTCATGATGAGAGCTCAAGAGCGCGTGTTCAATGATTTTTTTATTTTTATAGACAGATATGTTTGTTGAGAATTGCGGGAAAAATATATTATGATCTCAAGTCTTTCATAAATATGGTATTTATAGGTTATTAGAGTGCCTATTTTAAAAGAAATTTTTTATTTTGGAGATGTTTCTCTCATTATTCTCTTGTAGCAATAAAATCCTGTTCTTATATACGAGACAGCGAGGCTTGTTGCGACTTGCGGTTTGTTATTATTTATGTTGCTTGAAGCAGAATACGAGCTTTGAGTGTTATGAGGAGCTATCTTAAAAAGATGCTTTATGAAGGTTGAGGTAGCTTGCTGAATGGAGATTATAATATGGCAAAAGTAATTGGTATTGATTTGGGGACGACGAACTCTTGTGTGGCTGTTATGGATGGCAAAAACGCAAGGGTTATTGAAAACTCAGAAGGAGCGCGAACAACACCTTCTGTTGTTGCCTTTACTGATGGGGGAGAGCGGCTTGTTGGACAGCCTGCTAAACGTCAGGCAGTAACAAATCCTGAAGGGACAGTTTTTGCAGTGAAACGTTTGATAGGTCGCCGTTTTGATGACCCTATGGTTGAAAAAGATAAAGCACTTGTGCCTTATAAAATCGTTAAAGGTGACAATGGTGATGCATGGGTTGAAGAAGCGGGTAAGAAATATTCTCCATCGCAAATTTCAGCGATGATTTTGCAAAAGATGAAGGAAACAGCTGAATCTTATCTTGGTGAAAAAGTTGAGCAAGCAGTTATTACCGTTCCTGCTTATTTTAATGATGCACAACGTCAAGCGACTAAAGATGCGGGTAAAATTGCTGGACTTGAAGTTTTACGGATTATTAATGAGCCAACTGCTGCTGCTTTAGCTTATGGTTTGGACAAAAAGGACGGCAAAACAATTGCTGTTTACGACCTTGGTGGTGGTACATTTGATATTTCAGTCCTTGAAATTGGAGATGGCGTTTTTGAAGTTAAATCAACCAATGGAGATACATTCTTGGGGGGTGAAGACTTTGACATGCGCTTGGTTGGCTATTTTGCCGATGAATTCAAAAAAGAGCAAGGAATTGATCTAAAGAATGATAAACTTGCTTTACAGCGTTTAAAAGAAGCGGCAGAAAAAGCAAAGATTGAGCTTTCTTCATCACAGCAAACAGAAATCAATTTACCATTTATCACGGCAGATCAATCCGGTCCAAAGCACTTAACAATGAAATTGACTCGGGCAAAATTTGAATCGCTCGTTGATGATTTAGTGCAGCGTACCATTGAGCCTTGTAAAGCTGCATTGAAAGATGCTGGATTAAAGGCTGGTGAGATTGACGAAGTTGTTTTGGTGGGTGGTATGACGCGTATGCCCAAGATTCAGCAAGTTGTGCAGAACTTCTTTGGCAAGGATCCACACAAAGGTGTTAATCCCGATGAAGTGGTTGCAATGGGTGCTGCCATCCAAGGGGGCGTTTTACAAGGCGATGTTAAGGACGTGTTGCTGCTCGATGTAACACCTTTATCCTTGGGGATTGAAACATTGGGGGGCGTTTTCACACGTCTCATTGAGCGTAATACTACGATCCCGACGAAAAAATCGCAAGTTTTTTCAACAGCTGATGATAACCAGAGTGCTGTAACGATTCGTGTTTTCCAAGGTGAACGGGAAATGGCCAGTGATAATAAGTTATTGGCTCAATTTGATCTTGTTGGTATTCCCCCCGCACCGCGTGGTATACCGCAAATTGAAGTTACTTTTGATATTGATGCGAATGGTATTGTTAATGTTTCGGCAAAAGATAAGGGAACAGGTAAAGAGCATCAAATTCGTATTCAGGCATCAGGTGGTTTAAGTGATGCTGATATTGAAAAAATGGTACAGGATGCGGAAGAGCACGCAGCTGAGGATAAAAAACGCCGTGAAGGTGTTGAAGCTAGAAATCAAGCGGAAGCTCTTATTCATTCAACGGAAAAGTCACTCAATGAATATGGCGATAAAGTATCAGCTGAAGAAAAAGGACAGATTGAAACAGCAATATCTGATTTGAAATCTGCGCTTGAAGGCATTGATACGGAAGAAATAACAACAAAGATGCAAAAATTAGCAGAAGTCAGTATGAAGCTTGGGCAGGCTATGTATGAAGCATCACAAGCAGCGAGCGCTGACACTGAAACAGAGACAAAGAATGATGATGTTATCGATGCTGATTTTGAAGAAGTTAATGATAAAAAGAAATAGTGTCAGCATATGTGTTGATTAATTTATAAACCCGGCCTTTGAAATATAAGGCTGGGCTTTATTATGTGAGATAAGTTGCAAGTTTGTTGCTAAAAATATAAATAAAAGTGATATTATCCATAAAGGTGGATGATAGAAAAACGATCAGGAATACATGATGAAGGTTGACTATTATGAAATTCTTGGCGTGACTCGTGAATGTGATGATAAAAAATTGAAATCTGCTTTTCGTAAGTTGGCAATGCAATATCATCCTGATCGCAACGCCGGGGATAAAGAGGCAGAGCGAAAATTCAAAGAAATTGGCGAAGCCTATGAAGTTCTTAAAGATCCCCAAAAGCGTGCTGCTTATGACCGATTTGGTCATGCAGCCTTTGAAAATAGCAGTGGTCAAGGGGGGGGAGGCAATCCTTTTAGCGGTTTTGCTTCCGGTGGTGGATTTGCTGATATTTTTGAAGATTTTTTTGGTGAGATTATGGGAGGTGCGCACCGTAAGCGTGGTGATGGTCACGAACGTGGTGCAGATTTGAGTTATAATATGGAAGTGACCTTAGAAGAGGCATTTTCAGGAAAAACTGCAGAAATTAATATTCCTAGTGCTGTCACGTGTGATGTTTGTGAAGGTTCAGGAGCGAGAAAGGGCTCTAGTCCGCAAGTTTGTGGGACATGTCATGGATCTGGTCGAGTGCGTGCTGCACAAGGTTTTTTTTCTATTGAGAGAACATGTCCTACATGTCATGGACGTGGTGAAATGATTACAGATCCATGCCCCAAATGTCAGGGGACACGACGCATAGAGAAAAAACGTTCATTAAGTGTGAATGTTCCAGCTGGTATTGAAGATGGGACGCGTATTCGTCTTTCTGGTGAGGGTGATGCTGGTATTCGTGGTGGTCCTAATGGTGATCTTTATATTTTCCTTTCCGTTAAACCGCATGAATTTTTTCAGCGAGAAGGAGCAGATCTTCACTGTCGTGTCCCTATTTCGATGGTAACAGCGGCTTTAGGAGGAGAGTTTGAAGTTTCTGACCTTGATGGTGTTAAAGCACGTGTTAAGATCCCAGAAGGGACACAAAATGGACGTCAATTCCGTCTTAAAGGCAAAGGCATGCCTATGTTGCGTCGTCAGCAAGCAAGGGGTGATCTTTATATCCATATCACGATTGAGACACCGCAGAAACTTACGCAAGAGCAACGTGAATTATTGCAAAAATTTGAAAAGCTTTCCAATCATGAGAATTCACCACAATCACATGGTTTTTTTTCACGGATGAAAGAATTTTTTGAAAATATTTCCGGTTAAAATAGGTGAATGTTTCCAGAGTACATGAGAAAATATTTTGGGAAGGTTATTTTCATTAAACTTTCGATTGTTTTATTATCTTTGAGAAGCATTCTTTTGGTTTGAAAAGAAAAAAAAGAAACGATTAATTTAAGTGTAAGCTCCTGCTGCGCAGAGTTTTTTACATTTAATGAATTTTATGGATAAGTCTTGCTTTGGAATGCCTATAACATTTTAAAAAGAGCTTATCCATAGAAGGATACACTGAATGACTGATAATATTTCCAGTGTTAATGGCATTTATCTTTTGTGCCATAAAAGATCGTCATTTAAGGCGGTAATACAAGCCACATAAGCCTCTTGCACACATGAAGTGTTTTTAGAAAATGCAAGGTTCTTAGGCTTTTTCGTAGAGGCTTCAGTGAATAAATCACATGAGCGGCTATCAGGTGGAACCACCCCAGTAAGAATCCAGGTTATTTACAGACAAAATCTTTTACGAACCTTTTTCTTTAAAGGAAAGGTTCCAAATTTTGTGTTTATCTTTCTTGTCTATGATTTTTTACTCAAAACTCTTTTTAAAAGCTCCATAATAAAAAATTTTAAAATGGCAAGATCTTATCAAGTAAGGCTAAAAAAGCTGTTGAGCAATCTATCTTATTCCCAATAAGCTAACTTTTCATGATCGATATTATATAGGTGCTATTTTCATAGTCTTAACCCCAGCCCGCTTTAAAATATAGGGCATTTTATTCGGATAACGTTAAATTATGATTATAAATCAAATTGTATTATAAGCTTTATATGGTGTTCATGTATCAATTTCATTTTTAATGTGAAAACCAATGGTTTTGATTGATTTAGAATTTGAGAGTTAAAATGACAAAACATTCTTCTACTCAAATTTCTTATTTTTTTACGCTATAAAAATATAAATTATTATTATAAATCAGTTTATTATAACTCCCCATAACGTGCATTTTCGTAAATTATTTCATTGATATTTTCTAAGGTTCAATTTTAAATAAGATATAGATAAAGCAATTGAGCGATTTTTATGTCGGTGATATATTAACTTTATTATTATAAGAAAATTTTATTTTTATTTCACAAAATCAATGGTTGTATATATTCCTATTCATTGTTAAGTATCCACAAGGGTAAACTAATAAGTTGACTGTACAGCCTAGCTTAAAGATTTTGTTTTCGATTTTGTGCATAAGATCATAAAATAATGACGTTTTTTGCGCTTATTATGTTTAATTTTTCGTTGCTAATTTTATTGAGGAAGTTGTTTTCTTGTTTCATTTCGTTATTACGTTTTCGTAATTTGAAGGAAATTTGACGATTTTCAGGGGGATAGATAGAGTAAAGCTTTGTTTTATTGTTTTCACTTTTCCTAAATTTCACTAAGGGATGGTAAAAAGTGATAAGGAGGCTCTATTAATGGATGATACTAAAAACAGTGCTGTTGATGTTTTGGAAAAACAAGCAGCATTTTTATCGTCTGCTTTACCTTATATGCAAAAATACGAAAATGAAACAGTTGTTGTAAAATATGGCGGTCATGTTATGGGTGATCCCGCTTTGGGACGAGCATTTGCGCGTGATATTGCTCTATTAAAGCAATCGGGGATTAATCCTGTTGTTGTCCATGGTGGAGGGCCTCAGATTGCTGAAATTTTAATGAAAATGGGGATTGAATCACGATTTGAAAACGGTTTACGGGTAACCGATGAACGGATCGTTGAAGTGGTTGAAATGGTTTTGGCGGGTTCCATCAATAAGGAGATTGTTGCACTCATCAATGCTGAGGGTGAATGGGCAATAGGGTTGTGCGGAAAGGATGGCAATATGGTTTTTGCCGAAAAGGCTTATAGAACTGTCATTGATCCTGATTCGCATATTGAACGTGTTTTAGATTTGGGATTTGTTGGTGAGCCTATTGAAGTCGATCGTACATTACTGGATCTATTAGCGTGTTCTGAAATGATACCAGTTCTTGCTCCTGTAGCTCCAGGTCGGGATGGTAAAACCTATAATATTAATGCTGATATTTTTGCTGGAGCTATTGCGGGTGCATTAGAAGCTAAACGTCTTTTATTTCTCACTGATGTTCCTGGTGTTTTGGATAAACAGGGTAAGCTTTTAAAAGAATTGACAGTTTCTGAAGCTAAGAAGCTTATCAAAAATGGAACAATTTCAGGAGGCATGATTCCAAAAGTAGAGACTTGTGTGAAAGCCCTTCAAAATGGTGTGGAAGGTGTGGTCATTTTAAATGGAAAAACCCCTCATTCTGTTTTACTAGAGCTGTTTACCGAACAGGGAGTTGGAACGCTTATTGTTTCATAAATTGTACGGAAAATTGGAGGAGAAGGCCTTTCATGACGAATATAAAACAGTTTAAATATCCTTTATTAAGTAAACCAGAATTGGCAATATTTGCTGCAACGATATTGTGGGGGATTACATTTTTAGTGGTTCACATCGCGATGCGCTATAGTGGTCCTCTGTTTTTTGTTGGATTCCGCTTTATCGTTGCATCATTAATATGTGGAGCAATTTTTTGGCGTTCTATAAAAGGTATAACTGTTTATGAAGTTTTCGCTGGGATGGCAATTGGTTTATCCATGTTTTTGGGTTATGCTTTGCAAGCAGCTGGACTTCAAACGATTATTAGTAGTCAGTCGGCTTTTATCACAGCGCTTTATGTTCCGATGGTTCCAATCTTGCAATGGATTGTTTTTAAAAAACCTCCCCGTTTTGCCTGTTGGGTTGGTATTGTTTTTGCTTTTATTGGGCTTGTACTTGTTTCAGGACAAAAGCCAGGAAGTTTTGATTTTTCAAAAGGCGAAATTTTGACTTTGTTAGGTGCTTTAGCGATTGCTGGAGAAGTCATACTCATCGGAATTTTTGCCAACAAGGTTGATAGTCGGCGTGTGACCATTATCCAGTTATTTTTTAGTGGTTTTTTTTCATTTTCTTGTATGCCTTTGATGGGTGAAAGCGTTCCTGAATTTTCGTGGGTATGGTTTAGTATTGGTATGGGATTAGCGTTAATGAGTGCTATTATTCAATTGGCGATGAATTGGGCACAAAAGTCTATTTCCCCTACGCGTGCAACACTCATTTACGCAGGTGAACCGGTGTGGGCTGGCATTGTTGGGCGTTTGGCTGGAGAGCATTTATCTCCTTTGGCTTTATTAGGTGGTTTGTTTATTCTGATTGGGATCATTATTGCTGAATTACAACCTTCACAATGGCGTAAAAAAAATAAAGCAATTGAAAAAATTGATTAGCGATGCACTTTTCCTATGATGATTTTATTGCATGCGTTTTTTGCTTGCAGCGTTTTCATTTAAATTACAAAACAATAAATGATCATTATAAATCAATATATTATCCAATGAATCGAAAAGAGTTAATGTTTTTATCTTTAATGGAGGAAGAAAGGAGTTGTACAAAAAGTACATAAAAACTCTATGCAATAGAGCCTATTGCTAAAGTTTTAAACGTTGAGAAGAAAACTATCCCTCCCGATATGTATTTATTTTATATAAGATTGCTAGAAAAACAAATCATTGCGTACAAATAAAAAAGCATTTCCCGCAAATTTTATCGAAAATTTAAGTGATATATGCGTCCACCCGATATTCATACAATATATTGATTTATAATGATAATATAACATTATTCATATTGAGTTAGAACTCTGAAGACCGTAAAATTTTCTCATTTCAAATGTTTTTCATGTTAAATTAATCCAAATCATTTGTTTACACGCCGTAAGCGGGAGCCATGTGGTTAAAATTGCATAAAAAAGGCGTGCCTCCTCTAAATTCTTTCAAGTGTTAAGAAGCATCGAAACATTGGAGGTTGGCAAAGTGTGTGATAGTACACGTACCGGCTTATCCAGCTGATGAGTCATCAAACAAGATGTGAAAAGATCATGTTAGGTCCTTTTGGTATTTAATTTAGTAAACAAAAGCCTTATTTTTTAAACTATGAGAAGTTCATGTTTTGAGAGGCTTTTGGGGTTAATATTCTTTTGAAAGGTTCTCGATAAGATATAATTGGTCTTTGCGTTTTATATTATTCTTTGCTAAATCGCCTTATATGACAATAGATCGTAATTATATTCGTAATTTTTCCATCGTGGCGCATATTGATCACGGCAAGTCCACTTTAGCGGATCGTTTGATTCAAATAACAGGGGGGCTTGACACACGTGAGATGAAAGAACAAGTGCTCGATTCCATGGATATTGAGCGCGAACGTGGAATTACTATTAAAGCACAAACAGTACGTTTACACTATAAAGCACAGGATGGTGAGACCTATATTCTAAATCTTATGGATACACCAGGTCATGTGGATTTTGCTTATGAAGTTTCGCGGTCACTGGCAGCGTGTGAAGGTTCTCTGTTGGTGGTAGATGCGAGCCAAGGGGTGGAAGCACAGACATTAGCAAATGTTTATCAAGCCATTGATAATTCCCATGAATTGGTCGTTGTACTCAATAAAGTTGACCTTCCAGCAGCAGAACCTGAGCGTGTTAAAGAACAAATTGAAGATGTGATAGGCATTGATACATCTGAGGCCGTAGAAATATCAGCAAAAACAGGTTTGGGTGTCCCTGATGTTTTGGAGGCAATTGTCACACAATTACCCCCTCCACGTACAGGCGATGGTGCAAATCCCTTGAAGGCAATGTTGGTTGATAGCTGGTATGATGCATATCTTGGCGTCATCGTTTTGGTACGAGTCATTGATGGTGTGTTAAAAAAAGGCCAAACCATTCGTATGATGGGGACAGGGGCAAAATATCCTGTTGAGCGCGTTGGGGTGTTTACACCTAAAATGGTGCAGGTTGATGAATTAGGACCAGGTGAGATTGGTTTTATCACTGCTTCTATCAAAGAGGTTGCCGATACACGGGTTGGGGATACGATTACTGAAGAGCGTCGTCCATGTGAAAATGCTTTGCCTGGTTTTAAGCCTGCGCAACCAGTTGTCTTTTGTGGACTTTTTCCAATTGATGCTGCTGATTTTGATGATTTGCGTGCAGCCATGGGCAAATTACGCTTAAATGATGCGAGTTTTTCTTTTGAAATGGAAACATCTGCGGCTTTGGGGTTTGGTTTTCGGTGTGGTTTTTTAGGGCTTCTTCATCTTGAAATTATTCAAGAGCGGTTAGAACGCGAATTTAATTTGGATTTAATCGCGACAGCACCCTCGGTTGTTTATCGTATGAATATGAATGATGGTTCTGTTAAAGAGTTGCACAATCCAGCAGATATGCCTGATGTGGTTAAAATTTCTTCCATCGAAGAACCGTGGATCCGAGCGACAATCATGACTCCTGATAACTATCTTGGGTCAATTTTAGAGCTGTGCCAAGAGCGGCGTGGAATACAGGTTGGTTTATCCTATGTTGGAACGCGTGCTATGGTGACGTATGATTTACCACTCAATGAAGTTGTTTTTGATTTTTATGATCGCTTAAAATCGATCTCAAAGGGGTATGCTTCTTTTGATTATCAGATGAGGGATTATGCCGAGGGGGATTTAGTTAAAATGTCTATTTTGGTGAATGGAGAGCCTATTGATGCATTATCGATGCTTGTACACCGCACGATTGCGGAAAAGCGCGGGCGTTCCATGTGTGAAAAACTAAAAGATCTTATTCCCCAGCATATGTTTCAGATTCCAATTCAAGCGGCTATTGGTGGTAAAGTTATAGCGCGCGAAACAATTCGCGCTTTGCGTAAAGATGTAACGGCAAAATGTTACGGTGGCGATGTGACGCGTAAGCGTAAACTGTTGGAAAAGCAAAAAGAAGGTAAAAAACGGATGCGCCAATTTGGAAAGGTAGAAATTCCTCAGTCAGCTTTTATTCAAGCGCTTAAAATGAATAAATAACGAAAAAAGGCGTATTTTCCTCATTAGATTGCGCTTTTGCTTTTGTTGATTGGTTCAGGTTCTTAAAGAGTGCTTCTTAAATGGCAATTTCTCAGTCCTCACATTTTTGGGTATAGTGTGTTTTTTCATTGTGTTACGTTGCTCACGTAAAATGGAATGCTTTAAACAAAATACATTGGTGTTGCATATTGGCTCCCTTTTTTTAAAGAAATATCTCTCAACACACCCGATCTCATTTCACAATGGTATTTGTCAAAAGGATAATCTAAAGCCTCCGTAAATGACATAAAACCCATTTGGTATGATCATCTTTACATGTCATAAAGACGCGTGCTGCTATCATCATACTTTTTGCGCATTCAAAATGTTATGATAGCTCTTGGTGTTTGAGAGCGTTAATTAAGGACATTTTTACTCTGTGTATTAAGGTGTGTCTTACTCATACACTTCTTACGTTTGTAATGCGCAAGGAAATGAGAGTAATTAATTCAATATGAAAAGATTTTAAATAAGAGACTCCTTGTATTTTATGATGTTATTCAAGTTGAAAAACAATAAATGACATTATCAATCAACATGGTGTCTAATCACGTAAAAGCTCATTAATGGATGTTTTCTCTCGTGTTTTTTGATCAACGCGTTTTACAATAACAGCACAATAAAGGTTTGGGCCTGTTTCACCATTATGGAGTGGTTTTCCAGGAAGAGACCCCGGTACAACAACTGAATAGGCTGGTACTTCACCGGTAAAAGTTTCACCTGTTGTACGATCAATAATCTTTGTAGATTTTCCAATAAAGACTCCCATTCCTAAAACAGCCCCTTCACGAATAATACAGCCTTCAACAACTTCAGAGCGAGCGCCAATAAAGCAATGGTCTTCAATAATTGTTGGATTTGCTTGCAGAGGTTCCAAAACACCACCAATACCAACACCACCAGAAAGATGAACATGTTTGCCAATTTGTGCACAAGAACCAACGGTTGTCCAGGTATCAACCATTGTTCCTTCATCGACAAAAGCACCAAGATTGATAAAGGATGGCATGAGTATGACATTTGGTGCAATATAGGCAGAATGACGTGCAATTGCTCCAGGAACGGAACGAAACCCCGCTTTTTGAAAATCATTTTCTTTCCAACCAGAAAATTTTGAGGGAATTTTATCCCACCAATGTGTTCCATTGATTCCACCAGCAATAATTTGCATTGGGTTTAGCCGAAAAGAGAGCAAAACAGCTTTTTTCAACCATTGATGAACATGCCATTGTCCATTTTTTTGCCGTTCTGCAACACGGATTTCACCTTTATCAAGAAGGTTCAATGTGTGTTCGACACTCTCACGAATTTCGCCTTTTGTGGTAGTATTGATAGAATCGCGATCATCAAATGCTTTTTCGATAATGATTTCAAGTTGTGTGAGATGGGTCATAACGAGAGTTCCGTTAAACAAGTTGAAAGCTTCAAGATTTATTCTCTATGACCTACGCGAAGAAATGTTTTCAGTCAATAAAACGATGAGAAAGTAGGACATGTGCATGAAAAAAGGCTGTAAAGAAAAAAGAAAAGAAGAACAAGAAAATTGGACACCACTTCTTCACACGAGAGAAGCTCTCCAACAGATCCATAAAGTTTCTAATTCAGCACAAATGTGTTCACCTACTTATCGTTTAGCCTATATCGATCAAGATTTTATGATGCGACCAGAGCTGCGCTCACAACGTATTGGTCTTGAATTTTTAAAGCCAGAGATAACACTTAAAGAATATAATATTCAATCAACAGTTGTTTTGTTTGGTGGTGCACGTATTCCTGAACCTGGGCAAGCAGCGTGGGCTGCAAAAAATGAAACACAAAAGAAAAACTTGCATGCTATGTCGCATTATTACGATGAAGCCAGAGAATTTGCACGTTTGTGTTCCCTTTATTCAGCGAAAACAGAATATCGTGAATTTGTGATTGTTACAGGGGGCGGACCAGGGATCATGGAAGCGGGAAATCGTGGTGCTTGTGATGTTGGGGCCCCAACGGTTGGCTTAAATATTATTTTACCGCATGAGCAAGAGCCTAATGCATATGTGTCTCCGCATTTGTGTTTCAATTTTCACTATTTGGGGATGCGAAAAATGCATTTTTTAGTACGAGCGAAAGCATTAGCTATTTTCCCTGGAGGATTTGGGACTTTAGATGAGTTGTTTGAGACGTTAACTTTAATACAAACAGGGCGTATGAAACAGGTACCAATTTTATTGTTTGGTAAAGAATTTTGGAGCAATGCGATCAATCTTGAATATTTAGCTTCGCAAGGTACAATTGCTCCTACGGATGTTAATTTGGTGAAATTTGTCAATACAGCAGCAGAAGCTTTCAAAGAAATTCGTTCTTTTTATAAACTGCCTTAATTGTTTTTGAAAAAGTCATTTTTGTGAGACAGTTAATATTCTACTTTGGTTAAATAAAGTCCTGAAGGGGGAGCAACAACACCACAATGTTTACGGTCTTTAGCATGAAGAGCTGCTTCAAGATCTTGAGCTGTCCAACGTCCAATCCCCACTTGCATGAGGCTTCCTGCGAATGAACGAATTTGATGATGAAGAAAAGAGCGGGCTCGCGCATAAAGGAAGATTTCTTCACCTTCTCTTTGCACATCGAGACGTTCAAGGGTCCGAATAGGGCTTTTGGCTTGGCAATGTGCTGAACGGAAAGTTGTAAAATCATGTTGTCCTACAAGCTTTTGAGCGGCTTCATGCATAGCTTCAGCATCAAGAGGCTTTGGCAACCACCACACACGTTTGGCATTTAAGGCTGGTGGAGAGCGACGATTGAGAATTTTAAAAAGATAATGACGTTTGATAGCGGAAAATCGTGCATCAAAGTCATCAGGGACATTTTCTACATTTAAGATTGAAATTGCTTCTCCCTGTTGGCGTAAAAGAGCATTGAGCGCATCCCGTACAGTATATGGAGGCCAGTTTTTTATGAAATCAACATGGGCAACTTGTCCCGTAGCATGCACCCCAGCATCCGTTCGTCCCGCTGTTGTAATAGTTAATTGTTGTCCACTAAAGTGGAAAATCACCTGTTCAAGAGCTCCTTGTATTGTGTGAAGCTCTGCTTGACGCTGCCAGCCAGCATAATTTGATCCATCATATTCAAGAGTAAGTTTAAAACGGGGCATATCAAAAAACAGCAGAAATATGAGCACCTCGCAAAAAGGTTGCGCTCTCAAGGACTTTACCACCAGATCTTTGCAGGTGGGTTATTTCAAGGAGCCCTTGTCCACAATGGACAATCAAAGAATTTGGTTCTATTCGACCAATTTCAAGAGAAAGACCAGTTATTAAACGACTTCCAAGAATTTTTACGCGTTCTTCTTGTCCCACGATATTCATATTACACCAGCAACCAGGAAAGGGAGAGAGTGCACGAATATATCGATGAATAAATTCAGCAGATTTTGTCCAATCAATGCGGGTTTCTTCCTTTTTGATTTTGGCAGCATAGGTGATGCCTTCTTCTGATTGGGGGGTCAGTTTGAGTTGTCCTTTTTCTAAAGTTGATAGAGTTTCTATCATAAGTTCTGCGCCGATATATGAAAGCTTATTTGACAGTTCACCCATAGTGGTTGTATCAGTGATGGGAATAGAGCGTGAGAGGGCAATAGGCCCTGTATCAAGCCCTTCATCCATTTTCATAATCATCATCCCGGTTTTCTTATCCCCAGCCATAATTGCACGCTGAATAGGCGCAGCACCACGCCAGCGTGGTAAAAGCGAAGCATGGGCATTAAAACATCCAAAACGCGGTGTTTCAAGAATAGCTTTTGGTAAGAGGAGTCCATAGGCAACCACAACAGCAGCATCAACACGAAGTGCTGCAAATTGGGCTTGCTGTTCGGCTGTTTTGAGTGTTTGAGGTGTGAATACGGGAATAGATTTTTCTTCTGCTGCATTTTGCACAGGTGAGGGAATGAGTTTAAGACCACGACGTCCTGCTGGGCGAGGAGGTTGACTATAAACGGCGACAACATCATGACCAGCATCCAATAAAGCATGCAAAACGGGAACAGAAAAACTGGGTGTTCCCATAAAACTCAACCGTAATGCCATTACAAAATTGCTTCCTGAGTATTTTTTTCTTTTGCGCGTTTTTTAAATTTTCGTATCACCATATCGCGTTTGATTTTTGAGATATAATCAATAAAAAGACGCCCATCTAAATGATCCATTTCATGCTGTAAGCAAGTTGCCAACAGATCATCTGCTTCAATTTCTGTTCGTTTTCCTTCACGGTTCTGATAGCGAATACGTAGACGTTTAGGGCGTTCAACTTCTGCAAAATAGTCAGGAATAGAAAGACAACCTTCCTTGTAAATATTACGTTCTTCTGAAAGCCATAGAATTTCAGGGTTGATGATAACAAGCGGATTTTTCGGTTCCTCATTTGGAGAGACATCCATAACTAACATGCGCAGCGGTATACCAATCTGAATAGCAGCAAGACCAATGCCTTTAGCGCGATACATGGTCTCCAACATATCATCTGCAAGCTTTTGGAGAGCTGCATCAACATGCTCGATAGGTTTGGACACTTCCCGTAAAATTGGATCTGGTAAAGTAACTAAAGGTCTCATTGACATAAGGTACAGATTAATCAATGCTTGTGTATGGGTCAATATTGAATAACAAATTCTTACGCTTTTTTACGATGAGGGCGTTATATTACTTCTCATGTTTGATTCGTTTTTTTCTTTTATACTTGCTGATGAGTCTTTTACGAAATTGAGTGTTCTTCTTTTATTGATACTCGTTTGCTTAGCATTTTTTATGTTAATTTATTCTCATCGGAAAAAGGCACTTTTGGAAAGTGAAGTTGCCAAGCGTGCTCGTGAGGCACAAGAGCAGATGGCTATTTTGCTCAAAACACAAGCTGAAATGCAAGGGCGAATGCAAACGATGGCGGAAATTTTTGGTCAACGGCAAGCTGAATTGAATAAATCACTCAGTGAGCAACTCAATGGCATGACAGCCAATATAGGTCAAACACTTCAGGTACAGACCAAATCCACCTATGAAAATTTGAATCGTTTGCAAGAGCGTTTAGCAGTGATTGATGCCGCACAAAATAATATTCAATCGCTTACGGGACAAGTTGTTCAGTTGCAGTCTATTTTAAGCAATAAGCAAACACGTGGTACTTTTGGTCAGGGGCGGATGGAAGCTATTATTGCCGATGCCTTACCAACAAATGCTTATGTTTTTCAAGCAGTTCTTTCCAACGGAAAGCGCCCAGATTGTCTTATTCATATGCCAAATAAAGCACCTTCTCTTGTTGTGGATGCTAAATTCCCTCTAGAGGCTTGGAATGCTCTGCGTAAAGCTGCATCAGCGCAAGAGCGCCAAGAGGCAGAACGCCAATTTCGTACCGATATGGAAGTCCATATCCGTGATATTGTGCAAAAATATTTGATTCCTGGAGAAACCCATGACACCGCTTTTCTTTTTGTACCGTCGGAATCGATTTTTGCAACAATTTATGAGGATTTTGAGCCATTGGTACAAAAAGCCAATAGAGCTCATGTGATTATTGTTTCACCGTCTTTATTGATGCTCTCTGTCCAAGTTGTTCAAACCATTATGAAAGATGCGCGGATGCGTGAACAAGCGCATTTAATTCAATCAGAAGTAGCAAAATTAATGGAAGATTTTGGACGAATGGATATACGTGTTCGGGCACTACAGAAGCACTTTCACAAGGCAGGTGAAGATATAGAAGGAATTTTAATATCGTCCTCCAAAATTATGAAACGGGCAAATCGCATTGAAACTGTCGAATTAAAAGAAAATTACTCTGAATCAATAAAAATGACAACATCGGCTCAGTCGCAAACATTGCGTTTGGTTGATGACGAATAAAGAAAAGCAAGCTTCTGAACGATTACAAGTTCAGATCATGTTCTTTATTGATTGGTAATAATTTTTTAGTATCTCTATCTTGTTTTATTTCTAAAACGAGAGGAATAGGGAATATGCGACACCTTTTGTTTTTAGGGGCACTGGTGTTTCTACTAGGGGGGTGTGCAACAACCGCTCCCATCCACACAAACAACGCTTGCGCTATTTTAGCACAAAAAAATGGTTTTTTTGATAATTGGGGTAAGGCATCTCAAAGAGCAGAAAGGCGCTATGGCATTCCTATGTCGATTATTCTTGCAACCATTAATATGGAATCAAGTTTTCGTCACAATGCACGTCCTCCACGAAAAAAATTACTTGGTTTTATTCCATGGAAGCGTCAGTCGACAGCTTATGGCTATTCTCAAGCGCTTGATAGTACATGGGCAATGTATCTTCGTTCTACGGGGAGGTCTTTTGCATGGCGTACCAATTTTGCAGATGCTGCTGATTTTGTTGCTTGGTATCATCGCCAAAGTGTTCGACGTAATGGGGTGAGGTTTGATGATGCCTATAGCCTTTATTTAAATTATCATATGGGGCATGGTGCTTATGCGCGGAGTGGTGGATATGTTAATGCTGCACTTTCACAGGCAGCACAGCGCATGGCAAGGATGTCTAAGCTCTATGAACAGCAATTAAAGAGCTGTGGATGGTATTAGGGAAGATTTTTGAAAATCTCAATTAAGGAGCTGATGGGATAAAATTAATTTGAGAGAAAAATTTCTTATGGAGTGATACGATAAGGTCGTTTGTCCGATTGTCGAATGAAATAAGTTGTTATTTTTTTTAATAAACTAAAATGAGAGAAAGCTTTTGCAAAACACAATGCATTTGAAGATACTCTCGATATTTTTGTTCTCCTTTGTTTGAAAAATTTACAATGGACACAATCTTCCATTTGGCGCTAGCTATTGAATCTGGGCAAAATACTAGAGAGTGCTGAAGAAAAATTCTAAAATATAATATCGCTTTTTATTGTCATGAAAGTAAAATTTACAATCCAACAAACAATTAAAAGGGCATTATAAGAGCGTTAAAATACAGGCTATACAGCACTAGAGGAAAGGTTACAAAGCACATAAACTTCCCAAATTGATTCTTCTCGATAGAAGAGCTGGTTCTTTTGGTGGAGCTAAGCGGGATCGAACCGCTGACCTCTTGCATGCCATGCAAGCGCTCTCCCAGCTGAGCTATAGCCCCTAAAAACAAATTCTCCCCAAAAAGACAGTCTATAAATTCAATTTTTTTAAAACGATAAAAATTGAAGATCAAGAAGAATTTGTATTCAACGGAAAAGATATTTTCTTTTACTTCTTTTAAGAATCGTCATCATTAGAAACGCCGCCTCCGAGAATATCGGTAACGTCATCATCCTCATCGTCCTCATCGTGAGATAAAAATGTATCATCGTCATCACCAAGATCAACATCACTATCTTCCAAATCAGGAAGATCGTCATCTTTAGAACCATCATCATCCTCTTCAAGAAGCATAAAAGCAGACTTTTCAAGTGCAGTATCAAGCTCTTCAGTATCCACTTCTTCTTCATTGTTTGCTTCAGCTGCTGCAACCTCAAAATAAGAACGCGGATAAGAGATTCCTGTATAAGGTGACACAATAGGGTCGCGATTTAGATCGTAAAATTTTTTTCCTGTTTCTGGATCAACACGTTTCGTTCCAAGTTCCTGTTTTGCCATAAACCGTGCCTCTTTGATTCATTTTATTCCATTAAAAGATAAATTTTATGGTGCTTAATCGAAAAATAATGCCTTTGTCAAAGATAAATAAACTGTTCCACGTAGATTTTTTCATGACGCCCTTTAAAGCCTGTGCTAAAGAATGCATAATTTCATACAATTTAGATAGAATTAAATAGAATTTCCATGCAAAAAGCAATCCCTATAACTGCCTATAAATCGAGTAGTCTCTCTGGAAAAATTCGAATACCAGGAGATAAATCAATCTCTCACCGCTCTCTTATATTGGGAGGGTTAGCAAATGGTGAAACATATATCCATGGATTACTTGAAAGCGCTGATGTGCTCAATACAGCTGCTGCTATGCAGGCTATGGGTGCTTGTATAATTAAGGAAGATGACTGCTGGATCGTACGAGGAACAGGGAATGGTTGCCTCTTAGCCGCACAAAAACCTTTAGACTTTGGAAACGCAGGAACAGGTGCTCGTTTGGTTATGGGAATGGTTGGGCCCTATCATATGAAAACAACTTTTATGGGTGATGTTTCTCTCTCTAAACGTCCTATGGGACGTATCCTTGATCCACTGCGTCTTATGGGGGTGGAAATTGAGGCAACAGATGGCGATCACCTTCCTTTAACGCTTTATGGTCCCAAAATGGCTAATCCGATTCGCTACCGTGTTCCAATAGCTTCCTCCCAAGTTAAATCGGCAGTTCTCCTTGCTGGACTGAATACCGCTGGCATTACAACGGTTATTGAACCGGTTCTCACACGTGATCATACGGAAAAAATGTTAAAAGCATTCGGTGCTCAACTTGAAATAGAAAGAGATAAAGAAAGTGCGCGTTTGATTCATCTTAATGGTTTCCCCCATCTTACTGGACAAACGATTCATATTCCCGGAGATCCTTCTTCTGCTGCTTTTCCAATGGTTGCAGCCCTTCTTGTAGAAGATTCTGATATCACTATTGAAAATGTTTTGATAAACAATTCTCGAATAGGACTTATCGAAACATTGTGGGAAATGGGCGCTCAAATTGAATTTTTGAATCAACGCCAAACAGGTGGAGAAGATGTTGCCGATCTACGGATAAAATCATCGATCTTAAAAGGTGTTACTGTGCCGAAGGAACGTGCTTCATCGATGATTGATGAATATCCTGCTTTGGCGGTTGCGGCAGCCTTTGCAGAAGGCAAAACAGTGATGTTAGGAATTGAAGAATTGCGTGTTAAAGAATCAGATCGGCTGTCTGCTGTTGCTCAAGGATTAAAAATTAATTGCGTAGACTGTGAAGAAGGTCAAGATTTTCTCGTTGTTTATGGGAAAGGTTCTGCTAAAGGTTTGGGGGGTGGACATGTTACCACACATCTTGATCACCGAATTGCTATGTGCTTTCTCATTTTTGGGCTTGTATCAGAAAAACCTGTTACCATTGATGATAAACGAATGATTGCTACGAGTTTTCCGGAATTTATTCGTTTTATAAAACAACTTGGGGGAAAAATCGCTTGAAGCCTTTTGTTATTGCCATTGATGGACCTGCTGCCTCAGGCAAAGGAACCTTAGCTCGCAAAATTGCTGCACATTATCATCTTCATCATTTGGATACAGGGCTTACTTATCGTGGTGTTGCTCATGCGCTTTTACAACAAAAATTGGCTCTTAATGATGAAAAAAATGCTATCATTTGTGCTAATGAACTTGATTTTAATAGCTTAAATCCTGCTCTCCTTTCTTCTCATGAATTTGGTGAAGCGGCTTCAAAAATAGCGATTAACCCTGCTGTACGCAAAATTCTTGTCGAAAAACAACGTAATTTTGCCAAAACTTTACCTGGAAGTGTGCTCGATGGAAGAGATATTGGGACAATCGTTTGTCCTGATGCCGATATCAAGTTTTATGTTCTAGCCAACGTTCAGATACGTGCTAAACGTCGTTACCAAGAAATTTTAGAAAAAGAGGGACAAGCAAATTATCATGAAATTCTTAGCGATCTTGAACAGCGAGACAATCGCGATAGAACGCGCAAACAAAGTCCGCTAAAACCGGCAAAAAACGCCCACTTGCTTGATACGTCAGAATTGAGTATAGAGGCAACATTTGCAATTGCATGTACTTTTATTGATCCAATCATAAAAATGCATATAATTGGATAAATTCATCAAGGCGGCTCCCAGCCTAGCGCTAACTTTTCTTCCTTTATTCAAGGAACAAAGGGTAAGGGGTTGCCCATGTTAACACTAACCTAGCGCTCATACCTTATAAGATAAGGTATATATTAGGAGTTCTTATGTCACAATACAATCCCACAACAGCGGATTTTGAAGCCCTTTTAACAGAATCTTTTCAAACCAATGATCTTAATGAAGGATCTGTTGTTAAAGGTCGTGTTATTGCAATCGAAAAAGACATGGCCATTATTGATGCTGGACTTAAAGTCGAAGGACGTATTCCTCTCAAAGAATTTGGAGCTAAAGCGAAAGATGGTTCTTTGCAAGTTGGCGATGAAGTTGAGGTTTATATTGAACGCATTGAAAATGCGATGGGCGAGGCTGTTTTATCGCGTGAAAAAGCACGGCGCGAAGAAAGTTGGGTTCGTTTAGAGGAAAAGTTCAATGCTGGTGCGCGTGTTGAGGGCGTTATCTTTAGCCAAGTAAAAGGTGGTTTCACAGTTGATCTTGATGGAGCGGTTGCTTTCTTGCCGCGCAGTCAAGTTGATATTCGTCCCATTCGTGATGTTTCACCTCTCATGCATAATGCACAATCTTTTGAAATTTTGAAGATGGATCGTCGTCGTGGCAATATTGTGGTCTCACGTCGTACTGTCTTAGAAGAAAGTCGCGCTGAGCAACGTTCAGAAATTGTACAAAATCTTGAAGAAAACCAAATCGTTGAAGGTGTGGTGAAAAATATCACAGATTATGGTGCCTTTGTTGACCTTGGTGGGATTGATGGTCTCTTACACGTTACAGATATGGCATGGCGGCGTGTAAACCACCCATCTGAAGTGCTTACAATTGGTCAAACGATTAAAGTTCAGATTATTCGCATTAATCAAGATACGCATCGTATTTCTCTTGGAATGAAACAGCTTGAAAGTGATCCTTGGGAAAGCATCAGTGTCCGCTATCCGATTGGTAAAAAAATTACGGGTGCTGTGACCAACATTACGGATTACGGTGGTTTTGTTGAAATTGAACCAGGGATTGAAGGATTGATCCATGTTTCTGAAATGAGCTGGACAAAGAAAAATGTTCATCCTGGAAAAATTCTGTCTACATCACAAGAAGTAGAAGTGGTTGTCCTTGAAATTGATCCTTCTAAACGGCGTATTTCTCTTGGCTTAAAGCAAACATTTGAAAATCCATGGGAAGCTTTTGCCAATAAATTTCCTGTCAATTCACAAATTGAGGGAGAGGTTAAAAATAAAACAGAATTTGGTCTGTTTATTGGGCTTGAAGGTGATGTTGACGGTATGGTTCATCTCTCTGATCTTGATTGGAACCGTCCTGGTGAACAAGTTATTGATACTTACAATAAAGGTGATATCGTTAAAGCTGTGGTTTTGGATGTTGACATTGAAAAAGAGCGTATCTCTCTTGGAATTAAGCAGCTTTCTAGTGATAAAGTTGGAGAAGCGGCTGCTTCTGGCGAATTGCGAAAAGGGGCTGTTGTAACCTGTGAAGTGATCGCTGTTAACGACAATGATATTGATGTGAAATTGATTGACCACAACCTTGAGACAACCATTCGGCGTGCTGATCTCGCGCGTGATCGTGATGAACAACGTCCTGAGCGTTTTGCAATTGGGCAAAAGGTTGATGCGCGCATCACAGCATTTGATAAAAAAACACGTAAAATTTCAGTATCGATCAAAGCGTTGGAAATTGCAGAGGAAAAAGAAGCTGTTGCCCAATATGGTTCTACAGATTCAGGTGCTTCTCTTGGCGATATTCTCGGTGCAGCTTTGAAAAAACAAGAACAAGATTAATCATCAATCATTAACACTGATGGTATTATTAAGGTCACTCCCTAAAATGAGTGACCTTTTTATTTACTAAAAAAAATTATTTTCTTATTTTTTAATTATTGCATTAAAAATTATTATAACTGCTTGCAAATAAAAACAAAAAGTTTGTTTTTTGTCTATCAACGGTTCACTATTCAAATAAAATGCTTACAATTTAAATAAAAAGCGATGTAATTGAATGATAATGGGACATTATGGTGTGCACAATACCTTTCATAAAGTACTTTTTCTCTCAAAAGAAGAGAAAAGACCATTTTATTAATAGTGATTTCCCTCTTCGTGCAATTTATAAAGTACAGGAAGATCTTTATGATCTAGGGCATGATATAGCTTCTGGCAAAGAAATTTTACTCCCTGAATATGAAGGAGTAGAAGATTTTCGCAAGAGATTGAATGAAAATGCTAAACTTATCCTTCATGCCTTTCATACCAGTGATTTTGCTGCCAGAAATGATGAAACTATTGCACCGTCTGCGCAATGGCTCATTGATAATCATTACACCATTGATAAAACCATACAACAACTACGCCGTAACTTTCCCAAGTCCTTCATAAAGCAACTTCCTCTTTCACCACAAAAAGCAGGAATACCACGCATTTTTGCTTTAACTTGGCTTTATATTGCGCATACCGATAGCAGCTTTTCACAAGAAACACTGACAGTTATGATCAATGGGTTTCAAGAAGTTTGTGCGCTCACAATTGGTGAATTGTGGGCTCTTCCTTCAGTTATACAAATGCTACTCATTGAAAATGTTCGTCGTCTTTCAGTGCGTATCGAAAAAGCGCGCCAGATGCGCCATCTTGCCAGTCAAGTAGCTGATAAAATTTCTCTTGTAGAAAATAAAACCAGTCTAAATTCTCTTTTTACGCAGTACAAACCATTCACTGCTGACCCAACTTTTTCAGCACATTTATTCTATCGTCTGCGCAGTGCATCTATCGATTCAAACATAGCGTTAACTTGGCTTGAAAAGCAATTAGAAAGTCAAGGCAGTAGCTTAGAAAGTGCAACAGCCGATGAGCATACCCGACAAGCGGCAGATGGTGTGACCATGGGTAATATTATCTGTGCTCTTAAAGCGATAGATGATGTTGATTGGACCGTATGGTTTGAAACAGTGAGTTGTGTCGATGCTATTTTGCGTAAAAAGAGTGATTTTTCTGAAATTGATTCCCATTCACGCAGTATTTATCGACAAGTCATTGAAAAAATCTCACGCTTTTCATCTCTTAGTGAGCTGGAAGTTGCACGCAAATCTGTAGAAATGGCAAATCCCATTTTTGAAGATATGCCTCATTATTCCTCTGTTGGGTGGTATCTTGTCGGTGATGGTCGTGGCATATTTGAAAAGGCTTGTGGATATACGCCGTCTCTTCTCATAAAATGGGCACGCGCTTTTTATTGCTTAAAACTGAGAGTCATTGCCATTCCTGTCTCTTTTCTGACGCTTGCCCTTTTGCTTGCAGTCTATACCCTTT
Source organism: Bartonella sp. B1098 (assembly GCF_944896145.1). Taxonomy (NCBI): domain Bacteria; kingdom Pseudomonadati; phylum Pseudomonadota; class Alphaproteobacteria; order Hyphomicrobiales; family Bartonellaceae; genus Bartonella; species Bartonella sp. B1098. The sequence goes on along the minus strand of NZ_CALYLP010000002.1, from coordinate 841,353 downwards.
TCCAAATATCTGGCATGACACTATGGATGTCCCTTTGCTTTACTGTATTAGCGCTTTTTCCTGCTATGGATGCGGCTTTTTCCTTCTTTAATACAGTTGTTTCGTGGTTTGTTCCATCAAGACAGCTCATTGGTTATGAATATAAAGAAGGTATTCCAAAACATGCACGTACAATGGTTGTTGTACCTACTTTGATGACATCACGCGATGATATTGATGCGCACGTGCACAATCTTGAAGTGCACTATCTTTCCAATCCCAAAGGTGCGGTTCATTTTGCACTCATTACAGATTGGGTAGATGCTCCCTTAAGAGAAACGCAAGATGATCTTGATTTGTTTCACTATGCGCAAAAGGGTATTGATAAACTCAATGGTCGTTATCATCGTGATGAATTTCCTGTTTTTTTCCTTTTACATCGCCGACGTCTTTATAATAGCGGTGAAAAATGTTGGATGGGATGGGAACGAAAGCGGGGAAAACTTCATGAACTCAATCGGCTTTTAAGAGGCGATAAAAATACGAGTTTTTACTCTCCTGATCCAAATCTTCCGATGGATTGTCGTTTTGTTATGACACTGGATTGTGATACACGTCTTACCCCTGAAAGTGTCACAAAACTTGTTGGAAAGCTTAATCATCCACTTAATCATCCCATTTTTGATCCACAAAGTGGAAAGCTTGTCAAAGGCTATAGCGTTTTGCAGCCACGCATTATTCCGTCTCTGACAACAGGAAAAAAAACATCAATTTTCCAACGGGTTTTTTCGACCAGCCGTGGTATTGATCCTTATGTTTTTGCTGTTTCTGACACTTATCAAGATCTGTTAGGAGAAGGTACTTTTATCGGTAAAGGTCTTTATAATATTGATGCATTTGAACAAGCACTTGACGGCAAAGTTAAAGAAAATACTGTTCTCAGTCATGATCTCTTAGAAGGAGGATATGCCCGTACTGCTCTGGTCAGTAGCATCACAGTCATTGAGGACTACCCAACGGCTTATAATATTGATGTTATGCGTTATCATCGCTGGATTCGTGGTGATTGGCAACTCTTTCCCTATCTTTTTTGTCCCCGTCAAATAAGCTCCGTGACGCGTTGGAAAATGCAGGATAATTTGCGTCGTTCTCTTACACCATTAATGTGGTTAGTTGCAGCGTTTGCAGGATGGGCTCTTTTGCCAATAAAGAGTGCATTCATTTGGCAGATATTTTTGTTGCTGAGCACCTTTATTGCTCCCATTTTATGTGTATTAAAAACGTTTTTTTCATCCAATATAGATCATTCTTTGCGCGGACATGTTCAATTAATTTGGAATAAAACTACTCTTACAGGCGCTGATATATTTCTTAAGACGACTTTTCTTGCTCATTCGGTGTATTTTATGACAGATGCGATTATTCGTACACTCTATCGTATGACGATTTCAAGACAGCATCTTCTTGAATGGAAAACCTCTGCCGCAACAAAATCAATGCCCAATAGTTTGCGTTTCTATGTTTTTACAATGGCACCAGCATCACTTATTGGTGCTCTTGCCCTAACACTCCCTCTTTTTTTTGATAATTTTGCAAGCTTTATTGCTTTGCCTTTTGGGATAGCATGGTTTTTTTCACCTTTCATTGCTTGGGTTGTGAGTCAACCTTCAACATTTCAAGATAGCCTTGAACTTTCTTCAAAAGATGAAAAAATCCTCCGCTCTATTGCTCGACGGACATGGCTTTATTATGCAACCTTTGTCAATGAGCAAAACAATTATTTGCCTCCCGATAATTTTCAAGAAGACCCTGAACCTCTTGTTGCTCAACGTACATCCCCTACAAATATTGGCGTTTATCTCCTGTCTATTATTGCGGCACGTGATTTTGGCTGGATTGGTTTTGAAGAAACAGTTACCCGTATCGAATGTACATTACGCTCTCTTGCAAAAATGGAAAAGTTCCATGGTCACCTCTATAATTGGTATGCAACGGATACACTCAGGCCTCTTTTGCCCACTTATGTCTCAACCGTTGATTCAGGAAATCTTGCTGGTCATTTGGTAACACTCTCTTCTGCTTTAAGGGAATGGGCTGAAAAACCGCATCTTCTTTTTCAAAGTGATCGAGAAGGCTTATCGGATGTTCTTATTATTCTTAAAGAAACGGTTAAAGAAATTCCAGATCATCAACCAAGTCTACGCGCTTTACGCCACAGAATTGAAGAAAATATTGTTCGTTTTCATCACTCTTTCCGTACTTTTGTCGAACAAGAAAATACGATACCTTCTCACATCAGGGATCTTTCACGTGCAGCCCAAGATATTGTAGACTTAGTTAATGAACTCGACCAAAAAATTCAAACAATAGAATCTGCTCGTGCCCTTTGTTGGGCTAAATGCCTTATCGAAACTTGCGACGCTTATCATCACGATGCAATGGCTCATTGTGATCCTGAAAAATTATGCAGAAAACTAAACAGGTTAGCTATAGCGGCAAGGCAAATAGCCTTTGATATGAAATTTGATTTCTTAGAACAGCCTAAACGGCATCTCTTATCCATTGGATATCGTGTTCAAGAAAACAAACTCGATGAAAACTGTTATGATCTACTTGCTTCAGAGGCACGTCTTGCAAGTTTTTTTGCCATTGCAAAAGGCGATATAAAACTTAAACATTGGTTTCATCTTGGTCGACTCCTCGTTCCCATAGGGTGGAAAGGTGCTCTTTTATCATGGTCTGGTTCCATGTTCGAATATCTTATGCCATCTCTTGTGATGCATGAACCTTTAGGGTCTCTCTTGGATCAAACCAATCGATTGATTATTCGTTGTCAAATACAATATGCTCATACACGGGAATTGCCATGGGGGATTTCAGAGGCTGCATTTAATGCTCGTGATCATTTAATGAATTACCAATATGCTCATTTTGGTGTTCCTAACCTCGGACTCCAACGTGGTCTTTCACGCAATGCTGTCATTGCTCCCTATGCCAGCTTTCTTGCAGCACAATATGTGCCTCACAAAGCTGTAACCAATTTAAAGCGATTGCGTAATCTTGGAGCTTTAGGAACATATGGTTATTATGACTCTATTGATTTTACCCCTTCACGCGTAAAAACAGGGGAAAAATACGCTATTGTACGCAATTATTATGCGCACCATCATGGGATGTCTATCCTTGCTCTTAACAATGTTATTTTTCAAGGACGAATGCGTGATCGTTTTCACCGTGATCCCGTTGTGGAAGCAACGCAATTGCTTTTACAAGAGCGCGCTGCCCATCTTATTCCTATGATTCACACCAAAGCTATTAATCGTATGCGCAATAAATCTGAAGTATTGGATGCCGCCCCTTTGCGCATTATTACAAACCCGCTGCTTAAGCCACGGGAAACGTTGCTTTTATCTCATGGCTTTTATTCTATCATGTTGACAGCGAATGGTTCTGGTTATAGCCGTTGGCACGATTATGCGATTACGCGCTTTATTCCTTATGCAACAGAAGATCAACAAGGGATTTTATTTTTCCTACGCAATATACATAGTGGACGGTGGTGGTCTGTGACCAGCGAACCAACACGCGTTATTGAAGAAGAAGCTGTCAGCATTTTTACGGATGAAAAGGCTGAATATACGAAAATGGTTGATGGTATCAAATCAACCCTTGAATGTCTTATTACATCTGAAGGATGTGGTGAAGGTAGACGTATTCAACTGATGAATACAACAAACAAAGACCGTCTTATTGAAGTGACCTCATATGGTGAACTAGCGCTTGCAACAATGGATATGGACCAAGCTCATCCTGTTTTTTCACGGATGTTTATAGAGACGGAAATTGCTGAGGAAGGCAAAACAATTTTTGCCAAAAGGCGCAAACGCGCACCTAATGATCCTGAAATTTATGTTGCTCATTTTGTTTCCAGTACAGCAGATACTCTTAGAGAAACAGAAGCTGAAACGGATCGTTCGTTGTTTATTGGACGGGGGCGATCCATTCATCGGCCCGCTGCATTTGACCAAAATGCTCATTTTAGTAACAGTCAAGGTTGTGTTCTTGATCCTATTATGTCACTGCGATGCCGTATAAAAATTCCAGCCTATGGAAAAGCAGAACTTATTTTTTGGACTTTTGCTGCTCATACAAAAGAAACGCTGCATCATCATATAAAACATTATCGACAACCTGATATGTTTCAAAAAGAACTTTCAATGGCATGGACACGCTCACAAGTTGCACTGTATCAGAGCGAAACCTCGCTTAAAGAAGCGATTGTCTATCAAAAATATGCAACGCCTCTTATCTATCTTGATCGAACATGGCGTCTTCCTTCTGAAATATTAGCAAAAACACTTGGAAAACAGTCGGATCTGTGGCCCATGTCCATTTCTGGTGATAATCCACTCTGTCTTCTTAGATTAAATAACGAGGGAAATATAACTGTGCTGCGTGAGCTCCTTAAAGCACATGAATATTGGCGTATGCGCGGACTCATTGTTGATTTAGTCATTCTCAATGAACAAGCATTTTCCTATATACAAAATACACAACGCGCTCTTGAATGGGTATGCGAATCTTATCGACATCACACGCAAGAAACAGATGCACGCCAACATATTTTTACGCTTCGGCGTGATCAAATGAGTGAGCAAAGTTTTAAAACGCTTCTTGCATCCGCACGCATTATTCTCGATGCCGAAAATGGCTCTTTATCTGAACAGTTTAAACGACTTGGTGAGAATGATTTTGATCTCTCAATTCGTAAAAATGATCAGAGTGCTCATGATCAATTAGACACTTCAAAATATAACAAAGGAAGACAAGTTACAACACAAACTGAACAAAATCTTTTTGCTTCCATTGGTCTTGCGAGCCGACAAAAATCATCTTTTCCTCCAATGACTGGAGAAGATCTAAAATATTGGAATGGTTATGGTGGTTTTAATCAGCATAATCATTATATCATACGTCTTCATGGACGTACTACAACACCGCATCCGTGGATTAACGTCATTGCTAATCACGGATTTGGTTTTCATGTTTCTGCTGAAGGTGCACTCTTTACTTGGGTTCACAATAGCCGTGATTATCAATTAACGCCTTGGGCGAATGATCCAACGTCTAACCGGCCAGGCGAAGCACTTTATCTGGTTGATCGCCAGTCTTTAAAACGTTTCTCACCCGTTTCTGCTGTAGAATGTGATAAAAATGTTATCTATGAGGCTTGTCACGGTTTTGGATTCTCAACTTTTAAGTCGACACATTCAGAAATCGCATTAGAATTAACCCATACACTTGACCTAGAGAAACCTGTTCGCTTTTCACGTCTGCTCCTCACAAATGAAGGGGAAAAACCACGCAGTTTACGCCTGTATAATTATGTTGAATGGGTTTTAGGCAAGACTCAAACAAAATATGCTCCCTTCATTGTTCCCTCTTACGAGGCTAAATGGGGGGCACATTTTATTCAAAATCCTTATCACATTGAAAAGTCTCAGCAAGTCACATTTTTATCGGCATCTGAAATGCCAACCAGTAGCACAATCAATCGCAGCGAATTTATTGGTACAACAGGAACCGTAACACATCCAAACGCGATCCGTAAAGCCAGTGCACTTTCGAATACTATTGAAGCAGGATATGATCCTTGTTCAGCATTTGCTTATGATATTGACCTTCTTCCAGGTCAAACAAAAGAGATCATTTTCTATCTTGGCAGTGCTGAAAATAGAAAAGAAGCTGAAAAATTACTCAATCAAGTACGTGCAAGTGATTTTGAAACTTTGCTCACACAACAAAAACAATATTGGAGTGATTTTGTTTCCCCATTCCAAGTAAAAACACCTGATCCCTCTTTTGATATTATGGTCAATCATTGGCTTCCCTATCAAATCTACGCATGCCGTATCATGGCGCGTGCTGCCTTTTATCAAGCAAGTGGTGCATTTGGCTTTCGTGACCAGTTACAAGATAGTTTATCTTTATTGTTTCTAGAACCACAATTAGCTCATGAACAATTGTTAAACGCAGCTGCGCATCAATTTCTTGAAGGGGATGTGCAACATTGGTGGTTGCCTGAAACAAATGCTGGTGTTCGCACACACATTTCTGATGATATCGTTTGGCTTGCCTATGCAACAGCTTTTTATGTCAATACCACTGGCGATGATGCTTTTCTTGATACGCTCGTTCCTTTTATTGAAGGCGATGTTCTCAAAAGTGGGCAACAGGATGCTTATTTTAAACCCACTCAATCCTCAAAGGTTGCAACAGTTTATGAACATTGCGCTTTAGCTTTAGATTTTGCCATTAAACGCTGTGGACCTCACGGTCTTCCTCTTATTTTAGGTGGCGATTGGAATGATGGCATGAATTTGGTTGGTGTGCAAGGAAAAGGCGAAAGCACTTGGTTAGGGTGGTTTTTCGGGTGCACATTACAAGCATTCATTCCTTTAGCTCAAAAACGGAGTGATAACAGCCGTGTTGAAACATGGAATGCATATTTTGAACGCTTGAAAAAATCTTTAGAAAAAAATGCTTGGGATGGTGCTTGGTATCGACGCGGTTATTTTGATGATGGGACGCCTCTTGGCTCTCAAATCAATGATGAATGCCAAATCGATACCATTGCTCAATCTTGGGCTGTCATTTCTCAAATGGCACCGCTTGAGCGCCAAAAACAAGCTATGGCCTCAATGCTTGAACGTCTCTATGATGAAAAAGGGAAACTTTTACGTCTTTTCTGGCCTCCCTTTGATAAAACAACGCTCGAACCTGGTTATATAAAAGGTTATCCCCCTGGCATTCGAGAAAATGGTGGACAATACACCCATGGTGCTATTTGGAGCATTTTAGCGCTTGTTGAAATGAATGAAAGCGATAAAGCCTATCATTTATTTTCCACAATTAACCCTATTAATCATGGACAAGATCCTGAAACTTATCGTGTTGAACCTTATGTAATGGCCGCAGATATTTATGCCGTTGAGCCACACCTTGGACAAGGTGGTTGGACCTGGTATACAGGTTCAGCAGGCTGGTTTTATCATGCTGCAACACAAGCTATTCTTGGAATACAGCGTCAGGGAGATCTGTTGTTTTTAAAACCACATTTACCTTCTACTTGGCCAAAGTGTGAAGTAAAAATGAAATTTTATGAGGCTGTTTATACCATTAAAGTCAAATGGGGATCTGAAAATATACTTCACGTTAATGGCAAAAAATATACCGAAGTTCATACAGGGATAAAGTTACAAAAAACGGGAAAACATGAAATCATACGCATACTTAAATCCTCAAAACAGAAAAACTAAAGAGCTTTTTTATTCTTGCCTAAAATCTTAGAGTTGTTATAGTTTTTTTCATTCCTATATGGATTTTGTTGGAGCACAATAATTTTAAATTCTATGAAACCAAAAGAAAGAGGATTATGAATCATCCGGATATTGCTAAACGTGTTTACGATCATACTTGGAAGCTTGATCCTATTATTCGTTCACTTCTTGATACGGATTTTTATAAACTTCTTATGGTACAGATGATTTGGGGGCTTTATCCCACTGTTAATGTTACTTTTTCCCTCATAAATCGTTCTAAAACAATACGTCTTGCCGATGATATTGATGAGGGTGAATTGCGCGCCCAACTTGATCACGCTCTTAGTTTGCGCTTTACAAAAAAAGAAATGATCTGGCTTGCTGGTAATACATTTTATGGACGCAAACAAATTTTTGAACCGAATTTTCTTCAGTGGCTTGAGAATTTTCAACTTCCGGAATATGAATTAACCCGGGAAGATAGCCAATATATTCTGCATTTTCATGGTTCATGGGCTCATAGCTCCATGTGGGAAATCCCAGCCCTTGCTATCGTCAGTGAATTACGCTCACGTGCTGCTATGAAAAAACTGGATCGCTTTGCTCTTGATGTACTTTATGCACGTGCTAAAGCAAAAATGTGGAGTAAAGTTGAACGCCTTAAAAAATTGCCTGATATTAAAATATCTGACTTTGGGACACGGCGTCGCCATTCTTTTTTATGGCAGCGTTGGTGTGTTGAAGCATTAAAAGAAGGTATTGGTCATTCTTTTACGGGAACTTCTAATGTTCTTCTTGCCATGGATACAGATTTAGAAGCTATTGGAACCAATGCGCATGAATTGCCTATGGTTATTGCTGCTCTCAGCAACAACGATGATGAATTACGTAGAGCTCCGTATCAAGTTTTGCAAGATTGGAACCGTTATTATGGCGGAAATCTTCTCATTGTTTTACCTGATACCTTTGGTACAGAAGCATTTTTATGCAATGCTCCAGATTGGGTAGCAGATTGGACGGGTTTTAGACCGGATAGTGCACCCCCTATTGAAGGTGGAGAACGTATTATTCAATGGTGGAAAGAAAAAGGGAAAGATCCACGCGAAAAACTCTTAATTTTTTCTGATGCACTTGATGTCAATACAATTGAAAAAACCTATCATCATTTCCATGGAAAAGTGCGCATGAGTTTTGGATGGGGCACTGATCTTACCAATGACTTTACAGGTTGTGCTCCTCAAGAAATCGCAACCCTTGATGCTCTTTCCCTTGTTTGTAAGGTGACCCATGCCAATGGTCGACCAACCGTAAAACTTTCAGATAATCCTGAAAAAACGATCGGTGATTCAAAAGAAATACAACATTATCTCAGTTTTTTTGGTAATAAAAAGCGCGTTTCTAGACCTATAAAGATGTAGTTTTGGGCTCTTTAAACGAATATATTGACTCATCCTATTGTTTATAAGGTTGACCTTTTTCTTAATCCTAAGGACGAAGATTCTTAACCTTTGCAGGTCTGTAAATCATTCGGTTTCTTGTCGAGCGGATTCCACCTGGCTTTTCACATAGGCAATTTACTTACATAAGGTTCGATAAACAAAAATATGCACGAGGCACTTAAAAAGGCTTAACATGCCAAGAAAGTTTAGCAAAATTTACATGCTTTACAAAAATAAAGCCTTTTAATAAATGTAATTTATCATCTTTTACAAAGTAACTTTTTATGAGCTTTAAGGGGGGGGACATAATTTTCTTTGCTTATAAAAAGCTTGTTATTTCATATGTATTTTGAATATGGAGAGGTTATATCTAAAACTTCAAGAAAAAGTCTCTCTTATTGTTCTAACAAATAGGTCAAAGCTAAAAAGAGCATCTCTCATAAAGTCTTTTCTATCATTATGAAGATGAACGTGTCACAATATAAATAGCAATCAACAATAATATAACGGCAACGAGTAAAGAAATCCATAAAGGAGGGTGTACCATTACGAAAAAGGATAATCCCCCTCCTGTCATACTCATCACGGCAAAAATTTTAACAAATGGAGAAATAGCTCTTCTTTCTTCCCATCGTTTAAGAGGGGGACCAAAAATACGATGATGATTCAACCAGTGATGAAAACGTGGAGAAGAACGCGTAAAACACCATGAGGCAACCAACAAAAAAGGCACCGTCGGTATAATAGGTAATACCACACCGATAATACCTAATATAACCATTACCCAACCTGCTATATAATAGCAGAGGCGTAAAGGATGTGATATCTTGAAATATTTCTTCATTCTCTCGTATTATTTTCCTCCACGTAAAACAACTTTACACAAAAAATTGTATCTGTTTCACTGTTCATGTATTTGAATGGATAATTCCTCTCCACCATTTCCCCTCTCCACCATTTCTATGTGTAAGTGTCTTTACTGTCATAAGTTCCTTCAAGATACTAAATAGCTTTGCGATATGATAATCATTTTAAATAGTTTCAAGAAATAAGAAGAGATTTTAGAGAAGTAAAAAATAAAAAGGCTGCAGAATAAATCAATGCAGCCTCTTAATTAAGAATGCAGCGTTGGGGGGGGAGGAGAATATGTACTGCATTCACATGCTAGACATTAGGAGGAAACATAACCTAGCGACTCAACCACTAATTAAAATAAGTATAAGAAACAATATATAAAAATGCATGGCTGATATGCATGAATTTTATCATCGCTAAGTTTCTTGAACTGTGTTTTGACGCAAGAAAGTCATCATGAAAATGGCAATAAAAATCAACGTCAAGATCAACACAATTGTGGAAGCAGAATCAGAGCCGATAAATAAGCTGAGATAAATCCCTAAAAAACCAGAAAGAGCTGCAACAAGTATCGCAATCATTAACATAAAAGAAAACCGTTTTGTAACGAGATAGGCAATTGCCCCTGGTGCTATCAGTAAAGAAATAACAAGTACAATTCCAACTGCTTTTAATGCCGCAACAATTGTAAGAGAAATCATCGTGAGAAGGGTATAGTGGAGCAGTGATATTCGCAATCCCATTGCACGACCTTGTATTGAATCAAAAATATACAGCATAAAATCGCGCCATTTTGCGCCTAAAATAAAAGTAACAATGGCAGAAATGATTGCTGTTTGCGTAATATCAAGCCAATTAACGCCTAACAGGTTACCAAATAGAATATGATTTAAATCTAAGTTACTATAAATAGATGTTGCCAAAACAAGTCCTAAACCAAACATCGATGAAAAAACAACACCCATCACTGTATCCTGTTTGATACGACTATTGCTTCCCAAAAAACCTGTTATAAGCGCACAAATCATACCCGCAACAAAAGCACCGCAAGTAATCAAAGTCATTGTAATATTCTCTGGACGCATATGCTGGAACCAAGCAAATGGTACAGAAGCTAAAAATACTATCACCCACGGTGTTGTCATATAACCAACAACAACACCTGGAAAAACTGCATGGGAAATAGCATCGCCTAACAGCGCCCATCCTTTCAAAATAAGAAAACAAGAAAGCATTGCCATTGGAATAGAAAGGATCATAACAATAAGCATACCTTTTAGCATAAAAGAAAATTGAAAAGGGAGTAGTAATTGATCAATCATGATAACATCACACCTTTTTTTGCTGCATTTATCCGTAAACGAGCAGCAATATATCCGTGTTTAGGAGAAAAAATAAAAGCTAACATAAATAAGAATGCTTGAAAAAGCACGACAACACCACCAGTTTGCGCATTTAAAAAATAACTCACATAAACACCTAATACGCTTGTGAATGTCCCAATTATAACTGAAATAACCAAGATATTCACAAAACGATCACTTAAAAGATAAGCCGTTGCTCCGGGCGTGACAACCAAACAAATAACCAAAAATGCTCCAACCGTTTGCATAGCAGCAACAGTACAAGCAGCAAGCAGTGTAAAAAAAAGAATCTTTAAAAACTTTACGTTCAATCCAATGGCACGCGCGTGTGTTTCATCAAATAAAGAAACAAGGAGCTCTTTCCATTTCAAAAGCAATATAAATAAAGAGAAAAAACCAATAAAAGCTAATTGTATAATATCTGATGAACTGACTGCTAAAATATTTCCTAAAACAATCGTATCAATATTAACAGCCATTGGTTTTAATGATTTGAGAAATAATCCAAAAGCAAAAAAAGAAGAAAAAATGAGACCAATAATGGTATCTTCCTTCAGTTTTGTCCGCTGATTAAAAAACAACATTACTGCCGCAGCAAGACCACCAGAAAAAAAAGCGCCAAGTGAAAAAGGTAGTCCTAAAAGGTAAGCCCCTGCGACACCAGGAACAATCGAATGGGATAGCGCATCACCAATCAATGACCACCCCTTTAACATCAAAAAAGCTGAAAGAAAGGCACAAACACATCCAACTAATCCAGAAACCCACATTGCATTCACCATATACTGATAGCTCAGTGGTTCAAGTAACCAAGAAATCATGCAACGTGCTCCACTCTTTCAATATTTTCACAAACTGTAGACTTTTTTCCTCCCATGAAAACACTATTTTTTTTCGTGTCTTGAAGTTCAAAAATATGGTGGTGCAAAGAGCCTCCAAAAGTTTTCTCCAGATTTTCCTTTGTAAAGATTTTTTCTGTTAACCCAGAAGCTAAGACAGTTCCCTTGATTAAAACCGTATGATCACAAAATTCCGGAACAGAGCCTAAATTGTGGGTAGAGACCAAGATTACTGCTCCTTCTTTACGAAGATCTTGTAACAAAGCAATAATTTTATCTTCTGTTGTAACATCAACTCCTGTAAACGGTTCATCTAATAAAATAGCTTTTGCTTTTTGTGCCAAAGCACGCGCCAAAAAAACGCGTTTTTTCTGTCCACCAGAAAGTTCCCCAATCTGGCGCTTGGCAAAAGGTAACATATCGACACGTTCCAACGCAACACGAACGGCTTCATAATCTTGTGCACTAGCATAGCGAAAGAAATTCATATGACCATACCGCCCCATTAAGACAACATCTTCAACCAGAACAGGAAAGTTCCAATCCACATCTTCGCTTTGAGGAACATAAGCAATAAGGTTTTTTTTCAAAGCTATATCAACAGGCAAATCAAACATGCGAATTTTTCCCTTTGAGGGGCGTACAAATCCCATAATTGCTTTAAATAATGTTGATTTACCAGAGCCATTGACACCAACCAATGCTGTAATAGATCCCTTTGGACTTTCAAAATTTACTTCGCGTAAAGCGGTATGTCCGTTACGATAAGTTACCGTTACCCCTTGGGCAAATATTCCACATTCCCTCATTGGCTTTTTACTCCTTCTAATAAGGCTTTGCTAATACGTCCACTCGTGACACGTAATAAATCAATATAAGTGGGGACCTCACCATTTTTCTCACTGAGAGAATCAACATAGAGAACACCACCGTATTTTGCTCCTGTTTCTCTTGCGACTTGTTTTGCAGGTGCTGGAGAAATTGTGCTCTCAGAAAAAACGGCATGAATATTGTATTTTCGAACCATATCAATAACATGCTTAACCTGCTGCGGTGTTCCTTGCTGATCCGCATTAATTGGCCATAAATAAAGTTCTTTCAGATCAAAATCACGCGCTAAATAGCTAAATGCACCTTCACTCGTTACAAGCCAACGTTTATCTTGAGGAACTGCTGCCAATTCAGCTCTAATTGGATCAATCGTTGCACGAATCTTCTGTTTATAAATTTCGGCATTTTCTTTATAAGTGGCCGCGTGTTCAGGATCGTACTTTACAAAAGCATCGCGAATATTATTAACATAAATCAAAGCAGCGGTCGGTGACATCCAAGCATGAGGATTCGGTTTACCGCTGAAGGGACCCTCACCAATTGTAATGGGTACAACGTCTTTTGAAACGATAACACTTGGAACATCTTTGATATTTTGAAAAAACTTTTCAAACCACAGTTCTAACTCTAATCCATTCCATAGGATAAGATTCGCGCCTTGAGCACGCATGAGATCACGAGGGGTGGGTTGATATTCGTGAATTTCAGCTCCTGGTTTTGTGATTGATTCAACATCAGCGACATCACCGGCGACATTTCGCGCCATATCAGCAATAATGGTGAATGTTGTAACAGCTTTAAATTTACCAGCGCATACCGCTAAATGAGGAGTAAAAAAAATAATCCCCCCCAGAATTAGAGTAAAAACTTTTTTTATATTCATTAGTTCTCTCTTTATTTTATTGCGAATGATTTGCATTATCATTTAGCAATAACAGTTATTTTTTGCATTTGCAATAAAAGATTTTTACAAGAATTAACTTTTCAAGCCCTTTAAAAACAATTTTTTCTTGCCTTAAAATTAAGCTTTAAAAAAGCGAATGATTTTAAAGAAAAATTGCTTTGTTGTTTTGCAAAGCATTTTATAAAAAGCTGAGATATTTTTCTTATTCGTTGCTGGTAAGCCTGTGTCTTTGCTGTTGCTGATTACTCAACAGCTCATCCCAATAATAATATATTATTTATAAGGATAACGTATCGTTTTATTGAGTTAATGAACTGAATATCATAGATTTTTCTCATTTTAAACCTTCTTATTATGAATCAATAACTATTTTTTACTTGATCATTTCAAGCAGAATGAGCCTGTGAACAAAAACGATAAAAAGGAATAAAAATCCTTTTTATGGCCTCTCGCAAATACAAGGGTTTGTCGGTTACATGGAAACTAGAAAAAAGAAAGCATAATGGAGCCAATTTTCCCTTTTATTCAGCATAAGGAGAATGAGGCGCAATAAACTTTAACCACACTATTCACAGGTGCTATCTTAAAATAAACTTAGAAGCACTGCAATATGTTTCTCAAAACAAGTACACATTTGAAAAATATTACGTTTAAAAGCCTTATAAGCAATTCTCACTTTTATCTGCTAAAATGGAGCAAAAATAATGCGTATATCTGTTTGATCTACCTCTGAAATGAAAATGCAGCTTTTTTAGAGGAGAATATAAAGATACAAAGTAAAAAACATCTTCCGATGATCTTCCCTTTTTAATTCAGTTTTTACATAAAATGAATTTTGAAAATCCAAAGGATTTTAGTACGTTGCTGATGGTGCTAGTAAATCAGGTTAGTCAAGTTATTTACAGTTATAATGCAATTTTTGCGTTTTTCTAAAGCATCTTAAACAATGTCTTTTAATTCATAGAATGCGTATTGTCCCATGTTTTTACTCTCATTTTCCAATGAGAATACATCTTTCATAAAAAACAAAACGCTCAAAACAGAGACTTATTATGTTATTCATGCGACTTGTTTTAACAAAACACCTTATATTCATTTCATGGGCTTGAGCTGAAAGATACAGTCCCCAAGGGGGATGAGCTCCATCATTGATTTTACAAAATGCGGTATCATTATTTTATTTTTTCAATCCCATTGTTGCACGATCAATTCCTCATATTGAGACAGGCTTTGGCATTTGAGAGCCTGAGTAAGAAGCATTTTTATTTCTCTTTTATGGTTTCTAAAGAACCGTTCCACTTTAAGGTGGAGAATCAATGATTTTGATTCATTCAAAGGGGATTTGAAATGATAAGTCCCATAATATTGGGGATTCCTATTTAAGATAAAAATTATCAATGAATGGATTATCGTAAAACTTTTTTTCAAAAAATTTCATAGAATTTGAACCTTTAAAAAATAAAGGAGCACTCATAAAGCGCTCCTGTCTTTATAAAAGTCATTTGAAAATATTCAATGACGAAGATAAGCGCCTGTTGTTTTAGTGACATTTTCTATTACTTTTGCAGCAATTTCTTCTAGGTCTTTATCTGTCAAAGTGCGTTCAATCGGTTGAATAACAATTTCAATGGCAACAGATTTTTTATCTTCACCAAGGCTCTGATCTTCAAAAAGATCAAAAACCTGTACGGAATGAATAAGTTTTTTATCGGCTCCCTGAGCCGCACGAACAATAAGAGAAGAAGCAATTGTTTTGTCAACGATAAATGCAAAATCACGCCGCACCATTTGAAACGGCGATAATTTTAAAGGAGGACGGTTTTTCGTTGTTTTTTTCTTTGGTTCTGGAATTTGATCTAGAAAAATTTCAAAGCCGCATAAAGGACCACTGATATCTAATTTTTCTAAGGTCGCTGGATGAAGAACACCAAAAAAACCAAGAATAATTTTTGAACCAAGTTTTATGACTCCTGAACGACCTGGATGATACCAATCAGGGGCTCCAACTTCAATTTGTACTTTCTTAACATCTATATCGCATGCTTCTAAAACGGCTAAAGCATCTGCTTTGGCATCAAAAACATCAACAGCTGTTGCATTTCCATTCCAAAAACGCCCAGTTCCTTCAAATTGCTCTGTACCACGACGAATCCCACTTACAACACGTCGTTGTTTATCAGGGGTATCGTCTTCATAAATGCTGGAAACTTCAAACAAAGCAAGATCAGAAAAACCACGATCAGCATTTCTCTGTGCTGCCATAAGTAAACCAGGTAAAAGAGAAGGACGCATCACTGACATATCAGCGGCAATAGGATTGACCAATTTAAGCTGTGTTTGACCTCCCCCAAAAGCAAGAGCTTGATTTTCGGAGATAAAAGACCACGTTACCGCTTCTTTCATACCGCGATGTGCCAAAGCCAAACGGGTAGCGCGTGAACGAATTTGCGCGCATGTTAAAACTTGATCTTTTCCTTCTGCGAAGTTTTCCAAAGGAATAGGTTTAATTTTATCTAACCCATAAATCCTCATGACTTCTTCCACCAAATCGGCTTTACCCATAATGTCAGGGCGCCATGATGGTATTTTTACTGTAACGACATTTCCTTTTCCCTCAACGCAAAATCCAAGTTTCATTAAAATAGAGATGACTTTTTCTGGCTCTATTTCCAAATGTGTCAAACGTTTAATTTCAGAAAAAGGAAAAGCGATCTGTTTGGTTTTTTGTTGCGGATAGCCAACAATTTTTGCCTTGGATATTTCACCACCACAAAGACGTAAGACCAATTCTGTTGCAATCTCAAGCCCTGTTTCCATAAAAGCTGGATCAACACCCCGTTCAAACCGATAACGTGAATCACTGATAAGTCCTAATGTTCGCCCTGTTTGTGCGATGCTTTGCGCATCCCAAAGCGCCGATTCAATAATAACGCGCCGCGTCGTCTCATCACAGCTTGTTCTCTCACCACCCATGATACCAGCAATCGAAACAACACCGTCTTCATCGGCAATAACACAATCCTGAACACTCAAATGATAGATTTTTCCATTAAGTGCTTGAAGTTGTTCTCCTTCATATGCACAACGAACATACAAATTCCCTTTAATTTTGTCAGCATCAAAAACATGGAGCGGACGACCAAGGTCAAAACTGATGTAATTGGTTATATCAACAAGCGCATTAATCGGTCTTAAACCAATTGCATTCAAACGTTGTTGCATCCACTGTGGTGATGGACCATTTTGAACATTACGCACTTCACGCCAAGCAAAACCTAAGCATAACGATGAAGCTTGTGAAAAATCGAATGAAACGTCGAGGGGTGTGTCAAAGGAAGCTTCAAATTTTGGTAAAGACAATTCTTTTAATTGCCCGATTCCAGCAGCAGCAAGATCACGGGCAATGCCGCGAACACCTGTGCAATCAGAGCGATTAGGAGTCAAACCAATATCAATGATCGGATCATTTAAACCAGCATAAGCTGCAAATCCCCCCCCAATAGGTGCATCTTCTGGAAGTTCGATAATCCCATCATGTTCACCTGATAATTCAAGCTCCGCCGATGAACACATCATCCCAAAACTTTCAACGCTGCGGATTTTTCCTACAGATAATGTCACATCAAGTCCTGGAATGTAAGTACCGGGTAACGCAAGAACACCCACAAGTCCTGCACGTGCATTTGGTGCTCCACAGACAACTTGAACAGGTGTACCAGAGCCTGTATCCACGGATAAAATCTGGAGTTTATCTGCATCAGGATGTTTTACTGCCGTTAAAACTTTCGCAATCACAAAACCTTTTAAAGAAGAACGATCATCAACATGGTTAACCTCAAGACCGATCGCTGTTAGTTTCTCACAAGTTTCATCCAAAGACGCATCTGTCTCTAAGTGATCTTTTAACCACGACAAAGTAAATTTCATTTTAAAACCTCACATGAAAGCGATGATAAGATCACACATTTCTATTAGGAAAAAAAGCAGGCATATCAAAGCAACGAAAGCCATAATGGTCTAGCCAACGCAGATCAGCATCAAAAAAAGCGCGTAAATCAGGCATGCCGTATTTCAACATAGCGATACGGTCAATGCCCATTCCCCATGCAAAGCCTTGATATTCATCGGGGTCTAAACCAACATTTTTCAACACATGAGGATGCACCATTCCACATCCTAAAATTTCCAACCAATCCTGTCCTTCGCCAAATTTTACTTCTGAACCAGAACGATCACATTGAATATCTACTTCCATAGATGGTTCAGTAAAAGGGAAAAAAGAGGGACGAAAACGCATTTTTACTGAAGCAACTTCAAAAAACTCTTTACAAAAAGTTTCATGCAGCCACATCATATGGGCGATGGTAGAGGTTTTATCAATGACAAGACCTTCGACCTGATGAAACATGGGCGAATGCGTTGCATCTGAATCCATACGATATGTTTTCCCGGGAATAATGATCCGTATCGGTGCTTTTTGTTTTTCCAGTGTGCGAATTTGTACAGGCGAGGTATGGGTCCGCAATAATTTGCGTTCTCCCATTTTATCAACATTAAAAAAGAAGGTATCATGCATTTCACGTGCTGGATGCCCTTCAGGAAAGTTCAATGCCGTAAAATTATAATAATCTGTTTCAATATCTGGTCCTTCTGCAAGTGAAAAACCCAATTTTGTATAAATGGCGATAATTTCTTCAATCACCTGTGAAATAGGATGAATACGCCCCCGTTCCATAGGCGAAGAACGAACAGGCAAGGTAATATCAACCGTTTCACGAGAAAGACGGGCATTCATTTTTTGTCTTTTCAGAAGATCACGCTTTTGCGTCCATAATTCTAAAATGCGATTTTTTAATCCATTAAGAACAGGGCCAACTTTTTGGCGCTCGCTCGCCTCCATCTTTCCTAATGCTTTTAATTTTTCAGAGATGCTGCCTTTTTTACCCAATGCTGCAATACGCACTGTTTCAAGTGCCTGTTCATCACCTGCAGCTTCTAAGGCTAAACAAATTTCTTGTTCCAGACGCTCAATATCGTTCATATTTTTGCCTATTTTTTTAATAAAAAAAACCCGCACTCGCAATAGCCAGCACGGGACCTCGAATAAATAAATGCTTTAAGAGAACACGACTGGCTTACTTGACAGCGCTTTCAAAAGCATTGGGCGTTGTATCTTTTAAATATTCTAAAGCTTTTTTTGCCGAAGCAACTAAAGCAGAAAATGCTTCTGCCTCATAGATTGCTATATCTGAAAGAACTTTACGATCAACTTCAATACCGGCTTTTGATAAGCCGTCAATAAAACGCCCATAAGTCAAACCTTCTGCACGAACAGCCGCATTAATTCTTTGAATCCACAAAGCGCGGAAAGTACGCTTTCTATTTTTGCGGTCACGATAAGCATATTGCTTTGAACGATCAACGGCTGCCTTAGCAGCACGAATGGTATTTTTACGCCGACCGTAAAAGCCTTCCGCTTGTTTAAGAACTTTTTTGTGCTTAGCGTGTGCTGTCACACCTCTTTTCACACGTGCCATATTATAATCTCCTCAAAATCAAAAGCGCAAGGTTTAATGACCATTCGGCAAATAATGGTGAATAACTTTTTTAGCATCTTGTTCACACAAAACCATTGTTCCACGTGCATCGCGAATAAATTTATTCGAACGTTTAATCATGCCGTGGCGCTTACCGGCGGCTGCTACTTTAATTTTGCCTGACGCAGTGATCTTAAACCGCTTTTTAGCGGATGATTTGGTTTTCATCTTGGGCATTTTGCTACTCCATACATTAATTAATTCAATCGAATATTTTATCCATTCAAGTGGACCAACACTTGAATAAGCATTTAAACAGCCACGGCATGCCCTGCCGGGCGGTTCTCCAGAGACGTTTTCATAAGCTAGTATACACAAAATAGCAAGAGCGCATTACAAAAAAATCGGCGCTCCATTGCCTTGAATTTCAACCAAAGGTGCCGGAATAGCATTTGTTTTGCTTGCGGCTTTACAGAGATCCGCAATAATACATTGCCTACATTGTGCTTTACGTGCTTGGCAGATGTAACGCCCATGCAAAATCAGCCAATGATGCGCATGACGAAGATAATGAATCGGTATAATTTTTAATAATTTTTTCTCAACAATCTCTGGTGTTTTGCCAGGTGCCAAACCAAGACGATTGCTTAAGCGAAAAATATGTGTATCGACCGCCAAGGTAGGCTGACCGAAAGCAACATTCAAAACGACATTAGCTGTTTTGCGCCCCACGCCTGGAAGGGCCATAAGTGCTTCACGCGTATCAGGGATTTGACCACCATATTGCTCCATTAAACAGTTGCAAAGTGCATAAACATTACGTGCTTTTGCACGCCAAAGACCAATTGAACGAATATGATATGCTATTTCTTCTTCTCCTAATGCAATCATTTTTTCTGGTTGATCAGCAAGGCGAAAGAGTTCTTTTGTCGCTTTATTAACGCTTACATCTGTTGCTTGAGCTGAAAGAACAACGGCAACCAAAAGCGTAAAAGTATTTATATAGCTAAGATCACTCTTAGGTGTCGGGCGTTGCACAGAAAAACGGCGAAATATTTCTGCAATTTCATCTTCATTATATAATATACCAGATAAATTTCGCACTTTTGATATTTTTATAGTATTTCGAGGTATTTTTATGTTACTTTGAGCCATGGAACTCTCTTAATCATCTCTCTTGAAGTTATCATTCACGCTCGCCATATGAGAAGAATGCAGCGAACACTTTATATAGGGTTTGGTCAAGTAAAGCCGCTTTAAAGAGGATACTCATGAATGACACATGTGACACCTTTCTCCAATCCTTTTCTTTTAGGATTTGAAACCGTAGAAAAAATATTACAACGTATCTGTAAAGCTGATGAGGCTTACCCAGCCTATAATATTGAACGTTTACATAAAAACGATGATGCAAATCATATCCGGATAACTTTAGCTGTTGCTGGATTTAAGATTAATCATCTTAATATTTTGCTCGATGATAATCAATTGGTTATTCATGGTAAACAAACAGACAATCAAAATCATCAATATTTATATCGCGGTATAGCTGCGCGGCAATTCCAGCGGACCTTTGTTCTTGCGGAAGGGATGAATGTTACAAATGCCGAGTTGAAAAATGGTCTTTTATCAATTAATCTGTATCAACCAAAACTAAAAAAAGAAATAAAACAGATTCCAATTAAAGTCAGTAGTGGTGAGTCATAAAAGTTAAGGCGTAAAGGAACAGTGAAATGGGAGAACATAAACAAAGCTTATCGTTTCAGAACACGTCCTACTCTGATGCGGGACAGATTGCTTATTTAAAAAAGGTTTGTACAGATGATCTGGCTAAAAACTTTCCAGATCTTCCACCTATGACCCCAGGCATTACCATATGGGCGCTTTTTGGTGAAACAGGTTATCCTATCATTTTATCCGATGAACGCTCTATTGCTCTTGCTGGAGCCAATGAGCACGAACTCCAAATTGTCACTCTACACTAGATTGCGCTTTACGAGAAAAAACTTAAGCTCTTTTAAATTTTGTCCGTTTTTTCTCAATTAAAGGGCATTGAGCTGTATTCCTCTTCAAATAAGTGTAAAGGGAGGAGTGGTGCTCTATAAGTGTATTCATTTATGGGGCCTTGATGCCATTCACGGGCTTGATTTGGGATATCACTATGGAGGTTTTTGAAAGGCATAAAGCTTAAAGTGTAAGGATATGGTAAGTTTTACCATTAGACCTTCATATTCTTCACCCATTAGGTTGTTTTCTTATACTAGAAGTTACGCAAACAGATAGATGCAAGATACGCGCTAAATCTAGCATATAAAAGTCTGGAAGAATTTGTGCTGCGTTGAACCGTTTTGACACTTGTTTCAAACATGCATTTACGCTGGGATTAGATGTTGATTAACAGGTCATAGAAAAATAAAAGCTTTGTGTCTTTATGAGGAAGTTTATGCAGGGCTTTTAATTTTGTGCTTCAAATGCCTCAGTACAAGGTATTTTTCTTTTTTGAATATTAAAGCTCTTGTCTTTGTAGTGAAGTTACAGCACAACAAGCAAAATGAAATTATTTGAGGGGAAAAAATAATGCCTTCTTATCGTTCAAGAATATCGACACACGGGCGTAATATGGCGGGAGCTCGCGGTCTTTGGCGTGCAACAGGGATGAAAGATGCGGATTTCGGTAAACCGATTATTGCGATTGCAAATTCTTTTACACAATTTGTACCAGGGCACGTCCATTTAAAAGATCTTGGGCAATTGGTTGCACAACAGATAGCCATTGCCGGTGGTGTTGCAAAAGAGTTTAACACCATTGCTGTCGATGATGGAATTGCCATGGGGCACGATGGAATGCTCTATTCTTTACCCTCACGTGAAATCATTGCTGATTCTGTAGAATATATGGTTAACGCCCATTGTGCGGATGCTCTTGTCTGTATTTCTAATTGTGACAAAATTACACCTGGAATGTTAATGGCTGCTTTACGGTTGAATATTCCAACAATCTTTGTTTCAGGCGGTCCTATGGAAGCCGGTAAGATTAAATGGAAAGATCAAGACGTAAGGGTTGATTTGGTTGATGCCATGGTTGCCGCCGCTTCAGAACAGAACTCAGAAGAAGAAGTTGCTGAAATGGAACGTGCTGCTTGTCCTACATGTGGTTCTTGTTCAGGAATGTTTACGGCCAACTCCATGAATTGCTTAACAGAAGCCTTAGGGCTTTCGCTTCCCGGAAATGGATCAGTACTCGCAACGCATGCAGATCGACGGATGCTTTTTGAAGAAGCTGGAAGGCAGATTATTGCATTGACCAAGCGTTACTATGAAAGAAATGATGCAACAGTTTTGCCACGTTCTATTGCCTCACGCAAGGCTTTTGAAAATGCTATGACCGTTGATATTGCCATGGGGGGGTCAACCAATACAGTACTGCATCTTTTAGCCGCGGCGCAAGAAGGCGAGGTGGATTTTACCATGACGGATATTGATCACCTTTCACGTCGTGTTCCAGTTTTATGCAAGGTTGCTCCTGCTGTTGCGAATGTCCATATGGAAGATGTTCATCGCGCGGGTGGTATTATGGGGCTTTTAGGCGAATTGGAAGCGGCAGGACTCATTGATACATCAGTTTATACGGTTCACGCAAAAACGATGAAAGAAGCTCTTGATCGTTGGGATGTGAAACAAACCAATGAACCAACAGTTTGTACATTTTATCGTGCTGCTCCAGGGGGTATTCCAACACAGACAGCTTTTAGCCAATCTTGTCGCTATGAGACTCTTGATCGTGATCGTGAAAAAGGTGTGATTCGCGATAGGGAACATGCCTATTCACAAGATGGAGGATTGGCAGTTCTTTATGGAAATCTTGCTAAAGATGGCTGTATTGTAAAAACAGCAGGTGTTGATCAATCAATTTTGACTTTTAAAGGTCCAGCAAGAATTTTTGAAAGCCAAGATTCAGCTGTTTCAGCAATCTTAAATGATAAAATTAAATCAGGTGAAATTGTTTTAATCCGTTATGAAGGACCGCGTGGGGGACCTGGGATGCAAGAAATGCTTTATCCAACGAGTTATCTTAAGTCTAAAGGATTGGGTAAGGTTTGTGCACTTGTTACGGATGGACGTTTTTCAGGGGGGAGCTCAGGGCTCTCGATAGGACATGTTTCACCAGAAGCGGCTGAAGGAGGAGAAATTGCGTTGGTGGAAGAAGGAGATATCATAGAAATTGACATTCCAAACCGGAGTATTCATATATTGGTTGATGACGTTGAGATGAAGCAGCGTCGTGCTAACATGGAAGCAAAAGGAAAAGATGCTTGGCAGCCGGTTGAGAAGCGTCAGCGCAAAGTTTCAAAGGCTCTCAAAGCTTATGCTGCAATGACAACATCTGCTGCAAAGGGTGCAGTTCGTAGCATATGATTACGTGAAAGGTCCGGTTTATGGAAAATAAACGGTGTGATAAGAGATTGAGTAAGTATTTTTCCTAATATTCCAAGGTGATTATTTTACCTGGCTCTGGAAAAATATTTTAAACCAGGGTGCATAGGATACATAAGGTTTTGAGAGAGAAGTAAAAATACAGTGCTATGATTGTTGGATTTTACAAGAAAATAAACAATTGGTTTGAGGAAATGTCTATACATTTGCTTTCTTTATATCCATTTAATGCTTTTTAACAGATTTTGCATGAAAACGGTGATAATAGTGCGTAAAATCTAATATGCATCAGAACAATCAAGAAAAAATACAGTGTTTTATTGGCCTATAAAGGATTATTTTTTTCCAGTTGTTTGAGGTGATAAATTGCTTCTAAAGCTTGTTTAGGAGAGAGCTCATCGGGATGAATATTTTTTAAAGCTTCGTGAAGTACATCATGTTTGTTGCTTTTTTCGTTGAGAGGAGAGGTTGCTTTAAGTGAAAAGAGCGGTAAATCATCAATGAGTTTATGTCCTTTTCCAGCCATTTCACCTTGTTCTAATTGATGGAGGACATCTGTTGCTCGTGAAATAACAGCTGGAGGAAGCCCAGCAAGCTTTGCAACTTGTACACCATAGGATCGGTCAGCGGCTCCTGGTGCGACCTCATGGAGAAAAACCACATCACCATCCCAATTTTTAACTTTCATGGTTACATTATGCAGTCTGTCAAGTTTTTCGGTCAATGCTGTCATTTCATGAAAATGGGTAGCGAGAATAGCACGACAATGGTTAACTTCATGGAGATATTCAACGGCTGCCCAAGCAATGGAAAGTCCATCAAAGGTTGATGTTCCACGTCCTATTTCATCAAGAATAACAAGAGAATGGTGACTTGCATGATTAAGAATCGTTGCTGTTTCAACCATTTCCATCATAAAGGTTGAGCGCCCCCGAGCAAGATCATCGGAAGCCCCAACACGACTAAACAGACGATCAACAACGCCAATATGTGCTGAAGCCGCTGGAACAAAGGATCCCATTTGCGCCATAATCGCAATGAGCGCATTTTGCCGCAAAAAAGTTGATTTTCCTCCCATATTAGGTCCTGTCAAAAGCCAGATTGCTGCATATTGCTGATTTTCTTGCACAGAGAGATCACAATGATTGGCAACAAAGGATTCGGCGGCTTGTTTTCGGAGTGCTTGCTCAACAACAGGATGGCGTCCTGCGGTGATATGAAAGGTTAGTGAATGATCAATTTTAGGACGGCAATATCCTTGTTCTTCAGCAAGATGTGCTAAAGCGACAGAGACATCTAAAATAGCAAGGGCTTCAGCGGCTTTACGAATAAAATCAACTTGTTCGATAATTTCCTGAACAAGCGTATCAAAGATTTCCAGTTCAAGTGTCAAGGCGTGGTTGGCAGCATGGGCAATACGACTTTCAAGGTCAGCAAGCTCTGTTGTTGTAAAACGCATAGCATTTGCCATTGTTTGCCGATGAATAAAGCGTGCTTTAGCTTGTGGGTGATTTGTAAGGGCAGATGCTTGAGTACTAGTGACTTCAATGAAATAGCCTAGAATATTATTATGCTTTATTTTAAGCGTCTTAATATCTGTTTCTTGGGCATATTGTGCTTGAAGTTCAGCAATGACACGGCGTGATTCATCCCGTAAAGCACGCATTTCATCGAGCTCTTGATGATAATTGGAACGAATAAAACCACCATCACGTTTAAGCAGTGGCAGATCATCAGCCAATGCTTGGTCTAAATGGCAATGTAAAGCAACGGGTAGATTTGAAAACACCTGTTGTATATCACTTATTTCTTGAGGCAGGAGCTCATTATTAAGAAGCTGATGAATTTCACGAATGATTTCACAGCCGCGTTGAATCGTTGCCATATCACGGGGACCTCCTCGTCCAAGAGCCAAACGTGAAACAGCGCGGGGCATATCTGGTCCTCCTTTTAAGGTGATCTTTATCGCTTCTGCAAGAGAAGGATTACGGAGAAAAAAATCGATAGAATCCAAACGCGTATCAATAGCTGAAGGGATGGTAAGAGGAGCAATAAGACGATCAATGAGAAGGCGAGATCCTCCTCCTGTTACAGTGCGATCAATAGCTTTTAATAAGCTTCCATCCCGTTGACCTGATGTCGTTCGAATAAGCTCAAGGCTTAGTCTGGTTGCAGCATCAATAAAAAGGGTAGCGCTTTCATTTTGGCGCTCAGGTTGCATGAGGGGGGGACGATGCGTGATTTGTGTTTTTTCGATATAACGAATAGCAGCTACGATGGCAGAGAGTTCACAGCGTGAATAATCAGCAACACCTTCAAGCGTTGAAAGTTTAAAATAAGTGCAAATATCGCGTTCAGCAGTGAGGGTATCAAAGAGACACGCCGGTTGAGGTGAAACGATACGATCAAGAACATTAAAAAGTGATTTGTGCAATTGATCATGAAAAAAGGAATCAGCAACAATGATTTCTTGTGGATCGACACGCATAATATCGGCTAAAAGTTTTTCTTGGCGGCTTTCTGTTACACGAAATATACCTGTCGAGATATCAATCCAAGAAAGGGCAAACTCTTCTCCATCAACGGTTTTTACCCGAGAAAGTGTCATCAAATAATTTGCGCGTGTTGGATCAAGGAGTTTTTCTTCTGTTATTGTTCCAGGGGTTACAAGGCGAACAACATCACGCCGAACAACAGATTTTGAGCCGCGTTTTTTTGCCTCAGCAGGATCTTCTGTTTGTTCACAAACAGCAACGCGATAACCACAAGCAATCAATTTTTGTAAATAATCATCTGCAGCATGAACGGGAACACCACACATAGGAATATCTTGCCCTAAATGTTTTCCGCGTGCTGTGAGTGTGATTCCTAAAGCCTGAGCAGCTTCAATTGCATCATTAAAAAATAATTCATAAAAATCTCCCATTCGGTAAAAAAGAAGGGAATCATGATGGACAGCTTTGATTTCTATGTATTGCTCCATCATAGGTGTAAGACGTTCTTGAGAGGAAGCAGGCTGTGGAATTAAATTATTTTTATGGTCGTTTTTTTTATCCATTTCTACGTGGCCTGTTCCTTTTCAGTGAAGCATTTACTCTTTTTTGTTTACTTCGATATTTATTTATCTCTAAATTGAAACGCATCATCAGATTTGCTAAGGCTAAAGAATAGCGATTTCTAACATATGAATCAAATTGAATAACTATAAGCATTATCAAGCAAAATTTACACTGTTTTTGGAGAAAATAAAGTGAGATGAAAAAAAGCGAGCAGGATCAGAAAATGTCTCAAACAGTTTACAGTGCGAGCGAACGAGAAGCTCTTGATTTTCATAGTCGTGGTCGACCAGGAAAGCTTGAGATTGTTGCAACAAAGTCTATGGCAACACAGCATGATTTAGCCCTTGCTTATTCACCAGGTGTTGCGGTTCCCGTTAAGGCAATTGCTCAAAATCCAGCGCTCGCTTATGACTATACAGCAAAAGGCAATCTTGTTGCTGTTATTTCAAATGGTACCGCTATCTTGGGATTAGGAAATTTAGGTGCCCTTGCCTCTAAGCCGGTCATGGAAGGGAAAGCAGTGTTATTTAAGCGTTTTGCGGATATTGATTCCATAGATTTAGAAATTAATATCAACGATACGGAAAATTTTATCAATTTAGTGCGTCATTTAGAACCCTCTTTTGGTGGAATTAATCTTGAAGACATTAAGGCGCCTGAGTGCTTTATGATTGAAAGTCGTCTACGCGAAGTGATGAATATTCCTGTTTTTCACGATGATCAACATGGTACAGCAATCATTGTGGCTGCTGGTGTTCTCAATGCTTTGGCTTTAACAGGACGCGATATGCAAAATACGCGGTTAGTCTGTAATGGTGCTGGTTCTGCTGGGATTGCTTGTATTGAACTGATTAAAGCGATGGGTTTTCGTTCTGAAAATATCATCCTCTGTGATACGAAGGGTGTGGTTTATGAAGGTCGTAAAGGGGGCATGAATCAATGGAAATCGGCGCATGCTGTTCGAACGGATAAACGTACGCTTATGGAAGCAATGGAAGGGGCAGATATATTTTTCGGGGTTTCTGCTAAAGGTGCACTGACTCCTGAAATGGTAAAATCTATGGCGCCGCAGCCAATTATTTTTGCTATGGCTAATCCCGATCCAGAAATTACGCCGGAAGAGGTTTTAGAAGTACGTCAGGATGCCATTGTCGCAACAGGGCGTTCCGATTATCCAAATCAGATTAATAACGTTCTCTGTTTTCCTTATATATTTCGTGGTGCGCTTGATGTGCGCGCAACGGTTATTAATGAAGATATGAAGATTGCTGCGGCAAGGGCCCTTGCTAATTTAGCGCATGAGGAAGTTCCTGACAGTGTTGCAGAAGCCTATCGTGGAAAGCGATTAAAATTTGGTCCTAATTATATCATTCCTGTTCCTTTTGATCCGCGTTTGTTGACGGTTGTTTCAAGTGCGGTAGCAAAAGCAGCAATGGAAAGTGGTGTTGCGCAAAAGAACATAGATGATTTAGAGACCTATGAGCGCGATTTGAATGCGAGACGTAATCCTACTTCTTCAGTGATGCGTGGAGTGTATAACCATGTTCGTCAAGCACCAAAACAAATTGTTTTTGCAGAAGGTGAAGAAGAGCAAGTCATGCGGGCTGCTGTTTCCTATGTTCATCAAAAATTAGGACAAGCAATTTTGGTTGGTCGCGAAGAGCAAGTGAGAGAAACGGCTGTTATCGCTGGAATTGATCTGGAGCGTGAAGGTATTTCAGTGATGAATGCTAAGCTTTCCTGTCGTACAGATGCTTATGCGAATTATCTTTATAAAAAGATGCAGCGTCAAGGCTGGCTGTTGCGTGATTGTCATCGCCGTATCAATAATGATCGAAATTATTTTGCTGCATGTATGGTGGCACTAGGAGATGCGGATGCAATGGTTACAGGGGTGACACGCAATTATGAAACAGCGCTGGTTGATATACGTCGAGCAATTGATGAAAAACCAAAAGAACGATTGATTGGTATTTCAATGGCTATTTGCCGTGATCGAACTGTGTTTATTGCGGATACTGCTGTTTATGAAAATCCTAATGCTGAAGAATTAGCGGATATAGCGGAACAAACCGCTTCGTTTGTGCGTGGATTTGGATATCAGCCAAAAGTTGCATTTTTAGCGTTTTCTACGTTTGGTTATATGAAAGGGAAGGTTACACAACAAATTCAGGATGCGATTAATATTTTGCATGAGCGCAAAGTTGATTTTGAATTTGATGGAGAAATGAGTGCTGATGTAGCGCTTAATTCCAAATTGATGCAGCAATATCCATTTATGGGATTAACAGAGCCCGCTAATATTTTGGTTATGCCTAGCTATCACGCATCTTCTATTGCAAGCAAAATGTTACAAGAACTTGGAGGAGCAACCATCATCGGTCCTATTTTAATTGGATTGGAAAAATCTGTTCAAATTGTACCGTTTAGTGGAAGCGATACAGATGTTGTCAATATTGCAATGCTTGCAGCTTATCATGCGGCAAAGGTCGTCTAAAGGAAAAAAGCCCCTAATATACCAATAATATATTAAAGGGCTTTATGATAGCAAAAGAACAAATTTTTAAGAAGGCTGTATTTGATTGTCTTTTTGTTCTTCAGCGAGACGCTTTTGGAAGAGGGCTGCAAAATCAATAGGATCAATCCACAAAGGCGGAAAACCACCGTTTTGAGTAGCATCAGATATAATTTGGCGAGCAAATGGAAATAAAAGACGGGGACATTCAATAAAGACCAGTGGCATAACATGTTCTTGTGGAATGTTTTTAAGGTGAAAAACACCCCCGTAAATCAGTTCTACATGAAATAAGGTTTCAGTGTTATCATTGGCTTTGACGGAGAGAGACAAGACAACATCATAATTATCATCACCAATTGGGTTAGCATTGACATTAATATTGATATCAATTTGTGGTGATTTTTTACGCGCACGCAATGAATGAGGAGCACCTGGGTTCTCGAATGATAAATCTTTTAAATATTGCGTTAATACAGCAAAAACCGGCTCTCCACCACTGTTGTTCATTTCACCTTCGGCCATACGACGAACCTCTCTCATTTATAATATGTATTTATTTTAGATCTAAAGATCGAATTGGTTATCACGCCTTGCAAAAGGTTGCAAGGAATGCGCTCTTTATCTTGATTATTTTTTTCGTTCGTTACAGATTTTTTTAAGACTTTCAATGGTTATCATCATTTTTTCGCCAGGGAGATTCTATCGTATCATGAATTTTGTAATCTTCAGCGTTAAGATCAATGATTTTTTCAGAATTATTTTTTCTTTTTGTATTGGCATTCATTGTGTTTTTAAATGATGAAAAGAAATGCCAAGCAACAGAGCGAATTGGCTTAATAAGAAGTAATATTCCCAAGAGATCACTTACAAAACCGGGGAGAATAAGCAAAATCGCACTCAACATGATGAAAGAATCATGAATAATATTGTTTTCTAATGTGCGTCCTTGGATAAGTTCATTTTGTATGTTTTTTAAAAGGCTAATCCCTTGAATTCGCAATAAAACAACCCCAACTATAGTTGTGAGAATAACCAAACTCAAAGTTGCCAGAATGCCAATTTCTTGACCAACAAAAATAAAACCAGCGATCTCAATTAAAAGAATGCAGAGAAAGACAACGACAAAAAAACGAGGATTTAGAGAATAAAGTTTTATCACATGAAAATTTCCTTCTGAAATGAGGAGAGAAGAAATTCTTAAGAGCATTTCTTATATAAAATCTACAAAAATATTTGAATGGTAGGATTCCCTATTTTACATATTTATTGATAAATGATATTGACTGCAATGTTTATTACAGACTTAAAGCTTGGAGATTGACAGCGCCCATGGAATTTGACGTTATACTTGTCATCGCTCTTGTTGTTATGGTTGTTATTTTTGTGCAACTCCGTAGTGTGTTAGGAAAGCGAATTGGATTTGAAAAGCCTCCTTTTGATCCTTATTCACGTCATTCTAAAAAACAAGCTGAGGCAGAAACGACAGATAATATTGTTTCGTTCCCTCATCAAAAAAATTTACAAAAAGGCGATTTTAGTGAAATTGATGAGATTGCACCAGAGGGGAGTATTTTGAATGAAAATTTACGCGCAATGCGTAGAATTAATCCTCATTTTTCTCCTCAATCTTTTATAAAAGGTGCGCAAATTGCTTATGAAATGATTGTAACAGCTTTTGCTAAAGGTGATCGCAGTCAACTTAAAAGCTTGCTTTGTCAGGATGTTTTTGAGAGCTTTTGTACTGCTATTGAGCAACGAGAAAAAAACAAAGAAAGAATAGAATTTACTTTTGTTGGAATTAATAAAATTGAGTTTGTTGCAGCGGCAATACAAGAAAAGAATGAACTTTTAACGATACGTATTATCAGTGAGATGATTTCTGTTACTTATAATGAACAGGGTGAGTGTATAGACGGTGATCCCGATGCTATTGTAGAAATTAGAGATATTTGGACTTTTGTTCGCAATAGCCTATCGTCGGATCCAAACTGGAAGCTTTTTGCTACAGAAGATGAAAATTAGAGTATTTTTTCTTCCATAATTACTCAATATTTTATGAGAAATTAAAATGTCCTCAAGTAAATGGAGACAAAAAAGAGATTTATTAACTTCACAAGATCGCCTTTTATGGGAGAGGGTTTGTCGCACAATAACGCCGCTTCATAATAAGAGGCTCTTTTCTATTTCAGAAGATATTGCAAATATTACTGATAAAAAACAGTGCATAAAGCAAAAACCTCTGGGGGTTCAGGAAAATCAACAACGCTCAACAATTACTAAAAAAGAAAAGAGAGCCCTTACACAAGCGCATAAGATTCATTTCTTTGATCGTGTTGCACATCGTAAAATTTCTCAAGGTCGTTATCTTCTTGAAGCACGTCTTGATCTTCACGGTTATATGCAGGAAGAAGCTTATTTTTTCTTAAAAAAATTTTTACAATCCTCTCAACAGAGTGGATTGCGTTACGTCCTTGTGATTACAGGAAAAGGCCGATCTGTTGGGAGTGACGGAGCTTTGTATAGATTTGTTCCGTATTGGTTATCAACACCAGCTTTTCGATATTATGTTCATGCGTTTGAGCAAGCCGCGCATCAGCATGGCGGTGAGGGTGCGCTTTATGTCTGGTTGCGCCGTTTTGTGTCGGGAAAAGGAATGTAATGCTATTGTAGTCGTTTTAGATTCAAGATTGACTCTAAAAGATCTCGTATATTATAGATCATAAAAGAAATATAATAACATATTGATTTGTAATTATAATTTATTATTTTCGTCTATTGCGTAAGAACCTTAAATACAATATTCTCTTATTTTTAATTTTTTTATTATGCATTGCATCATACTTTTGTTTATCTCATATTTTTTTAGGGTTATATCCCTCACACGAAACAACATGCGCCAAATAGAATACACTTACATATTCACGTGCTTATTTTAGAGAAATATCTCTTAATACTTGCAAGCCTATTCTGTGATAGGCTGCGTAAAATAGTGATCTCCATGGAGTGTATAAAATTGATTATATAACGCTCATCTTTACGTTTCATAAAAGTGCAAGGTTGCATTATTACATACTTTGTTAGCCCCTAATATTGAAAAAACTTTATATTTGAGAAGAGTTATAAGAGACATGCTTTTCTTTAAAGTATTTTCACTCTATACGGACTCCTATCTCGCCTATGATACGCAAAAGATTCTGATTGATTGAACTATATGGAGGGTTCAAAATGGGAGAGATATTCGTGGATTTCACTCTAGTTGCCAAACGATAAATTATTTTTTAAACTACGATATATTCTATTAAGAACACGAAGAATAAAAACATGCTAAATTGAGAAACGGTATTATTCAAAAGATATCCCTACGGATAGTTTTTAAATTAGTACAACTAAATTAAAAAGAATCGTGAAAATAAAAAAGTATTGGATTTATAACATATAGCTGCGCAAGGGCACCAAAAGATATAATTTCGTTGAATATTTTCATGAATAAACGTTTTCATTCGTTAAAAACCTCATAAGATCTCTTTTTCATAATAATTTTATCATTGAGATTTAATTATGAGGCACAGAAGGTACAGAATATGAAATTATATCGGCGGATATTATATCCTTATTCGCCGTCTTTCAGATATTGGTTGGAATGCTAACTTAGCATGAAAGGCGCAATAAGGACTATTTTCATCAGAATCAGCACCACAAAAATGAAAATCGGCTGATAATGGATCGCCAACCGGCCATCTACATGTATTTTCACTCAATTGTAGCAAATTAAGTTGACGTGATATAGGCACTACAACATTGGATTTTGTGGAAATATCAACTTCTTTAACATCTTCTGCTACAACCTCTGTTTTTAAAGCTGTTTCTTCAACATTGACAGATGATGTGTTGATTGGCGATACTGTGGCTATGTTACGACGCACACGTGGAGATGATGGGCTGTTTGCGGGAGTTTTTTGCGCACGCACATTTCCTTGTGCTGTTTTGCCACGTCCTGGCAACTTCAATCGATGCACTTTGCCGATGACTGCATTTCTACTGACTCCACCTAATTGAGCAGCAATTTGACTTGCACTTAGCCCTTCACTCCAAAGCTTTTTAAGAAGCTCAACGCGTTCACATGTCCAACCCATATCAGCACTCCATTCCGATTACGTCACTGAGATGCTTCCCCTTTGCATCTTCAAATGTTTCAATAATGTCTTCAATGCGCTGAATGAAAGAATTTTACACTCTAAGTGAGCATAAGAAAATCATCCAACCTGTGGAACTTACAAATCAAAACACATCATCTTGCTTAACGATAGTCTAAATTACAATATGCACTCACTCTATGACAAGAGTCTTTGCCTCTCAAAGAGTTTATTTAGAATGTTTTCCCCAACTTGCAAATCAATCATAGGTTAAACGTCCACTTTTGTTTAAGGCGTTTTTTCCCAAAATGCTTATTTTTAGAACCCTCATTGACTTTTTCTCAATTGGTGTAATGATCTATTCCATAGGTGTAATCATTAATCGAGTGAAATGTTTAAAGCACCGGAATGAAATGTATCATGTTGCTTTGTATATATATATTGAAAAGGTTAAAATATAAAGAGAATTATGATGGATGCCATCTCTATACAACCACTTTATGAATGTTTTGCACGACGAAATTTGCATTTTGAACAGGGGCGTGGGGTATGGCTTATTTCGGATAAAGGAGAACATTATCTCGATTTCACATCTGGCATTGCTGTTAATGCATTAGGGTATGCCCATCCTAAATTAGTTGATACGCTCAAAGGACAAGCTGAAAAACTTTGGCATGTTTCCAATCTTTTTCAGTCTCCTGAACAAACAGCTCTTGCCACGCGGCTTTGTGCAAATAGTTTTGCGGATAAGGTTTTTTTCTGCAATTCAGGCACTGAAGCATTGGAATGCGCCTTCAAAACGGCACGTCATTATTACTATGCTTCGGGTCATCCAGCACGCACTGAAATAATTACTTTTGAAGGGGCATTTCATGGACGGACACTTGCAGCACTTGCTGCAACTGGGCATGAAAAATATCTTGAAGGCTTTGGACCTAAAGCGGGTGGATTTCTTCAAGTCCCTTTCTGTGATGAAATCGCTTTGCGTAACGCTATTGATAAAAATACTGCCGCTATTCTTATTGAACCTATTCAAGGAGAAGGAGGAATACGAACGGTTTCTCATGAATATTTAAAATTTTTGCGTAAAATATGCGATGATAATGATCTATTATTGATTTTTGATGAAGTCCAAACGGGCATGGGACGAACAGGAAAGCTTTTTGCTTATGAATGGAGTGATGTCACACCTGATATTCTTACCCTCGCAAAAGGATTAGGAGGAGGATTTCCCTTAGGCGCTTGCCTTGCAACGGATAAAGTTGCAAAAAGTATGATACCTGGGACCCATGGTTCAACCTTTGGAGGAAACCTTCTTGGAATGGCTGTAGGAAATAGTGTTCTTGATGTTCTATTAGAGCCAAGTTTTCTTAACCATGTGCAAAACATGGGGGATAGGCTGAAAAGTGGACTTTTGCATATTCTCAATATCTATCCTGATATTATCTGCGCCGTTCAGGGGATGGGCCTTATGGTGGGCATTCAGTGTGTTGTTCCTGCAAATCTTGTCATTAATGCTTTGGACAATGAATATCTCTTAAGTGTTGCAGCTAACAACAACGTTGTGCGCTTATTGCCTCCTCTTATCATTAGGGAAGAAGAAATAGATGAAAGTTTGCATCGTATTGAAAAAGCAGTTGCTCATCTTTCTGTAAACAAAGAAAGACTAATATCACACACATGACAAATGTTCTTCGTCATTTCACGGACTTATCTGTTTTAACGCCAGAAATAGCACGCGCACTGATTGAATATGCAAAAAAACTTAAAGCATCTTTTAAACGAGGGAAAGGTTCAAAACCTTTTAAGGGCAAAATACTTGCGATGATTTTTGAAAAACCATCTACACGAACCCGTATTTCATTCGATATTAGTATGCGCCAGCTTGGGGGAGATACAATTATGCTTACGGGTTCAGAAATGCAACTTGGTCATAGCGAAACCATAGCTGACACGGCACGCGTTTTATCGCGTTTTGTGGATATCGTAATATTGCGAACAACAAAACATCAACGCATGCTTGAATTAGCGCAATATGCACAAATTCCTGTCATTAATGCCCTTACAGATGATACACATCCTTGCCAAGTTCTAGCAGATATTTTAACCTATGAAGAACATCGAGGGTCAATTACGGGCAAAATATTTACTTGGATGGGGGATGGGAATAATGTGCTTCATTCTTTGATTGAGGCGGCGGCTCTTTTTGATTTTCATTTGCGTATTGCCACTCCAAAGGGTAGTGAACCACAAGAAAAATTTATAGATTGGGCACGTGAACGGGGAGCACATCTTACGCTAACTCATAATCCCCAAAAAGCGGCTCAAGGTGCTGATTGTATTATGACCGATACATGGGTTTCCATGGGACAAGAATTTCGTGCTCGCAGCCGTTCTATTTTTCAGCCTTATCAAGTCAATGAAGCGCTCATGAAATTAGCAAAACCTGATGCTCTTTTTATGCATTGTCTTCCTGCTCATCGTGGGGAAGAAGTTGTCGATACTGTGATTGATGGGCCGCACTCCGTTGTTTTCGATGAGGCTGAAAATCGTCTTCATGCTCAAAAAGCAATTCTTTCTTGGTGTTTACAAGATGCGTTTTTCTCTCCACAATAGTTTCCCTATAACAGATTATAATAAAAGGCAAAGCCATGAGTGAACAAGCTAAAGATGAAGCCTCTTTCAACCATATCTTTTTGCATGAAGATGATAGTGTGATTCCTTTTCAAGTCGAAGAACTTGATATCCGTGGACGTGCCGTACAACTTGGGGAAACTTTGAATTCTATTCTTAACAGACACCAATATCCTGAACCAGTTTCATATCTTCTGGCAGAGGCTTTACTTATAACTGTTCTGCTTGGAACCTCTCTCAAGCTTACGGGAAAATTTATTTTACAAACCCATTCCGATGGGCCGGTTAATATGTTAGTGTGTGATTTTTCTCCTCCTTCCAGTTTACGTGGATACGCCCGTTTTGATAAAGAACAGCTTAACCAAGCTATAGACAATGATCAAACGTTTTCAGAAACACTTTTAGGAAAAGGCACTTTAGCTTTCACGATTGACCAAGGGTCCCACATGCAACCCTATCAAGGGATAGTGGCATTAGATGGATCAAATTTACAAGAAGCTGCTCGTATTTATTTTGATCAATCAGAGCAAATTCCTACCGATATCCGTTTGGCTGTTGCTATATTAATCAATCGTGACAACCAAGGAAAACCGCAGAAAAGCTGGCGAGCTGGAGGTATTTTGACTCAATTTTTGCCCCAAGCATCGTCCCATCATCAAAAGCGAGAAGAAACAAAATCCAAAACCCAATTAGATAACCAATGGCAAGAAGCTAAAATACTCATGGCAACGATTGAGAGTTCAGAATTAACAGATCCCAAAGTCGGGAGTAAGCAGCTCTTATTCCGTCTTTTTCATGAACAAGGTGTGAGAGTTTTTAATCCTTTTTCTCTTGTTGATCAATGTTCTTGTTCGCGTGAAAAAATCAAAGGAATCCTAGAAGGCTTCCCGATTGATGAACGCAATAAAATGGTTAAAAATAAATATATTTCAGTGACATGTGAATTTTGCTCAAAAACATATCGTTTTACACCGCAAGAATTTTTGGAAGAAAAAATATAATCAACTTCATAAAAATGATAAAGCCCATTTTATTCGCGCTATAAAAACTTAAAGCATAAGCTCATATGAAGCTCTTGAATATTTCTTTCCTTAGCATTTTTCGATGTATGCCAATGATCTTTCTGTTGAAATCACTATTCACTCGATATGCCTTTTTAAAAAGAGAAGCCCTGTAAAAGATACTTTCTTTTCTCGAAAGGGCTTCTTTTTGACTATAGTCATATTTTCTTACTCGAATTTGTCTTACTTAAGAGTCAAAAAAGACCATTGGTTATGATGATAAGAGAAATTATCGAGAAAATAAGAGCCTATAAATCAAAGAATCAATATGAACCTTATAAAATTCTTACAAACAAAGAGTGCTCTGGGAATAAATATAACAATGACACTATGAAAAAACGGATTTCTTATTCTCAAAGATGAGAATAGTTAGGAATACCTCTCATAACAATGTGTATTTTACATAAAAAGGGCTCTATAAACAAAATGGTGAGCATAGAGCGATAAAACTTTGTCTTCTTACAAACCTGCATTCTTGTATTTTTCAATTTAAAACATTGTTCATTATACTTATATTAAAAAAATGCACAAAAAGGCATTTTTAGTCTTTTCTTAGCTGTTTTTCTTGATTCAACATAAAAAGATTTGAAAAAATCTCATAATATTCGGTGTTTTCATTGAATAGAGAGAAATGGTAAATCAATACTTTTATATTTTATTTTTCTTTTGTCATAATTGCTTGTTCAATTTTTGGGAGAATTTTTTTTTGATAAATTTGCCATGTTAAGGGGCCAACATGTTTGGCAATAATGATGCTCTCTTTATTTAAGAGAAAGGTTTCTGGTGGTCCATATACCCCCCAGTCAATGGCTGTATATCCTGAAACATCAAAGCCAATCAATTTAAAAGGATGACCAAAATGATTTAAAAAGTGCAGGGCATTTGCTTTGTTATCCTTATAATTAATACCAATTAGATCAAAACGTTTATCTTGTGCAATTTTCATAAGAAGAGGATGCTCTTCGCGACAGGGTAAACACCAAGAACCCCAAAAATTGATCAATGTGACACGTCCTTTAAACTGTTTTGAATTAAGATAACCTTCCTTATCAAGAAGAGGAAGATGTGTATTGGGGGCAGGTTTTCCAGCCAATGCATTTGGGAGAAGAAAAGAATCTTGGGGGTATTTTTTATTCATAAAGTTGAAAAAAAACATCATGAGAAGAAGAAAAAGCAGAAATGGTCCAAAAAGAATAAACAAAACAGGTAAAGATATATTTTCTTTAAGTTTTGGAGGGATGTTCTTCATTATATTTTTCTTTTTGTGACAGTTCTTTTTTATTTAGTTGTTGGAGAATTTTTTTTTGGTAGAAGGCTTTGCAAAGAATATAGCCAATAAGACAGAGGAGAGATATTGCAGAAAGCGTATAGCTTAAAAAAACAATTTGCTCGTGTTTAAGGGTGCCAAGGAAAAAATCAATTTTCAAAGATAGATTTCCTAAAAGTTCGCTGTGGATGCCATTTAGGTTGAGCATGATGAAGAGTCCTGTTGTTTGGCACGACGGGATTTTTTAATTTGAAGTATTTTGATATAACGGTTATTGATCTCATTTCGCATAGCCATCACATAGAGCGCAATAAACATAAAGACGAAACAAAATAACATGGTTATAAGGGGCCATAACATAGCATTGTCGATGGTTGGTCCTCCAGCACGTAACAAAGAGGCTGGTTGATGCAATGTATTCCACCACTTAACGGAAAATTTAATAATAGGGATATTAACAAATCCAACAAGGGTAAGAATTGCAGTCGCGCGAGCGGCTTTTACTTGATTGTCAAAAGCACGCCCAAGCAGAATAATGGCAAGGTAGATAAAAAGCAGAATTAAAACCGATGTTAATCGTGCATCCCATACCCACCATGTTCCCCACGTAGGGCGTCCCCAAAGTGCTCCTGTCATGAGAGCCAAGGCAGTAAAAATTGCTCCCATGGGCGCCCCGCATTTGAGAGCCACATCAGCAAGATGATATTTCCAAATCAAGTTTCCTAATGCTGCTACACTTATGGTTATATAACAGAATGTAGATAACCACGCAAAAGGGACATGAAGGTACATAATCTTAACAGTCATACCCTGTTGATAGTCGTCTGGAGAATGCATCACTAGAATAAGCCCTAGGATAAGCAGACATAATGTTATGCTAGCTAACCAAGGTAAAATGATTTTGCTTATTTTCATAAAACGGACAAAACTTGTAGGGAGTGACCTCATTTTATATGTGCGCGATAGTTCATTCATAGAATTCATAATAGGCAAAGTTTTTCTATACGGCAATCATCTTTTATTATTCAGATAAAAGCTTGAGTGCTAAAGCGGCAACAAAAGAGCTAAAGAGACTCAAAAATAGTGAAAAAGCGCTAAGAAGAGCTAAGGAAGAGAGAAAAGAGGCATTTGGATTTGTTGGCGCTGTAGCAGCAGAAACGCCAAAAATCATAATTGGAATGATCCACGGCAAGATAATGATGAAAATAAGAAGCGTGCTATGCGACAATGAGCTTGCAAGTGCCGCTCCTATGGCGCCAATAAAAATAATAGCTGGTGTTCCACATAAAAGAGTAAGTATTGTTGAAAAAGTTATTGTGACATCTAAGTGGAGCATGAGAGCTAAAATAGGCGTGGCAAAAATGAGAGGAAGCATTGTTCCTACCCAATGGGTGATGCATTTTATAAAGATAATCAATGTAAAACTTTGTCTTTGTTCTGAAAGGATAAATTGGTCGAGATTACCATCATCGCGATCGATTTGAAAAAGTTTGTTCAGATTGAGGAGTCCTGCGAGAAGGGCTCCAAACCACAGTATCCCTGGCCCTATTTGTGCAAGAATTCTTGGATCTGGTCCAATAGCAAAGGGAGTTATGACCACAACAGCGATGAAGAACAATAGTCCTGTTAGCGAAGAGGTTTGTGGCTCTAATAGTAGTTTAAGATCACGCCAGAACAGTGCTTTCATTTTATTCTCTCCTAGAGAGGTAAAAATTTTTCCAGAGCGATTGTATGGTTTTCTGGAATACCTAAGGAATTATGGGTTGCGGCGATAATCATACCCCCTTGATTGAGGTGACGCTGAAAAATACGAGCAAGGAGTTTCTGAGCATAGCTATCAAGTCCTGATATTGGTTCATCTAAAATCCAAATAGGGCGATAGGAGAGCAAAAGACGAGCAAGAGCGACACGCCTTTGTTGCCCAGTTGACAGTGTGTTAAAGGGTAAATATTCAAGATCAGAAAGACCAATATTGGCAATGGCTTCAGAGGAGGAGTACAGAGGTTGTCCATAAAACTCTGCCCAAAATTGCAAATTATCAATGACAGATAAAGGAGGTTTCATAGCATTTTGAGGACCAAGATAATGACACGCAGTTGTAACAGGGTATTTTTGTTTACCGTCTTTAAGTATGATATGACCTTCAGCAGCTTCAAGAAGGCCAACAATGATTCGCAGTAATGTAGATTTTCCGACGCCATTTGGTCCAGTGATTGTCATCAGTTGCCGTGGAAATAAACGAAAAGAAAGATCTTTGAACAGAATTTCCTCGTTTCTGTAAGCCGCTAAATCTTTGCCTGATAACACCATGTGATTGCCTATTTTTTTATTTTCCTATTCTTTATTGCATTATAGAATAAAAAAACACATTTTTTTATGCAATTGTCCCTAGAATAGTTCTAGAAATGGTTCTATAAGAGAGGCGTTACATCAATATCTGGTGTAGAATGATTTTTGGCGCTGATTTCCGCATTTACCTATGAAAAGTGGAGGGGGAAATGGATAGCGGAGGTAATTGCGTCTGCGCTCAAGCTGCGACCTTGACTCGTAGTTTGTGTTGTTCATTCCTGGAAATTGGGTGGTTTGTAGTATGAGGGTGGACAGTCATGATTCACATTGATAGCTTTAATTGTCGCAGAACATTAAAGGTTTGTGGCAAAGAATATACTTATTATAGTTTGGTCGAAGCGGAAAAGAATGGACTTGAAGGCATTTCACGTTTGCCGTTTTCGATGAAAGTTATTCTCGAAAATTTATTGCGATTTGAAGATGGTCGCACGGTTAAAAAAGAGGATATCCTTAATGTTGCTAAGTGGTTAAGTGACAAAGGACATGCAGGGGCAGAGATAGCCTACCGTCCTGCACGTGTTCTTATGCAAGACTTTACCGGTGTTCCGGCGGTTGTTGATCTTTCTGCAATGCGTGATGCCATGGTCAAACTTGGTGGAAACGCTGAAAAGATTAACCCTCTCATCCCCGTTGATCTTGTTATTGATCACTCAGTTATTGTTGATGATTTTGGCACTCCCATGGCCTTTAAGGAAAATGTTGAGCATGAATATGAACGCAATGGTGAGCGTTATCGTTTTCTGAAATGGGGGCAACAAGCCTTTCAAAATTTTCGTGTCGTTCCTCCAGGCACAGGGATTTGTCATCAGGTTAACCTTGAATATTTAGCACAATGTGTATGGATGAAGAATGAAGAGGGGGGGGAGACAGTTTATCCTGATACCTGTGTGGGAACTGATTCGCATACG
This sequence comes from Bartonella sp. B1098, assembly GCF_944896145.1. Lineage (NCBI taxonomy): Bacteria > Pseudomonadati > Pseudomonadota > Alphaproteobacteria > Hyphomicrobiales > Bartonellaceae > Bartonella > Bartonella sp. B1098. The sequence goes on along the minus strand of NZ_CALYLP010000002.1, from coordinate 799,920 downwards.
ACGATGGTCAATGGTTTGGGTGTTTTAGGTTGGGGGGTTGGTGGTATTGAAGCTGAAGCGGCAATGTTAGGCCAACCCGTCTCTATGTTATTACCTGAAGTGATTGGTTTTTACCTAACAGGGAAACTTAAAGAAGGTGTCACAGCTACTGATCTCGTGTTGACGGTGACCCAAATGCTTCGCCAGAAGGGCGTTGTTGGTAAATTTGTTGAATTTTTTGGCCCTGGTTTGGAGCATATGACTCTTGCTGATCGGGCGACGATTGGGAATATGGCACCTGAATATGGAGCAACCTGTGGTTTTTTTCCAATTGATAAGGAGACAGTGCGTTATCTCAATATGACAGGGCGTGATGAAAATCGGATTGCCTTAGTGGAGGCTTACTCCAAAGCACAAGGGATGTGGCATGACGAAAGGGTGGCTCATCCCGTTTTTAGTGATACAATTGAGTTAGATATAGGAACTGTTGTTCCTTCTATGGCTGGTCCTAAACGTCCGGAAGGGCGTATTGCATTGGAAAATGTTGGACAAGGTTTTGAGAAGGCATTGGTTGAAGATTATAAGAAAACTTCAGGACAAGATGAGCATTATCCGGTTGAAGGTGAAGAATATACGCTTAGTCACGGTGATGTGGTGATCGCTGCGATTACTTCCTGTACAAATACATCGAATCCAAGTGTTCTTATTGCAGCAGGTCTTTTGGCACGAAATGCTGTGGCAAAAGGTCTCAAAAGCAAACCATGGGTAAAAACTTCTCTTGCACCTGGTTCACAAGTTGTTGAAGCTTACCTTAAAAATTCGGGTCTGCAAAAAGATTTAGATGCATTAGGATTTAACTTAGTGGGGTTTGGATGCACAACATGTATTGGGAATTCTGGTCCTTTGCATCCTGCTATTTCCAAAACGATTAATGACAATGGTATTATTGCAGCTGCAGTTCTTTCAGGAAATCGTAATTTTGAAGGGCGTGTTTCCCCTGATGTGCAAGCAAATTATTTAGCTTCACCCCCATTAGTTGTTGCACATGCGCTTGTTGGGACGGTGTGTAAAGATTTAACCAAAGAGCCTCTTGGTGAAGATTCAAATGGTCAACCGATTTATTTGAGAGATATTTGGCCAACTTCTCAAGAAATACAGGCATTTATCGAAGAAAATGTTACTCGTAAGGTTTTTGCTGAAAAATATGCAGATGTCTTTAAGGGAGATGAAAATTGGCAAAAAGTTCAGATCCCTACAGGGTCTACCTATTCTTGGGATGAGCAATCCACCTATGTCCGTAATCCACCTTATTTCGATGATATGCAGAAAAATCCTGATGTCTTACCAGATATTAAGAATGCGCGGATTTTAGGTTTGTTTGGTGATAAAATCACGACAGATCATATTTCTCCTGCTGGTTCTATTAAGGCAGCTTCTCCTGCTGGAAAATATTTAATGGATCATGGTGTTAACGTTGCCGATTTTAATCAATATGGGACGCGCCGTGGGAATCATGAAGTTATGGTTCGTGGGACCTTTGCCAATATTCGCATTCGTAATTTCATGTTAGGAGAAAATGGTCGAGAAGGCGGTTATACGGTTCATTATCCATCAACGGTAGAACAAACCATTTACGATGCAGCGATGGCGTATAAACAAGAAGGTATTCCGCTCGTTGTTTTTGCGGGAATTGAATATGGCAATGGATCATCACGCGATTGGGCCGCCAAGGGGACCAATCTTCTTGGTATCAAAGCGGTGATTGTGCAATCTTTTGAAAGGATTCATCGCTCTAATCTTGTTGGTATGGGCATTGTTCCTTTTGTCTTTGAGGAAGGGTTAAGTTGGAAATCTTTAGGCTTAAAGGGAGATGAAAAGGTAACAATTGAAGGGATTCATAACTTGAAACCTCGTCAAAAGACTGTAGCAAAAATTACTTTTTCTGATGGTATGGTAAAAACCGTTCCATTATTATGCCGTGTTGATACTGAAGATGAGCTAGATTATTTGCATCATGGTGGGATTTTGCAATATGTCTTGCGTAAGCTAGCTGTTTAAATGCCTTTGTTCGTTGAGGGATATCTTTAAACGATTAAGCTATAAAGTTATGGATCAAAGAATTTGGTTTCGTTTTTTATGTTTGTCTTTGAAAATTTAATTGACGTTGGCTTTGACATTGCGCTATAAGCCACATGAATTATAGGCAGCTTTATAGTTTTGCTTGAGTTAGGTTTGTTTACATTGGTAGAGTTATTCTTAAGGCTCATTTTACCAAGGTGTTGAAAGAGAGATTATATTTATGGCGAATACACCTTCTGCTCGAAAAGCGGTGCGCAAGGGTGCAGCACGCACACAGGTTAATAGGGCCCGCCGTTCACGCGTTCGTACTTTTATACGTAAGTTTGATGATGCTGTAGCAGGGGGTGATAAGGCATCTGCAGAAATTGCATTTAAGAATTTTGAGCCTGAGATTATGCGTGCGGTTTCTAAAGGCGTTTTTCATAAAAATACTGCTGCGAGAAAAGTGTCGCGTTTAGCGAAACGTTTGAAGGCTCTCAGCGTTTAAGTTTTTTCTATTTTATTTAGAAATCAAGCCAGCATCCCTACGGACGCTGGCTTTTTGTTTATTATTCTAAAAAGTTTCTATTAAAAATAAGAATCAACAATGATTCTCTTCTTGAAAAAGGAGAGAAAGTTTATAGGGGAAGTATGGTTATCCACAAGCTTTGTGGATTTTTACAGAGTCTTTTTTGTCAAGCATTTTATTTTTTTTTTTTAATCTAAAGAGATTCTTTAATGATTGGTAAATTCAGAGAAAAAAAATGAATTGAATCAATAATTTTTCTCATTCCTCATTGAAATAAGCATTTTTAGAGTATTTTTTTGGGCTTTTGATTTTATTTTGACCTCTTGCATTTTACCTCTGCTGTTTTGTATGGTTCTTACTGAAGATTAAAAAGCATGAAGGGGTCACATCGGCGCATTATCCTGTATTTTGTTCAATATTAAATACTTTAGTTTAGGCTTTTTGAAGCTTTTGTGTTGGATAGATTTTCTGAGAGTCTTTTAGTTTTTTTAATGGGTATGTTTACCATTTTAGAAGGGTGGGTCATATCATGAGTACAAGTAAATCTTATTGGTCATCTTTGTTAGTGGGGTATGATGAGGCTATCCTAGGGGAGGGTGAGTAATCTTATTTGGGGTAGGGCGCTTTGCCTTTGCTAGATTTATTTTAGCGATTTGGCAGGACAAAATTTTATTTTTATCAGGATGGAAGATGGTGGATAAATTGAACTCTAAAGCTAGTTCCTTTAAAAGGGTTTCGGTGAATATCCTGTCAGCAGAGAACGTAATAAATAATAGAATGACGGAGAGTGATGGGGTCGTTTGTAGAAATACTTCTATAGGGCATTCTATTGTTGCAGAGGAGGAAAGTGCGGCGGCTTTTACACGTGTTATGGCACAATTAAAGGCGCAGGTTGGTGTTGAGGCTTATACCAGTTGGTTTGGTCGTGTGAAGCTTGCTGAATATAGCCATACCCTTGTAAAGCTTTCTGTTCCTACGGCTTTTTTACGTTCATGGATTAATAATCACTATGGTTCTCTTTTAACGCATTTATGGCAGCAAGAGAACTCGGCGATTCTTCGTGTTGAAGTCATCGTTCGCGGTATGGAACGCGTTTCAAGAGAAGTTGTTTGCAAAACAAGTGCACCTTCTGTTGTGCTGGAGGAGCAGGCGGCTTCTTCTTTTGTTGAGAGTTGTGCAGAGCATTCGGTCAAGAGTTCTCAAGCGGGGGTTTTTGGATCTCCTCTTGATTCTCGCTATACTTTTGAAAGTTTTGTTGAGGGGGCTTCTAATCGCGTTGCTTTAGCGGCAGCGCGTTCAATTGGGGAGGGGCATAAAAGTGCTTTGCGTTTTAATCCTCTTTTTATTCACGCGTCAGTTGGTTTAGGAAAGACACATTTGCTTCAAGCGATTGCCGCTTCTGCATTGAAGCGTTTAACGTCTGCACGTGTTATTTATTTAACGGCTGAATATTTTATGTGGCGTTTTGCAACAGCTATTCGTGATAATGATGCTCTTTCTTTTAAAGAACAGCTTCGCGATATAGACCTTTTGATTATTGATGATATGCAGTTTTTGCAGGGTAAGTCGATACAACATGAATTTTGCCATTTGCTTAATATGTTACTTGATAGTGCAAAACAGGTTGTTGTCGCTGCAGATCGTCCACCAGCTGAATTAGAATCGCTTGATCTTCGCGTTCGGTCTCGTCTTCAGGGAGGAGTTGCTCTTGAAATTGAAGCTCCAGATTATGAAATGCGTTTGCAAATGTTGCGTCAGCGGTTGAAAGTGGCACAGCAAGATGATGGCATGATATCAATTTCTGATGATGTCTTGGAATATATTGCAAAAACGGTTTTAGGGTCTGGGCGCGATATTGAAGGTGCATTTAACCAGCTTTTATTTCGTCAGTCTTTTGAGTCTGATTTATCTTTAGAACGGATTGATGAGTTATTAGGTCACTTGACACGTCCAGGTGAACCTAAGCGTATTCGGATTGAAGAAATTCAGCGTACGGTAGCACGCCATTATAATGTTTCTAAACAGGATTTGTTATCTAATCGTCGAACACGGACGGTTGTAAAGCCACGGCAAGTTGCGATGTATCTGGCGAAAGTATTAACACCTCGCTCGTTGCCAGAAATTGGTCGCCGTTTTGGTGGACGTGATCATACAACAGTTTTACACGCAGTGCGTAAAATTGAAGATTTGGTTTGTGGTGATCAGACCTTGGCTAAGGAGCTCGAATTGCTTAAGCGGTTGATTGGAGAACAGGCTGTATAGTGTTTATCGTTTTTTTCTTTGAAGAAACTTTAAGGGATTTAAGAAAGGATTTGTTTTTTCTATGCAGGAGTGGCTTGCCATTTTAAAAGAGGTTTAATAAACTCCAGCAAGCGATTCTTTAAAAAGGATCTGTTATTTTAATTCTAAGGAATTCTTATAGTTTTTGGTAAATCATACGGGGCTTTTATGCGTATTACAGTGGATCGCAATCAATTTCTCAAGTCTCTTGGTCGTGTTCACCGTGTGGTAGAGCGCCGTAATACTGTTCCTATTTTATCAAATGTGTTGATTGATGCAGAAGATGGTCATGTGCAGTTAAAGGCAACAGATCTCGATTTAGAGGTTACAGAATCTTTTACAGTTAATGTTGAACGAGCCGGAGCGACAACTGTTCCGGCATATTTGCTCTATGATATCATTCGCAAACTTCCTGAGGGCAATGAGGTTGTATTAGCCATCGATGAGAATCAAGCGGGCACAATGTCTGTTGTTTCAGGTTGTGCACATTTTCAACTTCAATGTCTTCCGAAGGCAGATTTTCCAGAGTCGCTTCCTGGGCAGTTTGGTTATCGTTTTTCTCTATCGGCGTCTGGGTTAAAACGTTTACTTGATTGCACACAATTTGCCATTTCTACTGAAGAAACCCGCTATTATCTTAATGGTATATACTTCCATGTTATTCATGATGGTGTTTTGAAACTGCGTTTGGTGGCAACGGATGGTCATCGTTTGGCACAAGTTGAGAGGGAAGCACCTTCAGGAGTCGAGGGAATACCCGGTGTTATTGTTCCTCGTAAAGCTGTAGGGGAGTTGCAAAAACTTCTTTCAGAAGAAAATGATGGTGATGTATGTATAGAACTTTCAGAGACGAAGATTCGTTTTTCTATAGGCTCTGTAATTTTTACATCAAAGTTAATTGATGGAACATTTCCAGATTATCAACGTGTTATCCCTCTTGGAAATGATAAAGAATTAATTGTTAATAGGCAGGATTTTTCTTCTGCCGTTGATCGTGTTTCAACGATTTCAAGTGATCGAGGGCGTGCAGTTAAGTTAATGATTGAGCATGGACAGTTAAGGCTTGTTGTTAATAGCCCTGATTCGGGCAGTGCGGAAGATCAATTATCCGTAACTTACACATCTGAACCACTTGAGATAGGGTTTAATTCACGGTATCTTTTGGATATTGCTGGGCAGCTTTCAAGCGATGAGATGGTTTTTATGTTGGCTGAAGCTGGAGCGCCAGCTCTGATTCGTGATAATGATGATGCGGATGTGCTCTATGTACTGATGCCTATTCGCGTTTAGGGGCAATTGTTTTGCAATGCATGGCAAGTCATGTGCACAAAGTGTCTGTGAGGCAGCTGAAGCTTTTACGTTATCGCAATTATTCTTTTTTTAATATTCATTTTTCGGGTCAGCATGTCGTTTTTACTGGGCACAACGGTGCTGGTAAGACAAATCTTTTAGAGGCGTTATCTTTTCTTTCTCCGGGTCGTGGTTTGCGACGGGCTGCATATTCTGATGTTAGCTTTATAGATGGTGGCGGTGAAGGATTTGTTGTCTTTGCCTGTCTTGAATGTGCTCTTTATGGTGAAGTAAAGATTGGTACTGCTTTGGAGGTTAGCGATAACAGTCGAAAGGTCCATATTAATGGTTTGAATGAGCCAAGTGACTGCTTAACAGATTACTGTCATATTAGTATCTTAACACCGTCTATGGACGGTCTTTTTACAGGTCCTTCGCTTGAGCGTCGTCGTTTTTTGGATCGTATGGTTTTGGCCATTGATCCTTTTCATAGTCGTCGCATAGCCGATTATGATAGAACTATGCGCGCACGTAATCGTTTGTTTTTGGATGGCAATGAAGATACTGCTTGGTTTGATGCTTTAGAAAAGCAGATGGCAGAATTGGCGACAGCTATTTCTGCGGCGCGTATTGATGTTATTCGGCTTTTAAATGACATGTTTACACAAATGCCATCTCAGATACTTTTTCCACGGGCTTTTTTGCAAATTGATGGTTTTTTGGAAACAGCTCTAAGGAAACTATCAGCCACTGAAGTTGAAGAGCAATTTTGTGATTTGTTGCGGCGTAATCGCGCAATGGATCGTGCTGTTGGGCGAACATTAGAGGGCCCCCATCGCACAGATTTACAAGTTTTTTATGCGGATAAAAATAAAGCCGCAACATCTTGTTCAACAGGTGAACAAAAAGCACTCCTGATAGGTTTGGTTTTGTGTCATGCACGTCTAACAGGTATGATATCGGAAAGGGCTCCTATTCTTCTTCTTGATGAAATGGCTGCTCATCTTGATCTATATCGGCGTGCTGCTTTATTTGATATTCTTGATGATTTAGCTGTGCAAACATTTATGACAGGAACAGATCGTCTTTTATTTGATGACTTGAAAGGACGCGCAGAATTTTTTGAGATTAAGGATGGCGCTTTATTACTGTAAAAAACATGCTAAATATTTTTTAATAAGTGATGGTCGAGAAGAAAAGGCTTGCTATGTCTGTGATGATAACGATTTTAAATGGTCCTAATTTAAATTTTCTGGGTCAACGTGAGCCAGGAATTTATGGAACTGAAACTCTAGAAGATATTGAAAAAAACTGTAGAGAATGGGCAAAAAGAGCTGATGTTATCGTAAATTTTTATCAAAGTAACTATGAGGGACAGTTAGTAGAATGGATACAAGAAGCAATAGGATTAAGTTCTGGATTGATCATTAACCCAGCGGCTTACAGTCATACATCTGTTGCTCTTCTTGATGCTCTAAAAATATTTTCAGGGCCAAAAGTAGAGGTTCATTTATCCCATATTTATCAACGCGAAACTTTCCGTCACCATTCTTATACATCTGCAGGTGTAGACGCTTTCATAACGGGGTGTGGAAGTGATGGATACCGGTTTGCACTCGAGTATATTGCAAAACAATTAATAAATTGTAAAAAGTAAAGAGTTATGCGTTGGATAAGAGGAATATAGGCATTGAATTCACTTGATAATTATTTTAAAATCTGTACAATATGAGGTATTATATTTATGACAATTTTTAGTGCGTGTGACGGGGGTAAATGAAGATGAAAAGCTTTGTTCGACAATTGGGAATGCTTGTTGTTTTAGGGGTAGCACTGCTTTTGTCTGGTTGTAAAATGGATGTCCTTCAGCCATCAGGTTATGTAGCACGTCAACAGCTTGTTTTGATCGTTGTTTGTGTACTTGTTATGCTTTGCGTTGTTATTCCAGTCATGGTAAGTGTGGTGTTTTTAGCGATAAAATATCGTGCATCGAATACGAAAGCGAACTATTCCCCTGATTGGGCGCATTCAAATAAAATTGAAGCATTAATGTGGGGTATTCCAATTGTAATCGTGATGGTTTTAGGTTCACTAACAGCTTATTATACCTATATGCTTGAGCCTGCAAAGCCTCTTCCAGTAGATGTTGTGGGTGAAGGAGAGCCATTACAGATTAATGCTGTCGCTCTTGATTGGAAGTGGGTTTTTATTTATCCTCAATATGGTGTTGCATCGATTAATGAAATTTACGCGCCTGAAGGACGTCAAGTTTTATTGCAATTGACGTCAGAAAATTCTGTCAATGCCTTTTGGGTCCCCAGGTTGGGTACAGTTCTTTACGCTATGCCGCAGATGAATGCTAAGTTGCATTTGATTGCTGAAGAACAAGGCGTATTCAAAGGGACCTCAGCAAATTACAGCGGCGATGGTTTTTCAGGGATGCGGTTTAAGTGGCATTCTGTGTCTTTGCAGGAGTTTGAAGATTGGATTGTAAAAGTTCGGGCTAGTGGTCAAGTACTTGATCGTAAATCTTATCGTCAACTTTCTATTGCGCCTCGTATGGGTGATATTGCTGCGAAGGAAAAAGATGCTAAAGTTCGTTATTTTGCACCTGTTGAGAAGCGGCTTTACTATCGCATTGTTAATCGATGTGTTGATGAAAATACGGTATGTAATGAAGATTTAATGAAACGTGCTGCTGCTCAGACACTGTGGGGTGCATTGTGTTCAGTATTTGATCCTGATGTTATTTAAAGGGTCAGTAGAAAAAGAGCCCTTTTAATATAAGGTTTCTTTAAAACTTGAATTTCATTTGAAATGGGTTGAGAAATGTTTGGAAGACTTACAGATCCTACAGCAGGTGCTTTTCATGCGCTTGCACATGAACCAATTGTTTTGTATACATGTATCGCGATTGTTGTGATTGGTTTAGTTACTGTTGTTGCTTTAACAGCGTTTGGGTTGTGGGGGGCTTTATGGCGAAATTGGATTACAACTGTTGACCATAAACGCATCGGTATTATGTACATAATCCTTGGAATTATTATGCTTGTTCGCGGTTTTGCGGACGCACTTATGATGCGAACGCATCAAGCTTTAGCTCTTGGGAGTGAAACAGCGGGTTATTTGCCCCCTGAGCATTTTGATCAAATTTTTTCGGCGCATGGCACGATCATGATTTTTTTCATGGCCACGCCCATTTTATTTGGCCTTTTTAATTATCTTATACCGCTTCAAATTGGTGCGCGTGATGTTGCTTTTCCCTTTGCAAATAATCTAGGTTTTTGGATTACGGCAGCTGGGGCGATTTTGATTAATATATCGCTGGGTGTTGGTAATTTTGGTCGTGGTGGTTGGCTCATGTATCCACCTTTTACAGAGTTGCAAACGAGTCCAGATACGGGGGTAGACTATTATTTATGGTCACTTCAGCTTTCTGGCATCGCGACAACTATGGGGTCAGTTAATTTCGTTGCAACTCTGATTAAGATGCGTGCTCCTGGAATGACAATGATGAGAATGCCTATTTTTTGTTGGAGCGCTTTTGTTAGTAATGTCCTTATTTTAGTTATTTATCCTGTCTTAACTGTAGCCTTTGCACTTTTGGCATGTGATCGTTATTTGGGTATGAATTTCTTTTCCAATGTTGGGGGCGGAAATCCGATGGTATGGATTAACTATGTTTGGGTTTTTGGTCATCCTGAGGTTTATGTTTTGGTTGTTCCTGCTTTTGGAATCGTTTCTGAGGTTGTATCAACTTTTTCTTCAAAACGCCTCTTTGGTTATACTTCCATGATATGGGCCATGTTGGTAATTTTGATTCTTTCGCTTCTTGTTTGGGGACATCATTTTTTCACAATGGGTGGTGGTGAAGCTGTAAATACCTTCTTTAGTATTGCTACGATGATCATATCAGTTCCAACGGGTGTAAAAGTCTTTAATTGGCTGCTAACGATGTATAAAGGTCGGATTCGCTTTGAGCCTCCTATGCTTTGGTGCATGGGAATGATTTTTACTTTTGTTGGTGGGGGATTAACGGGTGTTTTATTATCTATAGTTCCTGCTGATTGGCAGTTTCATAATTCGCTATTTTTGATAGCGCATTTTCATCATACGATTATTGGAGGCGTCGTTTTTGCTTATTTATCTGGACTTGCTTTTTGGTTTCCAAAAGTTTTCGGTTATAAACCAAATCGGATGCTAGGGATTGCATCTTTCTGGTGTTGGTTTATCGGTTTTTATCTCGCCTTTTTCCCTGTTTATGCCCTTGGGTTAATGGGAGCGACGCGTCGTCTTCAGCATTACATGGAACCTGGTTGGCAACCGATGTTTATTATTGCTGCTCTAGGTGCTTTTATTATTTTACTTGGTATCCTTTGTTTTGTGTTACAGGTTGTTTTGGCAATTTGGTACGGTATTAAGCATAAAGGTCACTTACCGGTAACGTTAAATGATTCTTGGGGTGATGCACGTACACTTGAATGGTTTACCTCTTCACCACCTCCTTCCTATAATTTTGCTCTTCTCCCAGAGATACAATCTGATGATGCTTATTGGAATATGAAGAAAAGTGGTTATCAACGTCCGACAAGTGGATTTACAAAAATTCATATGCCATCGAATACATCGGCTGGAATTATTGCTGGCTTCTTCTCATTAATTGTTGGTTTTGCGCTTGTTTGGCATATTTGGTGGCTCGTTGCGATCGGACTGGTTGGTTTTATTGCAACGCTTGTGTGTCGTTCATTAACAGGCGATCACCATGGTTATTATATTCGAGCTGAAGAAGTACAAAAAACTGAAGATGCCTTTACAGCTGTTCTTAAAAAACAAGGAGTGACAGTATGAGTGCAGTAACAATGAATGATGCGAGTACTGTGGATAAACTTCACCACGATAGTGGCTCGGTCATGATGTTTGGTTTTTGGGTCTATATTCTTTCAGACTTAATTCTGTTTTCGACACTTTTTTCAAGTTTTGCTGTTTTTTCTGCTTCTTATGGCGGCGGTAAAGCAGGCAATGAATTTATTGATTTAAAGTTTGTTTTAGTTGAGACGGCTTTCTTATTGTTTTCATCTGTCACTTATGGTTTTGCAATGGTACAAGCACATAAAAACAACATCAGTGGTGTGCGTTTATGGATGGCTATAACCTTTTTATTGGGGTGTTATTTCATTGGTATGGAACTTTACGAATTCCATGAACTTTTGAGTGAGGTCTTTTATTACGATCCAAATGCTTATGCGGGTATCGATTCTGCAACAGGTCTACAGCTTTTTGGACGGGAAATTCTCTCTGCTTATTGGTCAGCATTTTTTGCTTTGGTTGGCACTCATGGACTTCACGTAAGTGTTGGTCTTCTGTGGATGGTTGTGATGTTTTTTCATCTTCGTCGTAATGGCTTGGATCAGAATAATAAAACACGTTTAGCATGCCTTTCCATTTTTTGGCATTTACTTGATATTGTATGGGTTGGTGTTTTCACCATGGTTTATCTATTAGGAGCGTTATGATGAGCATGCAAAATGAAACACATGGTCCCAGTACTGGTTCCTATTTGGTTGGTTTTATTCTGGCTGTATTCTTCACCTTGGGTTCTTTTATCCCTGTGATGTATGGAATGATGGGAAGTTGGGCAATTAGTACAAAGGTTGCATATCTTATTGGGATGGCAATTATTCAGATTATAGTACAAATTGTTTTCTTTTTACATTTGAACTCTGGTCCAGATGCCAAATGGAATTTAAGCGCTTTATGGTTTGCTGCTATTTGCGTTTTTGTTATTATTGGAGGTACGTGGTGGGCTATTTCCCATTTGAATTATAATATGATGGGTGGCTCAGGACGTGTTATTGAACCGGAAATATCAGGGGTAAATGATTCTTCAGTATCTGAGCAATTATCAAACAAAGATATATCTGTAAGAAAACAGTCAGAAAAGGTGGTGGACTCAGAATTGTCCATGGAGCAAGTTCCAAGTGTGCAAACTCCTGTAGATCAAGTACCTGGTTCAGAAATGCCCATGAAGCAAGTTCCGAATATACAAACTCCTGTGGATCAAATACCTGGTTCAGAGATGCCTATGGAGCAAGTTCCAAGTATGCAAACTCCTGTAGATCAAGTACCTGGTTCAGAAATGCCCATGAAGCAAGTTCCGAATATGCAAACTCCTGTGGATCAAATACCTGGTTCAGAAATGCCCATGAAGCAAGTTCCGAATATACAAACTCCTGTGGATCAAATACCTGGTTCAGAGATGCCTATGAAGCAAGTTCCAAGTATACAAACTCCCGTGGAACAAGCACCTGGTTCAGAAGTGCCCATAGAGCAAGTTCCAAGTATACAAACTCCTGTGGAACAAGCACCTGGTTCAGAAGTGCCCATGAAGCAAGTTCCGAATATGCAAACTCCTGTGGATCAAATACCTGGTTCAGAGATGCCTATGGAGCAAGTTCCAAGTATGCAAACTCCTGTAGAATAGAGTGAGAAATACTTGTAGAGCTGATGCGGCACGTATCAGCTCTACGGGAGTTGTTGCAAAGATTAATAAGATATGAAGAGGGGGCTAAGTGTAAGATATCAGTGGAATAAGTATTATGATTTTGAATGTGCTTTTATTTTTAACAAGACGGTCCATTGAGCATTTAGTCAAGCTTTGATTTTTGAGATAAAGAGCTATTTGTAGAATATACAAAGGATGGTATTTGTACAATTCAATACAGATAGAGAGAGCGTGAGAAACACATTTTTATGTTGTGTGAGATAAAGCTACGAAGAAGTAACATTTTAGTTTTAGAGGATTTATATTAAAGAGAACAGTGAAGTTATTTTAATAATAATGTGCAACTGAAATCGATAATTTAGAGAATAATCAGAAAAATTAATGAAAACCATTGCAATGACAGTTATTGGTGCTGGTTCTTTTGGTACTGCATTAGCGATTGCTCTTGCTCGTAATGGTCATAATGTTTTACTTTGGGGATATAATTCTCAACACATCAAAAAATTACAAGAAGAACGTTGTAATCAAGTATATTTGCCTGATATTCGATTTCCTGAAAATTTATTCCTTGAAGCTTCGCTTAAAACTGCGATAACAGCAAGTGATAATATACTAATCGCTGTTCCAAGCCATGTATTTCATCAAGTGTTGTATAATATTCAGCCTTATTTGGATCGATATTCACGCGTTATTTGGGCAACGAAAGGTTTAGAATGTGGTACAGGACGTCTCTTACAAGAAGTCGCTCGTGAGATTTTAGGTGAAAAAATCCCTTTAGCGGTTTTTTCTGGACCAACTTTTGCTAAAGAACTCGCTATTGGTTGGCCTACTGCAATGACGATAGCTGCTTCTGATGTTGGGTTTGCTAAAGAATTGCAGCAACTTTTTCATTGTGACAGAAGTTTTAGAGTTTATAAAAGCTCAGATATGATTGGTGTTCAATTAGGGGGAGCCGTCAAAAATGTTATTGCTATTGGGGCAGGAATATCAGATGGCATGGGATTTGGGGCAAATGCACGAATAGCCCTCATCACACGAGGACTTGCTGAAATCAGCCGTTTAGGGGGCGCTATGGGTGCTGAGCTTTCCACATTTATGGGAATGACAGGCTTAGGTGATCTGGTTTTAACATGTACTGATAATCAGTCGCGTAATCGACGTTTTGGAATATTTCTTGGTAAAGGAATAGATATAAAAGAAGCGGAAAGACAAATTGGTCAGGTTGTGGAAGGGTACTTAAATACCAAGGAAGTATATATGTTAGCGCAACGTGTGGAGGTAGAAATGCCCATTGTAGAACAAATTTATCAAATTCTCTATTGTGGTAAAAACACAACTGAAGCGGCTAACACATTACTAAGACGCACTCTCAAGAATGAAATATAATTATTCCTGTATTTTAAATAATTTCAATCATAAAAAAAATAGAAACATTCTATGATAGAAATATAAAAAGTTTTGGCTCTTGTTAAGCACTTCTTTGAAAATAAATTATTGTTTCCACTCACATATGTTTGTGTAATGTAATGAAAGAGATATTTCAATTTTCTCTTAAACGCCTCTCACAATGATATTTGCAAACAGAATAATAGAAGATTCATTGGAGAGTAGTTTCTTAATTTATATAAGCTAGAAATATCACTGCTATTATTCAATTTCCAATATTATTTGCTGTGTGTAATGGCTTTTATATGCTAGAGAAGGGGGGTATTACGTATCTCTGTTTGCGTAATTTCTGAAACGGGGGAGACAGCCTAATTTAGGAAGTATATGAAGTTTTAAAAATCCAGTTCACATCTTTACCATCATTTTTTTTCAGTTTTACGACTTGTAAAGGCCTTTAAAGCGATATCTTTTAAATAATGGAGATTACTTTATACTTTCATTAAAGAACGAGAAAAATAAGGGCATGAGGTGAAGCGGAATCTTTATTATTAAAAAATATTGCGGTAGATACTTTAAAAAAACGTAAGATCTCAATTAAAGGATGATAGCAAAGCCGGAAGACGGTTCCTACTTTTATGCCTTTATATTTTTCCCCAAATTAGGTTATCTCCCTTCCATTTCAGAAATAAATCAACGGAAAATACGCGACATATTTTCTCCTATCTAGCATACGGAAACCGCAACAGCAAAGACAGCAATAAACCGTCTTAATATTTATCCTAAATATGTTGGCTTTGGGGTTGGATATTGATTTATAAGAAGTGCAAAAAGTACGGGTTTTGTTAGGAAAAGAACCCCATAAAACACAAAATTTTCAGCAAAACAAATTGGAGAGATAAACCGGCTCTTTATAAAACACTTTGCAAAACAATAATAATGACACAATTGGCTTTGTGTTTGCTTATCCTTATAGAGGGGCATACACGTTCTTTGCGTTATATTTATAAAGATTAGCTTGAGAGAAATATATGGATTATCCTTGGCTCGAAAAGTTGAAAGGAAAGCATAATAACTGTAAGAGAATTTCGTTTCCTTTATCATCAGAGGTATTAAAAATTTTTGAAACAAGCCATTTGCTATCTCGTAATGATTTTTTCTGCAACCGGTCATGTTCCCTTAGTGAGAATTGTATGTACATCATATGTGCAACAGATTGGATTTGAAGGACTTCTCCATGAAGCTTGGTCTAGTAGAGAAACACTCAATACGCGACTCAAGTACTCTGCAGATAATCGATTTTATTTGTTAGTTGGATATTTTTTATCCTTCTTGGGAATCTTCAGTTTTTTTCAGTTCTTCAAGTATTGGCATCGACATGATATTATAGCCTGAATCAACATAATGGATTTCACCTGTAACGCCTGATGACAAATCAGAGAGTAGGTAGAGAGCAGACTTTCCAATTTCGTGAATATTCACGGTACGACGTAATGGGGCGTTCCGTCGTTGATGTGAGAATATTGCACGGGCAGCTGCAATGCCATTACCTGCTAAAGTTCTAACAGGACCAGCTGAAATTGCATTGACGCGGATATTTTGCGGGCCAAAGTCAGCCGCCAAATAACGGACCATAGCTTCTAAAGCAGCTTTAGCAACCCCCATGATATTATAATTAGGGACCACTTGCTGTGAAGCGCCATAAGTAAGTGTTAAAAGAGCTCCTCCATGAGGCATAAGCTTTCCCGCACGCTGAGCAATTTCAGTAAAGGAATAAGCTGAAATAACCATTGTACGTTGAAAGTTTTCACGCGTTGTAACATCAACGTAACGCCCTTTTAGCTGATTTTTATCTGAAAAACCAATAGCATGGACAATAAAATCAATAGTTTTCCATTCGTTTTCAAGTTTCTCAAAGACCTCGTCTACATTTTCAATTTTTTCAACATCACACTCTAAAACTAATTTGCAGCCAAGCTTATCTGCTAGGGGCTGAACACGTTTTCCGAAAGCATCTCCTTGATAAGTTAAGGCTAATTCAGCTCCTGCTTGCGCAAGTTGACAGGCAATGCCCCAAGCAATTGAATGGTCATTCGCAATTCCCATAATAAGGCCACGTTTGCCCTCCATCAAACCTTTCATATTATTCTCCGTAAGACCGTATTTTTTCAATTACTAAGAACTCTCATTTATACATAGCGTTGAAAAACAAGCGTTGCATTGGTACCGCCAAAGCCAAAAGTATTCGACAACACGGTATTCAGTTGTTGATGATCACGTCGTTCACGAACGATTGGCATATCCGCAAAAGCTGGATCAAGTTCTTCAATATGAGCACTTTCACAGATAAAATTATGATTCATCATTAACAATGTATAGATTGCTTCATGAACACCTGCTGCTCCTAAGGAATGCCCTGTTAGAGATTTGGTAGCAGAAATGGGTGGGCATCGATCTCCCGCTCCAAAAATACGTCGGATAGCTTCTATTTCCGGAGGATCCCCAACAGGCGTTGCTGTTGCATGAGGATTGATATAATCAATTTTATTATTGACTGTTGCAAGGGCCATGCGCATGCACCGTTCTGCTCCTTCTCCAGATGGAGCGACCATATCGTGTCCATCGGATGTTGCACCATAACCAACAATTTCTCCATAGATTTTTGCACCACGCGCTTTAGCAAGTTCTAGATCTTCAAGGACTAAAACGCCAGCACCTCCAGCAATAACAAATCCATCACGATTGACATCGTAGGCTCGTGAAGCTTTATGAGGGATGTCATTATATCTGCTAGACATAGCGCCCATAGCATCAAATAAAACAGAGAGTGTCCAATCCAAATCTTCGCAGCCACCGGCAAAGACGCGATCCTGTTTACCATATTGGATCATTTCATAAGCATTTCCAATACAATGATTGGAAGTAGCACAAGCTGAAGAGATTGAATAATTGACCCCTTTTATTTTAAAAAAAGTTGCCAGTGTTGCAGATGCTGTAGAACTCATTGCTTTAGGCACAACAAAAGGCCCAACACGTTTCGGACCCTTTTGGCGCGTAATGTCGGAAGCTTCGACGATTGACTGCGTTGAAGCACCTCCAGAGCCCATAATAATCCCTGTGTGTTCGTTTGATACTTCGTAAGGCTCTAAACCAGCATCAGCAATTGCTTGATCCATGGCGATATGATTCCACGCTGTTCCACGTCCATGAAAACGTAAAGCTCGTCGGTCTACGAGTTCTTCTATATTAATATCAGGTTTACCGTAAACTCTGCTACGAAAGCCTAACTCAGCATATTGAGGTGCGTAAGAAATTCCGGATTTTGCTTCACTTAAACTGGTTAAAACGGTTTGGGGGTCATTCCCAATCGCGGAAACAATCCCCATTCCGGTTACAACAACACGACGCATTCATACCTCCTTATTCCATACAGAATAGCAAAAAATTCTTCCTGGTAAAAATAACATTTAATCTTCTTTGAATAAAGCAACACGCAAATCATTCGCCTTATAAATAGTTTCTCCATCTGCTTTTAGCCATCCATCAGCTATTCCCAAGACTAAATTTCCCCGTCGAATACGCTTAAAATCTATTCCATATTCAAGAAGTTTGGTTTGTGGTGTTACCATACCTGATAATTTTACTTCACCTGTTGATATTGCTCTCCCTTTTCCTGGTTCTCCTAACCAACCAAGAAAAAAACCTGTTAATTGCCACATACCATCCAATCCAAGACATCCTGGCATAACGGGATCACCTATAAAATGACAATTAAAGAACCAGTTGTCTGGTGTAATGTCAAATTCGGCACGAACCATTCCTTTATCGTATTTGCCACCAGTTGCACTAATTTGAGTGATTCGATCAATCATCAACATTGGCGGTGCCGGCAATTGCGCATTACCCTTACCAAACATTTCGCCGCGAGCGCAGCTTAGAAGCTCTTCGTAAGTGTAGCGAGACTTTTGTTCAGCCATGGTTACTCCATTTATTTGCATATATCTTTATTTCTGCGCTTTTCCCCGATCTACTTTTAGAGCAAATTTTAAAGAGAGGGAAATGATTTTATATCATTTTTAATGACAAAAACCCTTTTTTATGTATTCTACATGGATAATTATTTAAAAATGGAATACAAGATTGCACCATAACTGTTACCATTTTTTTATATTTTTATCTTATTAAAGCAGCAAGATATTTGGGTTCGTAATATGTTAGGGAATGCAAATAAATTAGATATCAATAAAAAACAACAGTCCACAAAAGAATGTGGAGAAGGTGTGCAATATTATTCCACTTCTATGTTAGAAAAACGTTTGCGTGAAAATGGTTTGCGTCCAACCCGTCAGCGATTAGAACTTGCACATATGATTTTTTCTGAAGGAAATCGTCATATTACTGCTGAAGAGCTCTATGAGGAAGCTGTGAGGGCAGGTGTTCCTATATCCTTAGCAACGGTTTACAATACGCTTCATCAATTTACTGAAGCAGGATTGTTACGGATTATTGCTGTAGAGGGTTCGAAGACTTGGTTTGATACAAATACTTCTGATCATTACCATTTTTATATAGAAGGTGAAAATCATATTCTTGATATTCCTTGCAATTTAGAAGAATTTCCGATTATTGAAAATTTGCCTACACCACCAGAAGGTATGGAAATTTCACATGTTGATTTGATCGTTCGATTGAAACCAAAAAGTCAATCTTGTGATAGGAAATAAGGATACTCAATGAGGAATAAAAATTAAATTTGGTGCATGTTTTAATATTCACCAACCTTTTATTTTTTCATCAGGATAGATCCCCCATAATTGAGGTTGATGAAGCCACCCATGAACATTATTAAGAGTGATTTCGCACCATTTTCCATCGCAGTGGTGGATGTTGCCAATGACATTAGGCTCTACTTCTGCTACAAGTTCTGCGTTGTCGGTGGGTTTTTTTCGGAGCATCAGCCTTTTTGTTTTATCTTTTTGCCATGGAATAGTTATCGCAGTTCGCTTTCCTGATAAAAGCGATTGATACACCCACCCTTCATCCCCTTCTGCATCACGAATTTTGCGCCATTGATCATATTCTTGGATGATTTCAATAGGCAACCCCTTCTTTTTGTAAGTAAAAATGATAGAATAATTGCTTCCTGGCCCAATGCGGACATTAACACGAGAAGGTTTAATCGAAGCAAATCGCGGAAGTGGCAAACCACTGGGGCCCAAATTTTGATTCAAGGTTTGTGCCTGCAACAAATGCGGTGAACCCAATACAATGACTTTTACTATTAAAATACATGATGCGAGTATTAAAACGCGAAACCAACGAGAATTTTGCACACTGAACTCCTTTATTTCGTCATATATTGGTCATTTAAAATCTGGAAGATAAGTTTGGAGACTGATAAAAATTATGCCATATCGCTCGTTAAAGAGATCTAAACAATGAAAAAATTGTTACGAGAAGAGCAAAATAAGAAAAACAAAAGTTTGAATTTCTGAGTGCTTATGGCGTTTATGAGGGGATAACTGTATATAATATTGGATTTTTAGCAAGCTGTATAGCGTGAGAAAGATATTAAAACAGTCAAGTATATTGTGGCCGGAGCAGTTTTTGTATAGGAAATCAGAGCTGAAATGTTGTCTCTTTTTTTCTAAGAGTTTTTCCTGTATTCAGAGTTATAACTTAATATGAAAAAAACGATTATTTATGGATATAAATCAATAAGTTATAAATTTTAATTCGTTACTTAAGTTGTAAAAACACGTTCATCAGAAATGGGCATATAAGACTCTTGCACTCATATTAAAATAAGAGCATTTTCTCTGTTTCTGTTCAATTTTTTTGTGTTTCAGCTCCGTGTAAAAAAGTTTAATGAAAGAGGAAGGATTATTCGATACGCCTATATGAGATTAATGATATAAGCGGTGAATAGAAGAGATTGATCAAGAAAATAGAATCTGTAGTGCAGTGGTGGAAATTCTGTATCCTTTAGAAGAACAGAATCAGGAGATATAAAGAGTTATGAAATTATATCGTTTCATTACATAAGTGAAGGGGCGGAGGATAGGATTATGTATTTTCATATCCTTATATACGCAATCACATATTGCGATAGTCATTCATGTTTCGCAAGCTGATCTAACATCTTTGAAAGATGCAGAATATTGAAGGATAAAAAAAATTATAGCGAAAAGTAATAACAAAACACCTTACACTCAATCCACATTTTACATAGGAACACGTCGCTTAAATATCCAAAGTGTCGTTTGTTATCTATTTTTGAAAATTACAAGAGTGAAGTAAACTCACATCTCTGTGATAAGAAATTTATCACTTTTAAATAATTAACACACTCGTTTGTATAATTAAAGTACTAGATAACATTACACACAAAACACCACAAGCAAACAACCTCTTGCACTTGCTTATAAAGATAAAACTCTAGGATAGCTCATTCTCTATTGTTTATGCAATTCTATGATGCATCAAAAGCACATCACTTCATCGCACCAGCTCGTCCGTTACTCACAAAACCTTCTCTTTGCGCACGTTTACGAGCAAGCTTACGTGTACGACGAATAGCCTCAGCTTTTTCACGAGCACGCCTTTCAGATGGCTTTTCATAATAACTACGCATCTTCATTTCACGGAAGATACCTTCACGCTGCATCTTTTTTTTCAACGCGCGAAGCGCTTGGTCAACATTATTATCACGAACGAGTACTTGCACTATTTATCCTGCTTTTTTCAGTGTCATAAATGATAGGAAAAACCTACGTCCTTTTAAAGACATATCAAAAGGACACGAGCTTATATCATATAAACAAGACATTTGTCTATATAGCTTTTAAAAATTCTATTTTTTTTTGTAATAAAATGCTTTTTGTAATAAATGATAGAGTTTATGGTTATAAACTCATGAAAGTCCTTTTATTTGATCATTCTCGTCAAGATGAATTTTTTCAGCGGCAGGATAATGTGGTAAACCGGGCATGGTCATAACATCTCCACAAATGACAACAATAAAGCCGGCTCCCGCACAGAGACGAACTTCTCGTACAGGAATTTCAAAATCGACAGGAGCACCATATTGCTTGGGATTAGCAGAAAAAGAATAAGGTGTTTTTGCCATACAAATAGGGTAGGTGCCAAAACCTTCTTTTTCCCACGATTCAAGTTGTTTAAAAATAGGAGCTGAGATGATAGCACCACGCCCACCATATAGCTTTGTTATAATACAATTAATTTTTTGAATGAGGGGAATATCATCTTGATAGAGAACTTTAAAATGGGAATCTTGCTTTTCAATTAAGGTGACGAGTTCTTGTGCAAGTGCTACTGCGCCTTTTCCACCTTCTTCCCAATGCTTACAAATAATAGCTTTGTGTCCAGTTGTTGCAACTATTTCTTGTAATGTTCTTATTTCAGCATCGCTATCGCTGTCAAAATGATTAATCGCTACAACACAAGGGATACCGTAGAGCTTCATATTTTTGATATGTCGTAAAAGATTAGCGGCTCCTTTTTCTAAAGCGGTGATATTTTCTTCTGTCAGGTTATTTTTATCCACACCACCATTCATTTTTAATGCACGAATCGTTGCGACAATCACTGTTGCATTTGGTACAATACCGGCTTGTCTACATTTGATGTTGAAGAATTTTTCTGCGCCAAGATCGGCTCCAAATCCTGCTTCTGTGACAACATAATCAGCGAGTTTTAAAGCGGTTTTTGTTGCTATAACTGAGTTGCAACCATGAGCAATATTGGCGAAAGGTCCTCCATGAACGAGAACAGGATTATTTTCAATTGTTTGTACAAGATTGGGTTGTATGGCGTCTTTGAGAAGAGCTGCCATTGCGCCTTCTGCATTGAGATCAGCCGCTGTTACGGGTGTTTTATCATAACGATAGGCAACAATAATTTTTTTGAGTCTTTGTGTAAGGTTTTCTAAATTTTCAGAAAGACAAAGAAGTGCCATAATTTCTGATGCAACAGTAATATCAAAACCTGTTTGGCGTGGAAAACCATTTGTTATGCCTCCCAATGAAATAACGATATCGCGCAATGCCCGGTCATTCATATCAAGAACGCGCTTCCAAACAATGCGACGTGGATCAATGTTTAGAGTATTTCCCCAATAGATATGATTATCGATCATTGCAGCAAGAAGATTATGCGCTGCTGTAATAGCATGAAAATCACCAGTAAAATGTAAATTAAGGTCATCCATTGGGACGACTTGCGCATAACCACCACCAGCGGCACCACCTTTTACACCAAAACAGGGGCCTAAAGATGGTTCTCTCAAAGTGGCTATTGTTTTTTTGCCAATAAGATTAAGAGCGTCATTCAGTCCAATAGTTGTTGTTGTTTTTCCTTCTCCAGCGGGTGTGGGATTGATCGCCGTGACGAGAATAAGTTTACCATCTGGATTTTTAAGCGATTTTATGTAGGAGGAAGAAATTTTAGCTTTATCATGGCCATAGGGAATGAGATTTTTATGTGATATACCAATTTTTTGTGCAATTTCAGTAATATGCTGCTTTTTAGCAGTGCGAGCAATTTCAATATCTGTTTTAGGCATGGAAAAATTCTTTAAACGGAGCTTTTATTAACATTTGGAATCTGTACTTTATGGATTAATGAAAAAAAACCATAGAGAATAGAAAGTATAAGATAGCATAGAGATCAATGATGTATCGCGCAAGCGATAATACTAAAAGAGCACAAGAAGAGTTTTAGCGTTTTTGGGGAAAAAACTCTGTATTTTCAGTTTCGATAAGTTTTTAGCCAGCCTGCAATATTACTTTTAATATCAATGAATGATGAACATTAGAAGAAAGTTTTGGGTAATTAATTTAAAAACTTTTTACGCAGCGATATTGATATCTTATATTTGTTATTCTGGATAGCCTGCTGGAAGAATTTTAGAAGGCGGTAAAAACTGCAATTTATGGAGACATACCTAAAGTTTCTCTTAAGATAGGGAGAACAAAAATGAAATGTTCAGAAAGATTCCTTGCTGGAAAAGATAGAAATAAGCACGTAAAAAATTATCCAACTGATTAAAAAATATAACCCAGAAGAAATCAAAAACAAGCGCATAGATTGAGAAAAGAAAGCAACAGCACACACCAACTTATGTAATCTCTACGATTATTGTTAATAAAAAACACCTTTGGGCTGGATTGAAGGCCGCTCAACATCCCATTCTATCAAAATAGCTAAGAAACGACTCACAATAGAATGGAACAAAAAGCTATAAGAAGATCAAAGATAAACAAAAATATAGATCACATAAAAGAAATTCAAAAGGCTTAGATTCATGAGCAAGACATTGAATTTATTGATAGATGGCGCACCCGAAGAGATTCGAACTCCTGACCCCCAGATTCGTAGTCTGGTGCTCTATCCAGCTGAGCTACGGGTGCACACATTTCAATTTTCTACATTGTCTAAGACAAAGGGTTCCTAATCGTTTCATTAAAAAAATGCAAGTGAAACTTGGGTCGTCATAAAAAAAATCTCTTTTTTTATGAGATATTAAAAAAAACTTATAATATATTATGGATGCAGTTGGATTTTTGATAGAGTCATTTTTCTGCTGTGACCTTACCACGCAATATGAACGATAGTTAACTTGACGTTTTCGTCTATGAACAATAGTCAGCCAGAGATGATATATGTTTTTGCGGTGGGGGGGTAAGATATATACCTGCTGTTGGTTTTTTGTATAAAACGCCGATATGACTGTTGAAAACTATTTCAGATAAACATGATACAGCAAGGGTAGATGTATGGCGTTATTAAAAAAGATCTTTCCATTGGTGTTTTTAATTGTTGTTTTAACGGCTACTTATTGGGCTGGAAAACAGAGTGCAGAACAACCCATTTCTATAGTGAATAAAACAAGTATATTGTATAAAACTTCAAAGGGAAAAATGGGAAGACCACTGACGAATGTTGTCGTTGATCTTGTAAAGGTCCAAGATTTTTATGAACAACTTAACGTTCTAGGGAGTGGACAAGCACTTGCTGAGGTAGGTTTAACCCCTTTATCACCAGGTGTTATTGATAGGCTTTTTGTGTCTGCTGGTACAAAAGTACAAGTGGGAGATGTAATTGCAAAGCTTGATTCTAAAAAGGAGGAAATAGCAGCCGCAAAAGCAAAAGTACAACGTGATAATAATGCTTTAACACTTTCGCGAATTCTTAAATTACGTGCTAGCAATACAGCAACGGAAGTTCAAGAAATTACAGCGCGCTTAGAGTTGGATAACGCAAATTTGGTTTTGCGTAACGCTGAGGTAGACCTCGAGCGGCGAACAATTCGTGCACCGATTCCTGGAGTTGTTGGTATTCTACCCGTTGATGCGGGGAATAACGTGACCCTTAATACTGTAATAGGCCGTATTGAGAATAGAGAACGTATTTTGGTCGATATATGGGTTCCTGAACGATATGTTTCACGGATCCATAAGGGAGATGAGGTAACAGCAACATTAACAGCGCAGTCAGATAAAACTTTTGTTGGTCATATTTACGCGATTGATAATGTCGTTGACCCAGAAAGTCGTACACTTCATGCTCAGGTTGAAATCAATAATGAAAAAGATACACTCATGTCTGGTATGTCCTTTTCTGTTGCCTTACAATTCCATGGTGGATCTTTCCCTGTCGTTAATCCTCTGGCGATTCAATGGAATAATAAAGGGTCATTTGTTTGGCGTGTGAGAGAAGGAAAAGTAGAGCCTATACCCGTATCGATTATTCAGCATAAAGCAGATCAAGTTTTCGTGAAAGCCTCTTTAGAAAATGGTGATCAAGTTGTCATTCAAGGGGTGCAAATGCTTTATCCAGGGAGTAAAGTAATTATTGATGATCCAACGTCCCATCAACAGTAATTATCAGCAGTTTATGAAATGGATATACAATGAGCCAAGAATTGAGCACAAAGCAGCCAATGTCACAGGCGGAGCCAGGCGGTCTCATTGCTTTATTTATTCGAAGACCGGTTTTTACTTTTGTTATAAATGCCATGATCATCATTGCAGGATTTGCAGCATGGTTGAATGTTGATGTGCGAGAATTACCAGATGTTGATACGCCAGTAACAACGATTGTAACGGTATTTTCTGGAGCGTCGGCGGAAACAATTGATCGTGAAGTGACAAAAGTTATAGAAGATGCCGTTTCTCGTGTTTCAGGGGTTAAGACGATTTCTTCAACATCTTCTTTTGGACGTTCCCGTGTACAGATTAATTTTAATGTTGGTGTTGATTTAAATGTAGCGGCATCTGATATCCGTGATGCTCTGTCTCGCATTGCTTATTCTTTACCCAAAAATGCCGATTCACCTTTGATTATTAAAGCAGATTCGAATGCTGCTGCCATGATGTATTTGGTTGTAACATCATCAACAATGAGTATTGATGATTTAACAACAGTTGTAGATGATCAGATCGTTGATGCAATTTCTGCGGTTGATGGCGTTGGTGATGTTCAGGTCGATAGTGCTCGTACAAAGATTTTTCAAATTGATATAGATCAAGTAAAACTTGCAAGTTATGGATTAACTGTCGCAGATATTTCACGTGTTCTTGCTGATATGACAACGGATGTGCCCGTAGGATCACTACGCAATTCTAAACAAACTTTAGTTATTCGTGCTACTGCACGTTTAACAACACCAGAATCTTTTGAGCAAGTTATTTTAAAGCCTCATGTATATCTTGGTGATGTGGCGCATGTAACTTTATCACCCGATATAGAAAATGTTATTCTTCGTATCAACGGAAAGACAGGGATTGGATTAGGTATTGTGCGTAAAGCACAATCCAACACGCTTAATATTTCTGCAGGCGTGAGAGCTGTTGTTAATAATCTCAAAAGTGTTGTTCCTTCTTCCGTACATATAGACGTTATTAGTGACGATGCAATTTTTATTAAAAGCGCTCTTCATGAGGTTGAGGTTGCGTTGGTCATTGCTATTTTGAGCGTTATCTTGGTTATTTTTCTTTTTCTCAGAGACATTCGTGTAACGCTGATACCTGCTGTATCTCTGCCCGTCGCTTTGATTGGGACCATTGCTGCTATTTATCTTGTAGGGTTTTCATTGAATATTCTCACATTTTTAGGGCTTGTTTTGGCAACAGGGCTTGTTGTGGATGATGCCATTGTTGTTCTGGAAAATATTGTTCGATGGCGGAATATGGGGATAGGTTCTAGGGCTGCAGCGGTGTTAGGAACCCGTGAAGTCTTTTTTGCTGTTATCGCAACAACATTGACTTTAATGGCTGTGTTTGTTCCTATTTCTTTTCTTCCTGGACAAGTTGGAGGACTTTTTAGAGAATTTGGTTTTGTTTTGGCAATTTCTATTTTGCTTTCTTCAATCGTTGCTTTGACGCTTTGTCCTATGTTGGTTTCACGTTTTCTCAAAGAACATATCGAAGAGAAAGAAGAAGAAGCCCATCATCATTTTACTTTTTTATATAAATGGGGTTCTTTGTTTCATAAGGCCTATACGTACAGTTTGCATAAGTGTTTAGAAAAGCCTTGGGCTGTTGTTTTTGCTTCACTTGTTTTTGCAGCGCTTTGTGTTGGAGGTTATACGAAGTTGCAACAAGAATTAACACCAGCAGAAGATAGAGCTCTTATCTTTTTGGTTATTAATGGACCACAAGGTATTTCAACACAATATTTGAACGAGCAAGTAGAGCAAATTGAAGAAAGTTTACAGCCATTACGTGATGCAGGTGAGATAGCTAATAGTTACTCTATCGCGGGTATTGGCGGTTCACCCAATACTGCTTTTTTGGTTTTATTGCTTTCGTCTTGGGATAAACGTTTACGCAATCAGCAAGAAATTGTGAAAGATGTTAATGCAAAGGTTAGGCAATTTCCAGCAGTTTTTGTGTTTGCTGCACAGGGAAATTCTCTAGGTGTGAGAGGAACGGGGCAAGGGTTACAATTTGCAATTCTTGGTAATGATTATGCGACATTACAACCCATTGCTGATACATTAGTGCGTGCTTTACAAGCTGATCCGCGTTTTATTCACCCACGTCTTACTGTTGATGCCACACAACCACAATTTTTTATTGAAATAAATCGAAAAAAAGCCTCTGATTTAGGGATTGATATCACCAATTTGGGCGATACATTACAAGCAATGTTGGATGGTAAAAAGATTGGTTCCATTAACGTGGATGATCATTCTTACGATGTTAAATTGATATCGCGTAAAAATCCTATGAAAAGTCCTAGTGATTTAGAAAATATTTTTTTAAAGACCAAAGATAATCGATATGTTCCTTTATCTGTTATTGCGCGTTTACATGAAAAAGCTATCGCTCCCCAATTAAAACGGGAAAAGCGCATGAGTGCTGTCATTTTAAGCACAAATCTTGCTCCAGATATCACTTTAGGGGAAGCTTACCAAACTGTGCAGAAAATTGCTTCTCCTTTGTTATCGAAAGGAACCTATGTGGTCCCTTTGGGAGAAGCTGAAACACTTAATGAAACATCTTCTAATTTTATGATTGTTTTCGGCATTGCCTTTTTTATTATTTTATTGGTTTTAGCGGCTCAGTTTGAAAGCTTTATTTCAGGATTCATTATCATGGCCACTGTTCCATTAGGGATAGGTTGTGCTGTGATTGCTATGCTCTTAAGTGGTGTGAGTCTTAATATTTACAGTCAAATTGGATTAATTTTGTTAATTGGCGTTATGGCAAAGAATGGTATTCTGATTGTTGAATTTGCAGATCAATTACGGGATCAGGGAAGAAGTGTGCGTGAAGCTGTAGAAGAAGCAGCAAATATTCGTCTTCGTCCAGTTTGTATGACAATGATTTGTGCCATTTTAGGGGGAATTCCTTTGGTTTTAGCCAAAGGTGCTGGTGCAGAAGCTCGTATAGCTTTAGGTTGGGTTATTGTTGGTGGTTTAGGTTTAGCAACGATTTTTACGCTTTATGTTACACCGGTTGTTTATCTTTTTTTGGGGCGTTTTATAAGACCAAAAGCAGAAGAGGATTTGCGCTTAACCAAAGAACTCAATCAAGTTAAATGATGTATTAAGTAGAAAAGATTTGAAAGTTTATTTTTGTAAAAGTATCATTTTTGGATCTTATTTTTTTACTTTTATATTCCTTCATTTTTTGTGTGAGCAGTGAAAAGAGCATGTAATCAAGGAGACGTTTTCTGCTTTGTTATTGTTTGGACAAAGATTTCATGATCAATAACCGTATAGGATAAGCTTATGGCAGATAGCTTTTCGATTCGAAATGAAAAGGCTTTTGAAGCCGCATTAAGAGCTTTAAAAAACCATGCTGCAAAGGATGGAGTCTATGATATTCGTCAGCATTTTGTGGAGGATAATCAGCGTTTTTCCCATTTTTCTCTCAGACTTGATGATCTTCTTTTCGATTTTTCAAAATGTGGTGTAACATTCAAAACATTGCAACTTCTAGATGATTTAGCTGTCGCAGCAGATGTGTTGGGGCGGCGTGATGCAATGTTTTCGGGCCAAGCTATTAATACAACTGAAAAACGCTCCGTTCTTCATATTGCATTACGTTTACCTGCCGATGAAATTTTCATGCTGGATGGTCATAATCTTATTGGCGATATTCAAGACGTCCTTAAAGATATGGAGAGATTTTCTGAAAAGGTACGTGATGGCAGCTATAAAGGAAGTAGTGGAAAGAGAATAAGGGATATTGTTAATATTGGTATTGGGGGCTCTGATCTTGGTCCTGCAATGGTCACCTATGCTTTAAAACCTTATCATGATGGTCCACGTTGTCATTTTGTTTCTAACGCTGACAGTGCTCATATTTCTGATACTCTCTCTCTTTTGAATCCAGCAACAACGCTTTTTGTCATTGCTTCTAAAACTTTTACAACAGCTGAAACAATGGTCAATGCTCAAGTTGCACGTCAGTGGATTTGTTCACATTTAGGGGAAGAAGCTATTCACACGCATTTTGTTGCTGTTTCGAGTGCACTTGATAAAGTGGCAGAATTTGGCATAGATTTCACAAGAGTTTTTAAATTTTGGGATTGGGTTGGAGGACGTTATTCAATTTGGTCCGCCATTGGGCTTGTTGTTATGTTTGCAGTAGGGGGGCGAAACTTTCGCCAATTTCTCAATGGTGCTTTACAAATGGACCAACATTTTAAAACCATGCCTTTGCATAAAAATATTCCTATTCGATTTGCTCTTTTAGGGTTCTGGCATCGTGTTATTTGTGGTTATTCATCACGCTCTATCATTCCCTATGCACAGCGCTTAATACATTTTCCAGCTTATTTACAACAGCTTGATATGGAATCAAATGGGAAGCAAGTCTCGTTGGATGGAAAACCACTAAATTTTTCAAGTGGTCCGATCGTTTGGGGTGATTCAGGAACAAATAGCCAACATGCTTTTTTTCAGCTTCTGCATCAAGGAACCGATGTTGTTCCTGTAGAATTTATTTTATTTATAAAAGGGCATGAGAAAAATTTACATTCTATGTATGAGATGTTGCTAGCAAACGGTTTAGCGCAATCAAAAGCCTTGATGAAAGGACGTAGTGTTGAAGATGCTCGGCATATCTTGATAAAAAATGGCGTTGATGAACGTGAAGCAGATCATTTAGCACTTCATAGAAGTTTTAAAGGAAATCGCCCCAGCATGACGCTGGTTCAAGATTCATTAACCCCGTTCACACTCGGTCGTCTCATTGCACTTTATGAACATCGTATTTTTGTTGAAGGGATTTTAATGAATATTAATTCATTTGATCAATGGGGTGTTGAACTTGGTAAAGAATTAGCAAATGAGTTACTCCCCATTCTTCGTGGAGAAAGTAAAGCGGATAATCGCGATAGTTCAACATTAGGATTGCTCGCCCATATTCAAGCAAGACGCGCAAAATACATATAATTTGATCATAAGTTTTGACGGTAGAGTGAGAGAAAAATATGAGACAATTCTCTATTTTACTCTGTACTCCCTTATTTTTGAATTGGATTTTTGCAATAAATCAAAAAAAGAACAAAAAACAGATTTTACAGGTTCCATACAGTGTTTGTGAAACAATTATTCATGTGAAAAAAAGGCTTTAAATGCTGTGCTATCAGAAAGAGATAGATATTTTATGAGAAGATCTTTTACCTTTAGAGAGGCATTTTCCGAACTCATGGGTTAAGTTATCATTTTGGGGCATAGAATGATTATAAGGGATCATCAGAGAGGATTGGACGGGAAATTTAAAAAAGCTTATCCAGAGAATCTGATTGAGTGGTTATGGAAACTTTAGCAATGAAGTTGGCTTTGTCTCGTGTTGCTACCCAATCTTGTTGTGGTGAGACTGAATTTAGAAGATCTGACTGCTGGAAGTTTTTATAATTATCATAAGAGATAAAAATATTTCTTCTTGTCCCGTGTATAAAGGGGATGCTATTTGTATTTGTCATTCGTAGTACCATTGTGCAACATACTTTAGATGGTTTTCATTTGAAATATGCCTTAGAAAATTATTTAGTAAGGGAGCGTCTCCATATGTATTGGAAAGCCGTTTTCTATTCTTTATTTCAATTTATGAGCACTACATTGTCTTGTATAGAATTGATACTGATAGATGACTTGCAAAAAATAAATATCTACAACACTCAAATTTTATGAAAAATCAGAATTTAGTATCGAGCTATATTCGATAATGGAGAAAAGCATAAAACGGCTTAGCATTTTGCTTAGAGATGAGAGAACGATTGCGTAATTCTGTTTTTCTTATGATTTTGATTGGATGCTTGACAAGTTTTTGTGCAAGCGGTGTACTATCTATTTACTTAAAAAGCTTAGAAATAAAAGAAAGTGCTGTGTGAACGATATTCAATGATTACACACCTTTTTGTGATTATAAGAAGAGAGAAAAATTTAGAATAAATACTCATAATATTCATTCTAAATGCGCACATTGTATGAAAAAAGCTGCGGGGCTTGTTAATATAAAAACTCTGATGCGGATAAAATGCATTGAGCCCGTTAATAAACGGAATTGCAAAGAGCTCTATGGTCACCATTTTTTCTAAAACTCTATTAAAGGCTGGTGATTGGCAAAAGTTCTTCATAATATTTGAAGAGATATTTTATACCAGATCAGGAAATCTAAAGATCGTAAGAGGAGAAGCCTAGAAATTATAAAACTCGTGGGAATCTAATACCAATTTCTAGAGATGCATAATGACAGGCATAGATGGACGCAAACGAGCCAAGTGCAAACCACAAGAATCCTGCAAATGCTGAGCTTTAAGCTCTACTATACTGAGCATAGACAAGTTCGTTTTAAGTCAATGGCGGAGAGAGAGGGATTTGAACCCTCGATAGAGTCACCCCTATGCCGCATTTCGAGTGCGGTGCTTTCAACCACTCAGCCACCTCTCCATATGAAGTGCAACAAAAATGCGCACTATTTAAGTATAGCCTATGATGGGTAGATAACCTTCAATTGTTTTTGGTACAACCTTTTTTTCTTTTTTATGGGACTTTATTGACAGAGAATAGAAATTCCTTCATATAAGTAGAATATCAGCGTGGAGGAATCTGCGCATATTTGTGTTGAGGAAGGTTTTATCCTTCTTTAAAGTTGATTACGACTGATAAAAAGCAGCCTATTTTCCCTTATTTCAAGGTAAAAATTAAATAAGAGCTGGAGTGAACGGAAGGATAAAAAATGTTCGCAGTCATTAAAACCGGTGGTAAGCAATACCGCATTGTTGCTAACCAAGTGGTAAAAGTTGAAAAAGTTATTGGAAATGCAGGTGATGTTGTTGAATTCAACGATGTCTTGATGGTTGGGCAAGAAGGTAATGCAGTTATCGGAACCCCTGTTGTCGCTGATGCGCTGGTGACAGCTGAGATTTTAGAACAGGCACGTGGACGCAAGGTTATCGCATTTAAGAAACGCCGCCGTCAGAATTCTAGACGCACGCGTGGTCATCGTCAAGAATTCACAACACTGCGTGTTTTAGAAATTTTAATGGGTGGTTCAAAGCCTAAAAAAGCAGCTGCAAAACCCGTAAAAGAGGAAGCAACGGCAGTAAAAGAAACAAAAAATGCCGCTGTTGAGAAGAAGGCTGAGAAAACGGTTGAAAAAAAGGCTGCATCGCAGAAGAAAGCGGCTATAGCATCAAAAAGTAAGAAAGATTAAAGGAGAGCGTCTATGGCACATAAAAAAGCTGGTGGTTCCTCGCGTAATGGTCGCGATTCAGAATCGAAACGTCTAGGCGTTAAAAAATTTGGTGGTGAAACCGTTATTGCTGGGAATATTATTATCCGTCAGCGTGGTACACGTTGGCATCCCGGCGACAATGTCGGCATGGGAAGAGATCATACGCTTTTTGCTTTATCAAAAGGAAAAGTTTCTTTTCAACGGAAAGCAGGTAACCGTTCCTATGTTTCAGTTATCCCTATGGTGGAGGCAGCAGAATAATCTGTAGCATTTCTCTAGCAATCAACTGGGGTGTCATTGAATTGCAGTTGTAGTTTTAAAGTATTAATAAACACTAAAAGGGAAAGATAAATGTTATCTTTCCCTTATTTTATTGCTAATATGATAAATCTAGAAAATATATGGAAAACAAAAAAGGTAAAATTGAGGAAATGAGTTTTCTCAATAAGAGGGAGAATTTTTGCTGTGTTGTGTTTGCATTGAAGATATTGATGTTATGATGGAATTTATTGGTAAATTTGTGTATGATAAATAATGAGAAAAATTTACTTCCTTTTTATATATAAAGAAGGGCCTCGTGACTGATGATGGTGTTTGGGGGCGTTGCGTATTTTGCAAATGTGCAACAGAGAGCATTATGTGTTT
Source organism: Bartonella sp. B1098 (assembly GCF_944896145.1). Lineage (NCBI taxonomy): Bacteria > Pseudomonadati > Pseudomonadota > Alphaproteobacteria > Hyphomicrobiales > Bartonellaceae > Bartonella > Bartonella sp. B1098. Next base: position 767,036 of record NZ_CALYLP010000002.1, on the reverse strand, counting down.
GCGATATGGATTGAAGCAAAGGGTTCGCTTAAAACATATTACTGTTATATAATTGGTGGATGAGTATCGTAGGGCGAGTTGCATAGAATTTTAAAGATAATAAGTTGCATAGAGTCATTTTTAATGGTGTAATAAATTGATAAGAGGGACACAGTAAATTAAATCAGCTTGGAGGAAGAGTTAGACTGTTAGCTGAGTTACAGATGATTGAAAAGGATGCTTTCTTATAGGGAGAATAATGGTAAGTTATGTTGAATAACTTGGGATAAAGGGAGCGTTTTTAAAACATAGTTTTTCAGGTGATTGGGGCTGTAAAAATTGAGGTTTTGTCTTTGTAAAGTAAGAGTTAAGAGTCAGATTTGCTTATGATGGTTTAAGCAACCCGCGGGATTATAGTATCCAATTGTTTTATCGGTTATATTGAGGTGTTTAAGCACCTCACCTAGCTCTATTGAATTGCGTAAAACAAAAAGTTGTGATGATGTGTACCTCTTGTATTTTTGAAAATGAGGCTTTGAAATGAAATTTATTAGGGATATTTGTATTCAAGTGTGAGGCAGTTTGAATTCATGATGGGATTTGAGAAAGCAGAAGCAATGAATGTAGATTTTGCCGAGAGTGAAATCTTGTCTATCAAATCTGTACAACTTGCAGCTGCTTTTAATCATAAAAATGATGCGATTTATGCTGCTGCTGAATTACTTGTGCAGGTTGGCGCAGTTGACGAATGTTATCTGGCAAGCATGCTTGCACGTGAAGAAATAACGAATACTTGGCTTGGAAATGGTATAGCCATTCCTCATGGATTGGTTGAAAATTGTGATTTAATTATCAAGGATGCCATTGCTGTTATACAGGTTCCTGCTGGTGTTGAATGGCAGGATGGAAAGAAAGCACATTTGGTTATTGCCATTGCAGCGTATCCAGATCGCTATAGAGAAATTTGTAAAAAATTGACGTCTCTTTTATTTGATAAAAAACAGCTTGAAGTACTTGCGACAACTACGGACAAACAGAAAATTGTTACAACTCTGTTTGATCAAGATATAAAGCAAGAAGAAACTTTTATTGGTGATCTTTCGGTCTGTCAGGAATGGACTTTAGATTATCCAAGTGGTCTTCATGCACGACCAGCTTCTCTTTGGGTTGATTTTGCAAAAAAAATTCAAAATTCTATTAGAGTTCGCCATGGTCAATATGCCGTTGAAATGAAAAATTTGGTTGGGTTATTACAATTAGGTGCAAAAAATGGTGATGTTCTGATTTTTTCTACAGATGCTGTAGAAGGAGCAAAACTTCTCAATGATGCCATTGCTATTGTAAAAAAGGTGAGTATTAGTGAAAAATGCGTGGTAAGAGAAATAGAATCTCAAACAAAGACTTTTCATGGTTGGTATCCACGTTCCATGCAAAAAGGCATTTCTGGTGTTGGAGCAAGTTCAGGGTTAGCGTTTGGTAAGATTTTTGTTTTAAGGCAAAATGATATTTCCATAATAGACCAGCCAATTGATTTTGCGGTTGGTGCAGCGTGTCTTGAAAGTGCTCTTACAAAAACAAAACAAAAAATGGCATCTGTGATTTCTGATATTACAGTGCGTATGGGGGCGGATTCTGCTGCGATTTTTTCTGCGCAAATGGTTTTGCTTGAAGATGAGAATCTCATAGCTCAAGCTTGTCGTTTTATCGCAGAAGGTCATGGTGTTGCTTGGTCTTGGGATAGAGCGGTTCGGCAGTTTTCAGATATGTTTTCTAAGGTGGATAATCCTTTGTTAGCAGCCCGTGCTGTTAATTTAATTGATGTTGGTCGTCGTGTTTTAGGTGAAATAAATCCATCTTATAGATCCTTCTTTTTAAATGATATTCCAAGTGGTGTTATTCTGGTTACAAATGATCTTTCTCCTTCTGATGTCGCACAACTTGATTGTACAAAAGTAAAAGGATTAGCAACAGCATGGGGAGGTCCACTTTCTCATACAGCTATTTTGGCGCGTACGCTTGGTATTCCGATGGTTGTTGCTGTAGGTGATGATATTTTAGCGGTTCAGTCTGATATTCAGGCTATTATTGATGGCGATAACGGGTTCATTTACTTTGATCCTACGCATGAAGATGTTGAAGATGCTCAAAGACATATTGATACTGTTGAGAAAAAACGTGTTAGTGAGATAAGTGCGTTTCGATTACCAGTGCAAACGACAGATGGTCAAAGAATTCGTATCATGGCTAATGTCAATTATGCAAATCAGGTTCCTGTTGCGTTTGATTCGGGGGCTGAAGGTATTGGACTCATGCGTACAGAATTTTTATTTTTAGAGAATCCGCATATTCCGAACGAAGAGGCCCAATTTGATGTATATCGGGCGATGATTGCAGCTGTAGGAGATAAGCCATTAATTATTCGGGCGCTTGATATTGGCGGGGATAAACAGGTTACGCATTTACATTTATCTAAAGAAGATAATCCTTTTTTAGGTGTTCGAGGAACGCGGCTTTTGTTACGTCGGCGTGATCTTTTGGTTCCTCAATTACGTGCTTTGTATCGAGCAGCAAAAGAGGGTGGAGATTTATGGATTGTGTTTCCGATGGTGATGTCTGTTTCAGAGATTGTTACTATAAAAAAGATTGCAGAAGAAATCCGCAATGATATTGATGCACCAAAATTAAAACTTGGTATTATGATCGAGGTTCCAGCAGCAGCTATTATGGCAGATGTGTTGGGTGCTCATGTTGATTTTTTCTCAATTGGAACCAACGACTTAACACAGTATACAATGGCCGTTGATCGGCAAAATCCGTATCTTGTGTCTGAAGCGGATAGTCTTGATCCAGCAGTTTTGCGTATGATTTATCAGACTATTCAGGGAGCCGCACAACATAAATGTTGGGTTAGTGTATGCGGTGGTGTCGCTGGGGATCCTTTTGGTGCAATGATTTTGACGGGATTGGGGGTTCATGAGCTTTCTATGATATCTTGTGATATTTCTCCAGTAAAGGCATGTTTGCAGAATCATAGTTTTGAAGAGATGAAAATTTTAGCACAAAAAGCTCTACAATGTGAAACTGCACGCGCTGTACGCGCTCTTAAGGATGATATAAGGTAAATAGGAGAGCTTTAAGGGGAAGAGCGCGTAATCTTAGCAGTCTCGCTCAAAAACCATGTTATAAATCGTTTTTGTTAGAAGAAGTTTATTCTATCCTATGCTTTAATATTAAAGAGCAAAAGAGAGTTGTACAGTTATTGTTCCTGTTAATTGTTAAATACAATGAGTGATAACGGGTTAGTGATGATGCGTAATACTTTACTTAAAAAAAATAGGTAGCATCTTCAATTTGGAGAGAGTATTTTTTAATGAGGCGAGCAGGAATGCTTGTGATTTCAAAAATTTTTCTGCTTTAAAAAAGAGGGTAGAGTTGTTATCAATAAGTATCACATTTTATTTTTATGGATAAAATCGTTTTTTGAATTTTGAATGTATAATTTGGGCTTGCACGTTATTTCTTTCTGGGTATAGTGCGAGACTTCTGGAGAGGTGGCCGAGTGGTTGAAGGCGCACGCCTGGAACGCGTGTATATGGGAAACCATATCGAGGGTTCGAATCCCTCTCTCTCCGCCATTTATCGTAAAATCAAAGGGTTATGTAAAGTTTAAGGAATTTTAAGCTCTTTGATTTTGTTGATTTATTTTTTTATTTATCTTGTCCCCTTAAATAGATTTTCATAAGCTTGAAAGCATAGCTTAAAGTTCAGCGTTTTGGGGCTTTTTTGTTATTTTCAATTGACGTTTTTTCTATAAGAGATTGCGACGAATTATCCTTTCCAGAGTTGATAATTCATCATCACTCCGGCCCCAAATTGCTATAATGGCTGGGCAGGTATTTAAATCGATGGTTAAGGGCAGAGGCTCATTTTCTTTAAAAAAGAGCACAAAATGAACCACATTTTCCCAAGAATGAAGCTTTTTCTTCCACAGGTTAACATCTTTTATAATATGACCATCGATCTTGTTGATAAGAAAAATAATACGCCCTTTTTTCTTAAAACGGCTTGGTGTTGGCGAAAACTTTTCTGCAATAAGGTTAACGGAGCTGTCAAGTAAATCGTCTTCATAGCAATGTACAAACAAAGTGGGCGCAATTCCTCCGTGGAGGTGGGCTCCTACTTCGATCATCGCTGGACTGCGGGCGGCTTGCATGATTTCCATATGCACAGGTCCATAATTCAATCCCCACTACGCGAATGCACTGTTTTGCATAAGAGATCAGAGCGGCATAAAGGGGATCTTGAGCATCAAGCACATCAAGCGATTCATAAACAAAAGCACTTCCATTATGGATACTCTTTTTATATCGTGATAAAGCGCATATCTTTATAGCTTCTCCCTTCACAATGGCATCTACGATATATTCCTCTCCCTCCAATCTTTCTTGAAGCAAATAAGCCTTGTTAGCTACACTAAAAATATTTTTCTGTGTCCAGTCAATTTCAGAAATCCACGCTGCCACTTCCTCACGGCTAGAGAAAAACAAAACACCATTACTCCCAGCAGAATCGTTTGGCTTTATCACATAGCCGCTGGGGCTTTCAAAATCATTGAGAGCACAATCATCTTTTGTAAGAATCTTTGACTTTATATAAGATAAACCATTTTCACAAAGGTGCTTTTGCATTGCTGCTTTTTTCCGTCGCCAATCGGTAGTCAAGGGGTTATTTCCAGGACAACCGTAGTAAGCAGCCAATTGCTCTGCGCAATAAATACCTCCTTCGGCACCTGCTATAACAGCTTCTATCGCGCCGATAGGAAAGCGCTGTTTTATCTCATCGATACTATGAAGTTTTGCTTCTGCCATGCCTTCACCCTGATAAGAAAGCATGAAGTGTGAAAAAGGAATTGCTTGAGAGATAACACCGTAACAGGTATAGCCCAATTTTTGCAAAGGCAGGGGCATAGAGAGCACCCGTGGAGAAAGGATTGACAATAAGAATGGTTTTGCTCATGCTTTGCCCCGCTGTGATGAAAGAAAAAGAACATAGATAAAGATTATCAACCCGATAAGGGGGAGAAGATAAATGGCTGCTTGGGGCCCCATAAGAGCAGAGCTTGTAAGAAAACCAAGAATAACATAACCCGCCGATTGGGAGAGCGTATAAAGCATGCCACTATAGCTTCCCAACAGCTCTGCTTGAGTTTCTGTTTTTGTTGCTTCAATCATATGTTTGCGGGCGTTAATCCGCATGGTATTCATCGAAAAGCCAATAAAAAAGCAAAAGGTCACAGCCAAATAAGGTGATTGTGTGGTGCTAAAAATAAGATCAGCTAAACCCCACATAAGGGCTGGGAAGATAAATTCAAAGCGCGGGATTTTGATAAAAGCAGCCAAAAAAGCGCCCACACCCGCAACCGCACTGCACAGTCCATAATATTCAGAACTAAAATCTTTCACACTCTGAAAAAGAATGGTTGCTAGTGTATTATAGGCGCAAATGTGAAAGCCAATGAGGCCTATGCAGATGCATAAAAATTTAAGTTCTAGGGAAAGCCTATCTGCTTGCGGTATAAGCATTGATTCTTTATCGGTGGCAGGTGGCAAGCCATTTGTAGTGCTCTCGGTACTATATTCATCGCGAAAGATGATATATCCAGCAACAAGGCTTATGATAATGTCAAACACACAAATAGCTGCAATCAAACCATTATAGCCGATTTCAGCTACTGCTCCTCGTGGGCTGGTGGCTTCTAAGAGATAACCACTCAATGCTGCTCCCAAAAAGGCACCAATCTGCACCACTGTTTGCATAATGCGAGAAGCTTTTTGGGCGCTAATATAACCACTAAGCGCGAGTTTAGTATTATAAGTTTCCAGCGTACTTAAGGTGATCAACGAGAGGTAACCAATAGAGATAGAAACAGCAATAAAACCCAAAGGGGAGTCGACATAATGAAATAGAGCGATCAACAAAAGAAGGCTATAGATGACAATCCGCCTTTTGTATAAATCTCTCAATCGCAGCGAGGCTTTAATGTGTACAAGACCACTTTTTTTCAAAAGATAGGGTGTAAGAGTTCCCAAAGCCATAGTTATGCCTAGAAAAATCGATGAGGATGTTATGCGATAAGCATTTCAAAGGTTACTTAAGAAGAGCACCATATCAGAAAAATAGAGCAGAACAACAAGCCCATAAAACCGAAACATCAATTGTTTGCGCACACTACCCCCATGTTGGCGTCTCTTAAAAACACGCAATATTATAATCGGTACACACGTTTATAGCAGTTAGTACATCTATTATTGTACAGGTCAAGTTGTTTCGATAGGGGCATGATAATAAAGTTGAACGCTAACATTTACTGTAATGATAGTTCATTTTCGGAAATTTGATTAGCGGAGAAGGCGGGTATTTTTGCTGTGTTTCTTGTAGAAACCTTGCCGATAAAAGGTTACTTTGCCAGTTGATCAGCGCAGCTACGTTTGAGAGTTATATTTTTTTCAAGACTGTTCCCGTTTAATTCAAGGTTTGGGTTTTGCTACTGACTATGGCCGCGATAAGTTTGGATTTTAAGATGGCAACAACCTTTATTATCGGACAGAAATTAATGATGGCTTTAGATTGAGGTGCGTGAGTGCAGCTTTAGGCGGTTTTGTATACAGCCAATTGGAGGAGGATGACTTCATTGCTTTAGGATATTTATAATTGCGTTGAAAGGTAATGAGGAGAACCATAGATGTAAGATTATTTCGTATAGATGTAGAGTTCACTTCGATACAAAAGTTCCAAATTACCTTGTACTTCGTATTGTTTTGTCAGTGTAACCAATTGCTGCAAATATTCTTCTCCGTGTTTAGCAATGGCGCGTTGCGCTTGCGTTGAAGAGCGGCTCATACCCATAAAAGCTTCAGATGGGATTGTCATCGTCCAATTGTGTGTATGTAAAGCAACCTTTTCTGGATTGCTTCCAAGGCCATCACGCATTTCTTGTAAAAAATCAAAATTACGATAATAACGGGAATAGTGAGGGCTCATCTCCTCTAATAATGTTTCATAAGCAGCTAGAAATTGACTATTTTGAAAATCGCGATTATTTTGAATAACCGCCATGACACCTCCAGTGCGAAGTTGATTTGAGACAGTGCTAAGCAATAGGGGGCGATCCATCCACTGAAACGCTTGTGCCGCAACAACAAGATCAACCTTGCCGATTTGGGGCAAGAGGCTTTCGGCTTTACCGTGATACCACTGTACAAAAGGAAATTTTCTTTTCCCCTGCTTAATCATATCTACTGAAACATCGATCGCATGATATTGATGTTCATTGCCTAGAAGTTTGACAATTCCCTCTAATGCGATGCCTGTTCCAGCTCCCACATCCACAATGGACAAATGTTTTTTATCTTTAAAAGGAAGCAGCATGATTTTAAATAAGCTGAGAGGATAGCGTGGACGATAGCGATCATAATCACCAGCCAATCCATCAAATTTTTCACTTTGCAGTTGAATGGTCTGTAGCATGTGGTGTGGTCCCCCTCACGAATTGCACTGTGCATAAAGAAGCTCTCCTTTGTCCAATTATGTCAAGTATAAATTTCCAAGGAGTTTTGCGGGTTGCTCTTTGTCCCGTTCTATAGGGTTGATATTTACTTTTTCTTCTGCCTCAAATGAAGCATTTTTAAAGCCAATTATCTTTGCACAAATCACGCTGAGATTCCATATATTCCTCTAAAAATCTGTCTCTCTTCTGGTGCGATTACCCCTTGAATGTCCTTTATGAGTATCAAATTTATAACCTGCTTGCGGAAACGATCAATCCCAAATACTCTATCGTAAAAATGAGATCATCTATTCGCTTTGTAACTGTTACAAGTTAAAACAACACATTTCAGTGCTACTATTGTCTATGGCGCAAATGTAACTCTTAATGAGAATAGAAATATTTATGAATCTTCAATATTTTAAAATTACCCTACATGATACCTAGAGTTTTTTCTTAAATTTAATGAATCACAATAAGAGCTAAATATATGTTTTCAAACGTGATTATACAGCATCGTGAATGACGTGTGTATGAGGGGATGATTTATGTTCATCGTAAATTTGAAAGAACGCGCTTCTATTCGAGAATAGAACTTTCCTCTATTTTACCTTGAGTGGTTTGTTTGCGACATTTGGAAATGGGCTCAATTATATTGCATTATCATGGCTTGCCTACCATCAGACGAATTCAATTCGTGGTGTAGCGTTGATGATGCTTTTTCTCTGGATGCCGAGCATTATTTTTGGCCTATTGGCGGATAAATATAATCGTAAAGCACAGATTATCATTTCAAACTTAGCGCGAGGTTTTATAATTGTGGGTTGGGTAATGCTTTGGCAGTTTGGCATAGCAATTGATTTGATGATCTTATCTGCTTTGTTGGGTATTTTTATTTCTTTTTATATGCCATCAGTTGTTCCTTTAATCCAAAGTATTGTTCCCCAAAAACAGCTTATCAATGCAAATGCAACCATTGATATGGTCTATGAACTTGGAATGATCATCGGTATGGGGGTTAGTGGATTTATACTTTCCTGGGTAGGAACAAAAGGAACTCTTCTAATAGGTGGTATATTTTTTATTATTGCTGGTTTGTTTAACTTTGCAATGAAAGTACCTAAATCCCAAAGATTGAAAAGTCAAAGTAAGCAAAACTGGTGGGAAAATTATACAGCATCCCTTCATTATTTTAAGCAGAATCCGGTTCTTTTTATGCCTTATATAAGCCAGATGATTATTATGACGCTTTTAATGACCATCCCTGTTATTCTGGTTCCTTATACACAAGAGGTCTTAAACGCAGATAGCAGGATCTTTGCAGTATTTGAGGTGCTTTATTCTATGGGCGTATTGACAGGTGCGTTTTTTCGCCACTTCTTTGCAAAATTTTATCCATAAGGAAAACCTTGGCATTTTTATTAGCTGTTATGGCTATTGGACTTGCTATTTTGTCTGTTAATACACACACTTTTGTTGTTTTTCCTGTTTACTTTATGATTGGATTTGGACTTTCGAGTTGGGCTCTTTCAATTTCCTTATCGCAACTCTCTTGTGATCCTGAATATCAAGGAAGATTGCAGGCAAGTTTTAATGTTTTATCCTCGGAGTCTATCTCATTATGGCAAGTGATAGCAGTAGCATATCACCACAATCGATATATTTTTTTCAAAGCATTGTTGCGCTTGTGGGAATATTCATCGTGCTGTTTTTTTATAAACATGAAAAGTGATAAATTACATTGAAGTGCAGTAAAGCTATATGCTATTTTATAAACATTTACGAGGCGGCATATTTCATATTTTGCTTTTAAAGGGGGAGGATGAGCAAATGCGAAAGTATGGCTGCTTTTAATGAAGAAAGTATAGCTCTTTATATTGTTATAAATACTCTTTATTTTTTGATGATGACCAACAAGGGGTTATGCGTTTTTTTAATTCACTGGACTCTTGTAAAGAGGCAAGGGCGCAACAGTTTAAAGCTTCTTAAAATTTTTTTGGGGTCAAAATGCTCTATCATATGGGAAGAATATTACATTATTTTTGTTTTTCAAAATCCATACGAAAAATTGCATCAATTTCATCTTCATTGGAATGAGCACTTCTGCGACGATTCAAGGTTTGCACAATCTCTTTTTTTAAAAGCGTATCTGTTTCACTTAAACGGAGAATACTAAGTTCCAATTCAAGAGATAAAGCTAAATCTACACACAATTTAAGCTCTTCTCCAATGTCAAAACCACGTTGATAGTCATCATAAAGACCAACCAGTGTATCGGATAACTCCTTACCGTATAAAGAGGTCATGCTAAATTCCTCCACGTTACGGTTTTTTGTACAGTTTTGATTTGTTTAAGGATCACTCCACTATCATCACTCAGAGTTTCCATATATACGAGCCTCATGGTTTTGTCAATTTTATGCAAAATACGCACTTCTAAATCAATGTCTATTAAAAACTTTGTCACTCCAAGACTTTGAAGTGCCTAATTGTAAATATGGATGGCAATGCGTTTATTATAGAACTTATAGCATTTAAAATACATTGCAAAAAGGCTTTTAATTTGCGCATAAAAAGAATATTTTGGCAATACACAAAATACCCTTTTTATTGCTAAATCATAGCTAAATCAATGCCATTAATATCTACAATAGGCAGGCATGGTTTGTAAACGTTCAGCTTTTTAAGAATGTGTAATAATCTCATTTTTTGCAGAAGTGAAATTATTTTGCCTTTTTTATATTGAGTTTTAGACATTAATAAACCTTTTGTCTTATAAAAAGCTATGAGAAGTGCATTTGCATGTTTTTGTAATAAGATTTCAGTGATATATTGCACAGTACGCAATGAAGAGAACCACATGGGTTTTTACTGCTGTGAGACATATGATTGCGCTTTTTGAGAGAGCCGTTGATAAGAACTTTGCTCAACGGGCATGCAATTGGCCATGGCAGGTATTGTTTTTTCATGAGAGGATGCTCAAATTTTTTTGACAGTGAAGGTCGATATTTGGTAAACTTTCACACGTTTTGCCTAGGAGGATGAGCATGAGGGCTTGGCAAAATACTATGGCGGTCGCATTTTTTGTGTAATTGTCATAATTTTCGCTCCTGCTGAAATGGATGCTGTAACATCCATTTTTGTGGGGTTATGTATGTGATAACTGCTTTTTTCTAAGAGCAGTAACGATAGATGTGAATCAATATAATTATTTAGTCAACAATTATATTGATTTTGGAGTAATTTTTTGGCTCGTCCGGAAGCAAAACCTAAAACTGAGTTGGCAAAACGTTTTCGTGAAGTGCGTCACGCTCTTGGTTTCACAGAGCGTAAGCAGTTTGCTGAACATCTTGGTATTACTGCTGGCTCTATAGGAACTTATGAAACGGGTATCAGTGAACCTACAGCCTCTGCGCTATCCAAATATCAAGAAATTTGCGGTGTTTCATTGGATTGGCTTGTAACAGGTAATGGCGAGATGTTTTCAGATATGGCAAAGGCGAAAGCGGCTGGTTTAAAAGCACAAACGATTCCTGCTGGACTAATGAAAAAGCTTGGATATTTAGCTTACACAACATATCATGATTCAAACATAACACTTTCTCCTGAAGATGTTGCGGAATTAGCAGCAGAGCTTTACGGAAAATTGCAAGAGCTTATTGAAAACCTCAATGATATGGAAGAAGTCGAAGCCACTTTGCCACTTTTAAAATTGCATTTAAAGCGCAAAATTGAAGCTGAAAAGGCACATAAAATGCCCCAAGGCATATGAATTATAGCCTTCTAAAATAAAATTCTCTTCTGCTATAAAATCAGTTTGAAGAAAAACGCATTGAGTGATAAAAACATCTATAAAAACAATAAGTTATGCATATTTTCAATATTCTATATTTCTTATGAAAATAATAATCCTCTAGAATTAGGTTATCCCATAACAAAGAACGAAGTTTCATAGGGGGCATAATCTATTAGATTATAAAATAAGTCTAAAAGTTATAATTTTCATACAGATAAGTACAACTGTTATAAAACAACGCTTTTTGTCTTTCATAAGAAGTATTTTTGCAAATTTATAAAAAATTATTTTTTACACTCTTGCCATTCATCTGTTGTGCTTTATTTGAAAGGTAGAATTGCTCTTTAGTGAAAAAACTGTTTTTGTTAAGAGATAAAACGCAGTGTTTTTGAATGGAGATAACGGTATATTTCAAAGTCTTGTGTTTTTATTTATTTTTTAGCTTGAATCCCTCTAGCTAAAAGGGTTGGGGACTTTTCTAGATTCGATGTTATTGCAAAGATTTTAGGCTGATGCTGGGTGAATATCGGTATCAGAGGGGGGGTTTATATTGATTTATTTGAGGTGCGCAAACAAGGGTTTTGCCATGAGTGTTTTCGCGCGTTGTAATGATGTTGAGCTCTGTTGGAGGAGGTTCTTATGAAAAAAAAATATTCCACACCAAATTTAATTAAAGCTGTCTCGCTTAGCGCGGCAATGGCAACACTCTTGTCGAGTGTTTCCCCTGTTTTCGCTGCGGGTACTGGCATAACAGGAGGAGCTTTTTTTAATTCTAGTGGTATTGATGTTCCATATTCGCGTGGTAGTCATGGCAGTATTGTTTTTGCTGGTGATGATGATTACTGCGGTGTGAATAATGTTATTGGTCGTGGGGGGATACAACAGCAGGGAATTCCTGATAATCAAAAAATAACTGCAGAGAAACAGTACAAAAATTTCATCTATAACCAAGTAGACAATAAAAATCGTACCCCTTATGGAACAACCACTCAAAAGGTTACTTGGCAGGGTGAGGGGCTTCTGAGCGACAATGCTAGTTATATGGGAAATATGACTACTGGTGGTATTGCGAATGCTATGCCTGAGGCTTATGGTGTTTATTCTTTTGTAACCGGTTGTGGAGCAGCAGCAACGGGAAATTATTCAACAGCATTTGGTGCTGGCGCAACTGCGAAAACTGGTGGATCACAAGCTTTTGGTGTTGCTGCACTTGCAAGTGGTAAAGCAACAGTTGCTATAGGTATAGGATCAGAAGCATCGAGCGAATCTGCTGTTGCATTTGGTGGTCTTGCAACTGCTTCTGGTAAAGAAAGCATAGCTTTAGGTGTCAGAACAAAAGCAAGTGGTCAATATGCGGTTGCTATAGGTACGCGGGCTGAGGCGTTAGCGAGTGGCGCTATTGCAATAGGTGGAAGTGAACCTGTAGAAAAAGATGGACAAGAGAGATATGTAACAGCGTCTGCTAAAGATGCAATTGCTATAGGCTCTTTTGCTCATGTAGCGATGGAGTATTCTGTTGCGATTGGTTCAAATGCACAGGTAATTGTGAAAGATGGTGTGGCTATCGGTGGTGGCTCTGTCTCTCGTACAGACAAGGGCGCTAAGGGTTATGATCCTGCAACAGGTCAAGCGACCGAAAAAAACAATATGGTATGGGTAAGTACTGCAGGGGCTTTTAGCGTTGGTGAAGTTGGTGGTGATGATAATGGTATGTTAACACGACAAATTACCGGTGTGGCTGCTGGTACTGAAGATACAGATGCCGTGAATGTGGCGCAGTTAAAAGCTATAAGCGCTGCGGCATCAGGAACTTGGGAACTTTCTGTTAATGATAATGATAAAGATGTTAGAGACGTAAATCCAGGCAATACAATAGATTTTTCAGTGAAAAGTGAAAAAGAAGAGAGAAAAGATAACCTAAAGATTGAGAAAAGTAATGAGGGCAATAAGCATAAAATTGAATTTATTTTAAATGATAATCTTAATTTGACGAGCGTTACCACAGGTAGAAGCTCTATGAGCGATGATGGTTTTATATTTCAGAATGGAGCAAAAATAACTATAGATGGTATTGAGGCTGGTGATAAAAAGATTACAAATGTGTTAGAGGGGACTGATGACACTGATGCAGTTAATGTTTCACAGTTGCATAAAATAAGGGACCAGATAGCAGGTAATAGCCTTGTTAAATGGGCTGAGAATAAGAAACTTATTACCATTGGTAAGGAAAAAGGCGGTACGAAAATTGATATTGCAAATGAATCTGGTGATTCTCGGACAATTTCTGGTGTGAAAGATGGAAAATTATATAGAGGTTCAACTGAAGCTGTGAATGGCTCACAGCTTTGGGGTACGAATCAGGAGGTTTCTCATATTAACACGAAAGTTACTACTATATCAGGTACGGTTACCGATATTAGTAAGGAAATTGTCAATCTTTCTGAGGATGCTGTTCGCTATGACAGAGATGAAAACGGACAAAAAACAAACAAGATTACTTTGAAAGGTAGCGATAAAAATGCATCTGTATCAATTACAAATGTTGCCGATGGCCTCATTAAGAGCGATTCAAAGGATACAATAAACGGTAGCCAAATTAATAAAATATCTGGAAATGTTGCAAAGTTCTTTGGTGGAGATGCAGCATTTGAAAATGGTGCTTTTTCTGGGCCGACATATGTTTTATCTAATGTTTCTGCCAATGGTGATGTGGTTCGGAAAGAGTATAAAGATGTTGGTTCCGCGCTGACAGAGCTGGATGTGAATGTCAAGAATGTGAATAATCATATAAAATATGTAGACAAGAAATTTGATGATAAATTTGATAAATTCTCTCAAGATGCTTTATTGTGGAGTGAAGTTAAACAAGCATTTGTTGCGCTTCATAAAATAGATGGAAGAAAAACAGACAGTAAGATTCAGTTCCTTGCGGATGGAGATATTTCTGAAGAGTCAACAGATGCAATAAATGGTTCTCAAATTCATTCTATGGGCAGTGACATTGCAAATTACTTTGGTGGTAATACCTCATTTGAAAATGGTGTTTTTAAAAGACCAAGATATAATTTAACGACTATTGATTCCAATGGTAAAGTAAAACAAAAGGAATATAATGATGTTGGCTCAGCTTTGTCAGGGCTTGATATAAATATCAGGAATGTTAATCATCATTTTATAAATGCAATGAATGATATTGCTAATTATTTTGGTGGTGGTGCTGGATATGATAAAAATGGAGAATGGCATGCTCCTACTTTCCAAGTTTATCAAATCGATGCTAATGGAACTTCTTCTAAGAAAAACTACAGTAACGTTGCTGATGCTTTTAAAGGCGTAAACAATACTTTCACAAATATTCACAACCAAATCTCTGATATCAAAGAAAATAGCCTCGTTAAACAAGAGGAAGAGAATGGTCTTATCACGATAGGCAAGGCAACAGGGGGCACAAAAATCAGTATTGAAAATATGAATGGGGAGGATCGTACACTTTCTGGTGTGAAAGAAGCAGAACTCTCTCAAGCATCAAAAGAAGCAGTAAATGGTTCACAGGTCTTCAAGATTGCGGAAAATACATCAAAATATTTTGGTGGCAGCACAGATGTACTGAACGGTATCAAGCCAGCTTTCCTTATTCAAGGGGAGGCATATCACAATGTTTTTGATGCTTTTAATGGTGTGAATGTTTCTATCAATAAGATTGATAATAAAATTTCTGATTTGGAAAAAAATAGTCTTGTTAAATGGGACGAAGGACAGCAACTTATCACTATTGGTAAGGATAAAGCTGGTACTGAGATCAATATTGCAGGATATGGTAACGCACCACGTAAGATTTCTGGTGTGCGGGAAGCAGAAAAAGATGATGAAGCTGTTAACAAAGCCCAACTTGATAAAAGCATAAAGGGTATCTCTAAAGATGCTTTACTGTGGGATGATGAAGAAGAAGCATTTGTTGCACGTCATGAAAAAGACGGAGAAAAGACCAAGAGCAAATTGAAGTATCTTTTGGATGGTAACATTTCTAAAGATTCAACAGATGCAATCAATGGCAGCCAACTTTATTCTATAAGCAACCAACTTGCGAATTATTTTGGCGGTGGTGCGAAATATGAAAATGGCAAATGGACAGCCCCTACTTTCAAGATTGTTCAAGTTGACGTAAATGGTAAAACTATTGAAAATAGCTATAATACAGTTGCTGAGGCTTTTGGTGGTATTAACAGTGGGATGTCAAATATTAATAACCGTATTGATGATGTCATCAACAAGGTCGATTCAGATGCTTTAAAGTGGAGTAAGGATAAAAAAGCTTATGATGCTGGGCGCGATGGCAAGCCGAATAAAATTATCAATGTAGCCGATGGTAAAATTGAAAAAGGTTCCAAAGATGCGGTTAATGGTGGACAACTTTGGCAAACCAATGAGCGTGTTGCAAAGGTTGAAAATCGTGTTACGGATGTTGAAAATCATGTTGAGATCATCGACAAAAAAGTCGATAACATTTCCAATACCATTGCTGATATTGGGGAAATAGTTACAAATATTGATGTTAAAGTTGGTAATATTGATAATAAGGTTAACGATATTGCTAAGGATGCTGTTCGCTATGACAGAGATGAAAACGGCAACAAGACCAATAAAATCACATTAGCGGGGGGGGATACCAGTGAACCTGTTTTGATTGATAATGTTGCTGATGGTAAAATTGAGAAAGGATCAAAAGAAGCTATAAATGGTGGTCAACTCCACGACTATACCCAAGAACAGATGAAAATTATTCTTGATGAATCCAAGCAGTATACGGATCAAAAGATTAATAATATTAGGATTGATGCGATTGACGATGCTGTTGATAAGTCCAAACAATACACAGATATGAAGTTTGAAGTTTTAAACTACAGCATTGAGAGTGTGCGAAAGGAAGCAAGACAAGCTGCAGCTATTGGTTTAGCAGTGTCTAACTTACGCTACAATGATACACCTGGAAAATTAAGTGTTGGATTTGGTACAGGTTTATGGCGTAGTCAATCTGCGTTTGCCTTCGGTGCTGGTTATACATCAGAGAAGGGAGATATTCGGTCGAATGTATCTGTCACTACTTCTGGCGGTCATTGGGGTGTAGGTGCGGGATTCAATATGACTTTGAACTAATCATCAACAAAACAACAAAACGTTTGAGTAAAAATCTCATTCACCCTTGTCTTATGAAACAGGGGTGAATTGTTTTTAACATTTGTAAAAAAAGACGCATATATCAATTGCTAAAGACGGGTCTAGAAAACAGAAAAAATTTGTATTCTTACTCAGGCGATTGAACTTAAAAAATGCAATTTTTTGCACGAATTGCAGGTTCATTATTTTCTACGTTTAAATTTTACAGCTAAAAGATTTTAAAGCACTTTATAGGTAAGAAATGGGACCTTCTTTGCTCTCTACAAAACTTGTAAATTTACTAGCAATTTTCTTATAGGAAAAATAATCTTTACAGATATTTTAGTTTCACGAAGAGCGGTGATGAAAATGATATGCCAAATGAGCCAACAACAATTTAAATTTTTGTTCTTATTTGTTTCTCATACGGTATTTTTTTATAAATGTAGCCGTTCCTATATTGTGTCGAATATTGTCTTACCAGGGCCGGTGTAATTGTAGAAAGAGAGAGTATATAAATATACTTTTATCCTCTGCAAACAAGTAAAAGCCAGTTTCCAATAACAGTTAAGCAATATTGAATATTGAAGGTGTCTATGGATTCTGAAGGCATAAAAAATTATAGTGTTGACAATAAAACGTCCCTCTTTAGTCCCTTTACGCTTAAAGTAGAGGATGAGAGTTTTATTCAGCAGGATAAGGAAACAAATCGTCTCACGATTGGTGCTAAAGCAGAAGGCGGTGAAATCAATATTGCCAACAATAATAGTGAGAATCGTATACTTTCTGGTGTGAAGGAAGCAGTAAATAATAATGAAGCTGTTAACAAAGGTCAGCTTGATACAAACATTAAGAAAATAGAAGAGAAATTAGTAGAAGCAGTTGGTGATGTTACGCAACAGGTTAAAGGCGATGCTTTATTGTGGAATGAGAGTGATGATGCCTTTGTTGCTTAGCATGGCGAAGAAAAGACAAAGAGCAAGCTTAAATACCTTTTAAATGGAGATATTACCGCTGAATCAACGGATGCGATTAATGGTTCTCAGCTTTACTCGATGGGTAATAATCTTGCTGCATATTTAAGTGATGGTGCTGGTTATGATAAGAATGGTGAATAATGGAAAGCTCCCGTATTCTATGTTTCACAATTCAAGAATAATGAAAATGGTAATGACAAAACTGGCTATGATAATGTTTTAGATGCGTTTGAAGGTGTTAATGAAAGCATGAAAAATATCAACGAGCGTATTAATAATGTTAGCTAGAGTGTTTCATCGAGTGGTTTAAATTGAAACGAGACAAAAAAAGCCTATGACGCTAGTCATAATGATCAGGACAGTAAGATTACCCGTGTAGAAAAAGGTGACGTATCTGGAAATTCAACAGACATTGTTAATGGTAGTCAACTTTGGAATACAGATAATAGGGTTACCAAAGTTGAAAAAAGTGTAGAAGATATTAATCAAAAGGTAGAAAATATTGAAAATACGGTTACGAATGACGCGGTTAAGTATGATAAAAATGAAAAGGGTGATAAGATAAATAGAGTTACATTAGCTGGTGTGAGTGAAAGTGATCCGGTAGTGTTAGATAATGTAGCGGCAGGTGATTTATCCAAAGATTTAAAAGAAGCTGTGAATGGTAGCCAACTTTGGGAGATAAACCAGAAGATAGATGTAGTCCTTGATAAGGCAAAAAAATATACGGATGAGCGTTTCAATGACATTATCAATCACCAAATGGGCGATGTTATTAATGAAGCGAAATCTTATACGGATATGAAGTTTGATGCTTTAAATTAAAGCAGTGAGGGTGTGCGAAAAGAAGCAAGACAAGCAGCGGCTATTGGTATAGCAGTGGCGAACTTACGCTATAATGAAGCACCTGGAAAATTAAGTGTTGGATTTGGTACCGGCTTATGGCGTAATAAATCTGCATTTGCCTTTGGTGCTGGTTATACATCTGAAAGTGGATCTGTTCTGTCTAATATATCTGTTACCAATTCTGGAGATCACTGGGGTATAGGTGCGGGATTCAATATGACATTGAACTAATAATCAACAAATCCATTGAGTAAAATACTTTTATCCTTGTCTTAAATGAGGATAAGGGCGAAAGTTTATTTTAAGAAGAAATCAATAAAGTCAACCAATGAGATTTTTAAAGAAAAATATGCGAAACAGATGAGCAATGAAATAAAATGTACCATTAATGCTAATGCACTGTTTTAATCTCAATTTATAATTTAATACGAATGCAGATTACCACATACTAAACGTTTTTGCTTTTCACGAAAAATCAGTTTAAAAGAGCATAAAATCAATATGTTAACTACGTATAGGTAAAAACTCATTAACCTAACAAGAGAATATGCTTGTGCAAGCTTATCTATATAATATATCACCGCAAAAATAAAACTGCCAAAAACCTTCAAATTTTTTTTAAAAACGGCCTTTTTATCATGGCTTCATGCAAAAAAAACTCTCCCAGCAGTTTTTTAGAGATAATTTAATAAGAAAAAAAAATCTAAATTGAAATATGTCTTTTTTATGTCATAAATACGTTGATTTAATTTTTTTTCATTGGGGCATTTGTGATGAAAGAATTGTCTATCATATCAAAGAAGAATGATTGGGATTACGGACATTTCTCTCAGCATTTGTTTAAAAAGCTTTTGTTGGGAACTGCAGTCGTTGCATTTTTATCCAATACTTCTCCCGTTTATGCAAAAAATTTTGATATAATAAAACAAATTCTTCAAGTTCTAGAGAAGGCAACAGCGGTTTATTCTCAAGCAAACAATCAAAATACTTTTTCTACTTATAATCCTTATATCGGGTTCTTTATTGATGCTAGTTTATCAAAAGCGAGTTATCTAACAGCGCTGAATTCAGTGTTTGCAGCAAAAGTGAGTACTTCTAGTGGTTATGCAGATTTTTTAACCACTACGCTTTCTGAACAAGGTAAGATTGCTGTCAATGTTTTGAAAAAAGATGGCAGTTATATACGGCAGGCTACGCAAAAAACATCAAATGCATTTGTACAGACAAATCCAGATTCTTCTGTTGGTGATGATTATGGGAATAGGACAACGTTCTTAAATACACCTACTCCATCGGAAGAAAACTCTCCAATACAAGTGAATGGAAGATCGGTTGCAAACGCAAGAGCTGGATCAAATGCTACTAATTTGGGTCAAAGATCGAATGCAGCAGGGCAGGAAAGTGTTGCTATTGGTTATAAGGCTCAAGCAACAGGAAAGTTTGCTATCACTATAGGTAATCAGGCACAGGCGACAAAAGAAGATAGCATTGCTATAGGTCATATGGCACATGCTTTGGGGAAAAGCAGTGTTGCAGTAGGCTCTGAATATAATGAAAGGAATCCAGAGGACTATACAATTGCTAAGGGTGATTATTCAATGGCTTTGGGTTCTATTTCTCAAGCTATAGAGTATGGTTCAACTGCGATTGGTCATCGTGCATATGCAACGGAAAGAAACACTGTCTCTATAGGATTTTATTCGAGAGCAAAAGCAGATCACGCTATTGCTTTAGGTGCTGATTCTATAGCAAACGTTGCTGCTGGTGTTGAAGGCTATAATCCTCTTTTACATAAAGCAGAGACAGATGGTACTTTTGCATGGAAAAGTACTTACGGTGCCGTGAGTGTTGGTGATCTTGCTAAGAGCAAAACACGACAAATTGAAGGAGTTGCAGCGGGTACAGAAGATACTGATGCCGTGAATATTGCGCAGTTAAAGTCATTACAAACCTATGTAGACAAAGGTTGGAAACTGTCTGTTGATGGTAAAAATACTAAAGTTGTGGGGATAAACGAAACGGTAGATTTCGCAACAGGAAGTAAAAATCTCGAAATTACCAAAGGCAAAGATGACAATAAGGTAAAATTTGATTTGGCGAAGGAACTGACGCTGGATAGTGTAAAACTAGGTACGAATACCTTAGATTCAATGGGGTTGAAAATTACCAATGGCCCTCAAATAACCATTGCTGGGATTTCAGCTGGAAATAAAAAAATAACAGGAGTAGCACAGGGTACTGAAGATACCGATGCTGTTAATGTTGCACAGTTAAAGGCTTTGTCCTTAGGATCTGGGTCTAAAGATCATTTTTCTGATTGGTCTACAGATAGAGTAAGAATAGGTGTTGATAAAACTTACAGCACTCAGGGAAGTGTTGTAATAGGGAAAAAATATATGAGCCAAGGAACGCACGGTGAAGTATTTGAGTCTGCAATAGTACGTGCGGATTTGGGAATAGCTATAGGTACAAGGTCTTTGGTTGAAAAGAAAGCTGATAGGGGGATTGCTATTGGTGAAAGAGCAAAGGTGGAAATTTCTGGGGGCATTGCCTTGGGACGTAACTCTACTGCTAACGTTAAGGAGGGATTTTTCGGTTATGATCCTAAGACTGGAAAAAACTCAACATCAAGCAGTGTTGAGTGGAAATCTAAAGATGGTGCATTCAGTATTGGTAAAGTCGGTAATGGTGGGGGACGCTGGACACGGCAGATTGTAGGGGTAGCAGCTGGGACTCAAGAAACTGATGCCGTAAATGTTGCGCAGCTAAAAGCCTTAAGAGAACTGATCACAAAACAAGGAAGTTGGGAGCTTTCTGTTGGTGATAAGAATACAGTTATTGATAACGGAGACAAATTAATCTTCGCAGCAGGAAGTCCAAATTTTAGCATTATAAGCAATAAAGAAGAGAAGAAGGTAACATTTGATTTAGCAAAAGATCTCAGATTAAATAGCATTAAATTGGGGGGAGAAGCTTTAGCAAATGCAGCAAGTTCAGTAACTTTAGATGCAACAGGCTTGATCATTACAAATGGTCCCAAAATAGTGACGGATGGTATTGATGTAGGCAATAAAAAAATAACAGGTCTAGCAGAGGGTTTTGAGGCGACTGATGCAGTGAATTTTTCACAATTGCAGAAAATTGAAAAAGAAGTCGAACAACAAGTCGTAGCTAGTAGCTTTGTAAAACAAGAAGCTGAAACACAACATATTACCATTGGTAAGGATACCGACGGTGATAAGATTGATATTGCCAATAACAAAAGTGAAAAGCGGGCTCTTACGGGTATAAAGAATGGCGCACTTACAGAAGATTCAAGTGAAGCCGTCACCGGTTCACAACTATTTACGACAAATAATAATGTGACAACTCTTAAGAATAATTTTTCTGAGATACAGACGAGAGTGACAGAGATTCAAACGAATCTATCAACAATAGCTAACAATACATCACAATATCTGGGCGGTGGTGCTGATGTGCTGAATAGTAAGGAGCCTATCTATACTGTTGAAGGCAAGTCTTATAATGACGTTGCGAGTGCTTTTTCTGGTGTGAGCCACTCTTTTACAGAGGTAAAGCAACAAATTACGAATGTAAATAATTCTATCACGAATGTTGAAAATCAAATTAAGAATGTAGTGAGTGATAGTCTTGTTAAACAAGATTCCAATACAAAACATATCGCCATTGGGAAGGATACAGACGGTGATAAAATTGATATTGCCAACAGCAAAAGTGAAAATCGAATCCTTACTGGTATCAAGGATGGCGCACTCTCAGAGGAGTCGAAGGAAGCAATCACTGGTTCACAACTCTTTACGACAAATCAGAAAGTGGGTGCTGTCTCCATTAATCTCCAAACGGCAGCTTCGAATATAGCTAAGTATTTTGGAGGAAATGCTAAATATGAAGATGGCAAATGGACTGATCCGAAATTTACAGTAAAGACAGTTAAAGCTGATGGCAACCCTGAAGAGACGAGTTATACCAATGTAGCGGAAGCTTTAGCAGGAGTTGGTACTTCTCTCACACATGTTCAGAATAACGTGTCTGAACAGGTTAATAATATGATCCAAAAAATGGAAGGCGAAAGCCTTGTACAACAGGATAAAGCAACACAACATATCACTATTGGTAGGGATACGGACGGTGATAAAATCGATATTGCTAACAAGAATAAAGAAAAGCGTACTCTTACAGGCATAAAAGCTGCTGTGCTCTTAGAGACCTCAAATGAAGCAGTTATTGGTTCACAGCTTTTTGAGACAAATGATAAAGTTTCTACTTACTTAGGCGGTGGAGCTAGTTATAAAGATGGCAAATGGAGTGCACCGACATTTAAGGTTCAAACTGTTGATAATCATGGCAATAAAAAGGATGAAGCTTATACGGATGTTGCTTCTGCTTTTGAAGGCGTTGGTACGTCTATCACAAATGTTCAGAATAAAGTTACCAATGATATAACAAATAAGTTCAGCGAACTTAATCAAAACATAACAAATATTACGCAACAGGTTCAAGGTGATGCCTTATTATGGAGCGATGAAGCGCAGGCATTTTCTGCGCATCATAAAAAGAAAGCAGAAGAACAAGGCAAAACAACGGGAGCACAAGAAAACAGCAAAATTACCTTTCTTTTAGATGGTGCTGTTTCTAAAGATTCAACAGATGCCATTACTGGTAAACAGCTTTATTATACGAGCAACACGCTTGCGACCTATTTGAATAAAAGTGCCGGTTATGATGAGCAAGGAAACTGGAAAGCACCTAGCTTTAAGGTTAAAACAGTTAAGGCTGATGGTGATAAAGAAGATAAGACTTATCAGAATGTAGCAGAAGCTTTTGAAGGTGTTGGTACGTCTATCACGAATGTTCAGAATAAAATTACCAATGAGATCACCAACCAGATTACTCATCTTCAGTCAGATGATTCCGCTGTTGTTCATTATGATAAACAGAAGGGTAGCACTACTAATTATGCGAGTGTCACGTTTGGTGGGAAGGATCACACACTCACGGTTCTCCACAATGTTGCTGATGGTATGATTTCTACAGAATCCCATGATGCAATCAATGGTAAGCAGATTAATAAAATCGGCGAGGATATAGCGAAATCCTTGGGAGGAAATGCAGCTTTTAACAATGGCGCCTTTACAGGTCCAACTTATAAATTATCGTACATTTCTAAGGATGGTGTCGTAACAGAAAGGTCTCTTGATGGTGTTGGAGTAGCAATTGCAGGTCTTGATACGAATATCCAGAATGTGAATCAACGCATTAAAGAAGTATCTCAGGGCGTTGCACAGGATTCTTTATCGTGGAGCAAGGATGCCAATGCCTTTAGTGCGCAACATGGCGGAGAAGAAAAAACGAATAGTAAAATTAAATTCCTTGCCAATGGAGATATTTCAACAGCTTCAACAGATGCTATTAATGGTTCACAGCTTTTCGAGACAAATAATAAGGTTGCTACTTACTTAGGTGGGGGAGCTGAGTATAAGGACGGAAAATGGCAAGCACCAAGTTTTATGCTGAAAAGTTTCAGTGAAGAAGGTAAGGAAAGTGAAAACAAGACATATAATAATGTTGGTTCAGCCTTTGTGGGCATTGATACAAATTTTACAAATGTTAACAATCATCTGACGAATATTGTTGAAGACTTTAATAAAAAAATTGACCATATTAACAAAGAAGTTAGAGGCGATGCTTTACTATGGAGTAATTCTGAGAGTGCATTTGTTGCCCAACATGATACAAAAGAAGAAGAAAAGAAGAATAGTAAAATTACGCATCTTTTGGATGGCGCAATTTCCAAAGATTCCACGGATGCTGTTACGGGTGGTCAGCTCTATTCATTAAAAAGTACGTTTGCAACCTATTTTGGTGGTGGTGCCGGCTATGATGGGGAAGGAAAATGGCAAGCACCTAGCTTTAAGGTTAAAACAGTTAAGGCTGATGGTGATAAAGAAGATAAGACTTATCAGAATGTAGCAGAAGCTTTTGAAGGTGTTGGTACGTCTATCACGAATGTTCAGAATAAAATTACCAATGAGATCACCAACCAGATTACTCATCTTCAGTCAGATGATTCCGCTGTTGTTCATTATGATAAACAGAAGGGTAGCACTACTAATTATGCGAGTGTCACGTTTGGTGGGAAGGATCACACACTCACGGTTCTCCACAATGTTGCTGATGGTATGATTTCTACAGAATCCCATGATGCAATCAATGGTAAGCAGATTAATAAAATCGGCGAGGATATAGCGAAATCCTTGGGTGGAAATGCAGCTTTTAACAATGGCGCCTTTACAGAGCCAACTTATAAATTATCGTACATTTCTAAGGATGGTGTCGTAACAGAAAGGTCTCTTGATGGTGTTGGAGTAGCGATTGCGGGGCTTGATATTAGTATCCAGAATGTGAATCAACGCATTAAAGAAGTATCTCAGGGCGTTGCACAGGATTCTTTATCGTGGAGCAAGGATGCCAAAGCCTTTAGTGCGCAACATGGCGGAGAAGAAAAAACGAATAGTAAAATTAAATTCCTTGCCAATGGAGATATCTCTGCAGCTTCAACAGATGCTATTAATGGTTCACAGCTTTTCGAGACAAATAATAAGGTTGCTACTTACTTAGGTGGTGGAGCTGAGTATAAGGATGGAAACTGGACAGCTCCAAGCTTTACGCTGCAAACTTTCAGTGAAGATGGTAAGAAAGATGAAAACAAGACATATAATGATGTTGGTTCAGCCTTTGCAGGGATTGATGCAAATTTCACAAATGTTAACAATCATCTGACGAATATTGTTGAAGACTTTAATAAAAAAGTAGACAACATTAACAAAGAAGTTAAAGGCGATGCTTTGCTATGGAGCAATACTGATAACGCATTTGTTGCCCAACATGGTGAAAAAGAAAAAACGGATAGCAAAATTACGCATCTTTTGGATGGCACAATTTCCAAAGATTCCACGGATGCGGTTACGGGTGGTCAGCTCTATTCATTAAAAAATACGTTTGCAACCTATTTTGGTGGTGGTGCCGGCTATGATGAAAAAGGTGAATGGCAAGCACCTAGCTTTAAGGTTAAAACAGTTAAGGCTGATGGTGCGGAAGAAGAACAGACCTATCAGAATGTAGCGGACGCTTTTGAAGGAGTTGGTAGTTCTTTCACAAATATAAAAAATGAAATTACCAATCAGATTAATAATGAGATTAGTAATGTGAAAGGTGACAGTCTTGTTAAGAAAGATACCACAACAAATCTTATCACTATTGGTAAAGAGGTAATAGGTAATGAAATCAATATTGCTAATAAGAATAGTGAGGATCGTACACTTTCCGGTGTGAAGGAAGCAGTAAACAATAATGAAGCTGTTAACAAAGGTCAGCTTGATACAAATATCAAGAAAGTTGAAGATAAATTAACAGAAGCAGTCGGTAATGTTACACAACAAGTTCAAAGCGATGCCTTATTATGGAGTGAGAGTGAAAGTGCCTTTAGCGCTCAGCATGGTAAGGATAAAGAAAAGAAGAATAGCAAAATTATGCATCTTTTAGATGGCACAATTTCCAAAGATTCCACGGATGCGGTTACGGGTGGTCAGCTCTATTCATTAAAAAGTACGTTTGCAACCTATTTTGGTGGTGGTGCCGGCTATGATGAAAAAGGTGAATGGCAAGCACCTAGCTTTAAGGTTAAAACAGTTAAGGCTGATGGTGATAAAGAAGATAAGACTTATCAGAATGTAGCAGAAGCTTTTGAAGGTGTTGGGACTTCTATTATGAATGTTCAAAACACAATCACCAATGAGATCACCAACCAGATTACACATCTTCAGTCAGAGGATTCAGCGGTTGTTCATTATGATAAACAGAAGGATGACACTATTAATTATGCAAGTGTCACTTTTGGAGGTAAAGATCAAACTCCTACAACTCTCCACAATGTTGCTGATGGTATTATTTCTGATAAGTCGCATGATGCCATCACTGGCGGACAGATTTATAAAATTGGTGAAGATATAGCTAAATTTTTGGGTGGGAAAGCAGCTATTAACAATGGAGCTTTTATAGGTCCAACTTATCAATTATCTGAAGTTTCTGAAGCAGGACAGGTCACAGATAAGTCTTTCAATGATGTTGGCTCTGCTTTTTCTGGCCTTGATACGAATATCAAGAATGTGAATGATCGGATTAAGGAAGTCTCAGAGGGCGTTGCACAGGATTCTTTAAATTGGAGTAATTCTGAGGGCGCTTTTGTTGCCCAACATGGCGGAGAAGAGAAAACGAATAGTAAAATTAAATTCCTTGCCAATGGAGATATCTCTGCAGCTTCAAGCGATGCAGTAGCGGGTAATCAGCTTCATGCTCTAGGGAGCAATGTTGCAAAGACTTTAGGTGGGAATGCTAGCTATAAGAATGGCGTGTGGGTAGCCCCAAGCTTCAAAGTTAGGATCGTTAAAGAAGATGACGGTGGTGTTAAAGAGGAAAGCTATGATGATGTTGTTTCGGCGTTTGCTGGTGTAGGTACGTCTTTTGAGAATCTTCAAAAAGAGGTTACGCAAAGCAACACGCAAATTACTGAAAACATTAAGCAGAATGCTTTGTTGTGGAGTGAAGCTGACAAAGCCTTTAGTGCGCAGCATGGTGGAAAAGAAGGAGCAAAAGCCAATAGTAAAATTACGCATCTTTTAGATGGCAATATTGTGTCTGGTTCGACAGATGCCATTACGGGTAATCAACTTCATTCTTTAGGTGATAAGGTTGCAACCTATTTTGGTGGTAATGCTAAGTATGAGAATGGCGCATGGACTGATCCAACTTTTAAAATGAAGTCAGTGAACGCTGATGGTGCGGAAGAAGAACAGACCTATCAGAATGTAGTGGACGCTTTTGAAGGAGTTGGTAGTTCTTTCATAAATATAAAAAATGAAATTACCAATCAGATTAATAATGAGATTAGTAATGTGAAAGGTGACAGTCTTGTTAAGAAAGATACCACAACAAATCTTATCGCTATTGGTAAAGAAGTAATAGGTAATGAAATCAATATTGCTAATAAGAATAGTGAGGATCGTACACTTTCCGGTGTGAAGGAAGCAGTAAACAATAATGAAGCTGTTAACAAAGCTCAGCTTGATACAAATATCAAGAAAGTTGAAGATCAACTAACGAATGCGGTCAATGAATTCACTCAAAACATAACGAATGTTACGCAACAAGTTCAAGGTGATGCCTTATTATGGAGCAATACTGATAACGCATTTGTTGCCCAACATGGTGAAAAAGAAAAAACGGATGGCAAAATTACGCATCTTTTGGATGGCACAATTTCCAAAGATTCCACGGATGCGGTTACGGGTGGTCAGCTCTATTCATTAAAAAGTACGTTTGCAACCTATTTTGGTGGTGGTGCTGGTTATGATACGGAAGGCAACTGGAAAACACCTAGCTTTAAGGTTAAAACAGTTAACTCTGATGGTGCGGAAGAAGAACAGACTTATCAGAATGTAGCAGAAGCTTTTGAAGGTGTTGGGACTTCTATTACGAATGTTCAGAATAAAATTACCAATGAGATCACCAACCAGATTACTCATCTTCAGTCAGAGGATTCAGCGGTTGTTCATTATGATAAACAGAAGGATGACACTATTAATTATGCGAGTGTTACTTTTGGAGGTAAAGATCAAACTCCTACAACTCTCCGCAATGTTGCTGATGGTAGTATTTCTGATAAGTCGCATGAAGCAATCACTGGGGGACAGATTTATAAAATTGGTGATGATATAGCTAAATTTTTGGGTGGGAAAGCAGCCATTAACAATGGAGCTTTTACAGGCCCAACTTATCAATTATCTGAAGTTTCTGAAGCAGGACAGGTCACAGATAAGTCTTTCAATGATGTTGGTTCAGCCTTTGCAGGTCTTGATACGAATATCAAGAATGTGAATAATCGTATTAAGGAAGTCTCAGAGGGCGTTGCACAGGATTCTTTAAATTGGAGTAATTCTGAGGACGCATTTGTTGCCCAACATGGCGGAAAAGAGAAAACGAATAGTAAAATTAAATTCCTTGCCAATGGAGATATTTCAACAGCTTCAACAGATGCTATTAATGGTTCCCAGCTTTTCGAGACAAATAATAAGATTTCTACTTACTTGGGGGGTGGAGCTAATTATAAAGATGGCGCATGGATTGACCCAACTTTTAAAATGAAGATGATTAACTCTGATGGTGCGGAAGAAGATCAGACTTATCAAAATGTAGCCGCTGCTTTTGAAGGAGTAGGTAGTTCTTTCACGAATATTAAAAAGGAGATCACCAACCAGATTACACGTCTTCAGTCAGATGATTCCGCGGTTGTTCATTATGATAAGAAGGAACAGGGTGAAATTGATTATACGAATGTGAATTTAGGTAAAGGTAAGGGTTCTACGGCTGTTGGTCTTCATAATGTTGCTGATGGTGCGATTTCTTCAGAATCCCGTGATGCAATCAATGGTAAGCAGGTTAACACAATAGGCGAGGATATAGCGAAATTCTTGGGTGGAGAAGCATCCTTTAAAGATGGTTCTCTTACACAGCCAACCTATAACTTATCTCAGGTTGATGCTAATGGTAAAGTTACGGATAAGTCCTTTACCGATGTTGGCTCTGCTTTTTCTGGCCTTGATACGAATATCCAGAATGTGAATCAACGCATTAAAGAAGTATCTCAGGGCGTTGCACAGGATTCTTTATCGTGGAGTAAGGAAGACAATGCCTTTAGTGCGCAACATGGAGAAGGCAAAGAAAGAACAGCTAGCAAGATTAAATTTCTTTCTTCAGGAGCTATTACGAAAGATTCCACGGAAGCAGTTAATGGTTCACAACTTTTTGCAACCAATGAAAATGTCACAGCAGTAAGAAATGATTTAAATACAGTTGCTAATAATACATCCCAATACTTAGGTGGTAATGCTGACGTTTTAAGTGGCAATATACCAACTTTTTCTGTTCAGAATAAGGAATATCGAAGTGTTGGTGAAGCATTTTCAGGTGTTGATAGCTCTTTCACAAAGCTTCATGATGAGATTAATAAAAACAATACTGAAATTACACAACATATTGAAAAAGACGCGTTGTTATGGAACGATGAATCGCAAGCGTTTGTAGCGCGTCATGAAAAGAGCAAAGTGGAACAAGAGAAAGCAACACCAGAAAATAGTAAAATTACGTTTCTTTTAGATGGTGATGTTTCTAAGGGGTCCACGGAAGCTGTTACGGGTGGCCAACTCTATTCGATGAACGAACAGCTTGCGACCTATTTAGGTGGCGGTGCCGGGTATGATGGAGAAGGCAACTGGACAGCACCAAGTTTTAAGGTCAAAACAGTTAATGCTGATGGAGATAAAGAAGATAAGAACTATACCAATGTAGCGGAAGCTTTGACAGGAGTAGGTAGTTCTATTACGAATGTTCAGAATAAAATTACCAATGAGATCACCAACCAAATTAATCACCTTCAGTCAGATGATTCCGCTGTTGTTCATTATGATAAACAAAAGGATGGCGCTACTAATTATGCGAGTGTCACGTTTGGTGGGAAAGATCAAACTCTCACAGTTCTCCACAATGTTGGTAATGGTACTATTTCTGATAAATCGCATGAAGCAATCACTGGCGGACAGATTTATAAAATTGGTGAAGATATAGCAAGATTTTTGGGAGGAAATGCAGCTTTTAACAATGGCGCCTTTACAGAGCCAACCTATAACTTATCTCAGGTTGATGAAAAGGGAGAAGCTCTTGAGGCTAAGTTTAAAGATGTTGGTTCTGCGTTTGCAGGTCTTGATAAGAATATTAAGAATGTGAATCAACGCATTAAAGAAGTATCTCAGGGCGTTGCACAGGATTCTTTATCGTGGAGTAAGGAAGACAATGCCTTTAGTGCGCAACATGGAGAAGGCAAAGAAAGAACATCTAGCAAGATTACCCATATTTTGGATGGTAATATTGCTTCTGGTTCTACGGATGCGGTTACAGGTGGACAACTTTATTCGATGAGTAATACGTTGGCGACCTATTTTGGTGGAGGAGCTGAGTATAAAGAAGGTAAATGGGCTGCTCCAAACTTCAAGGTTAATGCTGTGAGTTCTGATGGTAGTAAGGTTGAAGAGAAAAGTTATAACACAGTAGCGGAAGCCTTTGCGGGAGTAGGTAGTTCTTTCACGAATATTCATAATGAACTTAAGAATGAAATTAACCAAGTTGTTAGAGATAGTCTTGTTAAGCAGGATGAAGAGAGTAAGGTTATTAAGATAGGTGCGGAAAAAGGTGGTACAAGCATTACCATTGCCAATAGTGATGGTACAGATCGTACACTTTCTGGTGTAAAAGCAGCAGAAAATGACAATGAAGCGGTTAATAAAGCTCAACTTGATCACAGTTTAGAAGTACTTTCTAACAGTCTTCAGTCGGAAGATTCAGCGGTTGTTCTTTATGATAAGAAGGAAAATGGTGAGACAGATTATACGCGTGTAACTTTTGGGAAAGGTAAGGGTTCTGCTGCTGTTGCATTGCATAATGTTGCTGATGGTAAGATTTCTGAGGATTCACATGATGCAGTTAATGGTGGACAGATTAATAAAGTCGGTAAGGATATTGCCAAGTTCTTAGGTGGGGAGACAGTCTTTAAAGAAGGCGTCTTTACAGGACCGTCCTATAAGTTGTCTGAGGTTGATGAAAAGGGAGAAGCTCTTGAGGCTGAGTTTAAAGATGTTGGTTCTGCGTTTGCAGGTCTTGATAAGAATATCAAGAATGTGAACACTCATCTCACCAATGTTGTTCAAGACTTTACTCAACAAATAACTGATATTACTCAAGAAGTTAAAGGTGATGCGTTGTTATGGAGTGATACTGATCATGCATTTGTTGCGACCCATGGAGCTGATTCTGAGAGGAAAAACAGCAAGATCACATCTCTTGCGAATGGAGATATTACTGTAAACTCAACGGATGCGGTTACAGGTGGACAACTTTATTCGATGAACAACACGCTTGCGACTTATTTTGGTGGTGGAGCTAAATACGAGAATGGCCAGTGGACAGCGCCAAGCTTTAAGGTTAATACTGTTAATGAAGATGGTAGCAAGGTTGAAGAGCAGAGCTATGATAATGTAGCAAAAGCCTTTGCGAGTGTAGGTACATCTTTCAGCAATCTTCATAATGAAGTGACGAATGCTGTCACGGATATTAACCATCAGATTAACCAAGTTGTTAGAGATAGTCTTGTTAAGCAGGATGAAGAGAGTAAGGTTATTAAGATAGGTGCGGAAAAAGGTGGTACAAGTGTTACCATTGCCAATAGTGATGGTGCAGATCGTACACTTTCTGGTTTAAAAGCAGGAGATCTTTCAGCGGGTTCGACAGAAGCAGTGAATGGTGGTCAGCTTTATTCGATGAACAATACGCTTGCGAGCTATTTTGGTGGTGGAGCTAAATACGAGAATGGCCAATGGACAGCCCCAAGCTTTAAGGTTAATACTGTTAATGAAGATGGTAGCAAGGTTGAAGAGCAGAGCTATGATAATATAGCAAAAGCCTTTGCGAGTGTAGGTACATCTTTCAGCAATCTTCATAATGAAGTGACGAATGCTGTCACGGATATTAACCATCAGATTAACCAAGTTGTTAGAGATAGTCTTGTTAAGCAGGATGAAGAGAGTAAGGTTATTAAGATAGGTGCGGAAAAAGGTGGTACAAGTATTACCATTGCCAATAGTGATGGTGCAGATCGTACACTTTCTGGTTTAAAAGCAGGAGATCTTTCAGCGGGTTCGACAGAAGCAGTGAATGGTGGTCAGCTTTATTCGATGAACAACACGCTTGCGAGCTATTTTGGTGGAGGAGCTAAATACGAGAATGGCCAGTGGACAGCTCCAAACTTCAAGGTTAATATTGTGAGTTCTGATGGTAGCAAGGTTGAAGAGCAGAGCTATGATAATGTAGCAAAAGCCTTTGCGAGTGTTGGTACATCTTTCAGCAATCTTCATAGTAAAGTGACGAATGCTGTCACGGATATTAACCATCAGATTAGCCAAGTCGTGAAAGATAGTCTTGTTAAGCAGGATGAAGAGAGTAAGGTTATTAAGATAGGTGCGGAAAAAGGTGGTACAAGCATTACCATTGCCAATAGTGGTGATGCCGCGCGGACCCTGACAGGTGTAAAGGCAGGAGCACTTACAGAAACCTCGGCTGACGCGGTGAATGGTTCCCAGCTTTATTCGATGAGTAATACGTTGGCGACCTATTTTGGTGGTGGTGCTGAGTATAAAGAAGGTAAATGGGCTACTCCAAACTTCAAGGTTAATACTGTAAGTGCTGATGGTAGTGAGGTTGAAGAGAAAAGTTATAACACAGTAGCGGAAGCCTTTGCGGGAGTAGGTAGTTCTTTCACGAATATTCATAAAGAACTTAAGAATGAAATTAACCAAGTCGTGAGAGATAGTCTTGTTAAGCAAGATGAGAAGACACATGTTATTGCAGTTGGAGGTGAAAAGAGCGGAACTGAAGTTACGTTTGCGAATACTGACGGAGCGACACGGACCCTCACAGGTGTAAAAGCAGGAGGTCTTTCAGAGACATCGACAGAAGCAGTTAATGGTTCACAACTTTTTGCGACCAATCAGAATGTTACGACAGTAACGGGTGATCTTGAAACGGTTGCTGAGAATAGCTCAAAGTACTTTGGTGGTGGAGCCGATATGTTGAACGGTATTGCACCGACTTATACAGTTCAGGATAAGAGTTATCAGAGTGTATCGGATGCGTTTGGTGGTGTTGATCGTTCATTCACACAGCTTCATGAAGAGATTTCGAAAAATACGAGTGATCTTTCAGAGCATATTAAACAGAATGCGTTGTTATGGAGTGATACTGATCATGCATTTGTTGCGACCCATGGAGCTGATACTGAGAGGAAAAACAGCAAGATCACATCTCTTGCGAATGGAGATATTACTGCAAACTCAACGGATGCGGTTACAGGTGGACAACTTTATTCGATGAACAACACGCTTGCGAGCTATTTTGGTGGAGGAGCTAAATACGAGAATGGCCAGTGGACAGCTCCAAACTTCAAGGTTAATATTGTGAGTTCTGATGGTAGCAAGGTTGAAGAGCAGAGCTATGATAATGTAGCAAAAGCCTTTGCGAGTGTTGGTACATCTTTCAGCAATCTTCATAGTAAAGTGACGAATGCTGTCACGGATATTAACCATCAGATTAGCCAAGTCGTGAAAGATAGTCTTGTTAAGCAGGATGAAGAGAGTAAGGTTATTAAGATAGGTGCGGAAAAAGGTGGTACAAGCATTACCATTGCCAATAGTGGTGATGCCGCGCGGACCCTGACAGGTGTAAAGGCAGGAGCACTTACAGAAACCTCGGCTGACGCGGTGAATGGTTCCCAGCTTTATTCGATGAGTAATACGTTGGCGACCTATTTTGGTGGTGGTGCTGAGTATAAAGAAGGTAAATGGGCTACTCCAAACTTCAAGGTTAATACTGTAAGTGCTGATGGTAGTGAGGTTGAAGAGAAAAGTTATAACACAGTAGCGGAAGCCTTTGCGGGAGTAGGTAGTTCTTTCACGAATATTCATAAAGAACTTAAGAATGAAATTAACCAAGTCGTGAGAGATAGTCTTGTTAAGCAAGATGAGAAGACACATGTTATTGCAGTTGGAGGTGAAAAGAGCGGAACTGAAGTTACGTTTGCGAATACTGACGGAGCGACACGGACCCTCACAGGTGTAAAAGCAGGAGGTCTTTCAGAGACATCGACAGAAGCAGTTAATGGTTCACAACTTTTTGCGACCAATCAGAATGTTACGACAGTAACGGGTGATCTTGAAACGGTTGCTGAGAATAGCTCAAAGTACTTTGGTGGTGGAGCCGATATGTTGAACGGTATTGCACCGACTTATACAGTTCAGGATAAGAGTTATCAGAGTGTATCGGATGCGTTTGGTGGTGTTGATCGTTCATTCACACAGCTTCATGAAGAGATTTCGAAAAATACGAGTGATCTTTCAGAGCATATTAAACAGAATGCGTTGTTATGGAGTGATACTGATCATGCATTTGTTGCGACCCATGGAGCTGATACTGAGAGGAAAAACAGCAAGATCACGTCTCTTGCGAATGGAGATATTACTGTAAACTCAACGGATGCGGTTACAGGTGGACAACTTTATTCGATGAACAACACGCTTGCGACTTATTTTGGTGGTGGAGCTAAATACGAGAATGGCCAGTGGACAGCGCCAAGCTTTAAGGTTAATACTGTTAATGAAGATGGTAGCAAGGTTGAAGAGCAGAGCTATGATAATGTAGCAAAAGCCTTTGCGAGTGTAGGTACATCTTTCAGCAATCTTCATAATGAAGTGACGAATGCTGTCACGGATATTAACCATCAGATTAACCAAGTTGTTAGAGATAGTCTTGTTAAGCAGGATGAAGAGAGTAAGGTTATTAAGATAGGTGCGGAAAAAGGTGGTACAAGTGTTACCATTGCCAATAGTGATGGTGCAGATCGTACACTTTCTGGTTTAAAAGCAGGAGATCTTTCAGCGGGTTCGACAGAAGCAGTGAATGGTGGTCAGCTTTATTCGATGAACAATACGCTTGCGAGCTATTTTGGTGGTGAAGCTAGTTATGAAGATGGTGAATGGCGCGCTCCAAGTTTCAAGATAGTGAGCTTTAAAGAGGATGGAAGTTCTGAGGAGACGATCTATGATAATGTTGCAGCTGCTTTTGCAGGAGTGAATCAATCTTTCACGAAGCTTCATCATGAACTTTCAGACAATATTGAGCAGAATGCATTGTTTTGGAGTGATGCGGATGAATCATTTGTAGCGCTTCATGGCCAGGGTTCAGAGAAGCACAATAGCAAGCTTAGCCATCTTGTTGATGGGGATATTTCTGCGGGTTCGACAGAAGCGATTACAGGTAACCAGTTGTATCAGTTGAATCAGACGTTAGCGCGTTATTTAGGAGGAGGAGCGAGCTATCAGGGCGGTCAATGGACAGGGCCTGAATTCCAGATAACGCAATTCAAGAGCGATGGCAGTTTTTCTGAAGGTAAGATCTATGATAATGTAGCAGGTGCGTTTGAAGGTGTTAATGGAAGTTTGTCAGGTATCAACGATCGTCTTAATAATGTAGCGCAGAATGTTATCTCGAACAGTTTGAATTGGAATGATGAGTTAGGAGGCTATGATGGTCGTCATGATGGGGCAGATAGTAAGATTACGCATGTAGCAGATGGAGAAATATCGGAAGGCTCGAAAGAAGTTGTGAATGGAGGTCAACTTTGGGAGACGAACCAGAAAGTATCAGCGGTTGAACAGCGTGTAGAAAGCATAGATCAACATGTTCAGGCTGTAGAAAATGCGGTTACGAACGGTGCTGTTAACTATGATAAGGATGAGGATGGCCATAAGACGAATAAAGTTACGTTAATTGGAGGCAATGAAAGTGATCCTGTCTTGATAGACAATTTAGCGGAAGGTCGGATTGAAAGTGGTTCGAAAGAAGCGGTTACGGGCGGTCAATTGCATGATTACACGGATCAGCAGATGAATATAGTTCTTGAAGATGCGAAGAAGTATACGGATGAGCATGTTAATGAAATAGTCAACAATGGTGTTAATGAGTCCAAAGCCTATACAGATGTGAAGTTTCAAACGTTAAATTATGCCATTGAGGATGTTCGCAAGGAAGCAAGACAGGCTGCTGCTATTGGTTTGGCCACCTCTAATTTACGTTACTATGATATACCAGGATCTTTAAGTATCTCATTGGGAAGTGGTTTGTGGCGTAGCCAATCTGCCTTTGCTATTGGAGCTGGTTATACATCTGAAGATGGAAATATTCGCTCGAATGTATCTATTACAAGTGCTGGAGACCATTGGGGTATAGGCGCTGGTATTACTCTGAGATTGAGATGATAATAGAAAAAATGATTGTTATGATAAAAAAAAGAGGTGTGTTAGTGAAGATTCTGTTTGCTCTTGCCTTAATATGCAAGGGTAAAGGTTTTGCTACTGAGAGCAATAGTATTTATACAGTTCATCCACCGCACTTATCTGTACCTAAGGGAGAACCAGGTGAAACACGTCGAATTATTATGCAGTTTTATGACTGGACTTTGATTTGTGATGAAAAACAAAAGCTGAAGCTTAAACAAGGTATATGTAATGTGACACAGACTGTTCATGATCAGGAAGGAAATACCGTTTTTAGTTGGTCTCTTGTTTCTACGACAAATGGTCAAGCAGTGATGCTTTTCCGAACATTGCCAAATTCTGATATAAATGTTCCGATTCAAATGTTTGTGAAAGGTGAAAAAAAACCTGTTCTTATTCATTATACGCAGTGTAATGAGACGGTTTGTTTAGCACAATCACCTGTAGGGCTGGTTTTTATTAAACAAATAGAGCAGGACAATAAAGTACGTATTTCCTATAAGCTTAAAGAGGGAAAGGTATTTTCTTTTATTGTACCATTTAAAGGGTTAAACGCAGCACTTAATTCTTTGCGTCCTTAAAAATTCATCGAAATTTTTAACAAGAGTCATTTTTTCATAAATCCTTGTGTTATATTTTTTGAATGTAAATTATAAGGTGAATAAATGAGAAGTTTTTGTAATATGATAGAAAGGTAATTTATTCGAAAGAGTGGGAATTTTATGACATTAAAGTCATAATTAGTGCTTTATATAATAGAAAATTAGGTTAGAGTTTTCCGCAAATCTTAGAGAGTGATTGCGTTCGTTATTAGTAATAAAAAGTTATTAGAAATACTCGATGTTAAATAAATAGAAATATGGCTTTCTTACAATAACGAGCAGGCTTAGCTCTTTTTTAAAGTTTCATATGGCTTTTTAGAGAGCTCCGATTGAGCATTAATATTTTTCAATTGAAATGTTATAATAAGTAAATTTATAATTCTAAAGATTTTTTTGAACGATAGTTTTTCTTTGTATTAATGAGATAGCGACTATCGTAATTGCATTTTGTAGGACCATGAATCTTTTATTCTAGCGTAATCAAAGCTATTTCGTTGCATGTAACAAACATTGAAAAAAAATTTTTTTTTCTGATAAATCATGCCAATGTATAGATTGTTGCAACTTTAAGCGTGAGCAGACAGTATGATAGTACTGGTTTGTTACGTTAGGAGTATACTTCATGTGAAATGATATAAAGAACATAATTTACAAAAGTTATGTAAACGTAAACGATTAATTTATAGTTTTAAGTTCATAAAAAGAAGTATGATTTTACGGACAAAAACAAAAGATTATATAAGATCTAAATGATGCTAGCGTAGAAAATTTTGATGATAAGAGAAAAGGGAATGATTTCTTGTATTTTATCATGTGATGCTGCATCGTTGCTTTATTTAAGAATGAGCAGAAAATTTTTCGCATTTATTTATTGGGGGGCAAAGCTCAAGGGATAAGAGAAATGACCCCGTTAAATTATGGTTCAAAAGAGTCAAAGCAAGGAGAATCATACGATACCAAAGCAAATCAGTTGTATGAGCAGTACGGGAATAATAAAAATAATCGTTCTGTATTGTCGCGAACAGAGGCATGCTCTATCCTTGTTGATATAAAGAGACAACAGAGAAAAAGACATTGTAAAAAGAAACAGGTTTTGATTCAATCGGAGACAGCTTTTGAGTTTCATCATCAGACAATGATAGGTGTTCAAAAAACAAAAAAATTCAAAGCGCCTTTTCTTCGACGGTTCTCTCAAGTGAAATCTCCACCTCTTTATGCGGCTCTTGATTTGGGAACGAATAATTGTCGTCTTCTTATCGCATCTCCCAGTAAACCTGGATATTTTCGTGTTGTTGATGCTTTTTCTCGTATTGTACGATTGGGAGAAGGTTTAATAAATAATGGTTTTCTTAATACACAAGCTATGGATCGTGCGATTGAAGCCTTAAAGATTTGTCGTTTAAAGCTAAAACAAAGGCATATTAAGCGATATCGTTTGATTGCAACAGAAGCTTGCCGTTCAGCAGAAAATGGTAGACATTTTATTCAGCGTGTTTTGGATGAGACAGGTCTTGAATTAGAAATTGTTGATCGGCAAACAGAAGCACGTTTTGCTGTTACAGGATGTAGTACACTTGTTGAATCAAATACTGAGGCAATTGTGCTTTTTGATATTGGAGGAGGATCATCAGAAATTGTGCTCCTTGATGTTTCTCAAAAGCGTTCTTTTCGTTTAGCGGGACAAATTATCGCTTGGACTTCTCTTCCTGTTGGTGTTGTTACGCTTGCTGAACGTTTTGGAGGGAATAATATTAGTTTAGACGAGTTTGAAAAAATGAAAAGCTATGTGCGAGGATTGTTAAACAATTTTTCAGATCGTCATAAATTAGGCGCGTTAGCACAAGGGTCGAAGTTTCATCTTTTGGGAACCTCTGGTACGGTTACGACTTTAGCAGGGATGTATCTTAATTTAGAGCGTTATGATAGGAAAAAAGTGGATGGCATTTGGATGGATGATGCAGATATTACTCTTATGACAAAACGCTTACTGTCATGGGATATAGAAAAACGTGTCATAAATCCTTTTATTGGACGAGAGAGAGCGGATTTAGTTTTAGCTGGTTGTGCAATTTTAGATGTTATTCGAGAAGTTTGGCCAAGTCAGCGTTTAAGAGTTGCTGATCGTGGATTAAGAGAAGGAATTTTGATAGAGCTGATGTTACGCGATGGTGTATGGTGTCGTCGTAGAAAGAGCAGAGATTTCAAGCGTTAGACAATTAAATGTGGAGACAATGAATAACGATGAAAAAAACAACAAAAACCCCAACGGGGGGCTATGGAGGCTCAGGGTCGCATGAATTATATCAGCGCGTAAAAAAGAAAGCTGGAACCATTAAAGCTTCGTCACGGCGATGGTTAGAGAGGCATTTGAACGATCCTTATGTTCATCAATCAAAAGTAGATGGTTATCGTTCGCGCGCGGCTTATAAACTCATTGAGATTAATGAGCGTTATAAATTTCTGAAAAAAGGTCAAAAGGTTATTGATCTAGGGGCAGCACCGGGGGGGTGGTGTCAGGTAGCTGAGCGTATCGTAGGGTCAAGTAATGAAAAACCTAGTGTCGTTGGTATTGATTATTTGCATGTGGCCCCATTGCCTAGAGTTGCAATGTTGGAAATGGATTTTTTACATGCAGAGGCACCGCAGAAATTAATTGAAACTTTAGGAACAAAACCGGATGTGGTTTTTTCTGATATGGCAGCGCCAACAACAGGTCATCGTCAGACAGACCATTTAAGAACGATTTATTTATGTGAAGTTGCGGCTGATTTTGCTCTTTCGGTTTTGAAGCCTGGGGGACATTTTTTAGCAAAGGCTTTTCAAGGAGGGGCAGAAAACACTCTTCTCACAATATTAAAACAGAATTTTAAAAAAGTCTATCATGTTAAACCACCCGCAAGTCGATCAGAATCAGTGGAGCTTTATCTTCTAGCGCTTGAATTTAAGGGAAAAACAAAAATACAAGAATAGCGCTTTCTTTTGAGAAGACTGAAACTTTACTTAACTTCTTTAAATGGGATGATTCTTTTCTCAAAGAGTTATCAGCGATCATGGCAGTTTTTCTGTTATCAATGATGAAAAACTGGTAAAATTAATATATTGCCTATAGAGGTAGAGAAATTGATTCCTCAGTGAGTGCTTCCAATGAAATTTCTTGATCAAGCTAAAGTTTATATTCGTTCTGGGAATGGAGGTTCTGGAGCAGTATCATTTCGCCGTGAAAAATTCATAGAATTTGGGGGGCCTGATGGAGGGAATGGAGGACGGGGTGGTGATGTTTGGGCTCTTGTTGTTGATGGACTTAACACGTTGATTGATTATCGCTACCAACAGCATTTTAAAGCAAAAACAGGAGGCCATGGTAAAGGGCGTAATATGACGGGTGAGAAGGGTGATGATGTCATCCTTAAAGTTCCGGTTGGGACGCAAATTTTTGAAGAAGATAATACAACGTTAATCTGTGATTTAACAGAAATAGGACAGCGTTATCGCCTTGCTAAAGGAGGAAATGGCGGTTTTGGCAATCTTCACTTTACAACTTCGACAAATCGGGCACCACGTCGTGCAAATCCAGGTTTGGCTGGAGAAGAGCGTGCAATATGGCTTCGTTTGAAGTTAATTGCTGATGCGGGGCTTGTTGGTTTACCCAATGCCGGAAAATCAACTTTTTTAGCTTCTGTAACGGCGGCAAAACCAAAAGTTGCAGATTATCCTTTTACCACTCTTCATCCTCATCTTGGTGTTGTACGTATTGATGGTCGTGAATTTGTTTTGGCTGATATTCCGGGGTTAATTGAAGGAGCCCATGAAGGGGTTGGAATTGGAGACCGTTTTTTAGGACATGTGGAGCGTTGTCGCCTACTCCTTCATTTGATTTCTGCTCAAGAAGAAGATGTTGCAAAAGCATATAAGATTGTGCGTCATGAACTTGAGGCATATGGAAATAATCTAAGTGATAAAACTGAAATTGTTGCTTTAAGCCAGATAGATACTCTCACGATTGAAGAGCGTGAAGCTAAATGGGAAACTTTGCAAAGAGTAGCAGGACAACCTGTGATGATGTTTTCTGCCGTGAGTCGTGAAGGTTTAGAAAATGTACTGCGTGCTGGTGCACATATTATTGAGATGTCACGCAAAGAGGAGAGGGGTGAGGATAGCTGGATTGATTGAGATGACTGTTGGATTGCAAAAACTCACACACTATAAACGTATCGTGGTCAAGATTGGATCTGCACTTTTGGTTGATCCTCAGATAGGTTTACGCGTTGAATGGCTTAAAAGCTTGATCAATGATGTTGTTGAATTGCACAAAGGAGGCGTAGAGATATTATTGGTGTCTTCAGGCGCTATTGCTTTAGGAAGAACATTACTACAGCTCCCGAAAGGAGCTTTGAAATTGGAAGAAAGTCAGGCATGCGCTGCTTTAGGACAAATTGAATTAGCAAAAACCTATGGAGATGCGCTTGCTCAACATGGGCTCAAAACAGGTCAAGTTTTGCTCACTTTATTTGATACGGAAGAGCGAAGGCGTTACCTCAATGCACGTGCGACGATTAATGTGCTTTTACGTTTTGGAGCAGTGCCCGTTATTAATGAGAATGATACTGTTGCGACAAATGAAATTCGTTATGGTGATAATGATCGTTTAGCTGCACGTGTGGCAACAATGATGGGAGCAGATCTTTTAATACTTTTATCTGATATTGATGGTCTTTATACAAAGTCTCCTCATAATGATCCGATGGCTGAATTTATACCCTTTGTTGCATCCATTACCCATGATATCGAAAAAATGGCAGATGTTGCTGCTTCAGAGTTTTCACGGGGAGGAATGAAGACTAAGCTTGATGCTGGAAAGATAGCGAATGCTGCTGGAACGGCGATGATTATTACTTCAGGTAAACGTATGAATCCTCTGGCGGCAATTGATAGAGGCGAACGCAAGAGTTTTTTTGCGGCCGGTGAGAAATCTGTTAGTGCTTGGAAAACATGGATTTCTGGTCATTTAGATCCGTCTGGTATTTTGACGATTGATCAAGGAGCCATTAAGGCCCTTGAATCAGGAAAATCATTATTAGCAGCAGGGGTTATTGCTGTTGAGGGAAATTTCCATCGTGGAGATACGGTTGCCATTGTTGATACAAATGGGGTTGAGATTGCGCG
This sequence comes from Bartonella sp. B1098, assembly GCF_944896145.1. Taxonomy (NCBI): domain Bacteria; kingdom Pseudomonadati; phylum Pseudomonadota; class Alphaproteobacteria; order Hyphomicrobiales; family Bartonellaceae; genus Bartonella; species Bartonella sp. B1098. Next base: position 724,962 of record NZ_CALYLP010000002.1, on the reverse strand, counting down.
TGGACTTGTAAGTTACGGTAAAGATGAAGCTGTACGTATTATAGGGCGTAAAAGCGAAGAAATAGAATCTATTCTTGGATATGAGGCACGTTCTGCTATGGTACATCGTAATGATATGATTGTACGCTGCTTGATCAATTCTGTTTAAAAAAGTTACTTTTTTTATTGTTTTGGTAGAATGAATGATACGATGACTTTAGAAGAACAAATGAAAGATATGGGGAAAAAAGCACGCTCTGCCGCTGCAGCGTTGGCTGTTGCTTCTTCTGAGCAAAAGAACAATGCGTTGGAAATGATTGCTTTAAGCTTAGAGGCTCATTCAGATGAAATTTTACGGGCGAATTGTCTGGATTTAGAGAAGGCTGTTCAGAATAATTTGAAAGCCGCAATGGTGGATCGGCTCAAATTAGATGAGTTACGTTTGGGTGTAATGATAGATAGCGTTCGCCAAGTTGTTCGTTTATCTGATCCTGTTGGGCAGGTTATGAGTGCGTGGACACGCCCCAATGGGCTTCATATAAGTCGTGTACGGACTTCGCTTGGTGTGATTGGCATTATTTATGAGAGTCGCCCGAATGTTACAATTGATGCGAGTGCTTTGTGCTTAAAAGCGGGCAATGCTGCGATTTTGCGTGGTGGTTCGGATAGTTTTCATTCTTCACATGCTCTTCATTGCGCGTTGGTACAAGGTTTAGAGCGCTCTGGTTTACCGAAAGATGCGATTCAAATGGTTGACACGACAGACCGCGCTGCTGTTGGGGAAATGCTCAAAGGATTGGATGGGGCGATTGATGTGATCGTGCCACGTGGTGGAAAGAGTCTTGTTGCGCGTGTTCAGTCTGATGCGCGTGTTCCAATTTTTGCTCATTTAGAGGGGCTTTGTCATATTTATATTGATCAATCGGCCGATTTAGAAATGGCACGCAATATTGTTTTAAATGCGAAGTTGCGGCGGACAGGGATATGCGGTGCTGTTGAGACAGTTCTCATTGACAACAGGGCATTAAAAAAATTTCTTCCTGTTTTGACTGCTTTACAGGAGAGGGGGTGTGAAATACGTGCCACAGAAGATATTGCGTTTCTTCTGCCAGATATAAAACTAGCCTCTGAAGAAGATTGGTCACATGAATATCTTGATGCTATTCTTTCTGTTAAAACGGTTGAGGGAGTTGAGGGAGCCATTGCTCATATTAAGCGTTATTCCTCAGGACATACGGAATCGATTATTGCTGAGGATATGGAAGTGGTGGAGAATTTTTTTAATCATTTGGATTCAGCTATTTTATTGCACAATGCGTCCACACAATTTGCAGATGGAGGTGAATTTGGTTTTGGAATGGAAATTGGTATCGCAACAGGAAAAATGCATGCACGTGGTCCCATAGGTGTTGAACAACTAACATCATTTCAATATCATGTTAGAGGAAATGGTCAGGTTAGAGCTTGAAAAATCCATTTTTTCCATGGAAAGATCGTATGCCACATGTTGAAAGATCCAATGTTGTGGGTCTTTTTGGTGGTTCTTTTAATCCGCCGCATGCGGGGCATCTTCTTGTTGCAAAAATTGCTATTCGGCGTTTACATCTTGATCAGTTATGGTGGATGGTTAGTCCAGGAAATCCTTTAAAGGATTGTACACAGTTACTCCCTTTAGAGGAGAGAATGCGATTAAGTTTTAAACTTATTGATCATCCGAAAATTCGCTTAACAGGTTTTGAGCAGGCTATAGGAAGCAAAGTATCAATCGATACGATTTTTCATATTCTGACCCATTACAGTGACGTAAATTTTGTATGGATTATAGGGGCAGATAGTTTTACAACGATACATCATTGGTATCGATGGCGTGATATTATCTCAATGCTTCCTATTGCAATTATTGATCGTCCTTTAGGCAATAAGGCAGCCCTCTCTTCTCCTATGGCACACATTTATCACCAGTTTCGTTTAGATGAAAGAGAAAGTGAACGATTACCTTTTATAAAGCCACCCGTTTGGACTTATTTGCATGGCCCTTTATCTTTTCAATCTTCAACAAACCTTCGTTTGAAGAAGAATGATTTTTCTTGAACAATTTATAAGATTCTGCTTTTCTTTAGAGAAAGCTTTTTTACATACTACAAAAATAAGAAAGGAATATGGATCTGAAAAACGTTGTACAAAATCACTCTTACGATCTTATACCCTTAACAGAAAAAAAAGTTTTTTCTGTTAAGGAAAGCCTTGAAACTATTCTCAAGAGTCTGGAAGATACAAAAGCAGAAGATATTGTTGCTATTGATATTCAAGGAAAGACATCTTTAGCTGATTATATGGTCATAGCTTCGGCAAATTCGCAGCGTCATGTATCTTCTATTGCCGATCATTTGTTACGCACTTTGAAAGACAGTGGGCAGGGGAAAAATAGTGGGCAGGGCTTTGCGCGTGTAGAAGGGCTTTCTGGAGGTGATTGGGTATTGATTGATACGGGTGATATTATCATTCACCTTTTTCGTCCAGAAATTCGTCTTTTTTATAATTTAGAAAAAATATGGATGGCTCCAGATTTAAATAATACATCATCGGTTCTCTTCGGAGATCATTAAAATGCAAATTTCTATTTTTGCAGTTGGTCGTATGAAAAGTGGAGCGGAGCAAAAATTGGTTCAGCATTATTTGGATCGTTTTTCTAAAAGTTCTGGAGCTGTAGGATTTCATTTAAAAAAATTACAGGAGATACCAGAAAGTCGCGCTCAAACAGCATGTCAACGTATGGAGGAAGAGGGAAGGAGACTTATTGAATTTTTACCTGAAAAATGTCGATTAATTGTGTTGGATGAGCGTGGAGAGTCGATTTCTTCAGCTGCTTTTACTGAAAAATTAGGATGTTATCGTGATGAAGGCGTTCGCGATGTCGTCATTGCTTTGGGGGGGCCTGATGGTCATAATGAACAAATAAGGAATCGCGCTGATTTTCTTTTATCTTTTGGTTTTATGACGTGGCCACATCAAATCGCACGCATTCTTCTTACAGAACAACTTTATCGTGCTGTAACAATTGCAAATCATCATCCATATCACCGTTTTTAAATATTTTTGTTCAATTTTTAGCACTTATTTATATATTTATTAATATAGTTTTAGCTGACACCACTTAAAACATCTCTCGTGTATACGATGAGGTATCATGGTTTTTGCAAATGAAAAGGCTTCTTCATAGAAAGATGCAATATTTATATGGGGAATGCGTGATATTTGTCATCCTATTCTTGAGTATGTTTTTTTACTTTTCTGTATCGCATGCGGAAGATACAATGAGGAGTACAGAAGTACATAAAGAATTGGGAGAAATTCGCCAAAATATTTCACTTTCGCGTGAGCGTGTTGTTATTCTTACGCGTCAGGTTGAGCATTTAAAAAAAGATCAACGTGTTTTGAGTGATGCACTCATAAAAGCTGCTCAAGAAGAACGTAAGGTTGCGGATGATATTGCTGAAAGGGAAGAAAAGCTTAAAAAAATGATAGGAAAGCGGGTAAAAGTCTATCAAAATTTAAAAAGTCGTCGCGCTGAATTTGCAGAAGTTCTTGCAATTTTAGAACGTATGGGCTGGAATCCACCTCCAGCTCTTATGATACAGCCAGAGGATGTGTTGGCTTCTATGCGCAGTTCTGTATTATTAGGGACTGTCATTCCTCAGATGCAAGAGAAAACACGAGATTTAACAGAAAAACTCAAAGAATTGACCAATTTAAGCAATTCCATTACTACGGAATATACGGTGTTAAAGACAAAACTGCAAAGTCAAGCAGAGCAGCGAAAACGTTTAGAGCTATTATTAGACAAGAAAAACAAACTACAAAAAAAATCAGAAAAAGAACTTACAGAACAGCAGCAAAAAAATATTGCTCTTGTTAAAAAAGCACAGTCTTTGGAAGAATTGATTTTAGAGCTTGACCGTCAGTCAAAATTTAGTTCTGATTCATCAATACAGATACGGAAAAGTTTACAATTGCTAGAGCAGTTCAATTTTGAAAGCCGAAAAGGTTCTTTACTTTTTCCTGTTTCAGGAAAAAGAATTCGATATTCTCATAAGAATTCGCAGATTACGCGTTTTGGTGAGACGATAGAAACAGAGTCAGGAGCTATTGTTATAGCGCCTGCGGATGCTTTTGTTGCTTTTGCTGGGCCATTTCGTTCTTACGGACAGTTAATCATTCTCAATGTTGGAAATGGTTATCATATCATTCTTACCGGAATGTCGAAAATTAATGTAAAACAGGGGCAGTTTGTTCTTTCAGGCGAGCCTCTGGGTATGATGGGGATGCAATTTATTGCAAATAGTGTCGCATTGGATATAGGAAAAGCTGCTCCAATGCTTTACATTGAGTTTAGAAAGCAGGGAAAGCCTGTAAATCCAACTCCTTGGTGGCAGACTGAAAAAATGAGAAGGAGCCAAAATGATTCGTAAAGTTATTCTTTTGGTCGCTGGGGTATTGCTCGGCGCCTGTTCAATGATTATGGTGCAGTCTGTTGCTGCGAATAATGAAGATGACGCATATAAAAAGTTGGCCATATTTGGCGATGTTTTTGAGCGCGTGCGTAAGCAATATGTCACAGTTCCAGATGATAAAAAGCTTATTGAAAATGCTATCAATGGCATGCTCACATCACTAGATCCCCATTCATCTTATTTGAATGCTGAAGAAGCTAAAGATATGAGAGATTCTACAAAAGGAGAATTCGGAGGTCTTGGTATTGAGGTCACTATGGAAAAAAACTTAATTAAAGTTGTTTCACCGATGGATGATACTCCCGCTTCAAAAGCAGGTATTCTCGCAGGAGATTTGATTTCAAAAATTGACGATGTACAAACAAATGGTCAAACATTGAATGAAGCTGTTAATAAGATGCGAGGGGCTCCTGGAACGTCAATAACCTTGACAATTATTCGTTCTGGCGTTGATAAGCCATTTGAAGTTAAGATTATTCGTGATATTATCAAGGTGAAAGCGGTGAAATATCGCGTTGAGGGTGATATTGGATATTTAAGAGTTATCCAGTTTTCTGAGCAGACATTGAGTAATCTTCTGGCAGCAATTAAAGATATTCAATCTAAAATTCCTGAGGATAAACTAAAAGGTTACGTCCTTGATTTGCGGCTTAATCCTGGTGGACTTTTAGATCAAGCTGTTAATGTTTCGAGTGCTTTTCTCAATAAAGGTGAGATTGTGTCGACTCGTGGACGCAAAAAGAGTGATGTAACGAGATTTGATGCCAAGCCTGGAGATGTCACCAATGGAAAACCACTCATTGTGCTGATTAATGGTGGTTCGGCAAGTGCTTCTGAAATTGTTGCAGGTGCTCTACAAGATCATCGACGTGCAACAATTTTAGGGACGCAGTCTTTTGGTAAAGGATCTGTTCAAACGATTATTCCTTTGGGTGAAAATGGCGCTTTACGTTTAACAACAGCACTTTATTACACGCCATCTGGCACTTCTATTCAAGGAACAGGAATTACACCTGATATTATTGTAGAGCAACCACTTCCTGAAAAATATAAGGGTTATGATGTAAAAGTTGGTGAGTCTGCATTAAAAGGGCATATCAAAGGGAAACGAGAAAGCAATAAAGGATCTGGTTCAGCTGCTTTTGTTCCGAAAGACCCTAAGGATGATATTCAATTGAATGAGGCTTATAAATTGTTACGGGGTGAGATGGCAAATGCAGCATTTCCACCAGATCCCAATAAGGATATATTAAAGTGAGAAATGATATAGATAGCTTGTGCGCTTTTGAGGAATATAAATGGATGCAGATGTTAACTTGAAGACTCTTCCTTATCGCAAATGTGTTGGAATTGTTGTCTTTAATCATGAGGGTAAAGTTTGGGTTGGGCGTCGTTTAATGACGCCAGCTCATGCGGATATTGATGGATCTCGTCGTTGGCAGCTTCCTCAAGGAGGAATTGATGAAAATGAAAAGCCATTAGATGCAGCATATCGAGAACTTTATGAAGAAACGGGTATTCGATCTGTAAAGTTGATTAAAGAAGCACAAAATTGGTTCCATTATGATTTTCCACAAGAACTTGTTGCGTGCACATTAAGCAATAAATATCGTGGACAAACGCAAAAATGGTTTGCTTTCCAGTTTACGGGAGAGCTTTCTGAAATTGTGATTAATCCGCCACCAGATGGTAATAAAGGGGAATTCGATCAATGGAAATGGATTGATCTAGAAGCTCTCCCTTCGATTGCTGTTTCTTTTAAAAAGCATGTTTATATGAGAGTTGTCAGCGAATTTCGAGGTAGCCTTAAGTCATTATAAAAGCTATATGACTATGAGAAAGCTTTTTTTATGAAGATGCTTTATATGATGTATATTATTTGTATATGATAAACATGCTTCTCTTATATGTAAAGAACAGGAATGTGAAAATGAAAAAGTTATTTAATTTACTGATAGTTTGTGCTCTCTTGAGTATTTCATCCGTTGCATTTGCAACAAATTCAAAGCCTTCTGCAGCAAAAGATGCAGCAGCAACATTGCCAAATGGAGCTTCTTCTTTGACTGAAACCTATGGCTTGTGGACTATTAACTGTGGGTTACAAGAAGGAAAAAAAGTTTGCTTTATGCACCGTCAAGAAGTGAATGAGCAGGGGCGTGTTGTTGTAGCTATGACTCTTATTCTAAATGCTGAGGGTGTTGTATCGGGTAATTTAACAGTTCCTTTTGGCATTTTGGTTTCTAAGCCTGTTCGTTTACAAGTTGATGAAGGAAAAGCTGTTATTGAAACCGGTATTCGGACTTGTGTACCAGCAGGTTGTATGGTTCCGGTCGTTTTTGACAAAAATCACGTAGCAGCTTTACGTGCTGGAAAACAATTAAAGTTAGCGATGACAATTGCTGCAGCAGGTGAACCACCTTTGAATGATTTATTTGTTCAGCTAAATGGTTTTAGTAATGCCCTTAACCGTTTGACTGCTTTGCAGAAATAATTTTAAAAATAAAATAAAAGCGGCCTTAAAAGTCCGCTTTTATTTTGTGCGTATAGCCTGAACATTAAAACGATAAGATTTAAAATTAATCTTATAATTTCGTGCTTTTAAAGTTTTCAGATTATTTTCTGTTTCTTCTATTTTCATTGCACTATTTTTAATTGAGATTTTGAAATATAAAACGATTATTCAATATACAGATTCATTTTAATAAAGGTTTTCTATACGCTTTTCTGTTTCCTTGATTGAAAGGGATAACGCATGGTTTATGCATTGCTTCAAACACTTGATTGGATTTTTGATCTTTATATTTATATTTTAATCGCTAGTGTCATTTTTTCTTGGCTTTATGTCTTTAATATCATAAATTCGCGCAATCGCTTTGTTGTTTTGATAGGAAACTTTCTATATCGCCTTACAAATCCCGTTCTAAGCCCTATCCGGCAGATTTTACCGAATTTGGGAACAATTGATATTTCACCTATTGTGGTGTTCATTATTATTTATTTTATTCGTAATTTCATGTGGCGAGCTTACGTAAATATGTATTTATAGAAGTATGATTTAAGGTAGATACATGTTTTATCAAGTTGATAAAAATAACTTGATTTTGTTTGTATATCTCATTCCCAAATCATCCGTTGACAAAATAATAGGGATTGAAAGTAAGGATGGTGAGAAACAATATCTGGTTATACGCCTTCGTGCTGTTCCTGAAGATGGAAAAGCAAATAAAGCTCTCATTAAATTTCTTGCGAAGCAGTGGAAAATTCCACCTTCTTCTATTTCTCTGACAAGCGGTGCAACATCTCGCTACAAACGGCTTCACTTTTCAACACATTTAGAGGAGCTAAAGCAGATATGGCAATCCTTTGGAGATTGTATCTCGTAGAAAAATAAATAATAAAGCCTATTTTTTAATAGGCTTTATTATATTAAAATTGTTATATTTATTTATTGCGTTCAACGGCTTGCTTAATGAGTTCATGCGCGAAGTTCTTATCACGCCACCCTTCAATTTTAGCCCATTTTCCAGGTTCCAAATCTTTATAATGCTTGAAGAAATGTTCAATTTGTTTGAGTGTAATCTCAGGCAGATCTGTATAGTCATGAATATTGATATAACGTTTTGTTAATTTTGGCGTTGGAATGGCAATAATTTTTTCATCTTTACCACCATCATCTTCCATCATTAGAGCCCCGATGGGGCGAACATTGATCACACAACCAGGCATAAGTGGACGGGTATTACAGATAAGCACATCAATAGGATCACCATCATCTGAAAGCGTATGAGGGACAAAACCATAATTTCCAGGATAAACCATTGAGGTATGAAGAAAACGATCAACGAATAATGCGCCCGACTTTTTATCCATCTCATATTTTATTGGTTGACCACCAAGGGAGACTTCCACAATAACATTAATATCTTCTGGCGGGTTTTTGCCTACGGGTATTTCCTTAATATTCATAGAGACATCCTTTCTGGGATAAAGTGAGGCTTACAATCAAATATTTGACCAAAGAGATTATGAAATTAGCTTGAAATTGATGCCCGTGTTTTTTCAAAACGTTTACGTTCATTGGGATCAAGATAAAGTTTGCGGAGCCGAATATTTTTAGGGGTAACCTCCACAAGTTCATCATCTTGTATCCACGATAGGGCACGTTCTAATGTCATTTTAATGGGAGGCGTTAACTTTACGGCTTCATCTTTTCCAGAAGCACGCATATTGGTGAGTTTTTTTCCTTTTAACACATTGACTTCTAAGTCGTTATCGCGTGAGTGGATACCAATAATCATCCCTTGATAAACTTTCACACCGGCGTCAATGATCATAGGTCCACGATCTTCAAGATTAAAAAGAGCATAAGCGACAGATTCACCGTTGTCATTTGAAATCATAACACCATTAACACGACCAGCAATGTCTCCTTTATAAGGTTCATAAGCATGGAAAAGGCGATTCATAATAGCTGTACCACGGGTGTCCGTTAAAAGTTCAGACTGATAACCAATGAGTCCTCGGGTGGGCGCATAAAAAACAAGGCGGATACGATTGCCTCCAGAAGGGCGTAATTCCACCATTTCACCTTTACGTTCAGACATTTTTTGTACAACAGTACCGGAATATTCTTCATCAACATCGATAACAACTTCTTCTATTGGCTCAAGAGTTATTCCATTTTCACCCTTTTGCATCACAACACGTGGACGTGAAACACTAAGTTCAAATCCTTCACGGCGCATATTTTCAATGAGAACTGCAAGTTGTAATTCTCCTCGTCCTGAGACGTAGAAAGAATCCTTATCAGCTGATTCTTCAATTTTAAGCGCAACATTGCCTTCTGCTTCTTTTAACAAACGGTCACGGATGACACGACTTGTTACTTTATCTCCTTCCGTTCCGGCAAGGGGACTATCGTTGACGAGAAAACTCATCGTAACAGTAGGAGGATCAATGGGTTGGGCAGTCAAGGATTCGTTGACAGCTGGATCACAAAAGGTATCCGCAACGGTACCTTTTTGTAGACCTGCAATCGCAACGATATCACCAGTACTTCCTTCTTCAATAGGTTGCCGTTCTAGACCACGAAATGCTAAAATTTTCGAGATACGCCCAGTTTCTAAAAGTTTTCCATCTTGCCCAAGAACCTTAACATTTTGATTGGGCTTTAGAGAGCCGGAATGAATACGACCTGTAATAATTCGTCCCAAAAATGGATCTGCTTCAAGAATAGTTCCAATCATGCGGAATGGTCCTTCTGCAACACGAGGAGAAGGAACATGCCGCGTCACGAGATCAAATAAAGGTCCCAACCCTTGATCTTTTGGCCCCTCTGGAGCTTCAGCCATCCATCCATCGCGCCCAGACCCATAAAGAATGGGAAAATCAAGCTGTTCGTCGGTTGCATCAAGAGCGGCAAAAAGGTCAAAGACTTCATTAATGACTTCATCAACGCGTGCATCAGGGCGGTCAATTTTATTAATAGCGACAATAGGGCGCAATCCTACTTTTAATGCTTTACCAACGACAAATTTTGTTTGTGGCATGGGTCCTTCAGCAGCATCAACAAGTACGATGGCGCCATCAACCATGTTTAGAATACGCTCAACTTCTCCACCAAAATCGGCATGTCCTGGTGTATCAACAATATTAATTCGGGTATCTTTCCAAACGACAGATGTCACTTTCGCTAGAATTGTAATTCCACGCTCTTTTTCAATATCATTTGAATCCATCATACGTTCGCTTGTACGCTGATTATCCCGGAAGTTTCCTGATTGCTTGAGAAGTCCATCTACAAGCGTTGTTTTCCCATGGTCAACGTGGGCAATGATGGCAATGTTACGCAATTGCATAAATTTTCTTCTTTTCGTTTAATGAAATTTCATTTGAGGCAAAGTTTTTATGTTCTTTGCCTGACTATTAAAAAGACCTTTTACATGTTTTTTTATAATTTTGGAAGATGGAGGCCATATTTTTATGGCAAAATGATTCCTTCAAGTCTTTAAGACTCTATAAAGGCTCAATTTCTGGAGTTTTTTAATCAACATCCAGATTTAATACAACCGCATATTTGAGATAAATATGGAGACAATTAAGAATTTTATAAGAAGCATTAACTTTTCTAGGATAGTTTAAAGAAAGAGTTATGATCTTGGTTGATTGATGAAATGCAAATACAGCCAGATTTATAAATAATATGAAGGTATTAAAAGAAAGTTCTCTTCTTTACCGTTATTTTAATTCACAGTTATGCTTTCAAAAGCATCTCAAAAAATACAATTTAAACCATTAAGATTGGTGTCTTGCCTACACTTATTATCTTCTTTTAAAGAGAGATACCCTATATCCTTATCCATTTCATGATAAGATCAATGAATGCTATAATATACGTCAAGGGTGTATTATAAATGCCCTTGTGAAGCGTATAAAGCCCATTGATGACCCCTATAATTATTCTTTCTCAGCTGTCAATATTGCGACAGCTTTTATATTTTGAAAGAAGACATAAGAAATCTTTTACTCCTTTCTTGAATAATTTTCCATCCATACATTCATTACGTTTGTGACAGGCAAGAAAATGACTTTAATTGATACAATACGAGAATAAGAAGATTTATGATGAGGTAATTTTATGGCATGCGGCGCTATTATTTAATATCAAAACGATGAATTATCATTATAAAAACAATATGGTACCTATGAAATGATGCGATAGAAAACAAATAATAGGCTTGTTTTCTTATGGAAAAATCTAGTGAGATGACAAGATCTTTCCATAAGGGTATGTTTTTACGTTACATGTTTAAAGAAGAGTTCCTGACAAAATGAGGGATGCTACAGAAAAATAGATGATAATGCCCATGACATCGACTAGAGTTGCCACAAAAGGGGCAGAAGCGCTTGCTGGATCAAATTTTAAACCTTTAAGGATAAAGGGCAACATAGAGCCAGAGAGAGAGCCGAAGGTAACGATGCCGACTAAAGCTGCTCCTACTGTTGTTGAAACAGCAATCCAATGTTGTCCATAGTCATAGATACCGAGTTGTTGCCAAAGAGCGATGCGCGTAACACCAATAATTCCGAGTAAGAGACCAAGGGATAGGCCTGTTGGAATTTCACGAATGATAACTTTCCACCAGTCTTTCAGTGTGAGTTCACGTAAAGCCAACGCGCGGATAATAAGGGATGTCGCTTGTGAACCGGAATTTCCTCCTGAACTCATAATGAGGGGAATAAACAGTGTAAGAATAATTGCTTTTTCAAGTTCTGTTTCGAAATGTTGCATAGCGCTTGCGGTCAGCATTTCACCGATAAAGAGTAAAGCGAGCCAGCCGCCGCGTTTTTTCATCATTTCAGGAAACTTGATTTGCATATAAGGCTTATGAAGTGCTTCCATACCCCCAAATTTATAGGCATCTTCATTCATCTCATCGACCATCGTATCAAGCACATCGTCAACGGTTACAATGCCAATGACATGATTATTTTCATCAACGACGGGCACAGAGAGAAGGTCATGGCGCTGGAAAAGGCGCGCAATATCTTCATGATGTGTGAAAGGCGATATTGTAATGGGTGAATCATGGGTCGGGACATTAAGAATTTGTTCATCAGGTGAGGCAAGAATAAGGTTACGCAGTGAAACAGCTTTGAGAAGAGTCCCTTTTTTAGGGTCAATCACATAGCTGGTATAAACTGTTTCACGTGTTCGCTCGACCTCACGAATGTGATCCAAAGTTTTTTGTATGGTCCAATTTGAAGGAATCGCTATAAACTCTGTTGTCATCAGTGCTCCTGCTGTATGATCGGGATAACTGGTGAGTTTTTTAAGTTCAGCGCGCGTTAAGGGTTTAAGTAAGGCATAAAGCCGCGTGCGGGTTTCTTTATCCATTTCTTGGAAGACATCTGTAGCAGCATCTGCAGACATACCATCAAGAATTTCAACTGTACGATTGATGGGGAGAAGTTCTAAAATAGCAACAGGCTGTTCAAGCTCTGGTTTATCAAAAAGTTCGATAACATATTCAAGAGGCAGAAGACTAAGAATAGTGACACGTTCCATGATATCAAGGTCATTGATAATATCAATAGAGTCAGCGAAATGCAGACTTTTTAATTTTTCAGCGAGAGCTTCAGGAGAAAAATTTTTGAAGTCGAAGGTCGTTTTGATTTCAGTCATGATAAAATACCTCCTGAAAAATTGGAGAGTTATATTTAGATAAGATGATGAGATAAAAAAATAAAAGTTTATGGAAGATCGAAAAAAACCTCCCCAACAATATTTCCAATTGTTAATATTTTAAGTAAAGTCAAGGATAAAGTATACGTTATAAACAAGTTTCTAAAATCGCTGAAAGCAAGAATACAGCCTAATTTCAGGATAATATGAAGACGTAAATGTAAAAATCAGTTCTCATTTTTACCATCATTTCTTTAGTGCAATTTTCGAAAGAATTAAGAGTAATAACTTTTAAAGAATAGAGATTATGCCTTTTTCAAATTTTTGTTTTTTTACGTTTTTTACGGGGTTACACCTCAAAAAAACAGAATATACTTGTGTTGCAAATTCATACGCTTGTTTTAAAGAAATATCTCTCGAGACACGTCACACCCATTGCATGAAGTTATGCGTAAATGGTATAAAATCCATAAAAGAATACTATCTTTACGTTTAAATAAAAGGCAAAAGCCAAGATCATTAGACTATTTTTTAGTTCTCAATATTAAAATTAGCTCTTATGTTTTAAAAGTTCATAAGAAGCATTTTTATCAAGAGGCAATTTCATTGTGTTGTGCGAGTAAATAAGCTTTATTGTTAATATGGTTTAAAATGAAACGATCCTATGCTATTCGTTTTTCTCATTCAATATAAAAAAACAATAAATTATCATTATAAATCAAAGATTTTGTTTGATAATTGTAGAAATTCTTATTTTTATTGATTTCATGAAGCTAAAGATATTCCTTATTCAATAGAGCTTTGAAAGGTAATTTTGAAAGGCATGAAATAGTCTTAGTATATTATCAATTTGTGTCGTAAAGATAATTATTGCAGCTAAAATTTATAATGGAGACATACAATATTATGACAAAAGCAGCAGTGCTGGATTGGAAAGGATTTTCAGGTCTTCCTGATTTTTCTTCTATAAGAGATGAAGATTTCAAACCCGCTTTTGAACAGGGACTTCAAGAAGCCGAAGAAGAATTAGAGGCGATTGCGATGGTGCAAGAACCACCAACGCTTGAGAATTTTTTGCAACCTTTTGAGCTTTGTGGCAAAGCGCTTGATCGTGTCTGTTCAATATTTTTCTTGCGTGCCAGTTCTCATACGAATGCGTTGATTCAACAGCTCGAACAAGAGTTCGTTGTAAAACTTTCCCGTTATTCTTCAAAAATGATGATGGATGCTCGGATATTTGCAAAAATAGATGCACTTTATCAACAGTCGCAGCAGGGCATATTTGAGAGTGAAACAACACGTGTTCTTGAATTATGGTGGAAAAAGTTCGTTTGTCATGGTGCAAAACTAGACAATAAAGCTCAGAAACGGCTTATAGAAATTAATGAAAGACTTGCTTTTTTAAATGCTACTTTTGGACAGAATGTCTTAAACGATGAAGCTGAATGGATTCTATTTTTAAAACAAACAGACTTATCTGGTTTACCGGAAGATCTCATTGCTTCAATGAAGGAAATTGCGTGCGAAAGAGGCTATGAAGAAGCTTATGCGTTAACACTAGCACGCTCGATTGTTGAACCTTTTTTAAAATTCTCTGATCGTCGTGATTTGCGTGAGGTTGCATTCCAAGCTTGGGCTAAACGTGGTGAAAATAATAACAAGAATGATAATCGTCCCCTTATTTTAGAGATTGTTGCACTTCGAGATGAGCAGGCTAAATTATTGGGATATAAAACTTTTGCAGATTTGAAACTCGATAATACCATGGCTAAAAGCGTTGATTCTGTTATGGATTTACTGATGCCTGTATGGGAGCGCGCAAAAGCAAAGGCTTCTGCTGAGCAAATTGAATTACAAAATTTTTCCAATAATCAAGGAAGCAATGAATCTTTAGCCGCTTGGGATTGGCGTTATTATGCTGAAAAGCTTCGCACTGAAAAATTTTCTTTCGATAGCGCTGAAATTAAATATTATTTTCAACTTGATCGTGTGATTAAAGCGGCTTTTGGGGTAGCAGAAAAACTCTTTGGCGTTACTTTTGAAGAAAAAAATGCTGTTGCACTTTGGCATCCTGATGCACGTTTGTGGGAAGTAAAGAAATTTGATGGGAGTTTACTTGGGTATTTCATTGGTGATTATTTCGCACGCTCTTCAAAACGTTCTGGTGCCTGGATGAGCCAATTGCAATCGCAACATAAATTGGATGGCAGTCAAAAACCGGTTATCTACAATATTTGTAATTTTGTTAAACCCTCTAAAGGGGAGGTGGCACTTTTATCACTTGATGATGCCCGTACACTTTTCCATGAATTTGGGCATGCATTGCATGGTTTGCTTTCTGATGTCACATGGCCCTCTGTAGCGGGAACATCTGTTTCACGTGATTTTGTTGAACTTCCCTCTCAACTTTATGAACATTGGTTAACCGTACCAGAGGTTTTAAAATCTTATGCTATACATACAAAAACAGGGCATCCGATGCCACAAGAGTTAATCAATAAAGTTTTAGCGGCGCAGACATTTAATGCGGGATTTTCTGCGGTTGAATTTATCTCATCAGCTCTCGTGGATATGGCTTTTCACCAAGGAGAAACAGTCACGGATCCAACAATTTTTGAACATAAAGAATTAGAAAAGTTGCAAATGCCTGATACAATTATTATGCGTCATCGTCCCTCACATTTTATGCATGTGTTTGCAGGGGATGGTTATGCTGCTGGATATTATTCTTATATGTGGTCGGAAGTACTTGATGCTGATGCTTTTCAAGCATTTGAAGAAACAGGTGATGTCTTTAATTCAGAGCTTGCTGATCTTTTAAAGCGTTTTATTTATTCTGCTGGGGGAAGCCGCGATCCAGAGGAACTGTATAAAGCTTTTCGGGGACGGATGCCTTTACCAGAGGCAATGATCAACAGACGTGGACTATAAGCTATAATGGCATGGTTAACACCATGCCGTTTTTATCTTATCCGAAAGATGCAGTTACGAGTTATGAAAATCTTCTCTTTATTTAAGTTTCTGTAAACAGTATTTTTTTTTATCTTATTCTCTTTTCGTTTATGGGGAAATGAGATTTTGTATTTTAAACAGACATTATGGGGAAGAAAAATTATCAGCGCGATCTTTTTGATGCCCATTTGGCGGAAGCCATGATTTTTTTATAAAACTTGATTTTCTTTTGCCTAAAAGATGGGTATTTTGTTGTGTCATATCATCGAGGCTTATCGGAGGCTGACGCATCATCTTACTTGTCTCTTGTTTCTCTGATTCTTGTATAAGTTTTTGAATAGTTTGATTAGTTAAGTATGGATTGTCATGAGAAAAGGCATGAAAATTTAAAATATTTTTCAATGGTTTTTCTAAATAAGAGGCAAGTTTTTCCTTTCCTTCAGAGGTGAAATGAATGCCATTATGGGTGCGTAATTTGGCTATTTTTCCATGAATATCATAGCCTGAAAAAGAAAAGTTTCCTTCTTCATCAATAAAACCGCTCCAGATATCGAGAAAATATCCTCCTGCTTTTTCTGTTTCTTGTTTGTAGAGCGCATTAAAAATTTTCATTTTTTGTGTCAAAAGGTCATTTCCAAAAGAAGGCTGGCCTATCCATATCCATGATTTCCCAGAGGCATGAAGATTTTCAGTAATTTCGATAATTCTTTGTTTGTAGATGCGCATCCATTCTGACTGATCTGTATTAATGATGCCATAAGAGTCTTTGATAGGTTGATTATCATTTGCACCGATCATTATGATAATGACATCGGGGTTATTTTGATCAATAAGTTTAGAAATATTGCTTTGCCAAGGATAATAATCTGTTCGCACGAGACCGGAAGCGGGCATTGTATGGTTTATAATAACGATATCACTATTATCCGTAAAAAACTTTTTAAGGGCATCGGCAACAGCAGAAGCTGCAAAATCCCCTATGATAAGAATGCGCTTTGCATTCTCGTTTTTTAGTTTTTTTATGTTATTTTGTGTTACGATTTTTTTTTGCGGCTTGTCTCTTTTTTGTTCTATAATTTGCGGTGATTGTTGTGTCTGTTTGTTTTGTTGTGACAACCATTTGAAGAAGTTGGTGGCGTGACTTGGGGAGGGCTGTATGATCTCCACAATAGAAAGTGAAAACAGCAAGAACATCAAGTATATCAGACGAAAAAGAAACAAAATCTTAACTCTCCATTATTGTTTACGAAGGAGAAAAAGCACTTGAGATGATGGATATCCATTTGCTTTTAAACCATGGCGCAGCTGAAAAACTTTAATTGCTTTGCGGGAGGCTATTCCGATTTTTCCATCAACATTTCCTTTATAATAGCCCAGTGCACTTAAGCGAGATTGCAATTCTTTACATTCTTGGAAGGTAAGGGGCTGAAAAGGTCTTTGCCAATCATGTACTAATCCAGGATGTCCAGCAATACGATCAGCAAGAAGGGCAACAGCAAAAGCATAACGATCTGCATTATTATACCGTTTTAGAACAAAGAAATTTTTTGTGACTAAGAATATAGGTCCTTTGGCTCCATCTGGATATTTTAATATTGCTTGTTCAGTTAATGGGGGAAGAGGATGCCCATTGGCGTGTTTTACACCTAATTTTTTCCATTGTTCAAAGGAATACCACCCACTGGGAAGATTTTTCCCTTGGGGAACTTTCACCTCTACTCCCCAAATAAGGTGTGATTGCCAGCCATTTTTGTGGAGAAGATTAGCAGCAGTAGCCAGAGCATCTGGAATAGAGGTCCAGATATCACGCCGTCCATCTTTGTCCATATCAATAGCATAGGTGAGATAACTGCTTGGAATAAATTGGGTATGTCCCAATGCACCGGCCCAAGATCCAGTGAGTTGAGAGCGTTTAATTTCACCATTTTGTAGAATTTTCATAGCCGCAATCAGTTGTGTATGTGCATATTTTGCGCGTTTTTTATCGGCATAGGCTAAGGTTGCAAGCGAGCGAATGGTGTCACGCATGACACTTTTATTGGCTAAAATTTTCCCATAATTGCTTTCCATTGACCAAATAGCAAGTAAAATATTGCGGTCAACACCAAAATGTTCTTCAATTTGAAGAAGCCATTTATTCCATTTTTTTGCTTGGTGCCGCCCTTCCACAATTGCGATATCATGGACACGATTATCGAAATAATTCCATGAGGGCGCAATAAATTCTGGTTGATATGCCGCGCTTTTTAAAACTTCTGGATCAATGGCATTAACACCTTTAAAAGCCATGTGAAACGTAGAGGGGGTAATATTGTGAGCAATAGCTGTCTTTTTAAATTCTTTAATCCAGTGTTTAAATCCGCTATCAGCATATGCAAAGGATACAAAAAACATTAAAAAAGCAGACAAAAGAACGACAAAGCTCGTAATAAGCGTTTTCCAATTTATTGACTTCTCTACAAAAGAGAAAGTCTTCAATTCTGTTTTTTGCATTTTGAAATCCCCATTAATATTCAATTTATTAGATGTGCAATAATTTTATTTTGTATTTAGTTTAATTGATAATATGATCAAGAAGAGGAAAAAACTGCAACAAATAATTTGTTTAATCCTTTCAATAAATTTTTGATTGCTCATTATAAGGATAATCGAAATAATAAGATATCTGTTTCACTATTTTATAAAAACATATGATAAATAAAAAGGTTATATGAATTCATTGAGGAGGGTGAGTTTGCGTAAAATCCGGAAAGCAGTATTCCCCGTAGCAGGTCTCGGTACACGTTTTCTTCCTGCAACAAAAACGATTCCTAAAGAAATGCTAACGGTTGTTGATAAGCCTGTTATTCAATATGTTGTGGATGAAGCTCGAGAGGCTGGCATTGAGCATTTTATTTTTGTGACTGGACGCAACAAAGCAGTTATTGAGGACTATTTTAATGCGCAAGTTGAATTATATACAACACTTGCTGAATGTGGAAAAAAAGAAGATCTTGCGCATTTATATCGTTTACAGCCGTTGCCAGGGACAACTTCTTTCACGCGGCAACAGCAACCTTTGGGGTTAGGGCATGCGCTTTGGTGCGCGCGTGAATTAGTTGCAGGCGAACCTTTTGCATTGTTATTACCTGATATGTTGATACAAGCAAAAAAGAGGTGTCTTTCTGAGATGATGAGCCTTTATGAAAGAACAGGGGGCGGAAATATTATAGCAGTTCAAGAATGTGATCCTAGAGAAACCCATAAATATGGTATTGTGGGGAAAGGTAAACAAATTGCCAATGGTTTTGAAATCACAAAAATGGTAGAAAAACCAGCGTTTGGAACGGCACCATCAAATTTGTACATCAATGGACGTTATATTTTGCAGCCAGAAATTTTTGATATTCTTTCCACTCAAGAACGAGGAGCAGGAAATGAAATTCAACTAACAGATGCGATGATAAGGCTTTCAAACGAACAGGATTTTTGGGGTTTTCAATTAGAAGGGCGCACTTTTGATTGCGGTTCTAAAACTGGTTTTATTGAAGCTAACGTTGCATTTTCTTTGGCACGTGCCGATATGCACAGCCATGTTTCTGCCTCATTGAAAAATTTACTAGAAACCATTAAAGTTGAACAATGATGTAGATCTCCCATTTAATTTTATTGATTGAATTTGATTATGACAATACCATTTCCTCATAAGGCTTTGCAGGGGGCTGTTGCATCGGCGCTTAAAACACTTGCCAGTGAAAAACAAGGGCTTGAAGCTCTTGAAGCAGCTTTTCTTGACAGTCTTTCATCTTCTTTTGAAGTGGCTGTTCAAACCATTAAAAATGCCTCCGGACATGTGGTCATTACGGGTCTTGGAAAAAGTGGTCATATCGGGACAAAAATTGCAGCAACCTTAGCTTCAACTGGAACGCCTGCTTTTTTTGTTCACGCTGCAGAAGCCAATCACGGTGATCTTGGTATGATTGGATCTGATGATGTTATTCTTGCTTTATCATGGTCTGGTGAAACACAAGAATTAAGTGGCATTATGAGTTATGCGGCACGTTTTCGTATCCCCCTTATTGCAATGACATCAAGTGAGCACTCTGTATTAGGACGACAAGCTGACATTGTTCTCTTATTACCAAAGATAGAAGAAGCTTGCCCTCATGGTTTAGCACCGACAACTTCAACAATTATGCAATTGGCAATGGGAGATGCATTAGCAGTTTCTCTTTTAGAAATGCGTGGTTTTACCGCAACAGATTTCAAAATATATCATCCTGGTGGTTCTCTTGGTGCAAGCCTTAAATACGTATGTGATATTATGCATGAGGGGGACCGTATTCCTTTAGTTATGCAGGGAACAGCTATGACTGAAGCGATGAACGTTTTGGTAGAAAAACATTTTGGTTGTGTTGGTGTTATCAACTCAAAAGGTGAACTCATTGGAATTGTGACCGATGGTGATCTTGCTCGGAACATTCATTTTAATTTATCAAAATTTAATGTTGATGAGGTGATGACCAAAGCGCCTAAAGTTGTAAAGCCAAATACACTTGTTGGTGCAGCAATGGCTTTTATTAATGATCATCATATTGGTGCATTTTTCGTGGTTGAAGATAAAAAACCGATAGGAATTGTTCATTTTCATGATCTTTTGCGAATCGGTGCTGCTTAGATTAAAGTTCCCTATCAGATAAATATTATTTTAGACTAAAATAGGTTGAGCGATACAAAGTCACAATTTTATTGTGAAGGAGCTTTTTGCTGATATTTTGTGAAAAAAAATGATCACTCTACACATTTTATCATGTTTAGAAAATTCTACGGATAGAGATTATATCAGTCTCCTTGCGTATTTTAAAGAGGATTTTCTATCAGGAGGAGAAAGGATCACCTCCTGTTTGATGTCTGTACTCCCTCTGTTCTTAATTAAGAGAAGCTTACCTTTTATTTTGTTGAAGATTTCCGTTTAAGGAAAAACTGTGCTCCTGTATGTGAAGTGCAGAGAAGTTGTGTGGCGTCATATGACATTGTACAATTGACTCTAGAAATTGTTCCACGGAGAATAGAACGTATTTCAATTTCTATATTTTGGGCATTGAGGTAACTGTAGATCCCTTCTGATAGTTTTTCTTCTGTATCTGCTGCACGCGTTTCAAAAACACCATTGTGGAAAGAAGAAATAATGCCATTCTCATCAACCCATTTTCCATCAATTCCGGTTGACATATTGGGGTTATAATACTGCGAAAAGCCACAGGCACTTAATAGCAAAGCGGTGATTATAAGACATAAAATATGATAGGTATGTTTCATTTATTTCACTCTAATTTAGATTATTTCGCTCTCTATTTTCTATAAAATTATTAAATTGTGCCATGAGTCAATATGAAAAATTTGATGAAAATCAATGAAAAAGCAAAAAAAATAGAAAAAAATGCCTTAATGTTGTATTTAATTAACAGCTTGATGAAATGCGCAAGTGAAACACAAGAGGTGAAATATTTCTTATGGTTTACAACAATTTTTACATTAAGCTGCTGAATAGTCTCATGAGTAGTCTCAAAGGAGATTATTGACATTATGGTTGGTCCCATTCTTGTTGCGAGTGAAGATTATGGAAGACGTATAGAGCTTTCTGCTATGCTCCGAGGTTTTGGTTACCGTGTCATTGAAGCAGAAAATGGCCTCCGTACAATTGATCTTTTACACAGACGTAAAAACATTGTGCTTGCACTCCTTGATGTCATTATGAGTGATTTGAGTGTAAGCGATTTGATTAAAATGATTAGAGTTGCTGGTGTTTCTGTTCCTATTGTTGTGATAGCACAACAAGAGAATCAGGATTTACTCCAGAAAGCTTTAGCAGCTGGAGCTATTGATTATTGGATTCATCCAGTAACATTATTACGTGTAAGAGTTACTTTGGATATTCTTGCTCTTATTTCTGCCTTGGAGCATGAGGTTCAAGATATTCGGAGAAAGAAAGAAAATCATTTAAGGTTTTCGGATCTTTGCATAAAAAGTAGAGCGATGCAGATTGTTTTAGAGCAATCTAGAACAGCAGCGATCACTTCACAGAATCTTTTGATAGAGGGTGAAGTTGGAACAGGTCGTGAGACTTTAGCTCGGATTATTCATCATGAAGGTTTATTCGCGGAGGGCTCTTTTATTCGCTTTCAATGTTCAGCGATTGTTGATCCAGAAGAAGAAAATCAACATTGGTTTAAAGAATTTCTCCCTTTAGTTTCTTCGCTTGACAACGGGACACTTTGCCTTTGTGATATTGATCGGCTTGAACCCATACAGCAAAAACGGCTTGCTCATTATCTTAAAGAAAGGGGAAGGGATACAAAAGGAGAACTTTTTCCTTTTCGGGTCATTGCTATTTCAACATCGCGTTTAAAGGATTTGGTTAAAGAGAACTTTTTTTTGCATAGTTTGTTTGAACAATTTTCTCATCTATCAATTAGCGTTCCTGCTTTACGAGAATTAAGGGATGACTTTCCAGAGATCACACAACGTTTGATTGATCGTATCATAACAGAAACAGGGCGATCACATGTCCATGGTTTAGCAGGATCAGCTCTTTCTTTGCTTATGCAGTATGATTGGCCTGGAAATAGAAATGAACTTGAAAATTTTTTATTTCGTGCGATTTTACTCAGTGAGGGACCGTTATTAACAGTTCGAGATTTTCCCCAATTGATGGGAAATGCATTAATGAGTGTTCCCAATATCATTGAGGGTAATATGCAAGAAGATAATGAACAAGATTCAATACAATTTTTGAATAATGATGGGCATGTACGTACTTTTGCAGAGATGGAACATGATATTATCGAGAAAGCAGTTAAACATTATAAAGGGCATATGAGTGAGATTGCGCGCCGCCTTCATATTGGTCGCTCTACACTTTATCGAAAAATGGAAGAGTTGAGAACCATAAGAAATCAAGAACGAAAGTAAAATTCATAACAAATCTCTTTTGAGGACAGGTATGATTTTCAAAAAAAGGAGAAGTTTTTTGCTAAATTCAGTGAGGAGCATTTAAAAAAACAATCATTTATTGTAGGTTTTATCTATTAGAATGGTTTTATGAGATTTAAATCAAGTATAAATTATTTTATCGTTTGTTTCATTTTATATATATTTGTTAAAGCCGAGAGATATTTTTTTAAGCTTTTAAATTATTGCAGCTAAAATTTTTACGTCGTAGACTATTAAATTTATACTCTCTTAAGCAAGAAGTGGCATCTTATTCGCTACACGGTTAAAACGAAATGATTAGTATTATGGTTCGTATTACGGGTGATGCGATAGCTTGAAAATAGAAAGTTTATCTTTTTTGACTCTTTTACAGATTGTTATTGGTTTTATCCTCTTTTTTTTTATTGCGTCTATGTTGGCAATCTACACCTATGGGCATTTCGTGAGAAATGCTAGGGGGCAATGTTCTTATGCATTGCCTATTCAGAAGGATGAAACTAAGTTTGATCGTATCGTCAATCAATTGGCTGAGGAAGAAGATGGACTAGGGGTTGATAAAGATGCTCTTTCCCTCATCATCAGCAATTTGGATGCGTTTTGTGTTCGTGCAATAGGCGCAGCAGAGGCTGGTCGTAGCCTTGATTTGATGTATTATATTTGGGACGATGATTTAACGGGGCGTTTATTATTAAGTGAAATAGTTGAGGCAGCTGATCGAGGTGTTCGGGTACGGCTTCTTTTGGATGATATTAACGCTCAGGCACGTGATCCAGCTTATATTGCGCTTGATAAACATCCGCATATTGAGGTGAGAATGTTTAATCCAGGGCGATCACGAAAAGGTGGTTTACGCCGTGGTTTAGAGATTATATTACGGGCAATTACTGTAACACGGAGAATGCATAATAAAGCTTTTATTATTGATGGCAGGGTCGCTTTTGTAGGAGGACGTAATCTTGCAGATTCTTATTTTGATGCAGCTGAAAAATCTCATTTTCGAGATTTAGATTTGATGTTAATCGGTCCCTCTGTTAAAAAGGTGGAAAGTATCTTTGATGATTTTTGGAATAGTGCTGTTGTTTTGCCAATTCATACTTTGGTTATTCCTAAAAGCGCAAGCGATCTTAGTTATTGGAAAGATAAATTACGAAAGTTTCGGGATTCCAAAGTTGCAAAAGTTTATTTAGATTATGTCAAAGAGCACATTAACTTCGAGTGTTTTATCCAGGCAGGCAAGCGGTTATTTTTAGCCGATAAAGTTGTCGTTCTTTCTGACCCTCCAGAAAAAGCATTGCGTAAAAAAGCGAGCAATTGGCTTATGAAGGCACTCTCAAAGGTTATTGGAAATGCCCAAAAAACGGTTCAAATTACATCCCCTTATTTTGTTCCTGGTAAGGTAGGGACGCAGAATTTAAGTCATTTGGTTTCAAAAGGTGTTGATGTCAAAATTCTCACAAATTCTTTGGCCGCGACCGATGTAGCATTAGTGCATGGTGGTTATGTCCCGTATCGTAAGGCGCTGTTGAAAAGTGGTGTTAAGCTTTATGAATTAAAAGCAGAAGGCAATACCCATGGATTACGATTGTTTCGATCGAGTAAGGCAAGTTTACATGCCAAAGCTTTTTTAGTTGATCGTAAAACAGCTTTTATTGGATCTTTAAACTTTGATCCTAGATCAGCAGCACTCAATACAGAAATGGGCATTCTTTTTGAATGTGCTCCCATTACAGCAAGGCTAGATTTGTTGTTTTGCGAAGAAACGACGGGCGAAATGAGTTATCATCTTCGTCTTGGTAAGAATAATCGTATTTATTGGGATTTTATTGAAAATGAAAAAAAATATAGCATTGATTATGAGCCAGAAAGCAATTTTTGGCGTCGCGCATTTACAAAAATAATAAGTTGGTTACCGATTGAATCGCAATTGTAAATTTTCATAAACCACACTTTAAAAAAATATTTATTTTTCTTTTCATTTTGTTTGTAGCATGGCATAATTTTTTGCCAATCTACCCGATGAGAACCGCAGTTGTATTTTAAAGCTTCTTGCGGTGTTTTGTTATAATGTTTTATTATAAAAGGAATTTTGCTATGGCAAAAATTGTTGAAACGGGGACAGGGGCATTGGCACTGACTTTTGATGATGTACTTTTACAGCCCGGTCATTCTCTTGTTATGCCTAGTCAAGTGGATCTTAGGACGCGCATTGCAGCCGATATTCAGCTCAATTTGCCATTGCTTTCCGCTGCAATGGATACGGTAACAGAATCGCGTTTGGCAATTGCTATGGCTCAAGCTGGTGGTCTTGGGGTTATTCATCGTAATATGTCTCTTGCAGAGCAGGCAGAAGAAGTTCGCCAGGTAAAAAAGTTTGAATCTGGTATGGTTGTTAATCCAGTCACAATTGGACCCGATGCAACCCTTGATGAAGCGAAAGCTTTGATGCGCTTTCATGGTATTTCAGGTATTCCGGTTGTTGAAAATAGTGTTAAAGGTGAGACTGCTGGACGGCTTGTTGGTATTTTGACCAATAGAGATGTCCGTTTTGCATCGGATCCAAAACAAAAAATTTATGAATTAATGACGCATGAGAATTTGATCACAGTGCGTGAAAATGTTCAACTCAGTGAGGCAAAATATCTTTTACATCATCATCGTATTGAAAAATTATTGGTTGTGGATGAGCAAAATCGTTGTGTTGGACTGATAACAGTTAAGGATATTGAAAAAGCAAAATTAAATCCAAATGCGGCTAAAGATTCTCAAGGGCGCTTGCGTGTTGCAGCGGCTAGTAGTGTTGGGAATGATGGGATTGAACGAGCTGAACGCCTCATTGACGCAGGAGTTGATGTGTTGGTCATTGATACAGCGCATGGTCATTCTCAGCGTGTGCTAGAAACTGTTGAACGGATTAAAAAGATGGTTTCCTCTCCAGCTGTTATTGCTGGGAATGTTGCGACTGCTCAAGCAACGCAAGCATTGATTGACAGTGGTGCAGATGCAGTAAAAGTTGGTATTGGTCCTGGCTCTATTTGTACAACGCGTATTGTTGCTGGTGTTGGTGTTCCTCAACTTGCCGCTATTATGAATGCTGCAGAAGTTGCTGAAAAAGCAGGCATTCCCATCATTGCAGATGGTGGGATTAAAGCATCGGGTGATTTTGCTAAAGCTTTAGCGGGTGGGGCTTGTGCAGCAATGATCGGTTCTCTTTTAGCGGGAACAGAAGAAAGTCCTGGTGAAGTTTATCTTTATCAAGGTCGATCTTTTAAAGCCTATCGTGGTATGGGATCTGTTGGTGCTATGGCACGAGGATCAGCAGATCGTTATTTTCAAGATGACGTTCGTGATGAATTGAAGTTGGTTCCTGAAGGTGTAGAGGGTCAAGTGGCCTATAAAGGTCCTATAGCATCAGTTCTCCATCAGCTTGCTGGTGGACTGCGTGCTTCGATGGGCTATGTTGGGGCAAAAGATCTCGTAGAGTTTCGTAAAAAAGCAACGTTTGTTCGTATTACTAATGCGGGACTCCATGAAAGCCATACGCATGATGTTTCGATCACACGGGAAAGCCCAAACTATCGGGGCCCAGTTTGAAAATATAAGAGCTTAGTGTCATAGTGTCATATCACATAGATGTAAAATCTTCCGAGAACGAGGAAGAGAGGTGGTTCTTTTTTCTGTTTGTGATTTGGTATCATAATCCGGAAAAGGAAAGAATTAGAGGCTAAAACTCTAATTCTTTCTGCTAAGACTATGTGAAGTCAATTATATAAAGTTAGAATTAACTTTTTGTTGTCTTATGTTCCATCTTTGACGCACGTTGGCGAGTGTTTGTCTGATCACTTTGGACGGATTTCTTTCCATTGTTTGAGGGCATTGTATTGTGGCGACTTTTAGATGAAGTTGTTTTTCCATTATTATAAGTCATTATTTTCTCCTTTTAAATTATCTGGCAGTTGCCAGTATAGTAAAAACGGACATGCCAAATAGTGGTTCCAAGCATTTTTAAAAAAGTTAATTTTTTGTTGAGAGTAAGATGAACTTATCTCATCTTGTTAGAAGATTTTTTCTCCTTTTTCAGAAGGATTATATTTTCAAGATGGAAGATATCGGATTTTTTCAGTTGTTTAGATAAGTCGAGAAAATTTCATTTTATGCAATAACAAGGAGTTTGTTTTTTCGTAATGTATGATGGAAAGAAGTTCTTTATGGATGGCAAGGTATCTTTTAGCGTAAGAGGATTTTATGTATTTTAAAAGGATAAAAAGCCAGTGGAGAGAAAATGAAAGGAAAAATCTAGATATACTAAATTGGATCTTATAAAGAAGTATGCTCAGATCATTTTAAAAGTGAGTGTAAATTTTTGAGAGTTTTGAATAGATTTCATTGGCAATAAGAAAATAATATTATTTTTAAAACGGTTTAGAATTTTATTATTTTAATGGGAGAAATGAATGCGATTAGGTGGGCATTTGCAAGCAGCAATAAATGTTCTCAAAGAGATAGAAATGAGGCATCGCCCCGCAGGAGAAGCTTTAAAGGATTGGGGGCTTTCTCATCGCTTTGCTGGAGCAGGTGATCGTGCAGCCATTGGTACAATCGTTTATGATGTTTTAAGACGACGATATTCTTTACAATGGCGAATGGAGAGTGATGATATTCGGGATATTGTTTTTGCTACCTTATTAGATACTGGAAAAATGACGCTGGAGCAAATTGATAGTGCGCTAGAAGGAGATCGGTTTGCACCGCAGTTATTAGAGGATCAACAGCGCAAATCGTGGCAAAAGCGGCAATTAGTGGATGCACCAGACTATATTCGTGGTGATATTCCTCAATGGTGTCAAGCACATCTTTGTCCTTTATTTGGTGATAACTGGATCGTGGAAGCTGCTGCACTAGCAACGCGTCCTTCTTTAGATCTACGGGTCAATAGCCTAAAGGCAACACCAGAAAAGGTACTAAAAGAGCTAGCAAAAACCAAAATTCAATCTTTGCCATGGTTTCGGCAAGCCTTAAGAGTTGCTCCGATTGAAAAATTTGATCGCCATCCCAATGTTCAAGTGGAACCAGCTTTTCAAAAAGGGCACTTTGAAATACAGGATTTAGGATCTCAAATTGTTGCTCATCTTGTGGAAGCGCAAGCAAGCATGCAGGTATTAGATTATTGCGCCGGTGCTGGTGGCAAAACATTAGCTTTAGCTTCCGATATGAACAATCGTGGGCAAATTTATGCTTATGATTCTGATAAAGGGCGCCTAGCGCCTATTTTTGATCGTCTTCGACGTGCTGGTGTTCATAATGTACAAACACGAGCACAAAAAGAAGAATTGAAATCTTTAATAGGCCAGATGGATAGAGTTTTGTTAGATGCACCCTGTAGTGGAACAGGAACATGGCGTCGTCGTCCAGATGCGAAATGGCGTTTAACATTAGAGCAGGTAAAACAACGCCAAACAGAACAGAGGGCGATTTTGAATGAGGCGATAGATTATCTTAAGCCAAATGGGCGCTTAGTCTATATTACCTGTTCTCTTTTTGCAGATGAAAATGAGGAACAAATTTCCTATTTCCTTCAACAATATTCTCATTTTTATCCAATAGATATGCAGGCACTTTGGCAGAAATATTTCAGTTCTTCACCTGTGCAACCCGTTTTTTCAAATTATGGCCTGACTTTATCGCCTGCAACAACAAAAACAGATGGATTTTTTTTATCTGTGTTGCAAAAAAAACATTGATCCATATTTTTGCATTTTTTATCATAAATTTTACGAGAATATTCCTTTTCTTAAGAAAACAGGCTTGTGAAAAGAGAAAGATTGAATCATAACTCTTATGAGTTCTCTTTTACAATTGTTGATTGGTTTCCTATGAGCATATCCCATCCAGACACTGTTCTTATTATTGACTTTGGTTCACAGGTTACACAGCTTATTGCACGACGGGTGCGCGCAATGGGGGTATACTGTGAAATTGTTCCTTTTCAATTGGCTTTAGAAGCAGTGCGCCGCATAAATCCTCAAGCGATTATTTTATCAGGAAGTCCTTATTCCGTTATTGATGAAGGGTCGCCACGTGCTCCAGCGGAAATTTTTGAGGCTGGTATTCCAATTCTTGGTATTTGTTATGGGGAGCAAGTCATGTGTGTTCAGCTTGGAGGAACGGTTGAAGTTGGACATGAGCGTGAATTTGGTCGTGCTTTTTTGGAAATCCAAGAGGAGAGTGCTCTTTTTGATGGAGTATGGGAAAAAGGTTCTCGTTATCAAGTATGGATGAGTCACGGTGACCGTGTGGCAGCTTTACCAGAAGGCTTTCGTGTCATAGGAATCTCAAAAGGCGCTCCCTATGCAGCTATTGCTGATGAGAAAAGACATTTTTATGCGGTACAGTTTCATCCTGAAGTTGTTCATACACCGGATGGTACAAAACTTTTGCAAAATTTTATTCATAAGATTTCTGCGATTAAAGGCAATTGGTCAATGGCTTCTTATCGTGAGCAGGCCATCGCGACAATACGACAAAAGGTTGGAAAAAGTCGTGTGATTTGTGGTCTTTCAGGGGGAGTGGATTCTTCTGTTGTAGCGGTGCTTCTTCATGAAGCTATAGGAGATCAACTGACATGCATTTTGGTCGATCATGGATTAATGCGTAAGAATGAGGCGCAGGAAGTTGTTACATTATTCCGCGATCACTATAACATAGAGCTTATTCACGTTGATGCTGCCGATATATTTCTTCATGCTTTAGAAGGTGAGACAGATCCAGAAAAAAAGCGCAAAACGATAGGTCGCCTTTTTATTGAAGTTTTTGAAAAAGAGACTAAAAAAATAGGAGGTGCAGAGTTTTTAGCACAAGGAACACTCTATCCAGATGTTATTGAGAGTGTTTCTGCTATTGGTGAATCGGTCACCATTAAAAGCCACCATAATGTAGGTGGATTACCAGAACAGATGAGTATGAAACTTGTAGAACCGTTGCGTGAGCTCTTTAAGGATGAGGTCCGTTTGCTAGGGCGAGAATTAGGATTGCCAGAACAGTTTATTGGTCGTCATCCTTTTCCAGGTCCCGGTCTTGCAATTCGCTGTCCAGGGGCTGTGACCCGTGAAAAATTAGAAATTTTACGTGAGGCAGATGCTATCTATCTTGAGGAAATTCGTAAAGCCGGTCTTTATGATGAAATTTGGCAAGCCTTTGCTGTCCTTCTTCCTGTTCAAACAGTTGGAGTGATGGGGGATGGTCGCACGTATGAATTTGTTTGTGCGCTTCGTGCTGTCACCTCTGTCGATGGAATGACCGCTGATTTTTATCCCTATGATATGACTTTTTTAAGTAAGACAGCATCACGCATTATTAATGAAGTTAGGGGGATTAATCGTGTTGTTTATGATGTAACTTCAAAGCCTCCTGGAACCATTGAATGGGAATAATTGAAATGAAGGATAGACTTTTTAAGAATAAAATATGATTGAGGGCTTAATATTTAGAAAAATGTAGAAAAAGTCTTAAAAAGATTAAGTGTGCTTGTTTATAGGATATAAGCCTTTATCTGAAAATCTAGACGCTAATATCATTGAGAGCCAATGTCATTTAAACCATTGTCATTTAAAATTGAGAAGTGTGAAATTTTGCATGTCTAAGAAAAAAATTGTTGCGCACCGTGGTGGAGCACATCTTTATTCTGAAAATACCTTTTCAGCATTTAGTAACGCTATAGCGTTAAAAGTTGATGAGATTGAATGTGATGTTCATTTGCTGAAAAGCGGTGAAGTAGTTGTTTTTCACGATTTCCGTCTAGATCAATTGATTGGCAAAAAGGGATATATTCACGATATTGATAATGAAACACGCAAACAACTCTGCGTAAAAGGAAGCCAAGAAGCACCTCCTTTGCTAGAAGAGGTGCTTGATCTTTTAGCACCAACCAATGTTGGTTTGCATCTTGAAATCAAAACCTGTGGTGAAGTGGAGCGTGAAACAATCTTATCTCAAAAAGCGCTTGCACTCATAAAAAGTCGAAATTTAACAGAACGGGTTTCTGCCATTAGTTTTGATCCTTTGATTCTTCGCCCTTTTATTGAAGCAGGAATACCATCTGGTCCATGTGTTGATCATTTTGAAGGTGATATGTATCGTCATTTTTCTGAATGGAAACAATTGGGTTATTCTGATTTAAGTTTAGATGGTTCCATTGTATCACAGGATTTTATTGAAGCAGCTCTTGAAGCTGGTTTTACTGTGGGGGTATGGACAATCAACGGAAAAGCTCGATTATCACATTGGCTTAATATGCCCGTACATTATATTACGACAGATCAACCTGATCTTGCATTACAATTGCGTGGACAAAGGTAAAAAATATATTTCTATAAAATCCCTGTATTTTCATACAGCCAGTGTAATGGAAGAAAGCAGGAGGTATTTTCTTTTGCAAAATAATAACACGTTGATTTTAATGATAATTAAACACTTTTTATATTAAGTGATAGCGCTTAATATCAAGAAATTTTCTCACTTCAGATTTTTTTTTACAATGAATCAACTAAAATCATTTGCTTGCATATTACGAGTGGGGGGTGGTGGGGTGATAAAAAGCTATTGAAAAAAACATTTTTTAAACTCTCTTTAAAAAGGCTTTATTGAAGCGCTAGCGGCATCATTATATGATTCCATTTTGCACTTTTATAAAGTATAAAAATAATGTCATAAAAAATTTTTATATACTTTAACAGGGAGGCTTTAGGGCTTATTTTATAGGAGCCATCATGAAATGTAGATGTATTAAAAGATTTTTTTTTTAACACAATGGAAATTAATCGTACAATATCATTTTATTTTGAATGAGAGGAGTGTGATTCCATTACAGGGAAGGAAACACTTAAACGTTTCAAAATGATTTTCTTCATTTTAAGAAATTTCTATTTGTCTCTTCGTGGAATTTAGTCGTAACACCGTTTTAAGGTTATAAGCCGAAGATTGTAAGACAAATAACAAAAGAATAAACAATTCTTTTTTGAAAAAAGTAAATCCAGATATTATAGATATTACAAAAGTCATTAAATGACATTAACGGTCTATATCTTTTCACCTATTCCCTTACTTATTTAAGCCATCTCACTTTTTTCAACCCGTTACAAACGCGTATCTCTTTAATACATAGGAAAGCTTATAAAAGAAAACGAATAAACCTAAACAAATTCATTTGACCTTTTGATGGTTCCTGTTTAAATGGGAAAATATATTTCTGAAATAAAACTGTCATAGCATGTTCATTTGTAATACTATAAATTCAGGGGTAGTTTGTATTCCATCCCTTCAGAAAGGGTGCACCATGAGTCGTTTTTATCTTTTCATAGCGACTACGGTTGCTATTATAATATTCTTAGCAGGAATAACAGCGAGTTTTGCGCAGACCAAAATCAGCTTTTGGCATTCTATGAGTGGTGAATTAGGCAAGCAAACAGAAAGTCTCATTAACGATTTTAATGCGAGTCAATCTGAGTACAAAGTTGTGCCTTCATTTCGCGGTGAGTATGAAGAAGGTTTGGTCGCACTGATTGCAGCGTTTCGTGGAAAGAAACAGCCTGTGCTCGCCCAAATTTATGACGTTGGTACTGGAACGATGATGGTTGCAAAAGGCGCTATCTATCCATTTTATCAACTTATGGCTGATACAAAACAAGAATTCGATCCTACCGATTATTTTCCTGCTATTAGCGGCTATTACTCTGATGAACAGGGGCATATAATCTCTATGCCCTTCAATATTTCAACACCAATCCTTTATTACAACAAGGATATCTTTAAAAAAGCCGGTCTTGATCCAGAACAGCCCCCTAAAACATGGCAAGATATAGAAGATTTTTCTAAAAAAATTCTTGAGTCCAAGGTGGCAACATGTGGTTTTACCATGGCTTATGCAGCACAATGGATTGGTATAGAAAATTTTTCAGCGTTGCATAATGTTCCTTTTGGAACGAAAGAAAATGGCTTTAAAGGACTTGATTCAGAGCTTACATTTAACGGACCTTTACAAGTACGTATGTGGACAGACCTGAAAAGGTGGTCTGATCAAGGTATTTTCCGCTATGGTGGTCCTGCAGGCGCATTAGATTCAACCCCAATGTTTATGGCGCAAAACTGTGCAATTTTTATGCAATCTTCAGGATCACATGCTGGAATTGTTTCTGAAGCTCAGTTTAATGTGGGGGTTGGTATGTTACCGTATTATAAGGATGCGGAAGGCGCACCACAAAATTCAGTTATTGGGGGAGCTTCTATTTGGGCGTTTAAGGGTCATACCACAAAGGAATATGCTGGAGCAGCAGCTTTTCTTAAGTTTCTTTCAAAAACGGAAAATCAAGCAAAATGGCATCAAGGAACAGGTTATCTTCCAACCACAAAAGCAACTTATGAATTGAGCAAAAAACAACATTTCTATGAAAAAACGCCAGGGGCTGATATTGCTATCAAACAGATCAACCTTAATCCACCGACAGTTAACTCGAAGGGGATAAGATTTGGTAATTTACCACAAATCCGTACCATTCTTGATCAGGAGTTAGAAGCTGTTCTTAGTGGTTCAAAAACACCGAAAGATGGTTTAGATGAGACCGTTGAACGTGGAAATAAACTCTTGCGTGAATTTGAAAAATCTAATCATTAATTTCGTTTTTTTGTTAAATATAAAAGACTCAACAAAAACAGTTGAGTCCTTTTTGTTTATCTTTTTAAAGTCTCTACATTTAAAGAGCCCTGCGAATGCAAGAAAAACAAGCATATTTTAAAAAGAGTCTGCTTTCTTACGGACTGCTTTTCCCTCAGCTTCTTATAACTTTTTTATTTTTCTTTTGGCCTGCTGCTCAAGCCATAAAATCGTCCTTTGAGCGTGAAGACCCTTTTGGCTTTACAACAACCTTTATTGGTTTTGAAAATTATCTAACTGTTCTTTCTGATCCTACTTATCTGCAATCATTTCTTACAACAGCAGTATTTTCTATTTCAGTTACTGTCGTTTCAATGACCATGTCACTTCTTTTGGCTGTCTGTGTTGACCGTGTTATCTGTGCAAAAAAAGCTTATACAATACTTTTGCTCTGGCCCTATGCTGTTGCTCCAGTATTGGCAGGTATATTATGGTTGTTTATCTTTCATCCTACCATCGGGATTATTCCTTTTCTTCTTGAGAAAATAGGGGTACTCTGGAATTATCGTATTAATGGCACTCAAGCGATGATTCTGATTGTCATTGCCGCTAGCTGGAAACAAATTTCTTACAATTTTCTCTTTTTTCTTACAGCTCTTCAGTCTGTTCCGCGTTCTCAAATAGAAGCAGCAGCCATTGATGGTGCTGGTCCCTTTAAACGATTTTGGACTGTGGTCTTTCCGCAAATTTCACCAACGACATTTTTCCTTTTTATCGTCAATATCAATTATGTTATGTTTGATACTTTTGGTATTATTGATAACACAACTTCTGGAGGCCCTGCGCGTGCAACGAGCACTCTCGTCTATAAAGTATACGACGATGGCTTTAGAAATCAAATAATCGGTACATCAGCAGCACAATCAACAATATTGATGTTGATGGTTATTGTCTTAACGTTTATCCAGTTTCGCTGGATTGAGCGTCGTGTACAATATTAGGAAACAAATTATGGTTGAAAATCGCCCTCTTTTGAAATTTTTAACGCATATTACTCTCATTGTTGGTATTATCATTATTTGTTTTCCAGTTTATGTTGCTATCATTGCATCAACCCATAGTTCAGCAGCATTTAATACGGGAACACTTCCTCTTTTACCTGGGGAATATGCTCTGGAAAACTATAAAACAATTTTTGGTGATGGTCTTGCAAGGCTTGGTCTCCCTAACCTCTGGCCACTCTTACTGAATTCACTCATTATGGCTTTAGGGATTAGCATTGGAAAAATTATTATTTCACTTTTGTCTGCTTATGCAATTGTTTATATGCGTTTTCCCTTCCGAAAAACGGCTTTTATTCTTATTTTTGTTACATTGATGCTTCCTGTTGAAGTTCGTATTCTTCCAACCTATGCGGTTGTTGCAAAATTGGGGATGATTGACACTTATAGTGGAATGATTATCCCCCTGATTGCATCCGCAACCGCTACATTTTTATTTCGCCAGTTTTTTTTGACTGTTCCTGATGAACTCTTAGAGGCAGCACGTGTTGATGGTGCAGGACCATTTAAATTTTTTAAGGATATTCTCCTTCCTCTCAGCAAAAGTAATATCGCTGCTTTATTTATCATTATGTTCATTTATGGATGGATACAATATCTCTGGCCTCTTATCATTACAACGGATCAAAATCATCAAACAATTCTTATTATTTTAAAACAGCTTATTGTCGAATCACTACAACATGATCCTCAATGGAATATCCTTATGGCAGTATCGGTTGTTGCCATGGTACCACCTGTTCTTGTTGTTGTCTTCATGCAGCGGCTTTTTATCAAAGGCCTTATTGAAACGGAGAAGTAATTGTGGCTACAATCCAGTTATCAAATATAAAAAAACAGTATGACAACGGCGTTCTGGTTATTGATGACTTAAACTTAACTGTTGCTGATAAAGAACTTCTTGTTCTTGTTGGTCCTTCAGGATGCGGAAAATCAACCTTGTTGCGTATTATTGCAGGACTTGAGCAAGTCACCTCAGGTGAACTGTGTATCGATAACGAACGGATCAATGATCGTGAACCGGCTGATCGTGATATTGCGATGGTTTTTCAAAATTATGCTCTTTATCCTCATATGACAGTTCGCGGAAACCTAGAATATGGTCTTAAAAATCGTAAAACTCCAAAAGAAGAAATAAAAAAACGCATTGCACATGCTGCAAAGCTTTTGGAGATAGAACCATTTCTTGATCGTAAACCACGACAATTATCAGGGGGACAACGCCAGCGTGTTGCAATGGGGCGTGTGATTGTACGTCAACCCCGTGTTTTTCTCTTTGATGAACCTCTTTCCAATCTGGATGCAAAATTACGGGCACAAATGTGTATTGAGATAAAAACGCTACAGCGTTCATTAGGAACAACCAGCCTCTATGTTACCCATGATCAACTAGAAGCCATGACGTTAGCCGATAGAATAGTCGTTTTGAATAAAGGAGCTATTGAGCAAATTGGGACACCAATGGAAATTTACGATACGCCAGCAACCACATTTGTTGCCGATTTTATTGGTTCTCCTCCTATGAATTTTCTTGATCGTCATGTCCTAGAACAACATTTAGGGCATTCATATTCTTACAGCGAAGAAACGGATCTTTTAGCTTTTAGACCTGAAATAATCTTATTGGGCGAACACCCCGATAAAGGACCTGTCTTTCACACAAAAATTGAGCTTATCAAGCCAATCGGAACAGGTTGCCATGTTTTAACACGTTGGAATGATATCATTTTTACGATTGAAATAAAAGAACGCTTGACACACGACTATGGTCAAAAATTAAGTTTCACTGTTGCTCATCAAAATTTTCATACCTTTAACAAAAACACTGGAAAGCGCACAAGGAATAAGTAAGCATTAATTGGTGTAACAAGACTTCTTTTTATGCTGAATCATAATAATCTTGTGTTTTGGCTTTCTCGATTATATTCACAAAATAAAAGTGTAACGATGAGATTAAAGCAAATTAAAA
Source organism: Bartonella sp. B1098 (assembly GCF_944896145.1). Classification (NCBI taxonomy): domain Bacteria; kingdom Pseudomonadati; phylum Pseudomonadota; class Alphaproteobacteria; order Hyphomicrobiales; family Bartonellaceae; genus Bartonella; species Bartonella sp. B1098. The sequence continues at coordinate 688,691 of NZ_CALYLP010000002.1, read as the reverse complement.
GTTTTTGTAATGATCCATTGTCACATGACACCGAGAATGTCAAAATACTCATATGAAGAAATCCTATCTTTTTACGTTCTATAAGAAGAACATTAAAAATAATAAGTTCTTTTCATTGAAATGAATAGAGATAACAATTTATTAACCATATTTTCGCGGATTTAGAAAAGCATTTTTTCATAAAAACAGTATCTTATCATCATCTTTTTTGACGAGATAATTGATCTATCTTATAAAGAATGAATAAGAAAAATAAAGAGAGAAAATTATTCTCAAATAGTGACATTAGGTCCCCATATCTTAGCTTTAATCGGTGATATAAAAAGTCCGTTTTATCTGTAAAAACAGGACGCTATTCTGAGTATCTTGTACAAAAATAGGTACGTTCTACTTAACAGCAATAGATTGATTTATAATGATAATTTACTGTTTTGTGTATTAAGAAACAGCCCTAATATCGTAATTTTTTTCATTCTACCTTTGTTCCATGTTGAATCATCAAAACCATTCGCTTGCTGTTATAAGCGGGAAGAGCCGTATGAATAAAAAACTATTAAGAAAGGGTTTAAAATGCTTCTTATGAATTATTTCACGTGTTGAGAATTATTGCAAAAAAAACGTTGGAGAATAGAATAATAATGCTTGTGATTTGGGCACCATGAGGGAATAAATCCATTGATGAGTTCATCTATTTGACGTCTATAAGGTATAAATTTTTTTCTGTAAAATTAATTTTGTTTCATAGCATTGATAACATAATCATAGACCTATGATTTTATGAACTTTTTTCTTCTATAAAAAGATTTTTTAATGTTTTTTGATGGCATCAATGATGGTATTCACATTATGCTCCATCATATCGAGATAAGTTGCGGCAGGACCATTTTCGTTTGACAATGCATCAGAATAAAGGGTTCCACCAATTTTTAAACCTGTTTCTTTTGAAATTTGTTTTATGAGCCGGGGATTAGAGATATTTTCAACGAACAATGCTGCTGCTTTATTCGCTTTAATTTGTTTGATAAGTTTAGCAACATCAGCTGCAGTTGCTTCAGCTTCTGTTGAAGCGCTTTGGGGGGCCAAGATAGTGAAGCCATATTCTTTAGCAAAATAGCCAAAAGCGTCATGAGATGTAATAATGATACGTTTATCTTTAGGGATAGTGGCAATTTTTGTTTTTAAGGTCTCTTGTGCTGTTTTAAGCTTTTTGATGTAGGCTTCGGCATTTTTATTGTAAAGCGGACAAGATTGTGGATCAATTTTACAAAAAGCAGCAGCGATATTCTTCACATAGATTTCGACATTGGGAATTGTTTGCCAAGCGTGTGGATCAATAACGCTGTGATGATGGTGATGGGCATCATGTTCTTGATTTTTCATTTCGAGGGGGAGAATGTTGGCACTAACCTCGACAAGAAGTGCTTTTGTATCGCTTGCGGTGATGAGGCGGTCAATGAACCCCTCTAAATGAAGTCCATTGATAAAAATAATCTGAGCATTTCTAAGAGCTTGAGCGTCAAGGGGGGTAGGTTCATAAGTGTGTGTATTCGCGTTGGATCCTACAAAAGTGGTCATAGAGATATTATTGCCTCCTACATTTTTTACGAGGTCTGCAAGAATAGAGAAGCTTGCAACAACTTTTATTTTATTGTGTGCAGAAGCAGGAAAGAGAGAAAGGGCAAACAATAAAGCACTGAGAAGAACAAATTTTTGAGTAAATTTAGGCATTGTTTTTTCTTTAAAGTGAGGAAGTATAAAAAAGGTTGGGAAACCATGTTACAATAAAACCGCGTGGACTTATGAGGCAGGAAATAAGGTAAATCAATCCTGCGGCAATGATAATAGCAGGGCCAGAAGGCAGGGAGAGATGAAAAGAAATCAGAAGACCACATACACTAGAAATGATTCCAAAAAGAGTAGAAAGCACGCAAATAGGACCTAGCCGTGAAAACCAAAAACGGGCTGTAATCGCTGGAATCATCATAATGCCAACAGAAAGTAATGTTCCTAGTGATTGAAAGCCTCCAACCAGATTCAACACCACAAGTCCAAGCAATGAAATGTGAATATATTTACTCAATGGAGAGAGTGATTTAAAAAAGAGGGGATCAAAGCTTTCTAAGACGAGCGCACGCCAAAAAATAAAAAGACTGCAGAGTGTGATCAACATTATGGTGGTGATCAACCAGAGAGTCTGTGTATCAATTGCAAGAACTGATCCGAATAAGAGATGAAGCAGTTCAATGGTTGAATCTTTCATTGAGATAATAATGACACCTGCTGCGAGTGCAATAAGATAAAAAACGGTCATGGATGCATCTTCTTTCTGAAAGCTATTTCGTGAAATTAAAACGGTTGCTAAAGCCACAATAATGCCAGCGAAAATACCACCAAGTGTCATAGATATGAGGGAGAAGCCGCAAATGAGAAAAGCAGTTGCAACACCAGGAAGAATGGCATGAGAGATAGCATCTCCTGTTAAACTCATTCCACGGAGCATCAAAAAGACACCAACAGGACAAGCGCTCATAGAAAGGAGAATAGAGCCGATAAGAGCATTTTGCATAAAGTGGAAATCAATAAAGGGGGCAAGAAAAAATGCATACACGTCTTATAACCGAAGAAAGAGAGAATCATTAATAGGAGGCAGGTGCTGTCGTGTGTCGTGTATTAATACACAAAGAGTTGGAGCTGAGAGGAGGCATAATGGAATGAATAGTATTATCGAGAAACTGTATTGTTTCTCCATAAAAGGCGTTTTGTTGATTAATTTGAATTATTTGAGGAAAAAATTCTTGCACGACGAGAGGGTCATGGAGTGCTGTGAGAACTGTGCGTCCTTGCTGTTGCCAGTCCGTGATCAGTGCAAGAAGGTCTTTTTGAGTATTGCGATCGATACCATTGAAAGGTTCATCAAGCAAGATAATATCAGCATCTTGTACAATGATACGTGCAAAAAGGGCGCGTTGTAATTGCCCACCTGATAATGTTTCAAGCGAACAGGTAGTAAGTGTTGTGAGTCCAACCATTTCAAGCGCATTCTGAATCTTAGAATCATAAGGGCGTTGGTTTTTCCACAATCCGCAAAAAGACCATAGTCCTGTTTTTACAAGTGTTTTCACATCAATTGGAAATGTTTGATCGATATCACATTGCTGAGAAAGATAAGCAATGCGGCTTTTTTTCGGTTTTGTAATTTTTCCCTTAAGAGGTTTAATCAATCCGGCGATGGCTTTTAGCAAGGTTGATTTTCCAGCACCGTTATCACCCGTGATTGCGACCAATGAACCCGCTTTTAACTTTGCTGAAAAATCTTTGATTGCTATTCTATTCCCATAGCCTAATGTTGTCTTTTTAAAGTGCAGATCCATAACTTATACCATCTTTATCTTATTATTTTAGAAATTATGTTATAATATAACGTTTGTCAATAAAATGTTATATTATAACATAGCGTTGAGTGTTGAATATTTTAGTGGGAAGATCGTGGACAATTCAAAATAATGGTCGAATTCTCCTTGACGAAAGAGAGAGAGTATATACTATATATAGTATCAAAATGATTGGTGATTCTAAATAAGCACAAGAGAGGGTGTTAGTGTGTTTCGTTTGGTATCTAAGTTATTTCCAATGTTATCGTAAAAGTTTGTTGAGCAAGGGTATAGGGATATTCTTGCTGAAGCGTCTCTTTTGGGAGGATTTCCTGTCATTTTTGTAATTGATTTTTGCCGTAAAAGAGTAAAACAGAACTCTTGAAAACGGCGGTTTAGAACGTTAGTTTTTTAGACAGCAGGAGGGAATTGTTTGCCAAGCAAAAGATTGTTTTATAACTGGGGTCTTCCATTTAAGTTATAGAATAATCGCTTATTCTCCTCATAGTTTTGAAGCTATTTGATGAGAGATTCTGTTATGTTCAGAAATCTGTGTGCTGTTTGAAAATAACCACACGTTTTGCGTACAATTTCTGTTGTTTGTTATTCTTGAGTACCTATAAAATAATTAGATTGACTCTTTTAGAGTTGATTGTTTTGAATTGTGAAAGTTGAAGAAAATGTCGATCACTATTTATAGCAAACCATCTTGTGTCCAATGTGATGCTACACGCCGCGCTTTTGATGCAAAAGGCATTCATTATCGTGTTGTTGATATTTCCTGTGATGAACAAGCATACAGTTTTGTTCAATCTCTGGGGTATAGCCAGGTTCCTGTTGTTGTTTGTGGTGAGAATCATTGGTCTGGTTTTAGACCAGATATGATTAGTGGTCTTTGTGCTTAATGGGGCTTATTGTTTATTATTCGAGTGCAACGGGTAATACAGAACATTTTGTCTCGCAGCTTGGTCAACGACTCTTCAAAATTGATAAAAGAAAGCCCTCTGCATTAGTTGGTGAACCTTATATCCTGGTTGTTCCTACATATGCAGATGGAGAAGGAAGAGGGGCGGTGCCGAAAGCCGTTATTCATTTTCTTAATGAAGCTGAGAATCGCAAGTTAATTCGTGGTGTCATTGGCGGTGGGAATCGTAATTTTGGTCGCTATTATAATTTAGCCAGTAAGATCATTGCTGAAAAATGTTGTGTCCCTTGCCTTTATCATTTTGAGCTGCGTGGAACTGATGAAGACGTTCTTTGTGTAAAAAAGGGATTGGAAAGATTTTGGAAACAATTGGGATAGAACAGTCGCAGAAGTCTGATCAGATTACTGATTATCATGCACTGAATGCAATGCTTAATCTTTATGATGAAAATGGTCATATCCAATTTGATATGGATCGGCTTGCTGCACGGCAATATTTTCTTCAGCATGTTAATCAAAATACAGTTTTTTTTCATAACCTGAAGGAAAAAATAGATTACTTGATAGAAGAAGGTTATTATGAAAAAGCTTTATTTGAGCTTTATGATTTTTCTTTTATTAAAAAGCTTTTTAAACGTGCTTATGCATTTAAATTTCGTTTTCCTACCTTCCTAGGTGCATTTAAATACTATACCAGTTATACGCTAAAGACTTTTGATGGGAAGCGTTATCTTGAACGTTATGAAGATCGTGTCTGTCTTGTGGCTTTATATTTGGCACAAGGGAATAAAGCTCTTGCTGAAAGTTTTGTGGACGAGATTATTACAGGGCGTTTTCAACCAGCAACGCCAACATTTTTAAATGCGGGAAAAAAACAACGTGGTGAATTAGTTTCGTGTTTTTTGCTCCGTGTTGAAGATAATATGGAATCAATAGGTCGTGCAGTTAATTCGGCTTTACAGCTTTCAAAACGCGGTGGAGGTGTGGCACTTTGTTTAACCAATTTGCGGGAGGCTGGAGCGCCAATTAAGCAAATAGAAAATCAATCATCCGGTGTTTTACCGGTGATGAAACTTTTGGAAGATTCTTTTTCTTATGCCAACCAGCTTGGGGCGCGACAGGGGGCTGGAGCTGTGTATTTGCATGCACATCATTTAGATATTATGAAGTTTTTGGATACAAAGCGTGAAAATGCTGATGAAAAAGTTAGAATTAAAACGCTTTCGCTTGGTGTGGTTATTCCTGATATTACTTTTGAGCTTGCACGCAATAATGAGGACATGTATCTCTTCTCATCTTATGATATTGAGCGTGTGACAGGCAAACCTTTTAGCGATATTTCTTTAACGGAGCATTATCGCTCTTTTGTTGATAATGCAAGAATTCGTAAGAAGAAAATAAGTGCACGCGTTTTTTTTCAGACATTAGCGGAAATTCAATTTGAGTCTGGTTATCCTTATATTTTATTTGAGGACACTGCTAATCGAGCCAATCCGATTGCTGGGCGCATAAGTATGAGCAATTTATGTTCAGAAATTTTGCAGGTGAGTGAGGCCAGTGAACTGGAAACAGATTTAACTTATCGCACGATTGGAAGTGATATATCCTGTAACCTTGGGTCAATGAATATTGCTAAAGCAATGGAAAGTCCTGATTTCGGACAGACCGTAGAATCTGCTGTTCGCGCTCTTACTGCGGTTTCGGATATGAGTAATATTGCTTGTGTGCCTTCCATTGCAAAAGGCAATGCTGAAAGTCATGCGATTGGTTTGGGACAAATGAATTTGCATGGTTTTCTCGCGCGTGAGCAGATTTATTATGGGTCTCCAGAAGCGATTGATTTTACCAATATCTATTTTTATATTGTGACATATTACGCTATACGGGCTTCCAATTTAATTGCGCGCGAACGTCAAGAAATGTTTGCAGGATTTGAAAAATCCGCTTATGCTGATGGACGTTTTTTCGAAAAATATATTGAAAAAGAATGGAAACCGCAATTTTCGCTTGTACAAGAGCTTTTTGCACGGAATAATATTGTTATCCCAGATCAAAAGGATTGGCAGGAACTTAAGAAAAACGTTATTGAGTATGGACTTTATAACCGCAATTTGCAGGCAGTTCCCCCTACGGGATCTATTTCTTATATTAATCATGCCACTTCTTCGATTCATCCAATTGCTTCAAAAATTGAAATTCGCAAAGAGGGAAAAATTGGGCGTGTTTATTATCCCGCACCTTATATGGATAATACGAATTTGAATTTTTATCAAGATGCTTATGAGATTGGTCCTGAAAAAATTATAGATACCTATGCTGCAGCGACACAGCATGTTGATCAAGGTCTTTCATTAACACTATTTTTTCCTGATACCGCGACCACACGTGATATTAACCGCGCACAAATTTATGCTTGGAAAAAAGGTATAAAGAGTATTTACTACGTACGACTGCGGCAAGTCGCATTGAGTGGAACAGAAATCGATGGCTGTGTTTCGTGCAGTTTATAGGAGGTCATCATATGACAAAGATTGCAACCAAAAATCCTGTTGTGTCTGCTGTTAATTGGAATAGATTACACGATGAGAAAGATCTTGAAGTATGGAACCGCTTAACTGGAAATTTTTGGTTGCCTGAGAAGGTTCCGCTTTCCAATGATATTCCCTCATGGTCAAGTTTAACGGATGAAGAGCGTCAATTGACGATTCGTGTTTTTACAGGATTAACACTTCTAGATACCATTCAAAATACCGTGGGTGCTATTTCATTGCTTACTGATGCGATAACAGAGCATGAGGAGGCCGTTTTGACGAATATTGCCTTCATGGAAGCGGTTCATGCACGTTCTTATTCCTCTATTTTTTCAACCCTTTGTTCGACGGTAGAAGTTGATGATGCATTTAGATGGTCAGAAGAAAATAGTCATTTGCAGAAAAAGGCTAGGTTAGTCCTTGAGCGTTATGAAGCAAATGATCCACTCAAGAAAAAAATTGCTTCGACCTTGCTGGAAAGCTTTTTATTTTATTCTGGTTTTTATTTGCCCATGTATTGGGCCAGTCGCGCTAAGTTGACCAATACAGCAGATCTCATTCGGCTTATCATTCGTGATGAAGCGGTCCATGGTTATTATATAGGCTATAAATTTCAATTGGGTTATGCAAAGCTTGATGAAACCAAAAGACAAGAAATTAAAGATTTTGCTTTTAACTTGCTCTTTGATCTTTATAACATTGAGTGCAAATATACTGAAGATCTTTATGATACCCTTGGATTGACGGAAGATGTAAAAATTTTTCTCCATTATAATGCCAACAAGGCTTTAATGAATTTAGGTTTTGAAGCTCTTTTTCCTCCTGAGGTTTGTCGTGTTAATCCTGCTATTTTAGCGGCTTTATCACCCAACTCTGATGAGAATCATGACTTTTTTTCAGGGGCTGGTTCCTCCTATGTCATTGGCAAGGCGGTTGCGACCACGGATGATGATTGGGAATTTTAAGGCTTGCATGCAAACAGAAGTGCGCGGGGTATCCCACTAAGGTCTTTGCGCATTTCTAAACATTGAAAACCATTTTTTTCAAATAAATCACAGACGTCTTTTTCTTGAGAGTAACCAATTTCAACAGCAACATAGCCATTTTCTTTTAAGTGGTTAGATGCTTCATGGGCAAGCTTTCGATAAAAATCAAGCCCATCTTCTCCACCGATCAGAGCACGCAATGGATCATATAAGCGCACTTCTTTTGCAAGTTTTTTGATATCCTTTGTGGGAATATAGGGTGGATTAGAAACAATGAAATCAAAGTGACCTGTGACTGCATCAAACCAATCGCTAAGGAGAGGTGTGAAGCGATGTATGACTTCAGCATTTTTTGCATTTTTTATCGCTGTTTTAAGGGCATCTTCAGAAATATCGACTGCCACTGCATAGGACTGGGGAATTTGTTTTAGAATGGCAATCGCAATAGCACCACTTCCCGTCCCCATATCAAGGAGTGTGATTTTTCTTGAATTTTCGACCTGTTTTTTAAGGAAAGGGAGAACAAGATCGATGAGCGTTTCTGTATCCGGACGGGGCTCTAACGTCTCTTGAGACAATTTGAGAGATATGCCATAAAATTCTCTTATTCCTATAATGCGGTAGACTGGTTCGCCTGCAATACGCCGTTGTACAGCCTGTTCTATTTGTATAATCTGCTCAGAAGATACATGCATATCTGGTCTAGAAATTCTTTCAGCAGCATTTATTCCTGTTATCCATTCAACGAGTATTTTCGCATCGATATCGGCTTCCAAAATTCCTTTCGTGCACAATTTTTCTCGCGTTTGTCGGATGATATTCTTGAAAGAATATTTGTTCAATTTTTATCCATTTCCATTAGAAGTGTTGTTTGATGATCGGAGATGAGTGCATGAATAAGTTCATCAAGATCTCCTTCCAAAATTCGATCAAGCTTGTAAAGGGTCAGATTAATACGGTGATCCGTGACGCGTCCTTGTGGAAAATTATAGGTACGAATACGTTCTGAACGATCACCAGAACCAACTTGGTTTTTACGAGAAGCTGAACGCTCACTTTCCGCTTTTTGTCGTTCGATATCGAACAAACGTGCCCGTAAAATTTGAAGGGCTCTTGCTCGGTTTTGATGTTGTGATTTTTCTGCTTGTACGACCATAATTCCTGTTGGAATATGTGTGATACGAACAGCTGAATCCGTTGTATTGACATGCTGTCCTCCTGCTCCAGATGCACGCATTGTATCGATACGAATATCTTCAGGACGAATATTAATATCAATTTCCTCAGCTTCTGGAAGCACTGCAACAGTAGCAGCTGATGTATGGATGCGTCCTCCGGTTTCTGTTTCAGGAATGCGTTGTACACGATGGACACCTGATTCATATTTCAATTTAGAAAAGACACCTTTGCCTGAGATGGTCGCAATAATCTCTTTATATCCGCCAACGTCCCCCTCACTGAGTGAAATAACCTCTACTTTCCAATGGTGAGCATGAGCATAACGTTCATACATGCGGAAAAGATCACCGGAAAAAAGTGCTGCTTCTGATCCACCCGTTCCTGCTCGAATTTCAATAATAGCGCTTTTTTCATCAGCAACATCTTTAGGCAAAAGCAGAATCTGGAGTTCTTTTTCAAGGTGTTCTATTTTTTTATATAACGATGGAAGTTCTTCTTGGGCAAGATGGCGTATTTCTATATCTGTTTGTTTATCGTTGATAATCGTTTCTAATTCTGTAATCTCTTCGGAAAGAGCATTTAATGCGCGTATAGAGGCAATAATGGGTTGTAGTTCTGCATATTCAGAAGCTAATTTGACATATGTTTCAGCATTTGGATTGGTTGTCATTTGGCTTTCAATTATTTCAAAGCGCTTTTCAAGTTGTTTTATGCGATCTTGTGGCAAGGAAACCATGATAATATTGGCCTAATTTTTTATAATACAATTTTTTATAATATTTTGTTACAATGCTTTTTTGTTAGAACACTGACAATGAATTACAGTATAGCATCATACAAAAAGGGGTAATAAAGCAGAAAGTTTTTTTTGCCAATGAAAACTATTCTATTTTAAAGGTAATTTTTTTATAAGATTCAATTAGTCTGAGATATCTTCATCTCATGATATAGAATCATTTCTTTAAGAGTTTTTTTTCCCATAAAGTTCAAGACGATATTGAACAATATCATAGCCAAGGGATTTTGCAATTTCCTCTTGCAATTTTTGAATAACATCAGAATGAAACTCGATAACTTGCCCTGTTTCTATATCAATGAGATGATCATGACGTTGCCCATCTGCTTGCTCAAAACGAGAGGGACCACCACTAAAGGTATGACGGTGAATTGTTCCATTTCCTTCCAATGTTTTCATGGTTCGATAAACCGTTGAGAGTGAAATACTCGAATCTATTTTATTTGCACGCTGAAAAATTTCAAATGCGTTGGGATGATCATTTGTATCAGCCAAAATATCAAGAATAACACGCCGTTGGCGCGTTACTCTTAAACCAGCTGTGCGCAATTCTTGCTCATAGTTTCGCTTTTTATTCATCTTCATTGTTTGCTTTTCAAACAAAGGCTCCATGACAGTGTTTGTATTTTTTCTCTGAACCGCAAGGGCAACGTTCATTGCGTCCAACTTTTCCCCATGTAGTTACATCATTGGGATCACGGTCTTGTGGATTAACAAACCTATTTTCTTGCGATCTTGCCCATAAGTGGGAACCATTTCCTTGATTTTGATCATTAAAGACAGAAGAATCAGCACCCGTTTGCTCAGGCATGGTTGGTTCGGTAGGTTGTTGAATAATCTCAAAGCGCATAAGTTTAGAAGTGACAATTCGGCGTAAATTTCTCAACATACTTTGAAAGAGCTCAAAAGATTCTGTTTTATACTCATTGAGTGGATCTCGCTGCGCATAACCACGAAAACCCACAACAGAACGCAAATGATCTAAACTTACCAGATGCTCACGCCATAACGTGTCAATGGTTTCGAGCAATACTGCTTTGTGAAAATAAGCCATAACCTCTGGAGAGTAGCGTTCAGTACGCTCATTTTCGAGTTTTGTAACAGCATCTAAGATACGCTCTAAAATTTGTTCTTCGGCAATTCCATCTTCTTTTGCCCATTCCTCCACAGGAAGCTCAAGATTAAAAAGCTCTCGAATCTCCTCTTCGAGAGCTTTTACATCCCATTTTTCAGAATATGTTCCTGATGGAATATAAGTCTCTACCAGATCCTCCACAACTTCATCGCGCATTTCATGGATCATTTCTGATAAATCGTCTGCGTTCATGATCTCCATACGCTGTTCAAAAATAACCTTGCGTTGATCATTCATGACATCATCATATTTTAGCAGATTTTTACGAATTTCAAAGTTTCGTGCTTCGACCTTTTTTTGTGCTTTTTCAAGGGCTTTATTAATCCACGGATGGATAATAGCTTCATTTTCTTTCAATCCGAGTTTTTGCAGCATGCTATCCATACGGTTGGAGCCGAAGATACGCATGAGATCATCTTGAAGAGAAAGAAAGAATTTTGAGCGACCAGGATCGCCTTGGCGACCAGAACGCCCACGAAGCTGGTTATCAATACGACGGCTTTCATGGCGTTCAGTTGCAATAACGTAAAGTCCCCCAGCGGCTAAAGCTTCTTCTTTAAGTTGTTTGACATCTTTTTTGATTTCTTCAATTTTAGCTGTCCGCTCTGGTCCTTCGGGGGTATCCTGTAATTCTTGTCGGATGCGCATTTCAACATTTCCACCAAGCTGTATATCCGTACCACGTCCTGCCATGTTGGTTGCGATGGTAAGAGCGCCAGGAACGCCTGCTTGTGCGATAATGTATGCTTCTTGCTCGTGATAGCGAGCATTTAAGACTCTAAAATCGGTAATGCCCTCTTTTCGCAAACGCTCTGCTAATTGTTCTGACTTTTCAATAGAGGTTGTTCCAACAAGAATAGGCTGTTTTTTTTCGTGCGCTTGACGGATATTACGTACAATCGCCCGATATTTCTCTTCTGCTGTTCGATAAATTTCATCATCTTCGTCAAGACGTTGTACTGGTAAATTGGTAGGGACTTCGACAACGTCAAGACCATAAATATTTCTGAATTCTTCGGCTTCTGTTGTTGCAGTTCCAGTCATTCCAGATAATTTTCTATACATGCGGAAATAATTTTGGAAAGTGATGGAAGCAAGTGTTTGATTTTCTGGTTGAATAGCAACATGCTCTTTAGCTTCCAACGCTTGATGCAGTCCCTCAGAATAACGTCGTCCAGGCATCATACGACCTGTAAATTCATCAATGATCACAATTTCATCATTGCGAACAATGTAATCTTTATCGCGAACAAAGAGTTTATGGGCTTTTAGAGCATTATTAACATGATGAACGATAGCGACATTTTCTATGTCATAAAGACTTTCACCTTTAAGATACCCAGCTTGTTCGAGCATTTTTTCGATTTTTTCAGTACCAACTTCGGTAAAGGTCGTTGTTTTTTGTTTTTCATCTATTTCATAGTCTTCTGGCGTTAAGGCAGGAATAAATGTGTCAATAAGGTTATAAAAGTCCGTACGATCTTCTAGTGGACCAGAAATAATAAGGGGTGTACGCGCTTCATCAATGAGGATAGAATCCACTTCATCGACAATTGCATAGTGATGCCCACGTTGAACCATTTGACTATGATCGAAAGCCATATTATCACGCAAATAATCAAAACCTAGTTCATTATTTGTCGCATAGGTAATGTCACATGCATAGGCTTTTCGGCGAGCATCGCTATCAAGATCATGAAGAATCACACCCGTTGTAAGCCCTAGAAAACTAAAGATTTTTCCCATTGTTTCAGCATCACGACTGGCGAGATAATCGTTTACCGTCACAACATGAACGCCTTTACCTTCCAATGCATTGAGATAAATTGGTAGAGTGGCCATTAATGTTTTACCTTCACCGGTACGCATTTCAGCTATGCCACAGTCATGAAGGACCATTCCACCAATAAGTTGTACGTCAAAAGGACGCATATCATAAACACGTTTTGCGGCTTCACGAACCGTTGCGAACGCTTCCGGTAAGAGTAAATCAACACTTTCACCTTCACTAAGACGTTTACGAAAGATTTCTGTCTTTTGGCAAAGCTGCTCATCGCTTAATTTTACAAATTGTTCTTCCAAAGCATTAATTTGTGCAACTTTTTGGCGGAGTGCTTTGAGACGTCTCTCATGAGCTGAACCAAAAAATTTACGTGCAAAAACACCTAAACTGACCATCTCTGGCCCTTTCTTTTAATTGTTATCATTCTGGTTGGGAAATTCATATGATCTCCCCATGTTCCACATTTTCTTTAAGTTTTCTGATATCATGAAATGCAGATGGTACCATTATACTTGCCGGTGTGCAATTTTTCACTTTAAATTGTAAAGTAGAGATAAGAGGCTAAGGGCGCTATGTCAACTTTACGTATGTTATTTAACGGATACAATTCAAAGTAATTTAAGATATAATGTGCCATTTTTTTCTATTATCATGTTTTTCATTTGCGTTAGATAGGGTTGAAAAAACTGAGATATAAAGGGCAAATTTATACTTTTTAAAATGAATTGCTCATTTATTTCTCTATGTTTAAAGATTAAAGTGTTATGGTAAAGAAAATTGGAATCTTGAACCTGCCTTGCATTTTTAAGGAGTATATTTATGAAATTTAACTTTATCACGCTATTTTTAGCATCAACTTTATTGGCAAGTACAAGTTTAGGTGTGAGGGCCCAAGAAGGTTTGAATTCATCGTCGAATGATTTAAAGACTTTGGAGAAAGCTTCTGAAAAAGCTATTTCTCCTTCTCATGTTATGGCTGTTATTGATGGAAAGAATATTACAGCAGGACAATTGGATGAGTTGGCGCTTGAAATAAATCCTAATTTAGCCCGTTTTCCTGATGAACAACGCCGTATGATGGTCTTAAAAGCTTATTTGGATATGCAGGCACTTGCAAAAGCGGCAAGAAGCAAAGGTCTTGATAAGACAGAGGCTTACGATAAACGTATGGCAGTTATGCGTGACAATGTGCTTCAACAGCTTTATTTTAAACAGGCGATTGTTGACAAAATATCGGATACTGATTTGGAAGCTCTTTATAAGCAAGAAATTGCTGCTTTACCTAAAGAAGATGAAGTTAAAGCCCGTCATATTTTGGTCAAAACCAGAAAAGAAGCAGAAGCTATCATTAAGCATTTAAATAAAGGCGAAAATTTCGAAGAGATTGCAAAGAAAAGTTCAACAGATGGTTCTGCTGCTGTTGGGGGTGATCTCGGTTATTTTAGTCATGGTCAAATGGTCAAGCCTTTTGAAGATGCAGCATTTGGTTTGAAGATTGGCGAATACACAAAACAACCCGTTGAAAGTCCTTTTGGTTGGCATATTATTAAATTAGAAGATCGTCGTGTAAAACAACCTCCTGCATTTGATGATGTTAAAGAGATGTTGCGTACACAGTTGATAAAAAAGCGCTATCAAGAACTCATTGTTGATTTGCGTAGCAAGATAGATGTGAAATATCCTGATCCTAATGTTACAAAAATCATGGAATCACTTAATCAAAATGGAACATTGCTTCCTGATGAGACATCTGACGAAGAAGATACGGAATAACGAGAAAAAATAAGTAGATAGCCTCTTTAATAGATAGTTTGCAGGTTTGTTTTTTTCAAAAAAAAACGAGCAGTTTTCTATTAAGAGGTTATTAATATGTAGTCATTTTATTTGTTTTTATAGAAAGCATAGTGTGGTTTTTAAAATATCTCCTTTGAAGCCCCAAAACATCCAAGAGCTTTCCCCATTATCTGGTGTACGGATAGCAACAGCTAAAGCTGGGATTAAATATAAAGATCGTACAGATCTCCTTTTTATTGTATTCGATAAACCAGTGAGTGTGGCAGGTGTTTTCACACGTTCAAAATGTCCATCTGCCCCTGTAGAGCATTGTCGTGCATCGCTTCCCCATGGGGTTGCGAGGGGTGTTGTTGTGAATTCTGGAAATGCAAATGCTTTTACAGGGAGTAAAGGAAAGAACACAACCAATGAAATCATCTGTGCAGCAGCGGACACTTTAAAGGTGAGAGAAAATGAAATTTTTATAGCTTCTACGGGTGTTATTGGTGAACCAATGGATGCTTCAGGTATTGTAAATCTTTTACCAAGTATGGCAGAGATAGCAGAAGAGGGAAATTGGTTGGAAGCTGCAAAAGCCATCATGACAACCGATACATTTCCAAAACTTGCGACGCGTACCTTTGATTGTGGGGGGGCGAATGTTACCATTCATGGAATTGCAAAAGGTGCTGGGATGATTGCACCCGATATGGCAACAATGCTCTCGTTTGTGGTCAGTGATGCGGCTATTTCTTCGGATATACTTCAATCCATGTTATCAGAGGCCGTTGAGGGTTCTTTTAATTCGATTACTGTCGATAGCGATACTTCAACATCGGATACGCTTATGTTGTTTGCGACAGGAAAAGAAAACTTTTCTCCTCTTACCCAGAGAGCTGATCCACGTTATGGCATTTTTGTGAAACAGTTGAGTGAACTTCTGCATGAACTTGCACTCCAAGTTGTGTGTGATGGAGAAGGTGCGCGTCATTTAATTGAAGTGAATGTGATTGGTGCAACAACAGACAATGCAGCTAAAACGATTGCTTTATCCATTGCAAATTCACCGCTTGTAAAAACGGCAATTGCCGGTGAAGATGCCAACTGGGGGCGAGTCGTTATGGCAGTTGGAAAGGCCGGTGTTGAAGTGGATCGTGATCTGTTGAAGATTTGGTTTGGGGAATATCGCTTAGCTGTCAATGGTGAACGAGATCCTAACTATTGCGAAGAAACAATAGCCGCTTATATGCGAGGTAAACACATCACAATTCGTGTTGATATTGGTTTGGGCGCTGGTAAGGCGACGGTTTGGTCTTGCGATTTGACCAAGGAATACGTTATGATCAATGGCGATTACAGAAGTTAACGGATGCACGCTCTTTATATATAACGGCCTATTATTAAAAAAGAGAATGAGATATATGAATTCTTTTTGAGGTAGTAGAATATGATAAAGAGATAATTATATTCTCATTGGAGAGCGATATGGGTATAAAAAATTCCCTTCTTCTTGTTGTTGCTTGCGCATTGTTAGATCAAAATAACCGTGTTTTGCTTACCAAGCGTCCTCAAGGAAAATCGCTGGCCGGTTTATGGGAGTTTCCTGGTGGAAAGGTTGAGCACGGTGAAACTCCAGAAATCTCATTGATTCGTGAACTAGAAGAAGAGCTTGGCGTGTATGTTCAGGCAAATAATTTACACCCTTTAACGTTTGCGAGCCATAGCTATGCAACATTTCACCTCTTAATGCCGTTGTATCTTTGTGACAATTATGAGGGGGTTGCGCAAGGATGCGAGGGGCAAAGTTTAGAATGGGTTTTTATGAATGATCTTGAGAGATATCCTATGCCTGATGCTGATAAACCATTGGTTCAGGTATTAAAAAATCACCTTCTTTAATGTGTATAAGAGGAAAATATTTTTAAATATAAGTACTTATTTATAATTTTTCATATTAGATGGAAAAGCCCAATCCTGCAAAATCTTCATATTTAAAATTTATAGATGCTCAATCAATCAAAACCATTCTTGCACGCTCCAAGCGGAGAGCTACACGTGGATAAAACAATTAAAAAAAGACATGAAATTTGTGTTGAAAGGACATTCTAAAATGGCTAAGAGATTATCGCGACATTGAAAATTAGAAAAATTTATAATGATCGCTTTGCATGATTCAGAAGCATAAAATGGTGCTAGATAATGGATTTATACTTTTTATGCGTATTGTTGTGAGTTGAGCTTGGGGGTGCTAAGAGATATCAGGGGTATTTATTTCATAAGATATCGATGATAGGAAAAAATCAAAAGACTCTTTAGAAGAAAATGCTTTGAGCTTGTCATGAGAGATTATTTTACATGTTCAATACTTTAAGTATTATCGTAATACATTTAATATAATAACATAGTGTTTTATAATCATAAACTATCCTTTTTCTGTTGATATTTTACGATTTTTCATTCAAAAAAATTTCAATAACGTACAAAGAGTTGTGTGTAAGAAAAACAGTTTAAAACAAATAAAACATGCGATTAATGAATGCTTAAATATAAAAACATTCAATGATTTGTTTTTTATAGGAAGGGTATTAAGTTTCTTGAATTGGACGACGTTTTGCGATGGGATATCGTTGATATGTTTGAGCAATACGTGTAATAACTTCCTCTAGAGGTTCGATCATAACATCCATAGAGAAGCCATTTGCATGAATGATATTTTCATGATCAACCATAATGGCAGCATGACCTTGCCAAAAAATTAAATCACCTCGTTGAAGTTTATCACTGTCTGAGAGTGAATTGCCTATAGTTTTCTGTTGCATGTCAGTATCGCGTAAAGCCATTTGACCGGTCATTATCATAGAAAGTTGGATGATTCCTGAGCAATCAAGTCCAAAGCCACTGGTTCCACCCCAAAGGTAAGGCGTGCGAATAAACATTTCAGCAACGGTAACATAATCTTTATACATGTGTTCAATGGGATTAAGATGATTACTAATGATTGCTTTCCCATTTTCAAGTATAGAATACATGGTTGCACGGACTTCAACTTCATCAACAACACTGACCTTACTTCCCATGGATAAAGGATATTCCATTGGTCCACGCAAATCAGCTTGGAAATATTGAAAAGTACGTGGAACTGAAACGATATGCGTTTGCTTTACGGTTGATGTACAAAGCGCTGTTGTATCAATATAGCCAACATAATTATCTTTGAGGGATTGTCCCCACGACATTGTTTTTCCATGTTCAAAGATAAGAAGTTCTTCCCCGAATAAGCATTCTGTCTGCATTTCACTTTTTTTATTGTTTTCTTTAAACAGTCCAGCAACAGGGACATTAACACGTCTTTTTTCACCTTGCACAAAGCGCTGCGCTGTAATTTCTGTTTCGAGACGTTTATCTGCTAGATCTTCTCTGAATGCATGTAATCTTGGATCTTTAGAGATCATTTGTTTCCCTTTCATTTTATTTTTAAATAGATTCATGACAACTACACAATCAGAACGCCTCATCTTTAAATAAAGCCCAGAGCATACTTTAAGACGATAAGATCATTCTTTTGAAGCAGCAAAATTGTCCATCTTTATGGATATTTTGTGTCAAACGTCATTTTTTTAAAATATTATAAAGGGCGCGAATCGTTTGTGCGGATCCCCCCACGGGGTATCCTGGTTTTTCTTTTGGAACCCATCCATAAAGGTCGAAATGTGCAAAATGTTCAGCTTTTTCAACAAAAGAATTAAGAAATAAAGCAGCCGTTATAGAGCCAGCAAAGCTATTTCCAGTGACATTGTTAAGGTCAGCAATGGGAGATGATAACATCTCTTGGTAAGGTTTCCAAAGGGGCATTTGCCAAAGAGGATCGAAAACAGCGTGAGCCGATTCAGAAATTTGTTGTGCCCATATTGAATCATTACAATAAAATGCGGGAAGATCTGGTCCTAATGCGATACGTGCTGCCCCCGTTAAAGTAGCCATGCAAAGCATGAATTTTGGACTTTCTTCATCAGCATAGGCGAGTGCATCAGCAAGGACAAGTCGTCCTTCAGCGTCTGTATTGCCCACTTCAACACTTAAACCTTTACGACTTTTGAGAATATCACTTGGTCGGTAAGCATTGGCAGAAATTGCATTTTCTACAGCTGGAATCAAAACACGTAGACGGAAAGGCAATTTTGCATCCATGATAAGTTTAGCCAATCCCAAAACATGTGCTCCACCCCCCATGTCTTTTTTCATAAGCAACATGTTATTGGCTGATTTAATATCCAGTCCCCCCGTATCAAAAGTTACGCCTTTGCCTACCAATGTTATTGTAGGATGATGTTCTTGCCCCCAGTGTAACTCAATCAGTCGTGGTGCAGTGCTACCTGCTCGTCCTACGGCATGGATCATCGGAAAATTATGGGTTAAGAGATCATCTCCACAAATACTTCTGATATGAGCACCGTATATTTTCCCTAGTTGTCGTGTTTCTTCTTCGAGAGTATCAGGGGTCATATCATTAGCTGGAAGATTGATAAGATCACGGACGAAGAAGACAGCTTCATAAATACGTTGGAGCTCATCAAAATCAACGGTTTCATTCACATGGATGGATAATGATTTGAAAGAAGAATTTTGGCGATAACGTTTAAATTGATAGCTTCCCAGAGCCAATCCAAGATAGGCATTTATTTCATCAGAGGTTTCACCTTCTAAATGCCAGTAACCAGCAGGAAGTTTTTGAGCAAGCAGTCCTGTGATAAAGGGATCATCCCCATTGCCAATTCCAAATAAAACTTTTTTTAAATGTCCTGTTTCGTGAGGAACAAAGAGTATTTGTCCTGCTTTGCCAGTAAAATCATTAACTTTTATCCATGCTTTTGTTGAGGCATCGAGTGATAAGTTAGCAAGATCTCTTTGGTTTACCAAGATAATAGGGCAACTGGTATCGATACGTATTGAGCTAAAATGAATAGAGTGCTGGTGCATAGTTTATGAAATCCTTATAGTTGTCTAAGTGCGACATACTCGACCAAATGATTTTTTCCCTTTCGTAGAATGAGATTGGATCGTGGTCGTGTTGGCAATATGTTTTCTTGTAAATTTTTTAAATTAATCGTTTGCCAAAGATCCTCAGCGATTTTTGAGGCTTCTTTTTCATTAAGTAGGGCATAACGATGAAAATAGGATTCAGGATTTTGAAAAGCTGTTTTACGTAAACGTTTAAAACGCTCTAAATACCAGTGACGAATGACTTCTGTTTCGGCATCGACATAGATTGAAAAATCAAAAAAATCCGACACGAAAGGAATGGCTTTCCCATCTTTAGGAAGATCGCTAACCTGTAATACATTAATCCCTTCAATAATTAAAATATCAGGGCGGTCAATGGTAATTGTCTGATTTTCTAGAACATCATAAGTCATATGAGAATAAAGAGGAGCAGAGACATTTCCGATACCTGCTTTTATCGCTGAGAGAAAGCACAGCAATTTTTTAATGTCGTAGGAATCAGGAAATCCTTTACGATTCATACGATTTTTTTGCTCTAAGATCGCATTAGGATAGAGAAAACCATCCGTTGTGATCAGATCAACTTTAAGGCTAAATGTCCAACGTTTCAATAATTCTTGAAGGATACGAGCGGTGGTTGATTTTCCTACGGCTACAGAACCAGCTATTCCAATAATAAAGGGTGTTTTTTGACTCTCTTCTTGATGGAGAAACTGCTGACGTTTGTGAAAAAGTTCCTGGACTGCTTCAACATGGCATGAGAGCAGACGCGATAAAGAAAGGTAAATGCGTTGGACTTCTTCAAGATCGATAGGATCATCAATAGAGCGTAAACGCTTAATTTCATCAAAAGTTAAAGTAAGAGGTGTGTCCGCACGAAACTCTGACCATTCTTGCGCTGTAAAAACACGATAGGGTGAATATCGGTCAGAAATGGATTTGACCAAATTATCTTCTTGGTTAATTTTTTGTATAGTCGTATTAATCATTTTTATTTATCGAAATTTTTTTGCCGCAGCAATCGATGAAGAGCGGAGGACGAGCTGCTTTGTATTTAAATAAATTTTGTTTTGCTTGCTCTCTTCTTTAAGATAACAGATCATTTTTATTAACTTATCGTCCAGTCATTCCAGTGTGCGCGGATTTGTGCCAATGAGTACTCTTGTGCTAAAAAAGTCCATAAAAGAAGACGTGCTTTTACGGCTGATAAATAACCGGACATGAGAGCACCCGAAGCAATCATATCGATTTCTGAACCTTTATAACCATAAGTTATACGAGTTGTTGAGCCATTACAACAACGACTAGCAATAATAATTGGTATTTTTTGTGCGTATTGTTGTACAAGATCTGCCTCTTGAAAACTACAGTGTCCTGAACCAAAACCAGCGATAACAAGTCCAGCATAATGCCCACTTTCAAGACAGAGTTTCATTAAATGTGTATCAGAAGATAAAGAGGAATAAAGGAGTGCAATTTGATGATCGTAGTTTTGGGGGGGATCAAACGTTGTCGGAAAAAATTTGCGATCATTGAAATAAATGAGTTTTCCTTCTAAAATAGTTCCCAAGATACCTGCAAGGCCTGATTGAAATGTTTCAACCTTGATGGTATGGCTTTTATAGAGCCAATAAGGTGAATGAATCGTATCATTAATGACAACAAGAACGCCTCTATTACGACTTTGTGGGGCGGCCGCGACACGCGTTGCTGCTAAAATATTAGCGGGGCCATCAGCACCTGCTTCGTGAGGAGTACGCATAGCACCGGTTATGATAAGTGGTTCAGCTTCCTTCCAATAAAGAGAAAGAAAAAAAGCAGTTTCTTCCAAAGTATCAGTTCCTTGCGTTAAAACAATTCCTTTTGCGCCAGCGTTTATTTGTTGTTTTGCCCACTCGATTATTTCAAAAAGAATTTTAAAAGATAAAGATCCACTTGGCATTTGCACTAATGTTTGTGCATGAATATCAGCAACCTTGTTTAAATCAGGAACACTTTTTATGAGGTTATCTGAGGTTAAAGTCGGTTGCATGTGACCAAAACGATCAGCAGTCATTGCAATTGTTCCACCTAAGGTTCCTATAGCTATTTTTTTCATAATTTTCCTCTATAAAGGCACAAACTGTTTACATAAAACTATTTAGCAGTAATTTACATTGACAACAATAATATCATTTTTTCAATTTCAACCAATTGAGTGATGCTGAATCATTGTGTTTTGCTATATATGTTCTTAAATAGGACAATAATCATTGAGTTTTATATTGGATGAAAAGATAATATTAAAAAGAAAAGTAATATTTAAGGAGTGTCCTTATGACAGAACATAAGCCAGACATAATGTATGGTACAACGATTATTACGGTACGAAAAGATGGCAAAGTCGTGATGGCTGGTGACGGTCAGGTCTCTCTTGGACAGACGATTATGAAAGGCAATGCACGTAAAGTCCGTCGTCTTGGGAAGAGCGGAGTGGTTATTGCTGGTTTTGCAGGTGCTACGGCAGATGCTTTCACATTATTGGAAAGATTGGAAACAAAGCTTGAGCAATATCCTGATCAGCTTATGCGTGCATGTGTAGAACTTGCAAAGGATTGGCGAACAGATCGCTATTTGCGTCGTCTAGAAGCAATGATGCTCGTGGCTGATAAGAAAGTAACTTTAGCTCTAACAGGGCTTGGTGATGTCTTAGAACCAGAAGATGGGGTTATGGCCATTGGTTCTGGAGGAAATTTTGCTCTTTCAGCAGCGCGGGCACTCATGGACTTGGATTTGGATGCCGAAACGATTGCCCGTAAAGCTATGGCTATTGCCGCTAAAATTTGTGTTTACACCAATGATCATTTTACGATTGAAACATTGGATGCAGAATTATCTTCTTTAGAGAAAGCTATTTAAATGTGTGTTGTATTTTCCCCTCGTGAGACTGTTTCTGAACTTGATCGTTTTATTATTGGCCAAAATGATGCTAAACGTTCTGTAGCTATTGCACTGCGTAATCGGTGGCGTAGACAACAGCTTGATGAGCCGATGCGTGAAGAAGTGATGCCAAAAAATATTTTAATGATAGGACCAACAGGTGTTGGTAAGACAGGGATCGCACGTCGATTAGCAAAACTTTCTGGAGCCCCCTTCGTGAAAGTAGAAGCGACTAAATTTACTGAAGTTGGTTATGTGGGGCGTGATGTTGAGCAAATTATTCGAGACCTTGTTGAGATTGCCATTTCTCTTGTGCGTGAAAAGAAACGCGATGAAATAAAAGAAAAGGCTCACGTGAATGCTGAAGAGCGCGTTTTAGATGCCCTTGTTGGTAAAACAGCAAGTCCGGCTACCCGTGATAGTTTTCGCAAAAAATTGCGTGAAGGTGAATTAGATGAGAAAGAGATTGAAATTGAAGTAGCTGATAATAATAGCAATAGTGCTTCAACCTTTGATATTCCTGGTATGCCTGGGGCGCAAATGGGGATTATGAATTTATCCGATATTTTGGGCAAAATGGGCAGTCGTACAAAAGTCCGTAAAACGACAGTACGGGATGCTTTTAAACCGCTTATTGATGATGAATCTGAAAAACTCCTTGATCAGGAACAGATTATTCAAGAAGCACTTCGTGTTGCTGAAAATGACGGTATTGTTTTTATCGACGAGATTGATAAAATCGCAACGAGGGATGGTGGAGCCAGTGCTGCGGTTTCGCGTGAGGGCGTCCAACGTGATCTTTTACCTTTGGTGGAAGGAACAACAATTGCTACAAAATATGGGCAAATCAAAACAGATCATATTCTCTTTATTGCCTCTGGTGCATTTCATGTTTCCAAGCCATCTGATTTATTACCGGAACTTCAGGGGCGTTTGCCTATCCGTGTGGAGCTTAACCCTTTAACAAGGGAAGATTTACGACGTATTCTAACAGAACCAGAAGCGAGTTTGATTAAACAATATATTGCTCTTATGGCAACGGAAGAGGTTCATTTGGAAATTACTGACGATGCGATTGATGCTTTAGCTGATATTGCTGTAGATTTAAATGCAAGGATTGAAAATATAGGGGCACGTCGTTTGCAAACCGTTATGGAGCGCGTTTTGGATGAGATTTCTTTTACAGCGCCCGATAAAGCTGGAACATCGTTTAAAATTGATGCTGCTTATGTGAGACAATCTATTGGTGAGCTTGCTGCTGATATCGATCTTTCTCGTTTTATTCTTTAGAGATATTGCTTGTTTTGTTTATTTTCGTGCTTCGATAATTTTGAAACCATGAGCTTGTTCATGGATCAACACTGAGCGGAAAATATCTTTTAACAATGTTTCATAAGGAAGGTAGCGGTTTGCAACAAGCAGCAGACTGCCACCTGGCCTTAGGCATTTTGCAGCATTTATAATAAAATATTTTCCTAAGGAGATATCTGTCGTTTGTTGTGTGTGAAACGGTGGATTTGAAATGATTGTGTCATACAGATTTGTGACAGGCTCATGCACAAGGTCATGCCAATAAAAATGAATTGGAAAAGGGGCTGTTGTGAGGTTAAGGTGCTGTTTTGCTGTTTTCAAAGCGTTGTAATCTGCTTCATAAAGATCAAGAGTTGTCAGTTTTACATTGCTTTCAAGTGCAACGTGAGAAAGATAGCCCCAGCCAGCTCCAAAATCAGCCGTTTTTCCAGAAATAACTTTGGGCATATAAGAAGCAAGCGCCGCAGATCCTAGATCGATACGACCATGTGAGAACATACCAGAAGTGGTTTGAAATTTATCAAAAGAAAGCGGTGGTGAGCGCAATTGTGCAATATTTTGTTTCTCTATTTGTGGAGGAACTTGCAGCCAAAATACAAGACCATGATTTTTAGATAGTTTATGGGTGATGGGAACAATTTTTTTGACCCATTTCATCATTGAAGCAGCACCAGCCGTTTTATTCCCACTGATTACAATCCATCCACTTGGTTTAACGCATTCTAATAAATCAAGAAAACAATTTTGGTTAAAACCACGATATTTGCTTAGGTGCATAAGCGCACCATCATAGATGCGAGTTTTATCGATTTGAGGAGAGCAGTGAAATTGAGTATCGACAAATTTTAAAAAATCTGGTCGCCAAGGCGTGATAACTTTTAAATTTTTAGCCCATTCTAAAGAGGGGATTTCTGTTAAACCGAAACTTAGCCAGCATTGGTTTGGATCTGGATAAGGGAGTGCATGATTTTCAAAAGGTAACAATGATAACACATGTGGCTCTTTCACAGAAAAATGCCATTCCCAATGTTGGGATGGCATTTCATGATTACGATAAGAAGAAAAACTTACTCTTCTTTTTTCTTCCGGCGGCGCTTATTTTCAGGTTGCTTTTTTTCATCCACGCATTTTTCTTCTTTCACCGATCGATCATCGGTAATTTCCTTTCCGGTTTCTTGATCAACGACCTTCATAGATAACCGAACTTTTCCACGCTCATCAAAACCCATGAGTTTAACCCAAACTTTATCACCTTCCTTAACAACATCTGTTGTTTTGGTGACGCGTTCTGATGCAAGTTGAGAGATATGAACGAGCCCATCACGAGAACCAAAAAAGTTTATAAACGCACCAAAATCAGCAGTTTTTACAACTGTTCCTTGGTAGATAGCACCAACTTCAGGCTCATCGACAATAGAATGGATCCAGCGTTTTGCTGCTTCAATGGTTTTAGCATCAGCAGAAGCAATTTTAATGGTCCCATCATCTTCAATATTAATTTTTGCTCCAGTTTGTTCCACAATTTCTCGAATAACTTTACCACCAGAGCCGATCACATCACGAATTTTATCAACAGCAATATTCATAACCTCAATACGCGGCGAAAATTCGCTAAGTTCAGCCCGTGCACTGGTTAAAGCTTTGCCCATTTCATGAAGGATATGGATTCGACCGTCTTTAGCTTGTTCAAGTGCGATTTTCATAATCTCTTCGGTAATACCATCAATTTTGATATCCATTTGCAAAGCAGTAATACCATTTTCTGTTCCTGCAACTTTAAAATCCATATCTCCAAGGTGATCTTCATCTCCTAAGATATCAGACAGAACAGCAAAGCGTTCTCCTTCTTTAATCAATCCCATGGCAATACCTGCAACGGGGCGCGCGAGCGGAACACCAGCATCCATGAGAGCAAGCGATGTTCCACAAACCGTTGCCATAGAAGAAGATCCGTTAGATTCAGTAATTTCTGAGACAGCACGAATGGTATAAGGAAAAGATTCTTTCGTTGGCAACATGGGGTGAATTGCTCGCCATGCTAATTTTCCATGTCCAATTTCACGACGACCAGGAGAACCAAGGCGTCCTGTTTCCCCTACTGAAAATGGGGGAAAATTGTAATGAAGAAGGAACGTTTCCTTGTACATCCCCGTTAAGGCATCAACATATTGTTCATCTTCACCAGTCCCCAATGTAGCAACGACAATCGCTTGTGTTTCTCCACGGGTAAAGAGTGCAGAACCATGTGTGCGGGGCAAAATACTCACTTCTGATTGGATAGGGCGCACAGTAGAAAGGTTGCGCCCATCAATACGCCTTTCTGTATCAAGAATGTTTCCGCGAACAATTTTTGCTTGCAATTGTTTAAAGACGGTTGCAATTTGGTCAGCACTAAATTGACAGTTATCTTCTGTTTCTGGTATAAATTTATGAATGACTTCTGTTTTTAGGGCATCAATTGCGGCATAACGTTCTTGCTTATCAGTAATTGTGTAGGCCTTTCGTATACCCTGTTCGGCCATTTCTTGCATTGCTTTTTCAAGGTCAGAAAGATCTTCAGGAACAAAATCACGAGGATCTTTTGCAGCAACTTCAGCAAGCTTGATAATGGCATCAATGACAGGTTGAAGGCTTTTGTGACCGAACATCACAGCACCCAACATAATATCTTCCGGTAATTCTTGTGCTTCTGACTCAACCATCAATACAGCACTTTCTGTTCCAGCAACCACAAGATCAAGTTTTGATTCAGGCATTTCATCAATATGAGGATTGAGAACATATTGTCCATTACAATAGCCAACGCGGGCACCTGCTATAGGTCCCATGAAAGGAACCCCTGACAGGGTCAAAGCGGCAGAGGCGGCAATCATCGCAAGAATATCGGGATTATTTTCAAGATCATGCTGTATAACGGAAACAATGACTTGTGTATCATTTTTGTACCCCTCAACGAAGAGAGGACGAATTGGACGATCAATTAAGCGTGAAACCAAAGTTTCATTTTCACTTGGCCGACTTTCACGTTTTAAATAGCCCCCAGGTATTCGACCAACAGCATAGGATTTTTCTTGATAATTAACGGTGAGTGGAAAAAAGTCCTGGTCTGGTTTTGGGCTTTTTGCCGATACAACGGTTGCTAAGACAATCGTTTCACCATAGGTAGCAATCACGGCACCATCAGCTTGACGTGCTATTTTCCCTGTTTCAAGGGTGAGCGGACGCCCGGCCCATTCAATTTCTATCTTGTGCGTTTTGAACATTTTTTATCCTTAATGACCAGTGTTTAAATCTTTGATTGCTCACATTCTGGCTTTGCGTAGCATATTTTTAAGCTCTGGGGTAGACAACAAGCTACTTCCATCTTTGTTGCGAGAAGAGAGAGATAAATCGTCTTAAATGCGAAATGATGAGCAGTACTATCCCATAATAACGTGTCAGTTTTTAAAATTTTTAACGAAAAGCAACCTATTGAAAAAATGGGTGGTTTTTTTCTACACCACCCCATTTTTCTTTTAGCGACGCAAACCTAACTTTTTGATAAGTGTCTGATAACGATTTTGGTCAACTCCTTTAAGATAATCAAGAAGACGCCGACGTTGAGACACCATCTTTAAAAGACCACGACGAGAATGATTATCTTTTTTGTGAGATTTAAAGTGGTTTGTTAAATTAGAAATACGTTCAGAAAGTACAGCAATCTGTACTTCTGGTGATCCTGTATCACCAGCTTTATTTGCGTATTCTGCGACAAGAGCTTGTTTACGTTCAGCTGTAATCGACATCGTATTATCCTTTCAAAAAACGAAGAAACATAAAGTCACCCATAGCCGAGATGTCGTTCAGCCAGGGTCTGCGAGGAAATAAGAAGAGTCGAAGACTCTTACCTATTTTCGCTCTTATATAGGAAAGAAGGTTAAAATACTAGTCCTTGACAGCATTTTGAAGCCTTTCTTTAAATAAAGGCTTTTGTTTTGAAATATTGATTTAAATAGGGTGTTATGAGAAATTTTTTTAAAGATTTATGCATCCTTTTGATACAAAGATTATGAACGTGTGTGTGGTAACAAAAGTAATAAATACCGATTTGGAGGGAAAAGATGCTGAGCATTTCAACATTCAAGCTTTTTCGTAATTCGGTATTTCGAAATTTATGGTCTTCTACTCTTATTTCTAATTTAGGGGGGCTGATACAGGCTGTTGGAGCAGGGTGGTTAATGGCGTTAATTAGTTCTTCGCATTCCATGGTTGGGCTTGTTCAGAGTGCGACAACATTACCACTTGTTATGTTTTCTTTGATGGCAGGGGCATTAGCGGACAATTTTAATCGGCGTCAAATTATGTTGAACGCACAGATTATGATGATGGTTATCTCCATGATCTTATCTGTTTTAGCCTATATGGGATTTCTAACACCTTGGCTTTTGTTATTTTTTACGTTTTTGATTGGATGTGGCACAGCCTTTTATAATCCTTCTTGGCAAGCAACGATAGGAGATATTGTGAGCAGGGAAAATATTCCTGCTGCTGTTAGTTTGAATAGTGTCGGTTTTAATTTGATGCGCAGTGTTGGTCCTGCTATTGGGGGAGCCATCATTGCAACTTTGGGGGCTTCTGCTGCTTTTTTGTTTAATGCTATAAGCTATATTCCTCTTATTGGTGCATTATTTTTCTGGAGGTCGAATGATGAAAACAACCCATTACCAAGAGAAAGGCTGTTAGGGGCTGTTTCAGATGGTTTGCGTTATGTTGCGATGTCGCCTAATCTCCTGAGTATTATGGTCCGAGCGTTCCTTTTTGGTATAGGGGCGATTTCGATTTTAGCCCTTTTGCCAATTGTTGCGCATAAAGTTCTCGGAGGAAGTGCCTTTCTTTATGGTACATTGCTTGGTTGTTTTGGGTTAGGAGCCATGACAGCAGGGATTATTAATGCATTTGCACGGCATCATTTTCGTTCAGAAACAATTATTGCAAGTGCATTTATTGGTTTTGCCGTTTCTTGTTTTTTATTGGGAATAAGCCGCTCATTGATTGTAAGCCATATTGCTTTATTTCCTGCAGGCCTAAGTTGGGTTTTGGCATTATCATTGTTTAATATATCTGTCCAACTCTCTACACCACGCTGGGTTGTTGCGCGTGCTTTAGCACTTTATCAAACGGCATCTTATGGGGGGATGGCTGTTGGAAGTGCAATTTGGGGAGCTTTGGCGGATGGTTATTCTCCAACAATTGCTTTGAGTGTTTGTTCTCTATTCTTGATTGTTGGGGCTCTTGCGGGAGTAAAATTTAGAATTCAAGAAATTCCTCAAATAGATTTGAATCCTCTTGATCATTTTAGAGAGCCAGAACTCTTACTCGACCTAAAAGCAAGAAGTGGCCCGATCATGATCATGATCGATTATCAAATTCATGAAAATGATCTGGAAGAGTTTCTCAAAGTGATGACGCGTCGACGCCATATTCGTTTACGTGATGGTGCGCGTCAATGGGTTCTTTTACGAGATCTAGAAAGACCCCAATATTGGACAGAGGCTTACCATATGCCAACATGGGTAGATTATTTACGCCATAATCATCGTCGTACAAAAGCGGATGCTGAAGTTAATAAGCGTTTGCGTCATTTAAATTGCGCTCCTAACGGTATAAGAGTGCACCGCATGATTGAACGACAGACAATACCTCAAGTCAATGAGATGCTTTTAAAAGTTCCTTCTGATCATCTTCCTTAAGATTAGAACAGTTTTTTAATATGGTTGTTATATTCTTTAGATCAATTGGTTAGCATAAACACAAAAAAATAAGTACTTTTGTGATTAATGAGTTGATTTATAATGATATTTTTGTCATTTTTTATGTTAAGTGATACCCTTAAAAATTAAAGCTTATCTCATTTTAAATCTATTGATCTTATTTATATTGAATCAATCCGAATTGTTTTTTTGCACATTAAAAATGGGCGCAAACGTATAGGTAAAAACGATTGAAAAAGAAATAAAAAAGCTTCTTATAAAGTTTCTCAAAGACGAGGGTTATGACATTAAGGGATAACACAGTGTATAATGGTTTTGGCTTATCGCACTGTTTTTAAATCTTGATATGAATAAGATGAGTGTAGAGAGATGAAAAGCAAAATATTTCTCTTAATCTTATAGGGAATAAGATCTTTCAACAAGAGATGGTTATAAGAAAAAATCACTCAAATTGTGAAAATCCGCTTTGGTTTAAATAGACCTTTGCCGAGAATGCCAATAGCAAGAAGTTGTTCCTTATAGAGGAGACAAACCTCCTCTTCATCAAGAGGTGTTTTATCAGTACATAAAGGAATAGAATGCCCCCTCATAACTCTCTGCGCTTGGCTTCCGGTAAGCGGATAATGAGGGAGACAATCTAATGCAGCTCCCGTTTCAATTAACAGTTCATCGAGTGTTGAGAAGTCTCTTTCAAAAGAATTCTGATTTTCATCTGTGGTGTTTTTATTGGGTGATATTGCTGTTTTTAGTTCATCCCATGTAATGAGATCCTCTTCATCAAAAGGTGCGACGGCAATACGTCTTAAATCAGCGATATGCCCATAGCAACCCAGATCTCGTCCCATATCGCGTGCTAGCGAGCGCACATAAGTTCCTTTTCCGCAGGTTATTTCAAAGACAGAAGACTCTTTGGTAGGCATTTCTATTAATTCGAAAGTTTTTATTTCCACTTCACGGGGCGCAATTTCAACGACTTCTCCTTCTCGCGCTAGATCATAAGCGCGATTTCCAGCAATTTTGATCGCTGAAAATTGTGGAGGTGTTTGCAAAATAACACCTGTATATTGAGGAAGAAGAGAAAGTATTTCTTCTTGTGTTGGACGTTTGAGAGATGTTTTCGTTATTTCTCCTTCTCGATCATCTGTTGATCGCTCTTGTCCCCAAGCAATATGGAAACGGTAAGTTTTTTTGCCTTGCATCACGTAAGGAACGGTTTTGGTTGCTTCGCCCAAGGCAATGGGGAGAAGACCAGAAGCAAGAGGATCAAGTGTACCCGCATGCCCTGCTTTTTGCGCATGAAAGAGCCATTTGATTTGTGAGACAGCTTCTGTTGATTTCATTCCTTTGGGTTTATCAAATATGACCCAGCCAGAAACAGGACGCCCTTTTTTTTTGCGTTGCCATGTCATCCTTTTAATCCTCATCTTTATCACGATGAAGGTCGCGTGCAACCTCAGGCGAGCGAAGCAGAGCGTCAATTTTTGAAAAATTATCAAAACTATTATCAAGGCGGAAACGTAGTTCTGGCATATATTTCATTTGTCTCAACGCATGACTGATTTCTCCACGGAGAAAACGACTATATTTATTGAGGGTATCAACGACATCGATATGGGAAGCATTTTTAAGCTTGCTGAGAGGTGATACAAAGCAAGTAGCAATTTTTAAATCTGGAGACATACGCACTTCAGAGATAGAAATAACAACATCCTTCAAAACATCATCAAGCAAAATATCACGTTGTAGTATATGCGCTACTGCATGACGGACTTGCTCTGCTACTCTAAGTTGCCGTTGTGATGGCCCTGCATTTTTCATCAAAGTTTTATCCTTGCTCCAAGACCTCTTTTCTTAATCATCCAGATAAGGAAAAAAAGAGACATTGTGTATAGAATCGCAATAATTTTTCTCATTTTAAAACAGAGTAAAGTTATTGAATTATTTTATAACGTGCGATTAATATGTTCGATACGGAAGGTCTCAATGATGTCTCCTGCGCGCATATCTTCATAATTTTCAAAGGCTATTCCACATTCTTGACCACTTTGCACTTCATTGACTTCATCCTTAAAGCGTTTGAGTGTTTTCAGTTTTCCTTCATGAATAACGATATTATCACGGATAAGGCGAATACCGGCTCCTCGTTCTATTTTACCTTCTGTAACACGACATCCAGCGACTTTTCCGATTTTTGTAATGTTAAAGACTTCTAAAATTTCAGCATTACCAAGGAATGTTTCACGCTGTTCTGGTGAGAGGAGACCAGACATAGCCGCTTTGATATCATCAACAAGATCATAAATGATGTTATAATAACGAATTTCAATTCCTTGTGTTTTAGCAAAATCACGCGCCTGTTTATTGGCTCGAACATTAAAACCAATCACAGCTGAGTTAGAAGCTTCCGCAAGAGAAATATCACTTTCGGTAATTCCTCCAGCACCAGAATGTACAACACGCGCACGAACCTCATCATTTCCTAGTTTCTCCAATGCCGAAGCGATTGCTTCAATGGATCCTTGCACATCTCCTTTAATAATAAGGGAAAATTCCTTAACACCAGCCGTTTGCAATTTTGTCATCATCTGTTCAAGAGAACCACGTGAACCAGTTTGTCGAGCAACAGCTTTGTCACGTGCTAATCGTTGGCGATATTCAGAAATTTCCCGTGCTTTTGCTTCATGCGTGACAACAGCAAAACGGTCTCCAGCTTGTGGAGTACCTTGCATGCCTAAAATTTCAATAGGCGTAGAAGGAACGGCTTCTTTGACATGGCGACCATGATCGTCAATCAAAGCGCGCACACGCCCCCATTCATTTCCCGCAACAATAATATCAGAAGGATGTAATGTCCCTTTTTGAACAAGAACAGTTGCAACAGATCCACGTCCACGATCGAGTTTAGCTTCAATGACAACGCCCTCTGCAGTTCGCTCAGAATCTGCTTTCAGATCAAGCATTTCAGCTTGAAGCAGGATAGCTTCGAGAAGTTTATCAAGATTTTGACCCGTTTTAGCGGAAACTTCAACATCCAAAGTCTCACCACCCATCGTCTCAACAAACACTTCATGTTGTAAAAGTTCTGTACGCACTTTTTGTGCATTTGCAGCTGGTTTATCAATTTTGTTGATAGCAACAATAATAGGGACACCAGCAGCTTTGGCGTGATTAATTGATTCAATCGTCTGCGGCATAACACTATCATCAGCGGCGACAACAAGAACGGCAATATCGGTAACACGAGCTCCACGGGCACGCATAGCAGTAAATGCTGCATGCCCTGGTGTATCAATAAAAGTAATTTTTTGACCATTTTGTTCTACTTGATAGGCCCCAATATGCTGCGTAATGCCACCTGCTTCACCAGAAACAACATTGGCTTTGCGAATTGCATCCAGAAGAGAAGTTTTTCCGTGGTCAACATGGCCCATAATGGTTACAACAGGGGGACGCGGCTGCATATTTTGAGGATTATCCGTTATATTAAAGATACCTTCCTCTACGTCAGATTCTAAAACACGTTTAACAGTATGACCAAATTCAACAGCGATGAGTTCAGCAACATCTGCATCAATAACATCGCCAGGTTTCATCATTTGTCCTTGTTTCATTAAAAATTTAATGACATCAACAGAACGCTCAGTCATACGTTGTGCGAGTTCTTGAATGGTAATTGTTTCAGGAAGAACAACCTCGCGAGAAATTTTTTCTCTTGGTTCTTGGTTTTGTGCACGCTTAAACTTTTCCTGTCTGCGTCGCATTGCAGCCATTGAGCGCCCCCGTGCACTCCCTTCTTCGTCTAATGCGCTATTAAGAGTCAGTTTTCCACGGCGCCGTTCATCAGCTCCTTTGACAATTTTTGGTGCACGTATTTCTGATTTAGCAGGATTAGCACGTCGGCTATGCCATTCTTCCTCTTTATTTTCATCTATTTTGCGTTTTTCAATCACAGTTGTGTTTTTAAGCGTAAGAGGAATATCTGTCTTTTCGATGAGGGGAGACTCAGAAAAAATAGGTGGAATCTGTACTAGCGATTTTTCTTCTTCTTGTTTTTGAAGTATTTCTTTTTCTTTGATTTCTTGCTTTAAAATTTCTTCACGCTCTTTAGCGCGTCTTGCTTCTTTTTCAGCTTGTTCTCTCGTTATCCTTTCTTGGATATGTGCTTCTTCTAACGCACGAAGTCTTGCTTCCATTTCAGCCGATGAAAGATTGCTTTTGGCCACAGATTCCTGAGGTTTTTTTTCTTCAAAACGGGGTTTAGAGCGCTGGGGTGCAACATGCGGTTTTGTAATAGGCTGCAGGGTCTCAGCTTTTTCATCAGGTCGCGTAATTTTACGTCGTTTGGTTTCGACAACGACAGCCTTCGTACGACCATGGCTAAAATTTTGTTTGACCGTACTCGTTTCCAAGACAGACCGCTTGAGAGTTAGTGTCTTCTTGCCTGTTGTTTTGTCGTTGTTATTTTCACTCATTGTACTTCCTTCACGGCTTGTGCCGTCATCTCACCGTGCTTATTATGCTTGTTATCACGATAGCTGATCAATTTATATGTTGTTTTAAGAAATCCTTCAGCAGCTTTTGTGTCCAATAAAGCTGCGTGCATGACAGGATTAGAGCCAAAAGCCACGCGCATTTCATCACTTGTAAATAAAGATATGGTTTTTATCGTCCGATTTGTTTGTTGTTGTATTGTATGGATGGCCTGTGCAATTTTTCGTTTTCCATCTTCTGTTGATTCTTTAGCATGAAGTACAAGAGTCACTTGACCAGAGCGGATAGCAGCATCAACCTTGATTGCTCCCATCACGACAGCGCCTGCTTTTCTTGCCATAGAAAGGCTTGACAGAGCAGCTTTGAGTAAAAGCGTATCAACAATATGCACAAGATTTGGTGCAACCTCAACCTCTGTTTTAAAATTTTTATGAAAAGCTTTCTGTTTTATTGCTTTATCAATAACAGTGTGATGGGCAGAAATCCAAACGCCACGCCCTGGTAAATTCGCTTTAAGATCAGGAACAATTTGGTTATTGGGACCAATAACAAAACGGATCAGCGTTTGTGCTGAAGCATTTTGTCGGGTCACAATGCAAGTCCGTTCATTCATTTAAAGTGTATCCACATCCAAATCATCTGTTTTTTCATCTTCTACAGGATTTCCTGTAATAAGATCAGCTTGGTCTATCCAGCCTGCTTTTACACGTGCGGCTAAAACCATAGCTTCTGCATCCGCGCGTGTAATGTCAAAAGGGGTTAAAATACCAGAAAAATTCTTTGTTTGTCCTTCTTTACGTTCTCTCCAACCAGCTAAATCATCAACGGCATAGCCAGCAAAGTCTTCTATTGTTTTTACACCATCCTCACCCACAGCAACCAGCATAGCACTTGTCATTCCAGGAAGTGTTCGCAATTCGTCAGAAACCCCAAGCTTTTTGCGTTTTTCATCAAGTTCTTTTTCCTGATGTTCGAGATATTCGCGAGCCCGACTTTGGATTTCCGCAGCGGTATCATGGTCAAAACCATCAATAGAAGCGATTTCTTCAAGATCAATGTAAGCGATTTCTTCAATAGAAGAAAAACCCTCTGATGCCATAACCTGTCCGATCATCTCGTCAACCTCTAAGGCTTCCATAAACAATTTACTGCGTTCAGTAAATTCTTTTTGACGATTTTCAGATTCTTCCTTTTCCGTTAAAATATCAATGTTCCATCCTGTTAGTTGTGAAGCTAAGCGAACGTTTTGTCCACGTCGTCCAATAGCAAGGCTGAGTTGGTCATCCGGCACAATGACTTCAATGCGTTCAGCATCTTCATCAAGAATGATTTTAGAAACTTCAGCAGGTTGCAGTGCATTAACGACAAATGTTGCAGCATCAGGCGACCAAGGAATAATATCAATTTTTTCGCCTTGTAACTCTGCAACAACAGCCTGTACACGGCTTCCTCGCATTCCCACACATGCGCCAACAGGATCAATGGAACCATCGCGTGAAACAACGGCAATTTTGGCCCGTGAACCTGGATCGCGGGCAACCGATTTGATTTCTATAATACCATCATAAATTTCTGGAACTTCCATCGTAAAAAGTTTGACCATAAATTGAGGATGTGTGCGTGAAAGGAAAACTTGTGGTCCACGTGTTTCACGGTGTACATCATTAACAAAAGCTCGGATACGGTCTCCATAGCGGAAGGATTCACGAGGAATTAATTCATCGCGACGCACAATAGCTTCACCGCGCCCTAGATCAACGATAACATTGCCATATTCTACACGCTTGACTGTACCAGAAATAATTTCACCAACTTTATTTTTGAATTCTTCATATTGCTGATCACGCTCTGCATCGCGTACTTTTTGTACAATAACCTGTTTAGCCGATTGTGCTGCGATACGTCCAAAATCCATAGGAGGTAAAGGATCAGCAAAAAAATCACCGATTTTTGCTTCTTCTTGACGTTTGAGTGCATCGGACAAAGTAATTTCTGTTGTATAGTCTTCAACAACATTAACGATTTTAAGCAGACGTTGTAATTTAATTTCACCTGTTTTGGAATTGATTTCAGCACGGATATTGGTTTCTTGACCATAACGAGAACGTGCTGCTTTCTGAATAGCGTCAGCCATCGCAGAAATGACAATTTCACGATCGATTGACTTTTCACGTGCAACAGCATCTGCAATTTGCAGAATTTCAAGCCTGTTAGCGCTTGTAGCCATCAATTTTCTCCTTCTTTATGCCACACGATGGGTATTTCCCAGTGATATTATTTTTTTAAATTGAGCGTCTGTATTGAGTCGGTAGGATTATCTTCGGGAATGAATTGTTGACTTAAATCTTTATTCTTTTTCAACGCATCGCGAATAAGCTGATCGGTAAGCACTAAATGAGCGCTTATGATATCACAAAAGGAAATAGAGGTATACATGGTTTCTCCGTAAGCAGCTTTATCAGTGTTTAAAATAAATCCGTCTTGCGTGATATTGGTGAGTTTTCCGCGAAATTTTCGGCGTCCATCAATGGCTATTTTGGTTTCAATTTTTGCAAGATGTCCTTGCCAATGAAAAAAATCGGATTTTCTTACTAATGGGCGGTCAATTCCAGGGGATGAGATTTCTAAATGATATTTGCGTTCGATAACATTTTCCACATCAAGAAGAGGGGAAACGGTCCGACTAACAGTTTCACAATCTTCCACCGTTAGAGAACCATCAGCCCGTTCAACCATAATTTGAAGTGTTAAACCATTTTGTCCAAGAAGCTTCACACGAACCAAACGAAAACCTAAAGGTTTAAGCAGTGGTATGACAAGAGCAGCAACCCTTGCCTCGATACCATCTTCTTCAAAAAGACGTGGCTCATCAAGATTGCTTATTTTTTCAGCTTCGTTCATACATTTTATCCAAGTTATTTTCGTCAGTTTTACGATATTAAAAAAGAGCAGGTCCAACGACCCACTCTTCATCATAAGACCAAGAATTTAGTTATTGATACTCTTAAATTCAAAATTTTTCAAGATCTTTATGAGAAAAGCGCTTGGTCTTTTATTTCTTGATAAAGGTAAGATAGGTAGGTGTTCGTCCTTCGCGTAAAGCTTTTGCTTCATAGCGGGTTCCTCTCCATAGTGGATAAGGGGTTTTCCAATCTTGGGGGCTTTCTGCTTTCCACTCAAAGTGATCATGGTGTGCACAATGATAGAGGGTCCAGTTTACATAACTGTCTATATCGCTCGCAAAGCGAAAAAATTTCCCCGTTTTAAGAACGCGAGCAAAACGGTTAAGATTTTTTACGTTGATGAAACGTCGTTTCCAGTGTTTCTTTTTAGGCCAAGGATCAGGATAGAAAAGATCTATTCCATCAAGTGAGTTATCAGGGAGCCAATCAAGCAGGCGTGTAGCATCATCATTATAGAGGCGAAGATGATTTTGATAGTGTGTCTGTTGTTCAAGGGAAAACAATATTTTTGCCATGCCATTGATAAAAGGCTCGATGCCGATAAAACCGGTTTGCGGAAAATGTTCCATTTCATGAAGTAAATGTTCACCGCCACCAAAGCCGATTTCAAGTCGAATTTCTTTTATTTTTCTCGAAAATAAGGATGTAAGATTTGAGGGAGGAGGGACATTTAAATCAATATTAAAATTGGGGAGAAGCATTTTTATACGTTTAAGTTGACTGTTTCGTAGTGGCTTTCCTTGTCGACGTCCAAAAAAGGCTTCACTCTTGCGTGTATTATGTTTAATCATGGGATTTTGATCATTGTTTGAAGCGTTTTCACGAGATCCATTTTTTCCCATGAAAACGAACCATCATGCTTTGGTTTTCTCCCAAAATGACCATAAGCCGCTGTTTTTGTGTAGATCGGTCTATTAAGATCAAGATGTTTGCGAATTCCAGTGGGAGAAAGGTCCATTATTTTTCGAATGGCTGCTTCAATAACTTTTTCATCGACTTTTCCTGTTCCATGAAGATTAAGATAAATCGATAAAGGTTGTGCGATACCAATTGCATAGGAGAGCTGAATGGTGCACCGCTCTGCTAAATGAGCAGCAACAATATTCTTCGCCAGATAGCGCGCTG
Source organism: Bartonella sp. B1098 (assembly GCF_944896145.1). NCBI lineage: Bacteria > Pseudomonadati > Pseudomonadota > Alphaproteobacteria > Hyphomicrobiales > Bartonellaceae > Bartonella > Bartonella sp. B1098. Next base: position 650,652 of record NZ_CALYLP010000002.1, on the reverse strand, counting down.
CATACGCTGCAGAACGATCAACTTTTGTTGTATCTTTTCCTGAAAAAGCACCGCCTCCATGGGGGGCTGCTCCTCCGTAAGTATCCACGATAATTTTGCGTCCCGTCAGTCCAGCATCGCTTTGAGGGCCACCAATGACAAATTTTCCTGTTGGGTTAATATACCAACTGCATTGAGCTGCAATGGGAATATCATGTAAAGCTTGACGAATATAAGGCTCAACGACTGTGCGGACTTTATTGGAATCCCAACTTTCGTCAAGATGCTGCGTTGAAAGAACGATGGATGTTACCTCTATAGGTTTTCCATCTTTATAGCGTATGGTGATTTGGCTTTTAGCATCTGGTCCTAATTTCTCAGTTTCTCCTTCTCCTTTATGGCGGGCTGCGGCAAGAAGTTTGAGAATTTTATGCGCATAATAAATTGGCGCAGGCATAAGGTCAGGTGTCTCACGGCAAGCATATCCAAACATGATGCCTTGATCACCTGCTCCTTCTTCACCATGCCGATCCGTCGCATTATCAACGCCTCTTGCAATGTCAGTGGATTGAGGGCGCAAAAGAACATCAATTTTAACAGTTTTCCAATGGAAACCTGCTTGTTCATAGCCAATGGCACGAATAGCACGGCGCGCTGCCGTACGAAAACGCGTAGGATTAATAAGTGGAAAGCCAGTTTCATCGTAGATAAATTCTTTATTTTTATCTTTTTTTAAGAGCGTATCAGGAACACGGACTTCACCAGCGATAACAACACGGTTTACACTGACGAGAGTTTCACAAGCAACGCGCACTAACCAAGGATCAGTACCAGTTTTTTGTGCTTCTTTATAGACCATATCAACAATTTCATCGGAAATACGATCACAAATTTTATCAGGATGTCCTTCCGATACCGATTCGCTCGTAAAAAGATAATCTTGATGCGGCATAGGAACTCCTTCAAAAAAGAAAATCAATCATTCAATTAATTGCCTACTAAAGTTTATCCGGTTTGCCAATTCCACAGCAAATCGTCAATGCAAATCTATATGAACAAGAGAGAAAAAATATAAGTTTAATTTTATTTTATAGCTTATCTGTCAAATCTTCCTCAGACAGTGCCTTTGCCAAGTCAATGATTTTTCGACGTACTTTAGCATCAGATATATTCGTAAAAGCCCGCATCAGCTGGATACCTTCGCTGCTAGAACAAAAGTCCATAAAATTGTGATCACTTTCAGCAAAACCCTCTACTTGCTGAGAGGTAAGACCTTTATCAAAAAAGTAAGAAACAGGAACATCCATAATTTCTGCTATCGCTTGAAGACGACTGGCACCAATACGGTTTGTTCCTTTTTCATATTTTTGAATTTGCTGAAAAGTAATTCCTAATTTTTCACCTAGTTTTTCTTGAGTAAGTCCTAAAATATTACGACGTAAACGGATACGAGTTCCAACATAGATATCGATAGGGTCAGGTTTTTTTCTAGTTTCGGTCATAATGCAACTCTTTAATTTCCAGCACTTTTCTTTTAAACCAACATCAGATTTATGCGAAGTTGGTTTATCATACAATTAAAATAATATGTAATATTTTTTCCCAATATTACTGGTAAACGCAACATAATACCGTACAATGAGCACTTGAATCACTTAGGCTGTTTTGTAAAACCAAAACCAATACGACACAATAGCATAAGGATGAATAAGATAAAAGTAGCGAAAGTTCTGTATTCATTGCTTCCTATAGGGGTAATGGCTAATGGAATTTTTGAATCAATAATGCCCACAGCATTTTGTTGAAGAGCTACAACGATTCGTCCATAAGAATCAATAACAGCTGATATTCCATTATTGGCTGCTCGTATGAGGGGAATTCCCAGTTCAATGGCACGAAGCTGTGCTTGTTGAAGATGTTGATAGGGGCCTGGTGTTACACCAAACCATGCATCATTTGTAACATTAATGATTGCTTGAGGCGGAGAACCTTTAAAAGTCATTTCATGAGGAAATATTGCTTCATAACAAATCAACGGTAGATAAGAAAATCCGTTTAGCATTGTGACAGTTTTGCGTACATGTGCAGCACTATATCCACCAATATTATCAGTGAGAATACGCAATCCAATTTTTTCCAATAAATTCTGATAGGGAAGATACTCACCAAAAGGGACCAAATGAAGTTTATCGGAAGTGTGTAAAATATTACCTTGAGCATTAATGACTGCAATTGTATTAAAATATTGTGTTTGGGAATAAGGGAGATCATCACTGGCGCGTATCGCTCCGATAATAGCCCATTGTTTAGGTTTTAAAAGAGAGGCAATGCGCATTGTGATAGATGAATTATCATAGAGAAGGTAAGGAACGGATGCTTCGGGCCATACAATAAAATCGGGTTCTGGATTTTTATCAGTTATTGGTGTTGCACTCAGATTCATATGCGCTTCCAATATAGCTTCTCGTGTATTATCACGCAATTTTATATTTTGTTGGATAGAAGGTTGAATAATGCGCACCCAATAATTGCTCTTTTGATCTTCAGTTGTATTCTCTATCGTATGGAGACGATAAAATCCAAAACTACTGTGAATGAATATAAGTGATAAGCAAAGAGAAAGTGCTGCTTTCTTTTTTTCATTTGTTAATAAAACTGTTGGCAAACTGTAGGTTAAGACAGCAAGAATATTCATTCCGTAAAGTCCTACGATTGCATCAGATTGCATGAACATCGGGGTTGGCATGGCTGTATAGCCAAGAGCATTCCACGGAAATCCTGTGAATAAGAACGCACGCAACCACTCGGCCAATCCTAAGGCAAAGGCTAAAACGAAAAAGCGTGCTATTCCTTTTGTCCATAATAAACCGACAATGAAACCAGAAAAAAACCAATAAAGAGAAAGGTAGAGAGGAGGAAATAAAATAGCTAATGGGACCGCCCAACCAAAAGAATCTGGATCTGTCAACAAAGCATTGCAGAGCCACCAAAGTCCGCAAATAAAATAACTAAAACCAAAGGTTCCACAGCTTAAAGCGTAGGTAAAAAAATATTTTTTATTGTTTGGAGAGGATTGTATTGAGTCAAGTAAAACGATAAAAATGGGAAAAGTGAGAAAGCAAAGAGGTGTTAAATAAAAGGGTGGCAGTGCAAGGGAAGTAAGAGCACCACATAGAAATATCCATGCTTGTCGCTTCCAGCTGGTAATAGAGAACAAAAAAACGATAAAATTGTTTAAAAACGCTCGACTATTCTTTAGAGATGGCATTGTTTTCAAAATTTTCATTTTTTGGAATGCGAAAAATGCGCAATCGCTTAATTCGGCGTTTATCAGCTTCTAAAATACGGAATTTATAGCCAGGAACAGCTTCGACAACTTCACCTTTTGCAGGAATACGATCAAGAATGGAGACAATTAAACCACCAATAGTATCAACCTCATCACCATATTCTCCAACGATGAAATCAGGTCCAAGAGCTTTCTCCACATCTTCTAATTCGGTTCTTGCATCAACGAGCCACTTATTGTTGTGTTCGCGTACGATCGCGTTGTCGACATGATCATGTTCATCTTCGATATCACCCACGACCAATTCAACAATATCTTCCATTGAAACGAGACCATCTGTTCCTCCATGTTCATCAATAACTAAAGCCATTTGTGTTCGTGTGGTTTGCATTCGTGTTAATAATTTGCTTGCAAGCATAGAACTTGGAACAAAGAGAACGGTTCGGATCAAATCTAATTCACCGATGGGGGTATGTAAATCTGTATGGTTTAACGGAAGCAAATCGGATTTCTGTTCGGTTTTTGTAGGGTTGATAATAAAGCGAGTCATATAGTTAAGAATATCGCGGATATGGATCATGCCGCGCGGGTCATCTAAAGTTTCAGCATAAACAGGGATGCGAGAATGACCAATTTTTGCGAAACATTTAAGGGCTTCTCCAAGCGAGGTATTTATTTCCAATGCTTCAATTTCAGAACGCGGTATCATAACATCATCCACGCGTGCTTCACGCAAGCGTAAAATATTATGCAGCATCGTACGTTCTTCAGGTGAGAAGAGGGCGGTGTCTTTTTCATTGTTAGTCGCAAGTGCAACGGTAAGATCATCGCGCAGTGACGTAGATGCACAATTACGGCCGCGTAAGAATGAAAAAAAATGATTCATCAGAGAATATTTTTCTGTATGATTCGTCTGTTGAGAGGGATCTTTTTCATTGTTAGAAGATGTTTGACTATTATTTTGTTCATTTATTTTGTTTGCCATGGTTTTAAAATCTTCTAAACTTTCTTTTTATGATAGGTAAATGAAAGGCTTTAAATGGTATGCTCGTCATATTGATTTTAAAAGTTAAATTTTATCATTTATAGATAACTCAGCGTAAGGATCTTTGATGGAGAGCTTTTGAAGAATTTCTTTTTCGAGCTTTTCCATTTGATGTGCTTCATCATCGGTTTTATGGTCATAGCCAAGAAGATGCAAGATACCATGAACAATCATATGCGTTAAATGGTCTTGAAATGTTTTTCCTTGTTTTTCTGCTTCGAGCACAACAGTTTCTCGCGCAATAATAATATCACCCAGCATGGGGCCAGGAGAACTTCCAGCTTTAATTGGGAACGCCGGAAAGGATAATACATTGGTAGATTTGTTTTTACCTCGCCATTGTGCATTGATTTGTGCCATATGTTCATCATCCGTAAAAAGCAGGCTAATCTCGCTTACAACATTTTCCAATGAAACATGATGCATCACCGCCATTAATGCTTTTTCGGTGATATTATAAAGCATTTTCTCATCATTCCACCCTGCGCTTTTAGTCATTATATCAATAATAATCATGATGAATCAAATTCATTTTTTAATGTATTGCATGCGCGTGATTTTTTTTTATTTTGTATTCCAGAATCACGATCATAGGCATGAACGATAGCTGCAACAAGCGGGTGGCGTACAACATCTTTTTCATCAAAGTGCACAATGGCAATATTTTCTACATTTGAAAGAATGCGGATTGCTTCAATAAGACCTGATTTTTGCCCTATAGGCAAATCAATTTGGCTTACATCCCCGGTAACAATCATACGTGTTCCTTCTCCAAGACGCGTGAGGAACATCTTCATTTGCATAGGCGTGGTATTTTGTGCCTCATCAAGAATAACAGCGGCATGGGCAAGTGTTCGCCCGCGCATAAAGGCAAGAGGAGCGATTTCTATGACACCAGAAGCTAAAATGCGTTCTATTTTTTCTGCAGGTATCATATCATAAAGAGCATCATAAAGTGGTCGTAAATAGGGGTCGACTTTTTCTTTAAGATCACCGGGAAGAAACCCCAGATGTTCTCCAGCTTCAACAGCAGGACGTGAGAGAATAATTCGCTCAATGATACCACGTTCTAGAAGCATTGCAGCATGAGCAACAGCAAGATACGTTTTTCCTGTTCCCGCTGGTCCTACACCAAATACAAGTTCAGCATGCTCCATCGCGCGTATGTAAGCATCTTGTATTGGAGTCCTTGCATGAATTATTTTTTTATGGGTACTCAACCGTGCTGGTATACGTTTCGTTGCAGATTTGTGTGTTATTGTGTCTTCTTTCTGCTTCTGTGGTAGATTCGCCATAGCAATCACTCCTTTTATATCTGATAAAGTGAGCTCTTGATCTGTTTTGGCACGCTCATAAAGCTGCTGCAATACATATTGCGCACGTTTTATAACAGAAATATTTCCATGGATTAAAATTTCATTACCACGCGGATGAATACTAAGTTTAAGTTTTTTTTCAATATAAGCAAGATTTTCGTCAAATTTACCAAAAACCGCTTTTGCATATTTATTGTTTTCGAAAATCAAAACAACTTTACTTATGTCTGAAGCGCTTTTTCGTTCCAAGGGATCAATTTTTTCAATGTCAGCATTTATTTTTTCAGTTGAAGCTTTCAGCTTATTCTCCATATCGACATCAATATTACACATTTTTTTGAGTGAACTTTATAAAAGGCAAATTTTCTTTCATAAAAATTTATGCTTTAGATGTAATTATTTTCTTTGAAAATAAAAGAGTTTTCCAAAATCTTTATTGTTAACAAGATGGTAGAAGCCTATTTATCTATTTGTCACTTCACCAACAAAACTATTTGAGCTTACATTTTTGATATGTGTTGTTACCACACAGCCTGTAGAAGCATCTGTATCCACAACAACAGGTAAAAGCCAAGGAGAACGTCCCACCATTTGTCCTGAGTGACGTCCAGTTTTTTCGATAAGAACATCCGCTTTTTGACCAATTTTAGAACGCAAAAATGTATTTTGCTGTTCAAGGAGGAGAACTTGTAAATGTTGAAGTCGGGCATCTTTGACAGCTTCATCAACATGATTTTTCATTGTGGCCCCTACTGTTCCAGGACGGGGGGAATATTTAAAAGAATAAGCTGAACTGTATTGCACTTGTTGAATGAGCTTAATGGTTTCTTCAAAGTCTTCATCTGTTTCCCCTGGAAACCCTACAATAAAATCACCTGAAAAGGCAATATCTGGCCGTGCAGCCCGAATTTTTTCGATAATATGAAGATAATAAGAGCTTTTATGTTGGCGGTTCATTGCTTTTAAGATGCGATCTGAGCCTGATTGAACGGGAAGATGCAAGTAAGGCATTAACATATCAAGATCTCGATGCGCGGCAATAAGGCTATCATCCATATCACGGGGGTGGCTGGTTGTGTAACGCAAACGCTTTAAACCATCGAGTTTTGCAAGATGATAAAGAAGATCACCAAGACGCCAGGTTTTGCCATCTGCACTTTGTCCATGCCAACCATTAACATTTTGTCCAAGCAGTGTAATTTCTTTAACACCCGCTTCAATGAGTTGACGGGCTTCTTCGGTAATTTGCTCGACAGAACGCGATATTTCAGCACCGCGTGTGTAAGGAACAACACAAAAAGTGCAAAATTTATCGCACCCTTCCTGTACTGTTAAAAATGCGCTAACCCCCCGTTTTCTTACTGCACGTTTATTATGAGGCGGCAAATGAGCAAATTTATCTTCAACAGCATAATCTGTTTCAATAATTTTTTTACCTTGTTTAGCTTTTTCTAAAAATTCTGGCAAGCGATGATACATTTGCGGACCAATAACGAGATCCACTGTTGGAGCACGACGCAAGATTTCACTTCCCTCAGCTTGTGCAACACAACCAGTTACACCAACTGTCAAGGGTTTATCAGGCGTTCGCTCTTGACGCATAACACGTAAACGACCAAGATCAGAATAGAGTTTTTCTGCTGCTTTTTCACGAATATGACAGGTATTGACAAGAATAAGATCGGCATCATCAGGCGTTTGTGTTGTCACATAGCCTTGCGCACTGAGACTATCAGTCATCCGCTGGCTATCATAAACATTCATTTGACACCCATAGGTTTTGATAAAAACCTTTTTAGGAGCAGCAGGAGATGTATTTTTAGGATTTACTTCATTCATAGTGCTTTTCTAAATGTTTTTTACACAAATCTCAATCTCTTTGCTTAAAAGTTTTTTGCATGATAATTGCATCACCACGACCATTTTTTGACGGGTAGTAGGCCAGACGTTCAGAAATTTTTTGAAATTCAAAGCGTTGATAAAGGGTTAAAGCAGAAAGATTTGTGGATTCTACTTCCAAAAATAATTTTATAACGCACTTATCGTGAAGATGGCGAATTGTATGATCAATAAGTAGGGTAGCAATTCCTTGTTGACGATAATGAGGATGGACAGCAATTGTGATGATTTCTGCTTCATCAAGAATGAGACGGCATAGGCAAAAGCCTAAAATTTGATCAGATTGATTAATAAGAAAGACTTTGTATCCGAAAATAGAGTGATCTGTTAAAAAGGTATCAAAAGTTTTTTCCCCCCAAGCTGGGGTAAAACAATGTTGATGAATTTGGTGAAGAGTAGCACTATCCTTAACGTGTAGTGGAGCAATTCCAAAACGCTTTTTTGTCAATGAAAATTTCAACATTATTTTTTTCGTGGTAAAGCAAAATTGATTTGTTGTTTTGCATCAGCGCTGCGTAGATAGAGGGGGCGAGGCGAATTTTGTGGTTGTTTGTTTGCAGCAAGGTAAGCATAGTTTACAATATCTGCTGCTTCGCAAGGGATTTTTTCCAAGACAATTTTTTCGTTTATTTTATGGTTTTTAATATGTTTCTCAATGATATCAGCCGCTGGGCCAGTCAGTTGGGTTTTTTTGGGCAAATCGTCGAGGATATGTTCAATTTTTTGTAATTTTGGTTTTCCCAAAGGAGTGAGATCATTATGGAAATCTTGACGGTAGAACATCTCTCTCCCTGCTTCAATGACAACAGTAATTGCTGATGCAGTATTTTTACGGAGTGTAATTTGTGCTGCTAACGCTTCAAGTGCACTCACTCCCACAGCTGGTATCTCAAGTGCTAATGCCAAAGCGCGTGCCGTGGCAACACCAACACGCACACCAGTAAACGATCCAGGTCCAACGTTGACAGCAATACGCTCAACTTGATCAAGCGTTATATTGGCTTGTGTTATTATTTGTGTAATCTGCCCGATAAGTCTTTCAGCATGTCCTTTATTCATGCGCTCATCGATACGCGCAATAACAGACTTATGATGAATGAGTGCAACAGCACAATAAATTGAAGCAGTATCGATAGCAAGAATAAGCATAAAAAATATTTTAATTGAATAAAACGATAGACAAAAAAATCTACGGTATTTTTAATCTTTCTTATCGTTGTATAGTTCATTTGTATGAAAGTTGCTAGTGCCAATAAGCAACAATATCTTTTTATGTAATAAGACGAAATATTGATTTGATCCTTATTTGTTTTGATTGTTAATAAATTGATTTACAATGATAAATTATTTTTTCTATGTTCAATTTAAACCCATAAATCAAAATCATTCTCTTACATATCATAAGCAGAGTTAGTGTATAGATAAAATCATTTAAGAAAGGATTATTTAAATGAAAGAGCTGTTTTAATAATGTTGGCAATTGTCTGAGTTTATCACATGTTCTGTTGAAAAAAAATAAGAATATTTTAGAATGTTATATGATTTAAATCATTCAATTGTATCATGATAAGGCTACAAATACCGAGAATAATTATAGAGCAAGTCGAAGCTAAAATAATGCGCCATCCTGCTTTTTTTAATGAGCGAATATCAACACCTAATCCTAATGCGACCATTGAAATAATCGTGAACAATTGAGCAATAAATTTGATCGGATTAAGAGCTGTTTCGGGGATAAGATTACTCGAACGGACCAACAACATCATCATAAACCCAATAATAAACCATGGAACAAGAGTATGCCAACGAAAGTGTATTTGTTCTGATCGACGATAGATGAGTGACAGGGCAAAAATAAGAGGGCCTAACATGAGAACGCGTACCAATTTAACAACGGTTGCAATTTGAACACTGGCAAAAGAGACAGATGCGGTAGTTGCCAAAACTTGTGGTACAGCATAAACAACCATCCCGGCAAGCACACCATATTGGTTAAAGGATAAATTCAGAAGTGGATGTGCAAAAGGGAGACATAAAATAATAAGGATCCCCAAAAGAGCTGTAAAAGCGATTGATGCAGCAATTTCTTCATGTTTTGCTTTAATGATAGGGGCAACGGCAACAATGGCTGAGTTTCCACAAATAGCATTTCCGCACGCAACGAGCATTGCCAAATGTTTAGAAAGTCCGAAAATTCGCCCGATGATAAAGCTGAAAAGAATGGTTACAAATATAAAGAATACAATGCTTGCAAGTAAATTCCAACCAGTGGAAAGAACGGCATGAATACGAATGCTTGCTCCTAGAAGGACAATAGCAACTTCAAGAAGTGTTTTGGCACAAAAATTAATACCTTTTTGAAAATAGGTTGGTATCGTAAAACAACTACGGGTAACAGACCCTAAGAGAATTGCTAAAACAAGACTTTCAAGCCATGCTTGCCCAAAAAGCTGTTTTTCTACGACTTCTAAACCATACGCCAAAGCTGATATGAGTAAACATACTAAAATACCAGGACCAAAGTTGTTTAAAAGTGAGAGATTCTTCTTTAGCATTTGAATATTCCCCCATCATTAAAGAGCTAAAGGTTCAAAGTAAAAAGTTTTAAAGATTTGTTCTTGCTTGTACAGCCGCTGCTAAAGTTCCATCATCAAGATAATCAAGCTCGCCTCCTACAGGAACACCATGAGCAAGTCGCGTAATTTTAACTGAAAAATTGGAAAGTTGATCGGTGATGTAGTGAGCGGTTGTTTGTCCTTCGACAGTCGCATTAACAGCAAGAATAATCTCTGTGATTGGGTTTTGTACAACACGTTGTATTAAGGTAGCAATGTTGAGTTCGTCAGGACCTATTCCATCTAAAGGGGAGAGGCGTCCACCCAATACATGATAACGTGCGGCGAGAGTTTTTGCACGTTCAAGAGCCCACAGATCAGCAATATCCTCAACAACAATGATCGTTGTATCATCACGTCGCGGATCTGTACAAATTGAACAAGGATCAATAGTATCGACATTGCCACAAACAGAACAAATGCCGACTTTTTCTATCGCTGTTTGTATTGCTGCCCCTAAAGGCTCCAGCAAAGTTTCCTTTTTTTTAATAAGATGAAGCGCAGCACGACGCGCTGAGCGTGGTCCAAGACCTGGCAACCGTGCTAAAATCTGAATGAGACGCTCAATCTCCGGGCCTGCAATGTATTTAGACATATATTTTGTCCCGTGGGGAAAAAACCGTTTTATTAAAATGGAAGTTTGAAGCCTGACGGGAGCGGTAGCCCTGCTGTCATACTTTTGGTTTTTTCTTCTAGTGCGTTGTCAATTTTTGTTCTTGCTTCATTATAAGCCGCCATAATGAGATCTTCAAGAATCTCAGTTTCCTCAGGTTTGAGTAATGAAGGATCAATTTGAATGGCTGTTATAATATTTTTGCCATTTAAAGTGATCCTGACGAGATCACCTCCTGCTGTCCCGGTAGCTTGCAGATTAGCTATTTCCTCCTGAATTTTTTGCATTTTCTCTTGCATTTCTTTGGCTTTTTTCATCATGCTCATCATTTCACGCATAGGAATAGGTATCCTTATTCATCATTGCTATCGTTTTCATTTTCAAAGAGATCAGTATTTTTAAAGGTATCGGGGGGTAAATCAAGATCATTTTCTTCTCGATTAAGTCGTATATCGACAATTTTTGCTTCTGGAAAATGGTTGAGGATTTTTGCGATATCCGGATCTGTCTCTGCATTGGAAAAAAGAGTCTTTTGAATCGCAACACTTTCTTCCTGTAAGGTTGGACCGCCTCCTTTATTAACAAAAGTTATTACATAGCGTTTTTTGGCCCATTGAGAGATTTTTTTTTCGATATCATGAGCAAGAAATTGTGGGGTATTTTCAGAAAGTCTTAAAGTAATATGCCCAGTTTCAAAAGAAACAGGATGAACAAATTCTTTAATAAGGAGTTTGAAAGGTACATCATTATGCTGTTCGGCTAATTTAACAATATCGTGTAAAGAATTAATCACGAGAGTTTTAGGTTCAGTAATCTCTTCTGTTGGTTGCGTGACAGACTGCGATACATTTGCACTCTTTTCAGAAAGTTTAGTCGATTGAGAAGTTTCAAGAGTTTCTGTTACTTCTTGGGCGTTGGCGTTGTCCGGTATTTGATTTTTAACGAAATTTTCTAGTTTTAAGGAGTGGTCTAATTGGTCTTGCAAGGATGTTTTAAAATCTGTCTGATTTGGTAATGTATGTGAAACGCTTGAGGAAGCATGGACATCAGCTGTTGTTTCTTTTGTTGTATTATTTGCATTTATCGATTCTTGATGAGAAGAGTTCGAAACAAACGTGAGAGGTGTTTTTTCCTGCGTAAGTTTTTTTAAGGCTTCATCAAGAGTGGGGAGATCAGCTGTGTGTGCAAGACGAATTAAAAGCATTTCTGTTGCTTGCAGTGGGCGTGCAGTTTGATTAACTTCTTGTAAGCCTTTGAGTAACATTTGCCAGTTTCGGGATAGAACAGGAACGGAAAGTTTTTTTGAAAAGTTTAAGCTTCTTAAACGTTGTTCTTCAGTTAGTGAGAAATCTTCCATTATTTCTGGTGTGAAACGTAAACGTGTGACCAGATGATTAAAATCGGCTAATTCTGTTAATATCGTCAGAGGATCAGCACCTGCATCATATTGACTACGTAATTCATGTAAAGCATGGACAACATCGCCCTTCATGATAAATTCAAAGAGATCAATAATACGTGCTTGATCCGCTAATCCTAACATTGTACGCACGGCAGCGGCATTAACATTGCCATTGCTATGGGCAATCGCTTGATCAAAAATGGATAATGCATCACGTGCAGAGCCTTCTGCAGCACGAACAATCATAGAGAGTGCTTGATCTTCTACTTCGACCTTTTCATATTTCGCAATTTTGCGCAAATGCACACTCAAAGCTTTTGATTCAATTCGTCGCAAATCAAAACGTTGGCAACGTGAGAGAATTGTAATGGGAACTTTGCGAATTTCTGTTGTGGCAAAAATAAATTTTACATGGGATGGTGGTTCTTCAAGCGTTTTCAACAAACCATTAAAGGCTTGCGTTGAGAGCATATGGACTTCATCAATAATATAAACCTTATAGCGCGCAGAAACAGGACGATAGCGTATTTGTTCAATAATTTCACGAATATCGTCAATGCCGGTATGAGAAGCGGCATCCATTTCTATAACGTCAATATGGCGCCCTTCGATAATTTGTGTGCAATGTTCACCAAGAGAGTCCAAGACCGTTGTTGGTTGATCAATATCTTTTGTTTTATAATTGAGTGCACGTGCCAAAATACGTGCTGTTGTAGTTTTACCTACACCACGAATCCCTGTTAACATCCACGCTTGCGCAATACGACCTTTTTCAAAGGCATTGGTGAGAGTACGCACCATAGCTTCTTGACCAATGAGGTCAGAAAAGTTTTGAGGTCGATATTTACGAGCAAGAACACGATAGGCTGTTTCTGCCGGTACATTTTCCATGAATGTTTCCAACTTTGAAGTTCTTTATGCGTACATTTTGATCATACACAAAGCATAGGTCAATACTGTACTCTCATATAAAAGGATTTTTTCTCAATCAATGTATTTTTTATGGGATCATTTTCTTAAAAATAACCAAATCCCTTTACATGCTGCATACAAATGCTGCTCTGAAGATTAAATACCTTGCTAAAATATAGCATAAAAATAATCCCTTCAGCAAAATAGGAGGCTGGCACGATGACCCGTACCAGAACTCGTTGGGGCTGCTTCTTTCCAGACCTGACCCAGTTGGCGAGTAGTTCGTCCACCACCAACCTCCCAAGTTCATATTGTCCATTTGGAATGAAAAATCAAGCTCAGAAACAAAAAATATAACACAAACATAAGAATTTTTCCTTTGAGCTTCATTCTTATATTATAGGCAACAAAAAGTAATGGAGATTTAAATTTTCAGCAATAACTCCTCCACTGATTTGCCATAAACAAAGCCTTTTTATTTTTCTGTTTATATACGATATAGCGTGTAGCAATTTTGAGAGGCTTCAATGGCGTAGGCAGATACAATAGTCTCATATAAACCAGTTATTCTGATAATGAAAATATAATAAACAATTTCACAATTTACAAAAGTTATTCAATCTTCAGTCTTTTTGAAATTTGTTTTTCTTGACGGTTTAATTTTATGATACAGTTTTTATTCCATAAGCACAAAGCTCAATTTCTCAAAAACCGAGCGTTAATGATTTACAATGCCCGATTTCGAAAAAAGCTTACTTTAAGTCTTTTTATACATCTACGAAACGCTAAGATATTTTTGAAAATATTATTAAAAATCCCCTGCATCACAATCTAGACCAATAACCCTTTCTTTAGTAATATTTTTAAAAGTATAATATCCAGATCCAGGGAAACCTATATCGAGGGATTTTACATCTTTGATCGTAAAGATCTTATGTTCTTTATCATGTGTTATTTTCTTTTCATTATCTGCAGCAATGTGTAGTTTGTTGACGTCAGAAGGAGATGAGTATGATAAAGTAAAGGATACTTTTTCGGGTTTAAATGCTTCGCACCCATATTCAGCACCTTGCTGTATTTTATCGGGTGCACCAATTGTAACAGTTTCATTTGGCGCAAAATCCCATTCTCTTTCGCCAAATCCAGCAAACGCAACACTAGAGTAGGCGAGAATATTTGCAGTTAATAATCCTTGTGTGAAGATTTTTTGCATTATCTTCTCCTTTTTTAACAAAATGAATCATATATCAATTTTTATAAATGAGAAAACTCAAACGTAATTCAAAAAAAATAGGGTTAAACAACATTTCCTAGCTTTATAAAAAGCATGTTGAAAATTATCTAAATTCAAGAGATTTAAACAGCTGTTATCTTAATATATTCTAATGATAAGTTAAATTGTTTTTATGAGCTAATTTAGAAGTTCGTTATCTTTATTGGGATAAACGGCTAGAGGAAATAATATATTTTCTTCAAAATCTTTTTTATATGAAGAAAAATGGATGGTACAAGTACTTTCATTTTTGGTGATTGTTTTTTTTCACAGAGGTCTTTGGTACGTGTTGAACTACTGTTTATTATAATGTAATTTATCAAAACCATTATCGAAGCAATTTATATATTCCGTTATCGGATGTTATTACTCTTTTTCTGTGTTAGCTTTATAATGAAGTGCGTTTAGCATAAAAAAACGAGTTTTTCCAAAACACATTGCATTATAGGATTTTTAGGATGTCCTTCGGTATCAGTGAAAAATGACGATGGTTTCGTTGCTTTTATATATGCGATGTTCGATCGTTTTGTGCTGGATAAGTACCGATAATACGCAATTCGGCGGAAAAGAAAGACAACTCTTCTAAGGCAAGTTTCATCATTGGATCTTCAGGATGTCCTTCAAGGTCAACAAAGAATTGTGTTGCATTGAAGTTTCCACCAATTTGATAGCTTTCTAATTTTGTCATATTGATACCATTTGTTGCAAATCCTCCCATAGCCTTATAGAGAGCAGCGGGGACATTGCGCACTCGAAAAAGAAGACTGGTGATAATTTTTTCGCCATTTGTAGGTTTGGGCACATGTCGTTTGGATCGTGAAAGGATAACAAAACGCGTAATATTATGAGCGTTATCTTCAACATCTCTTTCAAGGATATCAAGCCCGTAGAGTTCTGCTGCGATCAGAGGGGCTAAGGCTGCTTGTGAACGTTGAGCACTTTTTTTAATAAATTTCGCAGCTCCAGCGGTGTCAGCAGAAACAACAGGTTTCCAACCGTTGTTTCGTATGATTTTTCGACATTGTGCAAGGGCATGTGTATGACTGTGGACGGTTTTAATTTCGTTATGGGTAACGCCGGGCAAAACCATGAGTTGAAAATGGATAGGTAAAAAATACTCATCAATAATATAAAGTGATGATTGTGGTAAAAGATGATGAATATCTGCAACACGTCCAGCAAGAGTATTTTCAATAGGGATCATAGCAAGATCAGCTTTCCCGTTCTCCACCAAATTAAGAGCGTCTTCAAAAGTAGCAGAGGGCACAGCATTCATATTGGGGAACATATTGGAGCAAGCAATATGGGAATTAGCACCATATTCCCCTTGGAAAGAGATTTTATTGGTTTTTTTGAGTGTTTTCATGCTAAAATCTTACGTACTCTATCGAGATCACGTTGTGTGTCTACACCTAAAGGAATCGTATCGACTATTTCCACATCGATACGCATATTATGCTCTAAAGCCCGTAATTGTTCAAGTTTTTCACGCATCTCGAGTGTAGAGGGTTTGAATGATACAAATTTCTCAAGTGCTTCACGACGATAAGCGTATATTCCAATATGATGATAAAGAGGCCCCTCTCCATAAGGAGCTGTAGCACGAGTGAAATAAAGAGCACGAAGGCGATTTTGAGAAAGCGGTGTTCCAATGATTTTGACAACATTGGGATCTCTTTTTTCATCTTCCTCAATGATTGGAGCCCCCAAGGTTGCGATATCAGTAAAGTTATTTTCTAAAGGGTGTAGTGCACTGATGATTTCATGTGGCATGATCGTTGGGAGGTCACCTTGTATATTTAAAATAGCATTGTAGCGTTGCTCAGGATCAATACGCATTAAAGCTTCATAAATACGATCAGATCCAGATTTATGATCACTTCGTGTTATGAGATATTCATGTCCATACTCTGCAACGACTTTGGCAATATCATTGTGATCTGTTGCAACGATTATACGCCCTATTGCTGCTTTTTTGGCTTGTTCTGCGACATGAACAATCATCGGCTTTCCACCGATTTCAGCGAGAGCTTTTTTGGGAAGGCGGGTTGAGCCTATACGGGCAGGAATAAGAATAATCGGTTCAAGAGCCATTACAAGGTTCCAAATGTCGTCTGTGATGCATTTATGATGTTGTGTGTTACAAAGAAAAAGCTTATACTAAAAACGGTAATGAAACCATGAACATTTGAGTTTTTATGAATCGCTCGAAAGTTATCTATTTTATTTGTGCGTGTTTATGTGTGCTAGTTATTGTTGTGGGGATTTCCACACTGAGCGATATCATTTACGATCATTCTCCATCAGGCCAATATCAGCACACAGCTACCAAGAATGATACATTCAAAGAAAAACAAAAAGAATCTCATGTCACCATATCACTCAATAGCCGCCTTCAACAAGGCAATTTTGAAAATGGGCGTAAAATTTTTCGCCAATGTGCCATATGCCACACTTCTGGACGCAACCAAGCAGGGCGTGTTGGTCCAGTTCTTTGGGAAATTGTCAATCGTCCTTTGGCCTCAGCAGCAGGTTTTGCCTATTCACGGGCGTTGCGCGCACATTCTGATCAAAAATGGGATTTCGTAACGTTAGATCGTTATCTGCATTCTCCACGTAAAGCATTCCCTGGGACTACTATGTCTTTCCGTGGAATTAAAGATGACCAAGATCGTGCTGATCTTTTGCTTTATTTACGCAGTTTATCCGATCATCCTGTTACCATACCAATGGATAATGATAAAGCAAATGAGCCAAATTAACTTATACTATAGAGGCTCATTTTAGAAATAAGGATGATTAGTTTTTTTGTTTATGATTTTAGTTTCAAGGTTTTATTGCAAGAGCTCTTATTGGTGTTTTGATAGGGGAAACGCCTCTCACGTAAAACAGAAGACACTTCACGTTGCATATTTCCCCGCTTGTTTTAAAGAGATCTTTTAAGAAAATGCACTCTTTACGCTGTCATCTGCAGATTGGGTTTCGAGATCGATTTGCTTCACTTTTTCCACATATACTTGTCTGTGAAATTATCACTGAAGGATTATCCATTTATGAGCGACAGCTTTCTGTTTTTAAATGCAAATAATAATTATTATGTGATAAAAGCTCTCCATGAAGTTTATCCTTAATCCTTTTATACACATCAATTCCCCTGTGTTTTTCTTATGGACAGAGACAAATGCTTGTTCAAGGCATATCGCGAGAATCTTAAAAATGAGTAGGGATAACATCATGTTTTTCTGGGCTTTTTAAGAGCAATGGTATTTTCTCTGGAATTTGATCGTTTATAGGTAATAACATGAAATTGCGCTAATAAGCCATTATAGAGGAGAACTTTTCCTACGAGTGGGTCTCCGATGTTTGTGATTATTTTAATGGCTTCCATTGCTTGTAGGGTTCCAATAACGCCGGGTAAAGCACCGATGATTCCAGCTTCAGCACATGTTGGGATCGTGTCGGGAGCAGGAGGGGTGGGGAATAAATCGCGATAGTGAGGGTTATTGTCTTTATACGGCATAAGGACGGTTAATGAGCCATTAAAACGTTCTACAGCGCCACTTATTAAAGGCTTTTTGCATTGAGCCGTGTGATCAGCAAGAAGATAGCGTGTGGTAAAATTATCACTTCCATCAACAATGATGTGGTAGGCATTGAGCAGTTTATCCACATTCCTTTCATCTAAGCGTAGGGTGTGTTTTTCGACCATAACATGGGGATTTATGGCTTTTATAGTGGTTTCAGCACTGTCTGTTTTGCTTTGGTTGATTGCCTTTGTCTTATGAATAATTTGGCGCTGTAAATTGGAAAGTGAAACGGTGTCATCATCGACAATTCCAAGGGTTCCAACACCTGCGGCAGCCAAATAAGTTAAGACAGGTGCTCCAAGACCACCAGCACCCACAACAAGAACACGCGCTTGTTTGAGCTTTTGTTGTCCCGCACCACCAATCTCAGGCAAAATGATGTGACGTGCATAGCGTTCGATTTCTTCGTTATTGAATTTTGTATCTGTTTCTTGTGTCATGAAATTTCTCTTGTCATCATTATTTTATTGTTTACTAAGTTTATAGTGCATAGACCAGTCTGCTTTTAGGATAGGGAGGATTTATTGATGAAAATTGCTATTCAGATGGATCATATTTCAACCGTTCGGATTCAAGGAGATACGACATTTGCTCTCGCTTTAGCAGCGCAAGAACGTGGACACTCTCTTTTCCATTATACTCCAGATCGTTTATCTCTGTGCAATGGTTGTGTGATTGCACGCTTAGAGTCATTGATTCTCTATGAGGAAGAGGGAAAGCACTATCAATTAGGAAAGCCTGTTCGTGCGGAATTAAGAGATATGGATGTGGTTCTTTTGCGCCAAGATCCGCCTTTTGATCTCAATTATATCACCACGACACATTTATTAGAACGTATTCATCCAAAAACACTTGTTGTGAATGATCCGGCATGGGTACGCAACAGTCCAGAGAAAATTTTTGTGACAGAATTTTCTGATTTGATGCCTGAAACGTTAATTACCAAAGATATTGAAGAAATAACTGCTTTTAGAGAGACATTTGGCGATATTATTGTGAAACCACTTTATGGGAATGGGGGCGCTGGTGTTTTTTATTTAAAACAAGATGATCGCAATTTAGCATCGTTGTTGGAAATGTTTGCAGACATTTATCGCGAACCTTTTATTGTTCAGAGTTATTTAGAGGCAGTACGAAAAGGAGATAAACGGATTATTTTGCTTGATGGCACACCTGTTGGAGCCATTAATCGAATTCCGACAAAAACAGATGTGCGTTCTAACATGCATGTTGGAGGTCGTGCGGAAAATGTTGAATTAACAAAACGTGATTATGAAATTTGTGAACGCATTGGTCCAGCCTTAAAGAAACGTGGTCTTCTGTTTGTGGGGATTGATGTGATTGGAGATTATATAACAGAAATCAATGTAACGTCTCCTACGGGAATTCGTGAAATTAAACGCTTCTGCGGTACAGATATTGCACATCTGTTTTGGGATATTGTTGAGTTTAAACGTTCAAATTAATTTATACGGGGTTCAATCATAGTTTTTGTTAAAAAAATGATCCATGTTGTTTTTTATTTTGTTATGTTGCAAATGTGAACTAAAATGAGCGTATGATATAAATTAAGAGGCTTTATCCTCGATTTTTAGGGAGTTTATAGATGAGCAGAGTCTTATCAATTGGAGTGGGATTGGTTTTTGTGTTACTGCTGTCAGCAAATATAGGCAATGCGCGTGATCAAATACAGATTACTGGTTCATCTACAGTTTTACCTTATCAAAAGATTGTTGCTGAGACCTTTGGAGAAATTTATCCCCATTTTAAGGTTCCTGTTATCGAATCGGGTGGAACAGGAGCGGGAATTAAGGAATTTTGCCGTGGTATTGGGGAGAACACCGTTGATATTGTGAATGCTTCGCGGGCAATGAAATCGAGTGAATTGCAGTCTTGTTTTGAGGCTGGTGTGAAAGATATTGAGCAAATACGCATTGGGTATGATGGCATTGTTTTTGCAACAGATATTAAAGGTCCTGATTGGAAATTACAACCGATAGATGTTTATAAAGCCCTTGCAGCTCGCGTTATTATAGACGGGAAGTTGCGGCCCAATCATGTTTTAAAATGGAGTGCAGTCAATAGCGCCCTTCCTGATTGGACGATAGCAGCCTATATTCCTGGAGAGAAGCATGGAACACGCGAAGTTTTTGAGGAAAAATTACTTGCTGTGGGCTGTAAAGAGAGTGGTGCAGTTGAGGTGATGAAGGCGTTGGGGATGGGTGATAAGGAAATACACGCTGCTTGTATTGCGGTCCGTAAGGATGGAAAAGCGGTTGATATTGATGGTGATTATTCTGAAACATTTGCGCGTCTAACATCGAATAAAACAGGGATTGGCATTTTTGGTTTGTCTTTTTATCAAAATAATGCTGATAGGTTAAAGGTTGCCGATATTAATGGTTTTGCGCCAACAGTTGAGACAATTTCTAGTGGACAATATCCAGTTTCTCGTCCACTTTTTTTCTATATTAAGAAAGCACATTTAGATATTGTTCCAGGTTTGCGAGAGTATGTTGATTTTTTCCTTTCTGAACAAATGATTGGTCCAGATAGCCCTTTGGCTGAATATGGTTTGATTGTTGCTCCTGAACAGGAACGTCAAGCACAGCGTTCTACTTTTTCTGCTGGTCGAGTCATGATGTTGAAATAATTTATCGCCGTTCCAGAGATAAGAGTTTTCGGTGCTATTTTTTATAAAAACTGAAAGATAAAATGCGCATTTCCTTCATTGTTTTTTTGTTATTTCTTTTTGGATTTTGTGGCTTTTGTATTTCTTATATGCGAGCACGTACTCTTGAATATAAACAACATAAAATGCATTCTCGTGCCTATTATTACGGCTGGTGGACTTTTTTGATCACTGTTATTCCAGCTTTTATTTTTTTAATTTTGTGGGATGCTGGGAGTACAATTTATTTAGAATATAATGCCTCTCGAGAGTTTGGGGCGTATAGTACGCATATAACAGAGTCTGTCAATCATGATCTACTTTGGGAGATTCTTCGAAATCTCGTCAAAATGATGCATCGCTTTGAAGGGGATCTATCCACTGCTTCTTATAAGGAAGTGCAGACACAATTACTTGCAACAGGATTGATGTTGCCTCATGAAGTATTGGATGATGTGTTCAAAATAGCGCGGTCATGGATGCTTTCTTCTGAAAAGCTTCAATTTATTGGTCGTGGTTTCCTTTTTGCTATTGCCTCCTTTGGTTTTATCTGTGGAATAATACAAATTGCGCCTCATCAGCGTGCGCGCAATAAGGTTGAATCTTTAATTATCATTGGCTTGGCTTGTGCTTCTATCGTTGCAGTCTTGACGACAATAGCCATTGCATTGTCTCTGTTCTTTCAGACAGTAAGCTTTTTTCAGTCTGTATCCTTTTCAAATTTCTTTTTAGGAACGGTTTGGGATCCGCGTTTTTCCGTGAGTGGTGCAGGCGATGAAGCTGGACAATTTGGTTTAATACCGCTCCTTGCTGGTACACTTTATATTGCCTTTGTTGCCATGCTTTTTGCTGTACCTATAGGCCTATTTTCAGCTCTTTATATGGCCGAGTATGCTTCTGCGCGATTGCGAGCAATTGTAAAACCATTATTAGAAGTTCTTGCTGGCATTCCAACCATTGTTTATGGTTTTTTTGCTTTAAAGGTTGTTGGACCATTTTTACGAGATCTGTCTGTTTCTCTCTCAGGTGGGGGTGGTTTTATTATGGCACAAAGTGTTTTGACTGCTGGCATTGTGATGGGAATTATGTTGATTCCTTTTGTTTCTTCTTTGTCGGATGATATTATTACGGCTGTTCCACGCATTTTACGTGAAGGTTCTTATGGTTTAGGTGCAACGCAATCTGAAACAATTAAAAAAGTCGTTATACCCGCAGCACTTCCAGGGATTATGGGGGCTATTTTGTTGACGGCATCGCGTGCAATTGGGGAAACAATGATTGTGGTTTTGGCGGCAGGCGTTGCAGCAAACTTAACACTCAATCCTTTCGAAGCAATGACCACCATGACGGTTAAGATTGTTAATCAATTGACCGGTGATTTTGAGTTTAATTCTCCACAAACTTTGGTGGCTTTTGCTTTGGGAATGACACTCTTTGTGATGACACTCTTGATGAATATTCTAGCTCTTTATATTGTGCGTAAATATCGGGAACAATATGAATAAAGAAGATTTTTTTCCTCGTCGCAATATTAGCCTTAAGCGTCGGTATAGGGCTGAACGTCGTTTTCGTGCCTATGGTTTGATTGCTATTTTTATTGGTTTGTTTTTTTTATTTGCGCTTTTATGGTCGATCATGCGTCAAGGCTATACAGCTTTTTTTCAAAGTGAAATGACATTATTGATTTATTTGGATGAAAAGATTATTGATCCAAGTGGTCAACGTCAAACAAAACCACAAGTTCTCATAACAGCGAATTATCCGCTTCTTGTACGCAATGCTTTAGCAAAAAAACTTAAAGTCAATCAAAATGATCACACCTCTCTGAGGGACATTAACCGTATGTTTTCAAGTGGTGTGCGTGTTCAACTGCGTGAAATGGTGACAAAAAATCCAAAACTGATTGGCACAATGCAAAAAATCAGAGTTTTGGCAGCCGCAGATATTGATTCTGCTTATAAGGGGCAGATTGATCTGCATGTAGCAGAAAAAAATCGCAAAGTTTCTAATCGACAAGTAGAATGGATAAAGCGTTTAGCGCATGATGGTACGCTTTATAAAACATTTAATATTGGTTTTTTTACATTTGGTGCTTCAAGCCGCCCTGAGACTGCGGGATTAGCTGTTGCGATCATTGGTTCTCTTTATATGATCGGCATCGTTTTATTGGTTTCGCTGCCGATAGGCATAGCAACGGCTCTTTATTTAGAAGAATATGCACGCAAAAATAAATTTACAGATTTTATTGAAGTAAATATCAATAACCTTGCCGCTGTTCCTTCGATTGTCTTTGGTCTTTTAGGACTTGCAGTTTTTGTTAATTTTTTAGGATTACCACGTTCAGCCTCTTTTGTTGGTGGTCTTGTTTTAGCGCTCATGACTCTTCCCACGATCATTATTGCAACACGTTCTGCTTTGCGTGCTGTTCCTCTCTCTATTCGTGCTGCAGCTTTAGGGTTGGGGGCATCAAAAACACAAATGATTTTTCATCATGTTGTTCCTTTAGCGGCGCCTGGTATTTTGACTGGTACGATTATTGGAGTCGCTCAGGCTTTAGGTGAAACAGCACCCTTGCTTTTGATTGGAATGGTTGCTTTTGTTGTTAATACTCCTACAACTCCCATGGATCCAGCAACAGCTTTGCCTGTTCAAATTTTTATGTGGGCGGGTGAAGCAGAGCGCGCTTTTGTTGAAAAGACATCAGGAGCTATTATTGTCTTAATGATTTTTCTTGCGATCATGAATATTTCTGCGTTTTTTTTACGTCGACGATTTGAACGCCGCCAGTAATTTAAATAAAATAACAACTTCGATGAGATTTTTGTAAGGTGAGTTTTGTCATGAAGATTAAAATGCGTGGTCAAGATGTGAAGGTTTCTTATGGAGACAAGGAAGCACTTCATGGTATTACCCTTGATATTCCTGAACATCAAGTCACTGCTTTGATTGGTCCATCAGGATGTGGAAAATCGACTTTTTTGCGTTGTTTCAACCGTATGAATGACACGATTGAAGGGGCAAAAATAACGGGTCTTATCACTTTGGATGGGGAGAATATTTATGACCAGAGAATTGATGTTGTAGAATTACGGGCTCGTGTTGGAATGGTTTTTCAAAAGCCTAGTCCTTTTCCAAAATCTATATTTGAAAATGTTGCCTACGGTCCGCGCATTCATGGTTTGGTGAAAACGCGTTCTGAATTGCATGATGTGGTTGAAAAGAGTTTGAGACAGGCGGGTTTGTTTGAAGAAGTAAAAGATCGTCTTCATGATCTTGGAACAAGTTTATCGGGAGGGCAACAACAGCGTTTGTGTATTGCGCGTGCCATTGCGGTTAGTCCCGAAGTTATTTTGATGGATGAGCCTTGTTCAGCTCTTGATCCCATTGCGACGGCTCGGATTGAAGAGCTTATCGATGCGTTACGGCAAAATTATACAATTGTTATTGTAACACATTCTATGCAACAGGCGGCACGTGTTTCTCAATATACGGCTATGTTTCATTTAGGGCATTTAGTCGAAGTTGGTGCAACTGAAATGATCTTCACTTCACCAAAAGAACAACGGACGCAAGATTATATTACGGGGCGTTTTGGATAGGTGAATTGAGGAGTATAAGATATGTCTATGAACCATACTGTTCGTTCTTATGATGCAGAACTAAAATATCTAAAAGCAAGGATTACAGAAATGGGGCGCCATGCGGAAAGAATGATTGAATGTTCTGTTGCATCAGTTGTCTGTAGTGATCTTCAACTTGCAACGGCAGTGATTGCCGATGATGTATTTTTAGATGAAGCAGAACGTGATATTGATGAAAAAGCGGTTGCTATTATTTGCAAGCGTCAACCGATGGGTGTAGATTTGCGTGAAATTATAGGAGTCATTCGTATTTCTTCTGATCTTGAGCGGATTGGGGATATGGCCAAAAACATCGCTAAGAGGACTGTTGCCCTTTCAGAAATACGTCAGTCTGCCTCTTTTTATCATGGGCTTGAAACAATTACAGCTTTAGCGCTCAATCAATTAAAAGAAGTCTTAGATGCATATACGAGTCGCCGATTAGAGCGTATTGACGCTGTGCGTGAGCGTGATGAGAAGATTGATGCTTTGTATACTTCTCTTTTTCGTGAACTTTTGACATATATGATGGAAGATATGCGCAATATTACGGTTTGTACGCACTTGTTATTTTGTTTAAAGAATATTGAACGAATTGGTGATCATGTTACCAATATTGCTGAAATGTTGCATTATATCATAACGGGGTATCATATGTCTTCTGATCGTCCTCGTGATGACCTTACCTATAAAGTTGGCGTAGGTGAGAAGAAAAGAGATTAAAAGTTGCTTGTAGATACATTGAGTATTTTCTTACAATACAGAAGCTTTAGAAAGAACATCAATAAGGATATAGTAACCATATGATGAAAAAGCATACAGAAGCACCAAAGAGTTTTTTAGGCTAACATGGCAGATTATTAACTCTTAATTTGACATTTTTATATATTGGATGATACCATCACTTGAATTATGCCGGAGGGGGATCTTCTTTCTGATCATTTTGTTAAGATTTATATTATAAGGGGGTATCTGTATTATTTTTTCAATATTGATGCAAAGAGTTTTAATATCCCAGTCTTTTTTCGTATGTAGAATGAGTGATCATATTATTTTATTGTGATTGAAATGTGTGGGTTGTTAGAGGCTTATATTGTTCCATGAGGAGCGACAATATTGATCTATAAATTAAGAGTATTTTATTTTTTATTTTGCATAGATAGTTTTTGATTACCATTTGTATTAAAATTTTACTGATTGGTAACAATTAGCTGTATACTTTATTGAGAGATACATTTAAAGCTCATTTCAAAATTTGAATAGCTCAAAGATTATAGGAATGCGTTGCCTAAGATGAAAAAAAATCGTTGGAATGTTTTTGTTACCTGTTGCGTAGCACCGTTAGTTGTTGTGGGGTGTGCTGTAAATCATTTAGATGCTGAAAAAGTAAATAATAAGAAAACAAAAACAGTTACGTATCCATTGACAGAGCGCCAATGCCTTATGCGTGCGATGTATTTTGAGTCAAATCGTTCGAGCCGTGAAGGGATGATTGCCGTTGGGACGGTTGTTATGAATCGTGTTAATTCAAGCGCTTATCCTAAGACGATTTGTGGTGTTGTTGGTCAATATAAGCAATTTGCGCCTGGTGTTTTAACGCGTCCTATGACGGAGAAAGCGTCTGTTGCTCGTGTAAGAGAAGCTGCTGATGCAGTTTTACAGGGTGAACGAGATAAGAAGGTTAAACACGCTAAGTTTTTTCATACCGCTGGTTTGTCTTTTCCTTATAAAAACATGCACTATGTTCATATTGCAGGGGGGAATGCTTTTTATGAAAAACGATCCCGTGATGGATCACTTCAAATTCCTACGGATAATCGTCCTTATGATGTTGCTTATGCCTTTGCTCAGGAGCGTTCTGGTTATGCGCCAAGCTTTATCGATGAAGGTTTAGAAAGTAAGGGAGTCAAAGCAGAGAAAAGTGCATCTCCTTCAACAGAAGTAGCTCTGTCCAAGACGGTACAACCTACATCTTTTGCTATGGTACAGCTTGATAAAGTTCCTATTCCAACCTATGCCCCTCAACATCTAGCGAGGAAAGAGGAAAATAAAACAATTATGGCGTTGCCTTCATCAGATCAGTTAAATGCAATTGTTGCCATGTTAGAAAAGCGACACAGAAACTGGTAAGTTTTTGTGCGACCGAAGAAGAGTTTTACACCCCATTGCGGTTTATGAATTCAGTGAACTCTTTAGTAATGTGCTACATATAAATAGATGTAGAGAAAGTAAATTGAAAGGATCTGGAAAAGCAATTTAGAATATGGTGGCGTTAAAGAACGCATTTTACTTAAAGAAGGGTATAGGTAATGTATTTTGATATTCATGAGACAATTTCGCCTGAAATGCTTAATCGTCTTGCAGAAGTTACGGTAAAAGTGGGGCTAAATTTACAAGAGGGGCAGGATCTTGTTTTGACTGCTCCAGTTTCAGCATTACCTTTTGTTCGGCGTATTGCATATCATGCTTATAAGGTTGGTGCTGGCGTCATTACACCAATTTTTAGTGATGATATGTTATCGCTTACGCGTTTTGAAAATGCCCATACAGCTAGTTTTGATTGTGCTCCTTCTTGGCTCTATGAGGGAATGGCGAAGGCTTTTGAAAATGGGGCTGCACGTTTAGCGATTGTTGGTGATAATCCTTTACTCTTTTCCAATCAAGACTTTGATAAGATTGCGCGATTAAATAAAGCCACTTCAATGGCTTACCAGCCGGCACTCAAGCAAATATCGAACTTTGCTATGAATTGGTCGATTGTTGCTTATCCAACAGCAGGATGGGCTGAGGCGATTTTTCCTTCTTTACCACTTAATGAGGCGATTAAGAAATTAGCTGATGCCATTTTTTCTGCTTCACGTGTTACAGGAGAAGATCCGGTGCATGCGTGGGCTGTCCATAATGAAAATTTGAAGAAACGGTCATCTCGGCTTAATGAGCAGCGTTTTTCTGCTTTGCATTTTACAGGACCAGGGACTGATTTAACCGTTGGTTTAGCAGATGGTCATGAATGGCATGGGGGTGCATCCATTGCTCAAAATGGTGTTGTTTGCAATCCTAATATTCCGACAGAAGAAGTTTTCACGACTCCTCATGCTCATAGGGTTGAAGGTTTTGTTCGCTCAACAAAGCCTCTTTCCTATCAAGGAACATTGATTGATAATATTGAAGTGCGTTTTGAAGCAGGGCGCATTGTTGAGGCCAGAGCATCAACAGGCGAGGCAGTTTTTCAGCGAGTTTTGCAAAATGATGAAGGTGCAAGCCGATTGGGTGAAGTTGCTCTTGTCCCTCATTCTTCACCAATTTCTAAGAGTGAGCTCCTTTTTTATAATACCTTATTTGATGAAAATGCAGCCTGTCATATTGCTTTAGGGCAGTGTTATTCCAAATGCTTTTTAGATGGGGCATCATTGACATCAGAAGAGATTGCAGCACGTGGTGGTAATAAAAGTGTTATTCATATTGATTGGATGATTGGCTCTGGTGAAATTGACATAGATGGTCTTACGCAGGATGGTGTAAGAGTTCCTATCTTTCGTAAGGGAGAATGGGCTTAATTCTGTTATGCTGTAAAAGTCAAACACGACATTTGAGGTTGATAAGTCTCCTTGACAGGGCAAGTATTTCTAGAGTACGTGGGTGAATATTCAAGACAAAGCTTGATTGTGTAAAGCCTTTCGTTAAGTGAGTTACATGAGTATGAAGCCAAGTAAAGCCCACTCGACAGGAATCACCGTTATTTACAGAGCAGATGGGATGAAAATTTTTATTCTTTAAGGGTGAGGAAGAGATCAATTGATCAGTGATATGCTTGGAGAGTGCATAATTATTAAAGAGGAGTGATGCCTGAGCTTCCTGAAGTAGAGACAGTTCGTCGTGGACTTAAGTCTGTTGTCACTGATGCAAAGATAGTATCTATCAAACTTAATCGTAGAGATTTGCGTTTTCCTTTTCCTGAGGCTTTTTCTGAGCGGCTTATTGGCAGAAAAATTCTAGAACTTGGTCGACGTGCGAAATATTTATTATTTCATCTTTCTCAGGATGAAACGATTTTAAGCCATTTAGGAATGTCGGGGTCATGGCGTATAGAAAATGCTCTTTTAAGAAAAGCTTTTTCAACGACCAATAAATTGGTTAAGCATGATCATTTTATCATGGATATTCAGACAAGGAATGGTGAAGTTTATCATCTTATTTATAATGATGTGCGTCGCTTTGGGTTTATGCTGTTAGTTGATACGGACAAGCTTTATAAACACCCGCTTTTAAATAAGCTAGGGCTTGAACCTATGAGTCATGCATTTTCTGGTCGTTATTTACAAAAGGCTTTTGTTAATAAAAAAATGTCTCTCAAGGGTGTTTTACTTGATCAGTCTATCGTTGCGGGTCTTGGGAATATTTATGTTTGCGAGGCACTTTGGCGAAGTCGCTTATCTCCACAGCGTGGTGCATTTACATTGGCGTCAAAAACGGTACATGCACGTGAACTTGCAGATTCTTTAGCACAGAATATACGCAATGTAATTTCTGAAGCTATTTTATCTGGTGGCTCTTCTTTACGTGATTATATGCATATAGATGGTTCCCTTGGTTATTTTCAACATGCTTTTTCAGTTTATGGACGAGAAGGCAAGGAGTGTTTGGAATGCGGAACGCCTATATTACGTATTTTACAGGCTGGACGTTCAAGTTTTTACTGCTCACAGTGTCAAAAATGAATAAGATGTCTTGCAAAATCCTACAAGAGGCTTAAAGTCAGGTTCTTATATTATACGAATATATGAGGCTTGAGAGGTTTTTTTATGCTGAATAAAGTACTAACACATCTTGATGGAAATATAGAAAAGAGCCTTGAACGCCTTTTTTCTTTTTTACGTTTTCAATCGATTTCTACAGACTCGGCTTATAAGGATGCATGTCGTCAAGCAGCTGATTGGTTAGTAGAGGATTTAAAAAGCATAGGTTTTGAGGCTTCACGGCGTGACACGCCGGGTCATCCAATGGTTGTTGGGCATCATCCAGGACCTTCAGAGGATTGTTTACATGTGTTGTTTTACGGACATTATGATGTTCAACCTGTTGATCCCTTGAGTTTATGGGAGGATGATCCATTTACACCTTCTTTAAAAGAGAGAGATGGAGAGAAAGTTATTTGTGCTCGCGGAGCCTCTGATGATAAAGGTCAGTTGATGACATTTATTGAAGCATGTCGTGCCTATAAGCAAGCAACAGGACAGCTTCCTGTTAAAGTGACTATTTTATGTGAAGGTGAGGAAGAATGTGCTTCTCCTTCCCTTATTCCTTTTTTGAAAGCAAATAAGGAGGAGCTTAAGGCAGATTATGCACTGGTTTGTGATACGTCGATGTGGGATGCGGATACACCCTCTATTGCTCTTTCTCTTCGAGGAATTATGGCGGAAGAGATTATTATTACAGCAGCAAATCGTGATTTGCATTCTGGTTATTTTGGGGGCATAGCAGCTAATCCCATTCGTATTTTAGCTAAAATTTTGGCAGGACTTCACGATGAAAATAATAAGGTGACGCTTCCTGGTTTTTATGATGGCGTAGAAGAAACACCTTCACATATTTTACAATCATGGAATGCGCTTCATTGTACTGCTGAAAATTTGCTTGGTCCTATCGGTCTTTCCGTTCCAGCAGGTGAAAAAGGACGGAGCATTTTGGAGCTTGTATGGGCACGTCCTACCATGGAATTTAATGGTATTAGTGGGGGCTATGAAGGGGAAGGAATGAAAACGGTTATTGCGTCTCAGGCGAGTACAAAAGTATCCTGTCGTCTAGTTCATAAGCAAGATCCAGAGAAAATACGCCAAGCGTTGCGTGATTATGTCCGTAGCTTAATTCCTGCTGATTGTACGGTTGAATTTAAGAATCATGGTTCTTCTCCAGCACTTCAGCTTTCTGATGATTCACCTTTTATCAAGGAGGCAAAGGATGCTTTATCACAAGAGTGGGAAGTTCCTGCTGTCTTGACAGCCATGGGAGGGTCGATTCCAATTGTTGCTGATTTTCGGTCCATTCTTGGTATGGAAACTCTTTTGGTTGGTTTTGGATTGGCTGATGACCGTATTCATTCGCCTAATGAAAAGTATAATCTAAAATCATTTCATAAGGGGCAGAGATCTTGGGCGCGCATTCTTACCGCTTTAGCAAAGAGGAGGGTGAATGGCTGAGATTCGCGTTCATCAAGGTGATTTGTCAAACTTAGACAATTATAAAACTGATGCCGTTGCGATTGATACTGAGACTTTAGGATTACAACCACATCGTGATCGTTTGTGTGTTGTTCAGATTTCTCCTGGAGATGGAACTGCGGATATTATACAAATTGCTAAAGGACAAAAAAGTGCTCCTAATTTGTCCAAGCTTCTTAAAGATAATGCAGTCACCAAAATATTCCATTTTGGGCGTTTTGATCTTGCTATTTTAGCGCATACATTTGGTGTTATGCCAGAGGCTGTTTTTTGTACAAAGATCGCTTCAAAACTCACGCGTACCTATACGGATCGTCATGGCTTGAAAGAAATTTGTAATGAATTGCTGAATGTGAATATTTCTAAACAGCAACAATCTTCGGATTGGGCGGCAGAAACGTTATCACAGGCACAAATTGAATATGCTGCATCGGATGTGTTATATTTGCATCGTTTAAAGGCTATATTTGAAGAACGTTTAAGACGCGAAGAGCGAGAAAGTGTTGCCAAGGCGTGCTTTCAATTTTTGCCTATGAGAGCTAAGCTTGACCTTTTAGGATGGTCGGAAGTTGATATTTTTGCCCATAGCTAACTTTAAAGATTGACTTTTAATAGAAGTGAATTACTGATGCAAGAGGACAAAATGCCGATAATGTAGGCATTTTGTCCTTTTTCCTCTCATCTTTTCATAAAAAGTTATAACATAAGTGCTCTTTGATTTGAAGTTGAGGCAATAAAAGCAATTTTGAAGAGAAGCTAGGAATTACGGTAGGGGGACGGAAAGCTTAAATCTCTGAAACGACTATACAGCCTAGGGGAGAATATAAAGACATCAATGTAAAAAACAATTCTCATTTTGACGATCATTCATTTTACTTTACGCCTTTCAAAAGGACCTAAAGCAATATCTATTAAGGTATGCAGATTACATATCGCCTTACGTTTTTGTTTTTCACATTCTTTAGCAGAGTTACACCATTTATGCAAAATACTTTCCTAAACGGAGAATATATTGGAGTTTCTCATTCACATGCTTTTTTAAAAAAACTTTTTTAAGATACCCAAGCCCATGACACACACGGCGGCGTTCATGAATGGTATAACGATAAAATCCTCCAATATGATATAATAAAATCTATTGAGAACCATCATCTTTATGCTTATGGAGTTAAAAAGCCGCGACCCTCACACATTTTGCCAACACCCAATTTTGTGACAATCCTTGGCACTCTTCATAAGAAGCATTTTTATTGTATAGTTTCACTCCACGTAAGTTTCTTCATTTATAATGTGAAAACAAACGGTTTTGGTTAATTCAATATGAGGAAGTTTTATGGTATTCGGGGGCTAATTCAATATAAATAACGCTATATTATCATTATAAATCAATATGTTGATATGAAACCTGTGCCCTTTATCATCTCACAGACGATACTTCGTGCTTTTATTCATTGCCAAACAAGTGATTTCTATGTTGGCAGAGCAGAGTAATTTGCATTTATTTTAAAATTAAAATTCTCCAAAGCTCTGTTTTTTGAGGATTTTCACTTTTTATCTATAAACATACTATTTTTTCTGGAAATTAGCAATGAAGACACTACGTAAAATCCATTATGAATATTTCTACGAGGTTAAATTTATGAACATAAAATATTTTATTACAGCTTTTGTTACTTTTTCTTCAATCTCTTTTGCTCAAGGGGCGGGCTTTTTGTCTTCTCAAAAGTTCATAGAGGGGATATCTTCTGTTGTTCTTCCTAGAGACCTTTTTTCTAGGGAACAGTTTAGTAAGATCTTATCTGAAGTTGTTCAAATGGAACTTTCTTGCACAGAAAACAATCAATGCATGACAGCGGCTCAGTTAGTACCTGTGTCACATTCTGGTAAAAAAAGAGGTCCTAAACCTAAAAAAGGACCAGGAACAAGAAACCGGCCAAACCTATTTGCACGAAGTCCAATGAGTTATTAAAAAGTAAGAAAATAACATCAAAAAGTCTATGTTAGGGAATTGAATAAGGAAGATATTGTTTATCACCTAAAAACAGGGGGGGGGAGTTATTTATTTGCGAAGGATATTATGATTATGCGCGGGGGAATGAAGGGTACTGTTCGGAAAAGATAAGGGGAGGGAGGTTTTGGTGAAAGAACACACTGTAGAGTGGTGCTCGCTCGTTATAAATTTCATTGAATTATATAATGTGTAGATTTTCGATGACTCTATTATGTATGTCGCAAATTCCCTCATTTGAAGTTTGATTATATAAAGGGTATAAGTATCCTTTATTTAAGTGTTTTTAGGATACGAGGTGGATCAAGAATAGGACTTGGTCCATACGTTCTTGAATTAAGTCAATCACATGAGCAGGAAACTAAGAAAAACCCACTCGATAAAAATCTGGGTTGTTTGCAGACAGAATCTGCTGAGGCTCTTTCCACAAAATCGAGGAAGAGGCTTGTCGTTAAGTGTAAAAAAGCTTTATTTTTAATATTAAATTTTTAATTTTTGTTGGCAAGTTTTAACTATAGATAAAATATTCTTTATTGATTTCTGATTTAAAATATCAAAGAGCTTTTCTGCTAAATTCATGATTTTTAAAGCTAGGTTTTGTGTGAAAACTGTAAGAAAGATTTTTCTTTTTTCAGTTTGAGGGAGAGTTTTTATATAAGTTTCAATGTTTATGAATTGTTTTTTTCAATTTAGTTTATACAAGAGTATGAGATAGGGCATTTACAAAGAAGGCTGAAGCTCTGAAAAAGAATTTCTATAAGATTGAGATATAAAATGGTCAATCTTTCAAAAACAATAAATTGCTTAAAGTAAAAACAAAGAGCAAGTAAATTGAATGTGATCTTATTACAATCCATGAATTATTCAAAACTTTGTTTATGTGCGATACACAGCTTTTACAGTAAAAAACTCTCAAAGAGCTATGCGCATTTGGTCTTGCAAATAATGAACTAAACACATTGTTTGTATAAATTTAAATGAAACAGTTATATTTTGCTTGTTCTCAAGATCTAAGAACTCTCTCTGTCCTTGATATTGAGAGTGTTCATAAGAGCCATTTTTATTTTTTTTCTACGACTTTACCCACACGTGCTCGTTTGTAACGTGTAGGTGGATGATTTTGGTTACTTTAAATAAAATAATTTAAGATGAGAGTATCTTCAATATTACAGAGGAAAAGATAATTTTGGTATTATAATTAGTAGCGATCTTTCTATAGAAAATAGCACATGCTTTCCACGGTGATGACTCAGATATTTTTGAAAAATTCATCAAGAAGAGAAATGTGACGAGAGGAATTTATTTGTGCATGGGCATCGCTTAATTCTCATTGACTACAGATCACGTCATTAGAGCACTTTGATTGGCTTTTTATTTTTTTTATGAGTGTATCATTTTTGCTACAGATATCTGAAGTTTGGGCTCTATATGACATGATGTGTTCAAATAAATATTCAGCTATGGAGAGAAAATATGAATATGAAATGGTTAATAATAGCTTCTGCTTGCGCTTTTGTTTCAGTTTCGGCAGCGCAAGCAGCAGATGTTATTGTTCCCCCGAGTCCAACACCTATTGCTCCCGTTATTGTTGCTCCAACTTTTTCTTGGACAGGTTTCTACTTTGGGGGACAGATTGGTGGTTTTTCGGGTAAAACGAAAGTGGATATTCTCGCGAAAGAACAAAGGATTCCAGTAAGTGATGATTATTTGCCTAAACTATCTGGTTTTATGGGAGGGCTTTACGGAGGTTCTAATGTTGATCTCGGCAACGGCCTTATTTTAGGTGTCGATACAGATATCATGTGGTCTAATAAAGATGACACAAAGACAGGAAAAACATATGTCATTGACAGAGAACACATCGATTATATTAACAAGGTACTAAAAGATGCTGCAATTAATATTGGTAAAGATGCCCTTAAAGCGGGTTCTAAACGAACACACAGTTTCACCTTAAAAGAAAAGTGGGATGGTGCAACACGTGTACGTATTGGGTTTGCTGCTGAACGCATTATGCCTTATGTTGCTGGTGGTATTGCCTATACACAGCTCCAAGATACTGCGTTGATTTCAATAACGGACAAAGATTCAGACAAAGTCATAGCTTCTGGTACTCTGTCTGATGAAACAAAGGCCCTTGTTGGTTACACTCTTGGTGCGGGTGTTGATTTAGGAGTGACCAATAATATTATTGTCCGTGCGGAATATCGTTACTCTGATTTTGGAAAAAAGAAATTCTCAAATGATAAATATGAGATTTCTTTCAAAACCAATGATTTTCGTGTTGGTGTTGCTTACAAATTTTAACAGATGATCAGTTAAATAACAAAGAGGCTCTACAAAGATAGAGCCTCTATTATTTTTGTTGCTATATTATCACACATCCCATATTTATAGTGGATATGAAAAAGTATTAGTAATATATTTTATTAAAAAAAATCACACATAACAAACAAAATTACATTTAAAATCAATATATTGTATATTATGCAGCTTACAATTTTTCGTATAAAATGAAGTTATTAAGTAATTTTATCTTCGGCAAACTCTCCATTTCCTGTGACTGTGTCATTTTTACTACAGCTTTTCTTTGTGTAATCTTGTAGCATTGTCTCATAAATAAAAGTTAGGAGCAAAGTTTATGAATATAAAATCTTTAGTAACAACTTCTGTTATCGCTATAGCTGCAGCTTCTGCGGCGCAAGCTGCTGATGTTATCGTCCCTCGTGAAACAGCCCCAGCAGTTATCGCAGCAGCCCCTTCATTTTCTTGGACAGGTTTTTATGTCGGTGGTCAAGTTGGAAACTTTTCGAGTAAAGTTGATGTATATGATTCAGAATCAAAAAAGAAAATTACAGATAAAGATTCGGTACTTAAGCCTTCCGGTTTTATGGGTGGTATCTATGTAGGCTCTAACGTAGATCTTGGAAGTGGCCTCATTTTAGGTGTTGAAACCGATGCAGTTTGGGCAGACCGCGAAGAATCAAAAAGCTCTTCAAAAGTCATTGGGGCAGCTGGTCTTGATGCTTTTAAAGCTGAGCTTACAACAGCTAAAGCTACATATGCTCCAGGGAAAAAAAACGATGATATCACGAAGGATGACAAACGTGTAGATAGCGCTTCTTTAAAAGAAAAATGGTCTGGTGCTACACGCGTTCGCGTTGGTTTTGCAGCGGTTGATCGTATTATGCCTTATGTTGCTGGTGGTATTGCTTATACACAGCTGCAGGTGGTTAATTCTCTTAAGGCAGAAACAGCTGGTGGTACCGAAATCGCTTCTGCTAAAGTATCTGATAAATCAAAAACATTTGTTGGTTTCACCATTGGTGGTGGTGTTGACTTCGCAATGACAGACAATGTCCTGTTGCGTGCTGAATACCGTTACTCAGACTACGGTAAAAAAGCATTTGTAAAGGACGGGGATAAAGTAGCTTACAGAACCAATGATTTCCGTGTTGGTGTTGCTTACAAATTCTAATTTCATAAAAATGAAATTATAAACACAAAATAAACTTCTTAGAGGCTCTGTCAAAGATAGAGCCTCTACTTTTTATATTACTATATTATCACACATCCTATATTTTATTTGCGGATGTAAAAAGATATTCTTCAGATTTTCTTAAAAACTTTCTCATAAACGATAGATAATAATTACACTGTAAGTTCAACATTTTATCGGTGTTTATAACATGTAATTTTTTGTACGAAGTGAAATTATGTAGCAATTTTATTTTGGATTATTCTCCATTTTTTATAATTATATTATTTTTTATGACAGCTTTTCTTCATTTAAACTTATAATATTGCGCTCATAAATAATTGCCCAATTAAAAAATCCATTAAGATCTTTCAGAAAGTTTCTAGCTATTTCTGGTTTTTCTTTACGACGCTCAATACCAACTATAATATATTTCTTATCAATTGCTTCATATGGAACATTGCCTATTGTACATCAGAATGAGTTTTCTCTGTTTTTTGGTAAATTTAGAGAGGTTATACCTTCAAATTCAGGTTTAGACTTAATGATCTTACCCCATTTGTCGATAGAGACGAAAGGGATCATGCTACCGCTTTGTGGGGGGAGAGCTTGTAGATTTCTTTAGTTATAGGATTAAAATCGTACTATTGGCAATAAAAAGAAAAATAGCAAATCTCTTCAAGAGAGATGTTTTCGGCATTTTTATTACCAATACAAGTCTTCATCATAATCTTTTGAAGTTCGTTATAAGAAAAAACATATTCTTTGCTATAGTAGCTAATCATGAATTTATCATTATTGTTTCTTTAGTTCACGCGCAATTTCCCTATGGCGTAAATCACGCTTTTGTTCTCAAAGAGTTGTTTTTTTTTGTTAGAAAGAGGGGTTTTCATGTTTCCGCAAATATAGGTTAACCCACAAACCTTGGGACTTCTGGAAATTTTAACTTTGCCCATAGACATAAGCATTATCATAAATCTTTGCATATTGAGAGATGAAGGCTTTGCCATAGACCTCAGAATTTCTATAGACTTGACCACAGATTTCAGAATAATGACGTATTTTTTTGCAGGTTCTTGTTTATTAACAGGTGCAGTTTTATTTGAAATGTTAGAGAAAATTGTAGTATTTTTTTTATATAGTTGTCATAGTTCAATCCTTATCGTTATTTAAATTTTCTATTAACCTTCTCTAATGGAACTGGGTGCTAGAAAACACGGCATACAGTCCGTCACTATGCTTTTTTATTGTCAATTAATTTATGGTTTTTTTTGATATTTTTTCTAATTTTTGCTTTTTATAAGATTAGATTTTATAAGATTAGAAATGTTCGTTATTCTCGACACCTTGATGCTTCAAGGCATTACAACGCCTTTTGAAGGAAAACAGCGAGAACTTTGGGGAAGTGAATACGGCTTTCAAATTCATGATATTATTGTTGAAGGGGCTTACTATCATATCAAAAAGTGTTCTATAGCAGCGATGACAGATCCTTATGTTGAAAGATGTATAGGTCTTGTCGATGTCCAGCTTTTAATCAAGCTAAAGTCTATTTAGATAAAAACTATGTCACAGCGCATTTTTATATCCCAGACTAGGATATAAAAAGAACCAATAATTACCTTCTTGGCAATAAGATTGGAGGGCTCCGTCAATATAATGGTGTCATAGTGGCACAAATTTGGGGATTTTGCATTCTCGTTAGATGTTAGGGAGAACATAGACCTTTGATAATAGTTATTTGCAAGGATTTCCCCTTTTTCATTCGGTTAAAAAACATGCTCTAGGAGCAGGTGATGCGAAGTCTTAATTTACCAATTACCGGTACGATCAGTGTCATGACATCTTTTCAGGTGAGCGGGTGGAATTTTATATTAAGCACTTTTTTAAGTGGGTAATATTCACCGCATAATTTATTGGCTGCAGAGCAGATATCTTTGGGGGCGGCCTCCAATGTTCGTGGTACGCGTGAGAGTTTGATTTTTGACAATAACGGTTTTTATCCGTAATGACTTGATGCTGAGAACCGTTCCGTGGTGCAACAATGGGATTCTTAAAAAGAGTTTTGGAGAACTTCACCCCTTTGTTGGTTTGGACTATGGTCGTGTTTTTGTACAACCTTTGTGCGGTTTTATAAGTCGGTACCATCGTTATATTTGCCAGCCCCCATGTTGCCAGCCTTTGCATTAAGACGGTTCATAAGAGCCATTTTTAGTCTTTTCTTATACAGTTTTTACCTACACACAAGCTCCGCTTTTGATGTGCAAGTAAATGGTTTTTATTGATTTAAGATAAACAGATTTGAAATAAAAGAATCTTACGATATTTGAGACTCTCATTCAACATGTAAAACAGTAAATTATCATTATGAAATCAACCAATTATCATGAATGAACAGCTTGCTGGTTGGACAGCAGGTGTCAAGCTTGCAGGGAGAATGGTTTCTCTTGATGCTAGTTATTCCAGTATTTTCTGGAGCATCCTCAAGCATAAAAAGTCAGACATGTTTTTTTGCGTTTTTGTTTTTCGTAATTTAAGATACAAATAAAATATCAAAGATAGACTATGTTAGTAAATAGATGAAACTTTGATGGTACTTGGGTAAAAAAGCCAATGATTGGGTTTTACTATTTGGGCTGGCATTGATTTCCTAATGGTAAGCAATATTCTGTTGTGTACAGAATATCGTTACTGAGATTTAGGTAAAAGAAATTTACAAAAAATATGAACATTAACAATTATGTGAAAGTTTAGGGAAAATGAATCCAACTTTAAGACACATAATTTTAGTATGACTTAGTTGATAAATTT
Organism: Bartonella sp. B1098; assembly: GCF_944896145.1. Taxonomy (NCBI): domain Bacteria; kingdom Pseudomonadati; phylum Pseudomonadota; class Alphaproteobacteria; order Hyphomicrobiales; family Bartonellaceae; genus Bartonella; species Bartonella sp. B1098. The sequence continues at coordinate 611,916 of NZ_CALYLP010000002.1, read as the reverse complement.
TCATTGGATGCAAAATAAATAGTTAAAACCTTAATTTCAAAATTTCTTTATTTTTTTGTGAGTGTGTCATTTTTGCTACAGATCTTTCAAAAAAGATACTCTATATACATTTCATTTTGGATATTTGGAGAGATTTTATGAATACAAAACGTTTAATAACAGCGTCTATTTTTTCTTTAATTTCAGCATCTACAGCGTTAGCTGCTGATGTACTGATTCCTCATCAGACAGCACCATCGACTCCTTCTTCTGCCATTGTTGCGCCCACTTTTTCATGGACGGGGCTTTATTTAGGTGTCCAAGCTGGTGGCTTTTCGAGCAAGGCTGATATGGCTCTTGTCGGTCAAGAAAAGAGTTTTCCACTGGATAAAGAGTTCTCTCCTAAACTTTCAGGTTTTGCTGGTGGTTTTTATGCAGGATCTAATATTGATCTCGGTGACAGTTTTATTTTTGGTGTCGATACGGATTTAACGCTATCTGGAAAAAAACATACAAAGACAATTACTATAGGTTCATCTGATAACGTTACAGTAGAAAATGCCGTGGGAAGATCCCGCAGATCAGCAGAAACGCAAACCCTTCCAAGCTCACAAGAGCAATCTGCACCCGCAAAATCTGCACCCACAAAATCTGCACCCGCAAAATCTGCATCCGCAAAACCTGCACCCGCAAAACCTGCACCCGCAAAACCTGCACCCGCAAAACCTGCACCCGCAAAATCTGCACCCGCAAAACCTGCACCCGCTGCACCCGCCGCCATAAAACCCACCACCACAGCACCCGCTGCACCCGCCGCCACAGAACCCGCCACCACAGCACCCGCCGCACCCACCGCACCCGCCGCACCCGCAAAACCTGCATCTGCACAACCATCAGCAGCAGGAAGAACAGTACCAAGCGGAAACCTTTTACTTGCGAGATCAGGGTCATCTAACTCAGGGACAGGCGCTTCCAATGGAGCAAGTGGAGCGCAAAACGGAGCTCATCATAGTGCCCATGGTAGTGGACATTCTAATCCGCATGGTGCGTTTCACCCAGGCGGGCATGGCTCTGGTGCTCATCCACATGCTTCTCGTTCTCATGGAGCACAAAGTCAACAAGCGGTGGATAAGGGTAATACCAGCGTATATGGTATAGAACGAATGAAACAGATGGCTTCTGAACTTGGTCTTGATCAAGAGGATGAAGTTGAAACTGTAAATCATACTTTCAAGCAAAATTGGGGTGGAGCTACACGGGTACGTATCGGTTTTGCTGCTGATCGCTTTATGCCTTATTTTGCGGGTGGTATTGCTTATGGGCAGTTCCAAGACACTGTATCAATATCCGTTAAGGGTGAAGATGGAAGCGTTGCTTCTTCTAGAAACTTAACCGATGAAACTAAAACCATGATTGGTTACACTCTTGGTGGTGGCGTTGATTTCTCGGTGCTGGATAATGTCATTGTGCGTGCAGAATATCGTTACTCCGATTTTGGTAAAAAGAAATTTGCAAAGGAAAAACTTGAAATTAACTACAAAACCAATGATTTCCGTGTTGGTGTAGCTTATAAATTCTAATCTGTTTTAAGAGTAAATTTCTAAGAGGCTCCACTATTGGTGGAGCCTTTATTTTTTTAAGCTCATTTTTTGGTTTCTTTTTTTGCAAATTTCATGATAAAGCCCATAGAATGTGATGAATATTTTCTTGATCGCTGCTTAATACGAATGATAAGCTCGGCTTTCCCTATAGATAAAAACCAGAGTTGCAGAGTTCAGGGAAGTTATGCAAAAATGAAATCGTAAAAGTGGACAGGAATATTTCACAATGACTGTGAAAAATGAAACAATAGATTATTCAAAAACTCTTTATCTCCCACAGACAAATTTTCCTATGCGTGCAGGGCTTCCGCAAAAAGAGCTTGAATTAATGGCGCGGTGGGAAAATATAGAGCTTTATGCGCAATTGCGCCAACAAGCAAAAGATCGTCCATTTTATATTCTTCATGACGGCCCACCTTATGCAAATGGCCATATTCATATCGGGCATGCTTTAAATAAAGTTCTAAAGGATGTGGTTGTCCGTTCATTTCAAATGCGGGGGGTTAATGCAAATTATGTTCCTGGTTGGGATTGCCATGGGCTTCCAATTGAATGGAAAATTGAAGAAAAATATCGCGCACAAGGAAAAAATAAAGATGAAGTTCCTCTTAATGAATTTCGTCAAGAATGTCGTGAATTTGCACAACATTGGGTAACCGTTCAAAGTGAAGAATTTAAACGCCTTGGTGTCGTGGGAGATTTTAAGGCGCCTTACACCACAATGGCTTTTCAAGCGGAAGCACGCATTGCGAGTGAATTGATAAAATTTGCGATGTCAGATCAGATTTATCGTGGTTCTAAGCCGGTGATGTGGTCTGTTGTGGAGCGTACAGCTTTGGCAGAGGCAGAGATTGAATATCATGATCATGAATCAGAGGTGATTTGGGTTAAGTTTCCTATTTTTGAAGCAAATTCTGATGATTTATATGGTGCTTATGTCGTCATTTGGACAACAACACCATGGACAATTCCAGGCAATCGTGCAGTGAGTTATTCTTCGCAGATTTCTTATGGTCTTTACGAAGTTGAAAGTGCTGAAAATGATTTTGGTCCTCAAGTAGGAGAAAAGCTTCTCTTTGCAGATGCTCTCGCTATGGGTTGCGCAGAAAAAGCCAAACTTGTTTTGAAACGTTTACGTACTGTTTCTGCTGACGAATTGAAAGCTCTTATTCTTTCTCATCCATTGAAAGGTTTGGCTGGAGCGTATAATTATAAGATTGTGCTGCTTGAGGGCACCCATGTGACAGAGAGTGCGGGGACAGGTTTTGTCCATACAGCACCAAGCCATGGGCGTGAGGACTTTGAAATTTGGAATGATTATAAATCTTTATTAGAGCAAGCGGGGATTGATACATCGATACCGTTTCCTGTTGATGATGCGGGTTTCTATACGAAAGATGTTCCGGGTTTGGGGCCAGATCGTGAAGGGGGACCGGCACGTGTTATTGATGATAATGGAAAAATGGGTGATGCCAATAAAGAGGTCATTAACGCTTTAATTAAAGCAGATCGATTGTTTGCACGGGGGCGTTTAAAGCATTCCTATCCCCATAGCTGGCGTTCGAAAAAACCAGTTATTTTTCGCAATACACCGCAATGGTTTATTTCAATGGATAAAGATTTTGGGGATGGTTCAACTTTACGCAGTCGGGCTTTGGAAGCTGTTTCAAAAACGCGTTTTGTGCCATCTTCTGGACAAAACCGCCTTGCTTCTATGATAGAAGATCGTCCTGATTGGGTTCTTTCTCGTCAACGTTCTTGGGGTGTTCCTATTTGTATTTTTGCCAATGAAGATGGTATTGTTTTGAAAGATGAAGACGTGAACGAGCGTATTTTACAGGCTTTTGAAGCAGAAGGGGCAGATGCATGGTTTGCTGAAGGAGCACGTGAACGTTTTTTAGGTGATCGTGCGCATGAGCCTTGGGTGCAGGTTTATGATATTTTGGATGTTTGGTTTGATTCTGGAGCAAGTCATAGCTTTGTATTAGAAGATCGGGCTGATTTAAAATGGCCTGCAGATGTTTATTTTGAAGGTTCAGATCAACATCGTGGATGGTTTCAATCTTCTCTATTGGAAAGCTGCGGTACGCGTGCTTGTTCTCCCTATAAGACAGTGATCACACACGGTTTTACTTTAGATGAGAATGGTAAGAAAATGTCTAAGTCTTTAGGCAATACGGTTGTTCCGCAAGAGATCATTAAAACATCTGGAGCTGATATTTTTCGTCTCTGGGTCATGACAACTGATTATTGGGAAGATCAGCGTTTAGGTAAGAAGATTCTTCAGACGAATGTGGATTCATATCGTAAACTACGTAATGCAATTCGTTGGATGCTTGGAACTTTAGCCTACGATGAAGGAGAAGAAATATCTTATAGCGCCCTGCCAGATCTTGAAAAATTTATATTACATCGGCTTTTTGAACTTGATCAATTGATTAATCACGCTTACGATGAATTTGATTTTAAAAAAATTATGCGTGCATTATTAGATTTTTCAATCATTGAGTTATCGGCATTTTATTTTGATATCCGCAAAGATTCTCTTTATTGCGATGCGCCTTCATCACAAAAACGTAAAGCTTCTTTGCAGGTTGTTCGTGAGATTTTTGAACGAATGGTGACATGGCTTGCTCCAATGTTGCCTTTTACAATGGAAGAGGCTTGGTTAGAGCGTTATCCAGAAAGCCAATCGGTACATTTGGAACAATTTCGCTCTGTACCAAAAGAATGGCAAAACAAATCTTTAGCTGAGCGTTGGAAAAAAATTCGACAGGTCCGTAAAGTTGTGACAGGAGCTTTAGAGCTTGAGCGTGCTAATAAGCGTATTGGTTCCTCGTTAGAAGCAGCTCCTATTGTTTTTATTTCCAATTCAGTTCTACGAGAGGCATTAGAAAATGTGGATATGGCAGAAATCTGTATCACCAGTGCTCTCACAATTGTGCAGGATACAATGCCTTCCGGTGCTTTTACTTTGAATGATGTTAAAGGTGTTGGTGTATATCCAGAGAAGGCGTTGGGGAAAAAATGTGCTAGGTCATGGCGTTATACACAAGATGTTGGGAGTGATCCAGCTTATCCGGATGTCTCTGCTCGTGATGCAGCTGCTTTGCGAGAATTAAAAATTCTTGGCAAGATTTAAAATTTTAGATCAAGAGAAAGAAGTGAAAGCAGATTTCGCATATTGATGAATATCGTTTTTTGTGGTACGAAGCAAATTCCGTTGTTTTATCTGCAGGGGGGAAATTTGTGTATGGACTGTTCTCTCATAAATAGCGGGAATATTGATCAGCCGTATGCTTGGGAAATGGAATAAGCAGTGAGGAAACGTGAAGTAAAAATATTTCCAACAGGAATTTTAGGTATATGCTTTATTTTAACGGGATGTAGTTTATCTGCTCCTACCTATGGGACAAATAAACCGGTTTCGATACAGTTTTTTGAAGATGTTGCTAATATTGCTTCATTAACACCAGTAAATAACAGCAGTCAGATTGTTATAAAGCCCCACCCAGAACTTGTGATACCAAGTTCTAGCGCACGTCGATTTTTGCCGGTGCCTCAACAGGATAGATCTGTCAATAAAGGAGCAGCATCACAACAGCATCAAGAAACTCCTTCTTTTTCTCACAAAGGATCTTCAGTTAATGGCGTTGGTTCAGAAAATCCTTCACAGTTGAATGCAAAACAACGACAAGAATATTTACGTTGTCAAAGAGCACAAGTTGGAAGCCCAAAATACCGTCGCTATCTCACGGAACCGCCTTTAAGTTATCGCCAGCCGGCAAACACTGCTCCTATTGGTCGCTAGAGAAAAAATATTAAAGTATGTGAGGTGTCCTTCCTATTACTTATAATATCAAGTCCTTGTCCACGCAGAGCTTTCCCTTTGTGGCAGGGGGGATTTTCATGAAATAGTAATATGGCAATAGCATCAAAAGAGTGGTGCTGTGTTTCCCTCACAAGAAAAATCTATCAAGGTTTTCAGACCCATTTCACAGCGTCGCTCGTTTAGAGGAGATAACGTAAAATCCATTGTGCTTTGCCATCTATATGCTTTATGAAGAGAACAGGCTGTTATCATCATTGTATTTGCCAGCCTTTAATGTTGTGATAGGGCCGTTGCAGTGAAGAGTCTTCATAAGGGGTATTTTTAGTCTTTTCTAAATTGTTTTTTATCCAGATGGTACTCCACTTTGTGATGTGCAAGAAAGAGATTTTTATTGATTCACCATAAGCAGATTTGAAATAAGAGAATTCTACGATCTTTTGGACTTTATATTTTATAGATAAAACAATGAATTATTCTCATAAATGAATGAATCAATCCAATAGAAGCACTATGCAGTGTTAAAAGAGTGTTAGAGGAAAATTAGCTTTCGCTATATCAGAAGGATTAATTGTCTTTTTTAAGGAATAGGATAGTTTCTAAAGAGTGAAAGTTATGGATAAAGAATTGTTTTTAGCATCGCTTTTGGATAAAAAAATCTTTAAGTAATTGAGCAGCTTCTTTTTCTTTAAAACCAGAATAAATTTCAGGTTTGTGATGACAAGTTGGTTGCTGATAAAAACGTGGGCCATTTTCTATAGCTCCTCCTTTAGGATCATTTGTTGCATAATACAGACGTCGTATGCGTGCAAATGAAATGGCAGCAGCACACATAGCACAAGGCTCAAGTGTTACGTAAAGATCGCAATCAGGAAGCCTTTCGCTTTGCAATGTTTCACAAGCCATACGGATTGCGCGCATTTCTGCGTGTCCTGTAGGGTCATAGGCAGATTTTATAAAGTTCCCAGCACGTGCGATGATAGTTTTTCCACGTGTAATGACAGCGCCTACAGGAACTTCATGTTTTTTTGCAGCACACTGCGCTTCCAAAAGGGCTATTTCCATGGGGGTCAAAGTCATAATGTTCTTTCTACTGGCAGTATAGAGAATCTAAAGATTATCTCAATAAAGAATGCTATGGAATGAATCATTTATTACGCTTTTATAATGAAAGAAATACCTTCATTTTTTAAGTGTTTAAAACAAACTTGCAAATCAATGGATACGTTATTGTTGTTAAAGGATAGAAAATGATAAATGATTGTGCTACTTCGTCTTTCAGGATAAGCGGTATGGTGCATGTGAATAATTTTCTGAACATACTGGCAAAAATTGGTTTGAAACGCAAATGAATGAAAATAATGAGAGTGAACGGATTGCTAAAAGGTTAGCGCGTGCTGGCGTTGCCTCGCGTCGAGATGCGGAAATGATGATTGTTGCAGGTCGTGTTTCTGTGAATGGTACAGTTGTGACAACACCTGCTTTTAATGTTAGCCGCTCTGATGTTATTAAAGTTGATGGCAAACCTTTACCTCCTATAGAACGAACGCGTTTATGGCTCTACCATAAACCAGCAGGGCTTGTCACCACGAACCGTGATCCGGAAGGTAGACCTACAGTATTTAGCCATTTACCAAAAGAAATGCCGCGCGTTCTTTCTGTTGGAAGGCTTGACATTAACACGGAAGGGCTTTTGCTCTTAACCAATGATGGTGGCTTAGCGCGCGTATTAGAGCTTCCTGTAACGGGGTGGGTCCGCAAATATCGCGTCCGTGCCCATGGAAGAGTAAAGCAGAGCACGCTCGATAACCTTAAAAATGGTATTGCGATTAATAGTATTTTCTATGGTTCAATTGAAGCCTCAATTGAACGGGAACAAGGGTCTAACATATGGCTTTCTATTTCTTTGCGAGAAGGAAAAAATCGTGAAATAAAGAATGTTTTAGGGGCATTGGGATTATCCGTTAATCGTTTAATCCGTGTCTCTTATGGCCCATTTCATCTCTCTGATTTAGAAGAAGGAGCTGTACAAGAATTAAAAGGTCGGATGTTACGAGATCAGTTGGGAGAGCGTTTGATTATGCAGGCCAATGCCGATTTTGATGCTCCTATTCTGAAACCCTTTTCAAATTCTGCAGTTGTTGCAGAAAAGCAAAGACAGAAGGATGTTTCTGTTGCCAATGATGGTTGGGTCTTTTCAGGTGAAAGAACGATACGGCGCTACCCTAGAGATCGTTCTGTTGAGCATAGTCGCGCACGATTGGATGCAAAGTCTCATGAGAATATGAATAAAGGGAAAAGTGAGGAAGGAAAAGTAGAGCGTTTTCTACCGAGGTCTCGTCGTGCGAATGTTTGGATGGCTCCTGGTGCACGTCCGCAGAGTGCACGGAGGAAGCCTTCCAATAATGAGGAGAAATCGCAGGCTCATAAAAGCGATTTGGCTGGTAGAAAATCCTTTCATCGAGGCAAAGAAAAATTAAAAGACAATCACTTTCAGAAAGAGAAGGGAGAGGGTTTTGTTCAAAAACGTAGCAAGACATCTTACGATGAGACGCGTGCATTTAGTAAGAAAGATCACTTTTCTAAGGATAAAGAGAAAATGATAAGAGGTGGTCCTGATGAGCGTTCTTTTGAGAGAAAAGACAAGGTAAAATCGTTTAGTGGTGCTCTGAAAAAATCTAAACCACATAGAGATGGTGCAAAAACTTCGAAGCGATTTGGAGGACCACGTGCGGATTATCGGCGGTAAATTTGCTGGGCGTGTTTTGTTTTCGCCTGTTGATCAGTCGATTCGCCCAACGAGTGATCGTACGCGAGAAAACCTTTTTAATATTCTTTCTAGCCGTGAAGAACAGTTTTGGACCAATAAACGCATCCTTGATCTGTTTGCTGGTACTGGTGCTTTAGGCATTGAAGCACTTTCACGTGGAGCAAAGGCTGCTGTTTTTGTTGAAAATTCGGTTGAGGGGCGTGGTTTGCTTCAAAAAAATATCGAAGCCTTTGAGTTACAATCAATCGGACGGATTTTGCGTCGTGATGCAACAAAACTTGGCAAGATTGGAACAATGCTTCCATTTGATGTTATCTTTGCTGATCCTCCCTATAGTCGTTGTTTAGGTGAACGGGCTTTTGTAGAAGCTTTGCGAGGAGGGTGGGCAAAAGCGGATACACTCTTTGTACTTGAAGAAAAGAAAGATACAATCATTCATTTACCTGACGTTTTTTATCTAGATGATGAGCGTTTTTATGGTGAGACAGCAATACGTCTCTATAAATTACGATTGCTTGCATCTTGAGAAAATTCTTTTTTATCCAGTAGGACAAAAAAACTTCTTTACAGTTTCCTTTATTTTATATGGTTTCTTTCAAGGTGAAGCAGAAAATCAATAAAAGATTCTAATGTTAAAGAAATTGATGCGTTTTAACTTCATTATGCTTTTTATCTTAATTCCTCTATTTTTTGGAGCTTTTTTATAGCTCTAAGGGCGAGCCTTTTATAATAAGAGATGTCCTCTAATTTTCTGTCGAGATCAAAAGTGCTTTGAGGTGTAAATAGTATTGTACCTGAGTTGGCAGTATGTGTTTCTGCTCATTTTTGTAAGTTATAGGCTAATTTATTAATTTCAGCGACATTAAAAGCGAAACGCATTATCAAAGCTTTCGTGTATTATGAACTTTACTACCGATCAATATTTCTTCTTCAATAGGAGATATATTTCACGATAACAATTGTGACATCTTTTTTCTCCTTTTTTCGGTTACACCTTCATCGTCAATGTTTTATCAACAGTGGAAAGCTTTAAGCCATGTCGTTGACATTGATATCTTAAATGGTGCGTAAATCTCTCTTTGTTATTGTATGGACTTAAAAAAACAGATATTTTTATTTAAGGGAGACAATAATGTTCATCTATACTGAACATTTGTGTGTTTATTTTATTAATATTGCTTGTTGACTTAATCATTACCTATTAAAGACACTTGAGAAGATTAAATATCTTATCGTTATACAATTTTAAGAGTAATTGATATATTACTCTTTGTCACTAAAGAGACCTGATTTTGTAAAAAAGGGGGAGATTATTATGTTTAAATGGACGCATAGTGAAGAAATTAGTACACAAGCAAGTGCAGAGCAGATTTGGTCTATGTGGGAGGACGTAGCAACATGGCCTTGCTGGGATCATGAACTTGAATGGGTAGAACTTTCTGGTGCTTTCAAGGAAGGCGCTGTAGGACGCATGAAACCTAAAAAAGGACCAATAGTAACTTTTACACTTGATAAAGTTATAAAAAATATTTGTTTTTCTGATTATGCTAAACTTCCTCTTACACGTATGAGTTTTGATCATGAATATATTTGTTCAAAAAAATCTGGTTCTTCAACTAACAAAGTTTGTCATACCGTAACGATGTCTGGTTTACTTTCTCCTTTCTTTGGAATGATTATTGGATCAAAAATTAAGTTACATCTTCGCGATGCAATGATTGAAATGAGCAGACGTGCTCTTACTGAAAATAAAGCTCTCTGATGTGTCTTCATAAAGAAGTTGATCTTTTAAAAAAGATACAGAAATTATAGCCTTGTTAGGATGAAATCAGTTATGAGTATATCACAAACCAATGAGTTTTATAGTTAGCCATTAAGAGCGTGTCAAATTATCTTACGGGATTAATTTTTCCCTAAAAATCTTATAAAAGTCATAAAAATTTTATTTTTTATATAAAAACTTATAAGATGATTTTTTCATTGAAAATAAGAAAATTGTAGAAACTCTTTTCTGCTCTTGTGAAGTTTTAGCCAGTATTGTCATGGTATTTTACACTATTTATGGTTACAAGATTGTCATTTCATTACGAGAGATCTTATAGAAGTTAAAGCAATATCCAAAAAGATAAATCATTTTCTTGATTCTTGTGGAGACATTAAAGAATGCTATAGGAATGAGGGAGGTTATTTGACACTTCAGAGAACAAAAGGCGTGGGGTTTAGGTTGTTTTATGCTTTTTGAATTTTTGAAGATTTTGGCTTAAATCTAAGTGTTATTGCTAAGTCTTCTATTGATTTACGAGGTTTTCTGTTGATCTGATTATGAGTTGCAGATTTCGCTTTTAAAATGATAAGAGCCCATGAGAAATCTTGAAACTAAAGAGATTTTACGACATATTACCACTTTTCATAAAGAAGCTAACAGGGAAGTGATTTAATGCATTAAAAGAAAAAGAATGCATAAGACGTGCGTAATTTTATGAATGAACACACAAGAGTTATATTCTGATTGGTATAAATTTGTCAGAGTGCGTATCAAGGTAAATAATAAAATATTTTAGGGAGTCTATGAATGACTGACAAGAACCAGATTGAGAAAGCGGTTTCATTGGTTGAAGCGGCAAGGCGTTCTGGGGCGGATGCTGCTGATGCTGTTATTGTTCATGCACATTCTACCAGTGTATCTGTTCGTTTTGGGAAAGTCGAATCGACAGAAGCAGCGGAGAGCAATGATTTTACTCTAAGGGTTTTTGTTGGAAAAAAAGTAGCAAGTGTTTCTGCTAATTTAGCGTCTTATCCGCAAGAGCTTGCAGAACGTGCTGTTGCAATGGCTAAAGCTTCTCCCGATAGTTTATTTGAGGGGTTGGCAGATAAAGAGTGTTTGGTTAAGAATCCTAAAGATCTTGATCTTTTTGATGATTTTGTACCCAGCAGTCATTTTTTAACAGAGGATGCTTTAAAAACAGAAGCGGCAGCTCTTGATGTTAAAGGTGTAAGCAATTCTGGTGGCGCTGCAACAGCTTATGGCCGTAGTGGGTTTATTCTTGTAACCAGCGATGGTTTTTGTGGTGCCTATCGCTCCAGTTGCTTTTCACGTTCTTGCAGTGCTCTTGCGGGGGAAGGGACACAGATGGAGCGGGATTATGATTACACAACAGCCTTACATTTTTCTGATTTAGAGGATGCAGAAACTGTGGGAAAGAATGCAGGGCTTGGTGCAGTTCGCCGTGTGGGAGCCGTTCGTGTAGCAACAGGAGGCGTTGATGTTATTTTTAGTCCGCGTACAGCGCGTGGAATTGCAGGGCATATCGCCTCTATGGTCAATGGAGCATCTGTAGCGCGCAAAACAAGTCTTTTACAGGACTTCTTAGGCAAAACGGTAATGAAACAAGGCATTAATGTGACCGATCAGCCTTTGCGATTACGGGGAAATGCTTCTCATCCTTTTGATGGAGAAGGGATAGAGGGGCAAACACTCAATATTATTGAAAATGGTATTTTAAAAAACTGGCTTCTTTCATCATCCACAGCACGTGAATTGGGACTTCAAACAAATGGACACGGTGTGCGTTCGGGGTCATTGGTGCAGCCGACAAGTACAAATTTTGCTATTGAACCGGGTTTAGTATCGCCTTGCGATATGATAAAAGATTTACGAAGTGGATTTTATGTTACAGAATTATTCGGCCATGGCATTGATTTTGTTACCGGTCAGTATAGTCGGGGTGCTTCTGGTTTTTGGATTGAAAATGGTGAAATTGCTTATCCGGTGAGTGAAGTAACGCTGGGTTCTGATTTGCTTCATATGTTAGCACATTTAACACCAGCCAATGATATTGATCGGCGTTATAGTACAGCGGCTCCAACATTGTTAATTGAAGGGATGACACTTGCAGGAAAATAACACGCATCATTCTTCTGATTTAAATCTTTTGCGTGAGGTTTGTCGAGAGGCAGGAGATTTAGCAATGCGGTATTTTGGATGCACGTTGGATGTTTGGATGAAAGAGGGTAATTCACCGGTCAGTGAGGCAGATTTTGCTGTTGATCATTTTTTGAAAGAGAAGCTTCTTGGGGCGCGTCCAAATTATGGATGGATTTCAGAAGAAACAAAAGATCATCGAGAACAACAAAGTTATGAACGCTCCTTTGTGGTTGATCCTATTGATGGAACACGAGGTTTTCTTTCTGGCAGTCCTTATTGGTGTATTTCGGTTGCTATTATTGAGGATGGTCGTCCTATTGTGGGCGTTCTACAATGTCCCGCTCAAGGAGATGTTTATGCAGCTGTCACGGGTGGAGGAGCAACATTAAATGGGATAAAACTTCCTCGTTTAGCCTTTCAGGCTCATCGAAAATATAAAATTTCGCTTGATAAATCGCTCGCACAAAAATTACCCGATAATTTTCTCAATCGAGTCAGTCTTTACCATTATCTTCCTTCTCTTGCTTATCGTATTGTTCTTGTTGCTCAAGATGAGATCGATATCGTATTAGTTCGTCCGAATTGTCATGAATGGGATATTGCCGCGGCTGATCTTATTTTGCAGGAGTGTGGGGGGCGTTTTTTATCGCTTGATGCCCCTTTATTATTTTACGGAGTTGAACCTTATCAATATGGACTTTTAATTGCTGGTAAAAATAATTGCTGTCAAGATATGATAGATGTTGTTCGTCAAGCAAAGTTAGTTTAATCACATAAAAGCGCGCTAAAATTATCTGAATGATATGGAGGCACATATGACTGAAGCCAACGAAAAAAAACAATATTTACACCTTGTATTTGGTGGTGAATTAAAAAATCTTAAAAGTAATCAATTTAAGAATCCTGATGATTTAGATGTGGTTGGTATTTTCTCAAATTACCAATCCGCTAAAGAAGCATGGCAGGCAAAAGCACAAAGCAGTGTCGATAATGCATTACAACGTTATTACATCGTGGATTTGCATCAGTGTCTTGATACTGAAACAGACGATGCAGAGTAAAGCTTGAATATTTGGTCATTATATCCGCTATCTTACGCTCGTTTATCGTGCTCTCTCATAGGCATGCCCTTTAAGAAAAACAAAATGCCTATTATTATTGTAAATTCATATGATTTCCTAAGGGAACATTTCTCAAGATGTCAAATTCATTTCATAATGGTGTTCGCGCAAGGAATAAAATCCATTATTATATCACCATCTTTTATGCTTAAAAATATTAATAAAAATTCTTCTCTTACATCATTGTACACTTTGCGAGCTCAAACGATGAGAATAAATTTTAGCACTTGAGAGAGGGCATAAGAGGTATTAGTATGCCTTTTTCAGTACGTTTTTATCTACGCCCCTCTCCACCTGTAGTGCGTAAGCAAAAAGTTTTAATTGCTGCAACATAAGGTGGCTTTAAATAGAAGAATTTTACGATATTTAAAGATAAGTTACGCATTGGTGAATCATTATACATCAATATATTACCTGATTATAAGAATAGAGTGTGGTTAAGTTTCTGGATTTGCCGTCAGAGTGAATAAAAGAGTTCAAAAAAGAGGCGATACATTTTAAAGTACCTTTGGTAAAATATAGCATTTACAGATGACAAGGTGGTTTGCGCAAGTTTTTATTGTGAAAGAAATGAGGTATATCTCTTTATTTATAAGATAGATTTAGATGAAAATTGCAAAGACACAAAGGCGCATATCATTCATTTGTTATTACTTTTTTTACACAAGTAGTATTGTCTTGGAGCTGTTTTGTTCTCAAATTGAGAAAGTTTTTGCTCTATTTTTTCTTGGTTGTGCAAAGACAAATATGGAATTTATAAAACAGTGTAAGTGTAACATGATTGTGATTGGAATAGAATAATGTACAGCATATTATGTTCATATAAAAATTTGTGAGTATTATTAACGTTTGAAATGCCTTTAAATCTGAGAAAAAATATGGCTATAAATGTGCCTATTGCATATGGAAGAGTAAAGAAAGTTAAAAAAGAGACATTGTATAGTCAATGGTTTATCTATTCTATTGTATTTTGTGTATATGCTATTCTTATAGGAAAATTAAAAAAAGATGGGGATAAAATTACATTTTTTTCCTTTAGCTTCTTCAATTTTCTCATAGGAGAAATGTCTTGTATCCAAGATATGGATAGTCTTTAAAAAATATGGATGTAAACCAAAGAGTGTTGATGAATTTTTTAACAAAATAAGCCTATAGATATCTCAAAACAGCTGGCTGAGGTGATGTTAAATGGTAGAATTAAAGGCACATGCGGCTCTTTTAACCTATCGGATGATTGGCTTTTGCTTATATCCTGTTATCCCTTTTTATTTGTTTTTTCGTGCTATCCGTGGAAAAGAAGAATGGTGTCGCAAAAAAGAGCGTTTAGGTAAAAGCTCCCTTCTACGTCCTCAAGGTTCATTAGTTTGGTTGCATGCAGCAAGTGTGGGAGAAACACTTGCGCTTGTTCCACTTATTAATCATATTTTATCATTAAAAATAAATGTTTTATTGACAACGGGGACGGTGACATCTTCCTCTCTTGTGAGAAAACATTTTGGGAATCGGTTGATTCATCAATATGCGCCTTTGGACCTAGGTTTTGTCGTGCGGCGATTTATTCATCATTGGAAGCCTGATCTCGTTTTGGTTTGTGAATCGGAAATTTGGCCTCTGCGTATTAAAGAGCTTGCCAAAATGCGTATTCCGCAGATTCTGGTTAATGCCCATATGTCTGAACGTTCTTTTAAAGCGTGGCAAAAACGGCGCGTTCTTGCCAAACATATTTTTGAGGATATTGATTTGGCGATTAGTCAGAACGAAAGAGATGTCGTTTATTACCATACACTTGGTGTAAAATCTGTTACGTTTTCTGGTAATCTCAAGGCTGATGTTTTTTTGGTTGAAGATCAAGCATTGCTTGCACGTTATTGTAATGCTATCGGCAACCGTCCAGTTTGGGCCGCTATTTCAACGCATGAAGGGGAAGAAGAGATAGCTTTTGAGGTTCATAAGATTGTTAAAAATTATTTACCAGATTTATTGACAATTATTGTACCTCGTCATCCTGAACGTGTAGAAGATCTTATCAAAAAATGTGACAATCAGAGTTTACGTTTTATGCGGAGAAGCAGAAATGCTATTCCAGATATGAATACAGACATTTTATGGGGAGATACGATTGGAGAAATGGGACTTTTTCTTCGTTTATCGAAAGTTTCTTTCGTTGGTAAATCGTTATGTGGAAAGGGTGGTCATAATCCATTGGAATTGGCTTTGCTGAATTCCGCTATTTTAACGGGACCTCATGTTTCAAATTTTCAAGAGATGTTCGAACAATTTTTAATACGTGATGCAGCATACGTGGTTCAAGATACAAAACAGCTTGCGATCCAAGTGTATAAACTTTTAACAAATGAAACATTGCGACAAGAAATGGTTGATAAGGCTCATGAGGTCGCAATGGGTATGGCAGGTGCACTTGAGCGCACATTAAAGATTTTAGATCCATTTTTACAACCCCTTGTCATACAAACAGGTTTACGTCAGCGTCAGGGTGGATATGCATATTAGTGCTCCCCATTTTTGGTGGAAAAATAAAAGCTTTTTGCGTTTTTTATTAGCTCCAGTTTCATGGGGATATGGTTATTTTGCACATCGTTTTATGGCAAGACAGCCTCCTGTGATTGATCTTCCGGTTTTATGTATTGGAAATTTTACATGCGGTGGTACGGGTAAAACGCCAGTTGTTATTGCTTTTGCCAAAGTGGCTAAAGAGCTTGGTTTTGTTCCTGGTGTTGTATCACGTGGTTATGGTGGAGATGTTAAAGGAGTGCATCTTGTAAATGAGAAATATGATACTGCACGCGATGTTGGAGATGAGGCCCTTTTATTGGCACGGCATGCTTTTGTTGCTGTATCGGCTAATCGTTATGCAGCAGCACAACGGTTGAAAAAAGAGGGATGTAATCTTATTTTAATGGATGACGGTTTTCAAAGCCGCCGCCTTTATATGGATTATGCGTTACTTGTTGTGGATGCGATGCGTGGTTTTGGGAATGGAGCTGTTTTTCCAGCAGGACCTTTACGTGTTCCATTAAAAACGCAATTTTCTTTTATGGATAGTGTTTTATTGATTGGTCACTCAGATGCACGTGATAATGTTGCTTTTCTTGTTGGGGGTACTGGAAAGCCTTTACATCGTGCCCATCTTAAGGCAAGTGCTTCTGATGAGGTTTCGGGAAAATCGTTTTTAGCATTTGCAGGGATTGGCAATCCAGATAAATTTTTTCGGTCCATTAAAGAATTGTCTGGTCATGTGGTGCAAACTTATATCTATCCAGATCACTATTTTTTCACCGATAAAAATTTAACAGATCTTATACAAAAAGCTCAAATGCACAATTTATGGCTAGCGACAACGGCTAAAGATTATATCCGTATACAGACAATTCATACGCAAAAAGATTTGAAAAATCTTATTGTTTTTGATGTAGAAGTCGATTTTCTTCAAAAAGATTTCTGTCATATGCTCCTTGAAGAGGTCATAACCCGCTTTAGAAAACGTTCCTGTGAATTTTCTTGTCAGAGAGGGAAAAGGTTAAATTTGTAGCTTTCGAGAGTCTATTTTTCTTTTGTTTTTAACAATTGCTTGAGATATGGATTGCATTCAAGTTCACGGTGATAGGAAATTTCACAACTAGCATATGCTTCTTGGCGGTGATGATTCCAATATTTTAAATCATCTATAGGGATTTTTTGTCCGCTAACGGCACAAATAGTATAGGTTCCATATTCCACAATGTCATATCCATTATTAGAATAACGAACTTTTGCTTCGCGTTCACCATTGGAAAACATTTTAGTTCCTTTTTATTTGACAGTATTATTTAAAAAAGTGCCATAAGATATATTATAAAGTCGAGAGTTAATTTAAAAATATTTTTCTTATCAAAAGAGTTAAACGTTTATTTTCTGCCAAAAAGCCGTTCTATATCTGCTAATTTAAGTTCAATATAAGTAGGGCGTCCATGATTACACGTACTTGTATTGGGCGTTGCCTCCATTTGTCGTAACAGAGTGTTCATTTCTTCGGGGCGTAAAAGGCGCCCTGACCGTATTGAGCCGTGACAAGCCATTGTTGCTGCAACATAATCAAGCATTTCTTTTAAATTGTTTGTTGTATCATGCTCAGCGGCTTCATCGGCGAGATCTTTAATAAGGGCTTGCACGTTGATCTCTCCTAACATAGAAGGCGTCTCACGTACAAGAATTGCACCAGGTCCAAATGGTTCTATTCCTAATCCAAATTTTTGCAAAGCATCTTTGTGCATTAAGAGGCATGTTGCATCCTCTTCAGAGAGTTCTACAATTTCAGGAATCAGTAATAATTGTGAAGGAAGTGGTTTAGCATAAAGAGCATTTTTGAGTGATTCATAAACCAATCGTTCGTGCGCAGCATGCTGATCGACAATGATCAAACTATCTTGAGTTTGAGCAATAATATAGTTTTTATGGATTTGTGCTCTGGCCGCACCTAGAGGATACGATAACTCTTCTGACGAAGGTATAGTGCTTGGAATGTAGGTAGCACCACTTGGTGTATTTAAGCCCTCCATAATAGGTGTGGCATTTTCTTTTAAACCAAAAGAACCGTTACTATCCAATGGTTTGTGCACCATTGAAGCGGTGGCAAAATGATGAGACTGCGGGCTGTAAGAAGAAGATTGGTGGGCATTTTTAAAATTGTCCAATGATTGTTGTGTCAATGGTTTTTGTGTTTGAAAAGCTGTGAGCATTGCTTCAGAACGAGTTGAAGTAGGACGAATACCAGATTGCTGCAATGCTTCACGAATTGCTCCAACGATTAAACCACGAATTAATCCTGGATCACGGAAGCGCACATCAGCTTTGGCTGGATGAACATTAACATCGACCTCAGCAGGAGGAAGATCAATAAAAAGAATAGCGACAGGATAACGGTCCCGTGTCATGACATCAGCATAAGCGCCTCGAATTGCACCCCATAGAAATTTATCACGCACCGGACGTCCATTAACATAAGCAAATTGATGAAGGCTGTTATTTCGGTTGAAAGATGGCAAACAAGCAAACCCCGTTAAGCGCACGGATTCGCGTTCAGCATTCAGTGCAATGCTGTTAGGGGCAAATTCTTTTCCCATAATTTGGGTAATACGTTGTAATTGTCCTTGAGTATTATTTTCTGTCGCAGACAGTTCCATAGATGTTCTGTCTAGTCCTGAAAGAGAAAAGCGGATATGTGGAAATGCGATAGCAATTCGCTTAATCATATCACTAATAGCATTTGTTTCAGCTCGATCAGTTTTCATAAATTTTAACCGTGCTGGCGTGACAAAGAAAAGGTCTCGAACTTCAACAATTGTTCCCAAATTTGCAGCGGCTGGTTTGGGTCCTACAATTTTTCCTGCAGTAACGGAAATTTCAGCAGCACTCTCAGCTTCTTTTGTCCGTGAAATGAGTTTAAGTTTAGCAACAGAACCAATAGAAGGGAGGGCTTCTCCTCTAAACCCGAGGAAGCAGATATTGTGTACGTCATCGGTAATCTTTGAGGTACAATGGCGGGAAACGGCTAAAGTTAACTGATCTGCTGGAATCCCACAACCATTATCACTTACCTTTATAAAATTTTTTCCACCATTTGCTGTCATAATTTCAATGCGTGTTGCACCAGCATCAATAGCATTTTCAACAAGTTCTTTGACAACATTTGCCGGCCGTTCAATAACTTCACCAGCGGCGATTTGGTTAATAATATTTTCGCTAAGATGGCGTATAATCATATAAATTCTAACAGGACTCTTAAGGGGTTTATAGAAAATTATGATAACATCATTTGTGTAACATTCAAGAATGAGAAGGTATGAGAGGTATTTTTTCTAAACGCTTCTTATTTTTTCAAGAGCATATTATACTAAATGTTTTTCATTGTTCGAAATATCAACAAATTACTTGGAAAAAATAGAAAAAATAATTTTTATCATCTTAAAATAACTTGCACCAATTTATCATCTAGGTCAAAAAAGAAATAGTGTAAAAAGGGAAGGCAACATATATGGCGCGTCTAAGCGGTATTTTAGCAGATAGTGATATACAAGCTTTGATTGATAATAACTTTCTGAAAGCTCTGTATCCGTTTAATAGATCTCAAATACAACCAGCAAGCCTTGATCTTCGTTTAGGGGAGAAAGCTTACCGTATACGTGCTTCCTTTATGCCGGGTCTTGAGGCAAAAGTTTTGGATAAGCTTGAGCGGTTAAAGTTGCATGAGTTTGATTTACGAGATGGCGCTGTTTTGGAAACGGGGTGTGTTTATATTGTTCCACTTTTGGAAAATTTGGCCTTACCAGAATTTTTATCGGCTATTGCCAATCCCAAAAGCTCTACGGGACGATTAGATATTTTTACACGGGTCATTACGGATAATGCTCAAGAGTTTGATAAAATTTGTGCTGGTTATCATGGTCCGCTTTATCTGGAAATTAGCCCACGAACATTTCCGATTTTGGTGCGTACTGGCTCGCATTTATCACAGCTTCGATTTAGAAAAGGGCAAAGTTATTTAAATGAAACTGAGCTGCAAGCTTTGCAAAGGCAAGAAACGCTGATATCGGATGATCATCCTAATATTAGCACTGGTGGTATTGGGCTTTCCATTAATTTAAAAGGAGATAAAAATGAGCTTATAGGTTATCGTGGTAAACATCATACAAGTATTATTGATATTGATAAACGTGCTTCTGCCCACATTTTAGATTTTTGGGAACCTCTTTTTGATCGTGGTCAAAGGGAGCTGGTTCTTGATCCTGATGAGTTTTATATTTTAGTTTCACGAGAGTTTGTTCATGTGCCTCCGCTTTATGCTGCAGAAATGACTCCTTTTGATCCTTTAGTAGGTGAGTTTAGGGTGCATTATGCAGGCTTTTTTGATCCAGGATTTGGGCATATGGAAGCGGGTGGTAAAGGGGCAAGAGCGGTTTTAGAAGTGCGGAGCCATGAAGTTCCTTTTATCTTAGAGCATGGCCAAATTATTGGCCGTTTGGTCTATGAGCATATGTTTAATCGACCAACAACCCTTTATGGGCATGATGTCGGGTCACATTATCAAGCACAGGGTTTAAAATTATCCAAGCATTTTAAATGAGCTAAAAACTACGAGTTTTGATGAAATATATGCAGAAAATATCTTTTAAGTAGGAAAATTTTGTTTCTCACAAAACGGACTCCCTGCATTCTATTGTCAGTTTTAAAAGTTTTGACTGTCCTTGCATTTTAGAGGATATGAGAGAGATTTTTACTTCTTTTTTAAGCGTTTTTATCCATATGAGCTTTGTTTATCATGAGCAAAAGAATAGTTCCAATTGTTTCATCGTAAAAAGATCTAAAGAGTTTTACTGTATTCAATTCTTATTTCAATAAGTCATTGCATATGCATTATGATAATAAATCAACAAGTTAATAAAACTCGATATAACAATAACGTATTTGATTTTCAAAACAAATATGCAAAACTTAGATGCTGCTATAAATTTCATTGTTCTAGAACTTAAATACCTAGTATATTTTATTCTCTATAAAATTCATCATTCAGAGCCAATAAATACTTTTTTCATCTTTTGGGGGGATTATAGTTTATCCTACATGATAAGAGACTCTCTATTCTTATAAGAAATAGTGTAAATAAACTTTTAAGGGAGAGATAACTTTGAATTACAATGAACAAGCTGGCGGCGCAATAGCTTTCAAAGAGGCATCTGTTTACAGTAAAGTTTAGCACTTCAATTGTAGATGAACGATGTATAAAAGTATGAATAATAGGTTATTGATCCTCCTCCATACTGTGAGGTTTTAAATTTGGAAAAGAAAAAAAAGACGTTGTTTTTATCAATGAGTTTTTTAGAAAGTTGCAATTCCTGTTCCCTCTATCTATTCAATCGAGCGTTTGGGGAGGGTATCAAATAGGAGGTACAGAGGGGGCTCTTATGCATTTTAGGATATCTTCTCTTTCATTTAGAAACAATGGTGCCATCAATGATTATTTCTTCAACATTTGATTATCGTAAGGCAGCAAAGCGTCGTCTTCCTCCCTTTCTTTTTCACTATATTGATGGTGGGGCTTATGCTGAAGAAACATTGCGACGTAATTGTAGCGATCTTCAAGCACTTGCACTGCGTCAAAGGATTTTAAGGCAAGTTGGTGGTGTTGATCTTTCAATAAAGCTTTTTGATCAGACACTTGATTTACCAATTGTTCTTGCCCCTGTTGGGCTAACAGGCATGTATGCACGCCGTGGTGAGGTACAAGCTGCGCGTGCAGCTGTTACAAAAGGGATTCCTTTTACTCTATCTTCTGTTTCAGTTTGTCCTATTGCAGAAGTGCAAGAAGCGGTTGGTGATGCATTTTGGTTTCAACTTTATGTTCTCAAAGATCGCGGTTTCATGCGTGATGCATTAGAGCGCGCTTGGTTAGCAGGTATACGCACGTTGATTTTTACAGTTGATATGCCGGTTCCAGGGGCACGTTACCGTGATGCGCATTCAGGGATGTCTGGTCCTTATGCTGGGGTACGCCGTTTTTTACAAGCTTTTATGCATCCACATTGGGCTTGGAACGTTGGTGTTATGGGGCGCCCGCATGATCTTGGAAATGTTTCTACCTATCTCAAAAAGAAAATTGCACTGGATGATTATGTTGGTTGGCTTGGTGCAAATTTTGATCCATCAATTGGTTGGTATGATTTACAATGGATTCGCGATTTTTGGAAAGGAAAAATGATTCTGAAAGGTATTCTTGATCCAGAAGATGCGCGAGAAGCAGTACAATTTGGTGCTGATGGCATTGTTGTTTCCAATCATGGCGGACGTCAGCTTGATGGTGTCTTATCAACGGCGCGGGCGTTGCCTGCAATTGCGGATGCTGTAAAGAGTGATCTAGTTATTTTAGTGGATTCTGGTGTGCGTTCTGGTCTTGATGTTGTACGCATGATCGCACAAGGTGCAGATGCTGTCATGATTGGTCGTGCTTTTGTTTATGCGCTCGCAGCAGCAGGTGAGAAAGGTGTTACTCACCTGCTTGATCTTTTTGCCAATGAAATGCGGGTAGCTATGACATTGACAGGTGCTCAGACAGTCAAAGAGATTACACACAAAAGTTTAGTAAATACAGATGTTTTTAAGCAATGAAAGTTATTTTATACTGCTTTTAGAAAAAGAATTTTTTTATAGAAGAGCATCATTGTATATTTTACAGATATGTTGACAGTTAACGTTGAAGAAAAAGATTAAAAATCTCTTCTATAAAATGGCAATAAATACCCAATAACTATAATAATAGTAAAAAAAATCTTACTAACAATCAAAGCAGAAAAAGTACAAATAACACTTCATAAACCTGTTATTCACTTTGTTAAAACGCGTTCTAAGGATAAAAAGGAACAAGCGCTGTGAGCAAAGGCATAACAGCTGTTGACATAGAAAAATAGATATAAATAATGCTGTGAGCATTTTTCCTCTCCTATTTATAAAAAATATAATATTAATCATGTTTTTAATATTCAATTAATACATATAATAGTATATAACTAATTTTATTTAAAAAATCAATATGTATTATTAATATATATAAATTATAATAAAAGATTGAGATATATTCTATAATATCTATAGTATTTATGCTAATTTTAATGAATAATATATTATATGGGTATGGTATTGTTTTTTATAGAATATATTTTTAAATAATAAAAATACAGTATAGTATATTAAAAAAAAACGCTTTCATTAGAAAGCAAGAGAATGCGATTTAATGTGCTTATCAGTCTCTTTTTTTGCATCCTCAATGATTTATGATGATTTTTAACTGGGCGAGCATATTAAGATGCAGTTTCATGTTTTTTGTATCTTATATCATTGCTAATACAGTTTTTTTATATCTCCTAGACTTATTTTATAACTTGCCAAAACAATCCCATTGGTTTCCATTATAGATTGGCTCATCCGGTATTTATAGTGATACGAATTTACAGACGATATTTTGTTCCATGAGTAATCTTGCTATTTCTTCTCTAAGCCTCCTGCTCTTCACAAATAACGATAGATCTGTGAGATTTGCAAAATTCTAATATAGATGCATCATCTAAAGATCGGATTGTTGGTACACTGACAACTGTTGGGATAATTTCATATTTTTTAAGTGCTTCAGGCACATCAAGATAAATCTAGACGATTTTTCCAGTGGCAAATAGGAGAATATCTTTTCCCTTTTTGATAACAGAAGCTTTGCTGATATCGATGTTTGCAGTACTCTTATGAATATTTATAACAGGGTGCTTTCCTAGGGAGATATAAACGTGCATAGGATTGTTTAATGTTGAGAGAATTGTGGATTTTGTTTCTTTATTATCTGCAGAAGCAATAATACTGTATGTTAGGAATGATGCGAAACGAAGCAAAATCGGAAATAGCATGATGGTATCTTCAGGATCCATAGCTAATACCCGCACTAATATCAATTAATCGAACAGGATTTTCACAATAAGCAGATATCTACCTTTATTTGTTAAGGGCACGTGTTATCAAAAAACAAGCCTGCAAAACAACAAAGAACTTTTTTCACATGAAGTAAGACCAGCAGCAATACCTATCAAATTTTATTCAGTACTTCCAACTTCTACAATACATGTCGGATAAAGTTTTGCGAATTGAGCAATCTTTCCAGATATTCATGAAACCGCCATTTGTCTCTCGAGAACAAACTATTTTAAAACAACAAAGTAATACTTTTAAATAAATTGCACATACAGCTTTTGAAAGCAAAAAAGCACAGTAAAAAAAATGAAGGCAAAAATGGGTGCTGGTTTTCTCCACTGAAATTGCATGTTATTTCACACATAGAGAGCTTATCTATGGAAAAATTAACAGCCAATATTATTCGCAATATTCTTGCACCACTTTAGCATAAATAGCAGATACAACGCGAAAGTATTTACTTTACCTTCAAAAAGATTACAGTAAAAAGCTGAAAAAACTTCATTAATAAATCCCCTAAAAAGCTAATATCTCTGTATAATTTTATGGATTTATTTTCTTAAATATGAATAGATCTCTAAAAATAATTTTTGCTAAAGACATATCATCAGATCTTTGAGAAGCAATAAAAGGGCAATCTACAAAATCCTTTCTTCTCTTGTTTGGTTAGGATAACAGGAACACCCCTAGAATATCTCAATACATTTAATCATTTTGCGAAAATATAACCAGTTAAATCCTTTGATTTTAAGCCAAGCTCCCCATTGTCACTCCAATGAAATTAAATCGCTCCAAGTAAATCAAAAAGACCATCAAAGTGCTTTAACCCTTTAAGGGTTTCTGTTTTTGATTTAAATGGATTCGCCTCTTTCAAATTTTTTCATTGATAAATGTTTCAGAGGAATGGCATTTTTATTACTTGATTTTTCTTGTATGTTTCCAGCCACATACACGCTCACCTTGTTCGTTATGTTTGAGAATCTCTCTTGCCAACTCTGGACTAATGACACTGATGTCTTGTCTATTCAAATATATTGGGAGCCACCCAATACAAGAAGTTCGTTCATTCGTCGCGCACCCAGTTAGAAAGCTTATTGCGCACATCAGCATCACTTTTCTTGTTAATTTCATTTTCTACCTCAAGCCGTGTTTTCGCTGTATTAAAAGCTTCCTTTGTTTGTTTTTGCTTCTCAACCCTTTTTCCAAGGAAAAAGGCTTTCACTAAAGCTATAAAAAAAGCTGCTATGATTGCTGACGTCGTCGTCAGATATTTTTTTATCCATAAGATCATAGGCGGTGTTCCTGAAAACGTTTAGCAATATATACCATAGCTGTACAAGCAGCTAAAACCATAATGCCTGCTAAAGCCCACTGGACAGGACCATTTCCTGCAAAAAGTCCTCCAAGCCCTGAAAAAGAGCCTATAATTGGTGCAAGAGCTTCTATTTTGCAAATCCCCGTTACGCCTTCTGATTCTACGACATGATAATTAGGCGCAACACGAGCTCCCTTTGCCCATAATCCTGCTTCGGCTGCTCGACGATTGACAAGACCTTGGATACGCTTTCCGCCTACTCTTGTCCATTTTTGCAATTCAGTTGGTACCGCTTCATATTCACCGTTATTGAGCTTTTTTAAAAGCGTAGATTTGCAAAAAGCTGTTATTCCTACATTATAGGAAAACGACACCAAAGCTGCGAATTGTTCATCGTTTAAAGGAACGGTAACAGCTTTTTCAACAACGGCTTCACATTCTCTCAAGTCTTGGCAAAGAATTTCTTCAGCTTCTTTTTCGGTAATTTGCATGTCTTTATTGACACTTGGGGCGCCAGCTGCACTTGTATGCCCATAACCAATTGTCCATATTCCACCAGAATCCTCATAGGACTTTAAACGTAAACCCTCCCATTGCTTAATCAGTGCAAGCCCTTCCGTTGATATTTTTCGCATTATTCTTAATCCTATAAAAAAACTACACAAAGCAGGACATAAATTCAAAACTTACATCTACTCAATTTTAAAGAATGAAACAGTGAAAGGGTTTAATTGAGATAAAACTACCTTAATGAACTTTATTAAACCCCATATCATTTTTATTAGAGAAAAAATCATGTTAACTACTATTCATTTTGTAGTAATTAACTTCCTCTTGAACCTAAATACAACAATTCTTAATAAACCAATTTATAAATTTATAATCAGATATTTCACCGATAAATACAATTGATATAGAATGATTTAGATAAAATTTATCTGAAATACTCCAATACTTTTAGAGAAGAAAATATCTTTTCAATAAAAAAGTAAGAAATATAATAATTAACGAAACAATAGGTACTGATTCTTAAATAATTTCAGAATCCATAACCTGCACTATATAAACTTTTATAAAAACAAAAAGAGATATTACGATTAAACATTTCCATCCACCAACTATCTTAGAATCAACATATCGAATACATAACGTATTATACATATTTAATCAAAAAAGCTATAGTTAATTTAATTGTTCTTTATTTTTCCTCTAATTGCTTAATTTCATTAAAAACATACCTTCATGAAGGATTTGAAATAAACTGTTACATAAATTTTTTTATAAATAAAATATATTTACATGAAAACATAATGGATATTTTATCTCTCTCTTATAATCTGTTTCCAACTGAAACAGTATATCAGAGAAGCATATTTAATCTATAGATCAATGATATTTAATAATTTTTTAAAGAATATTGTACTGTAAGAAACTTGAGCGGCAGTCTTGGTTATGTTGTTTATTCATATGAATAATGCCTTGTTTTCTTCATATGAAGCGTTTTGGCAATGGCATTATCTTGTCTAGTGTTTATTGGCTACGTTTCCAGTAGCATCTTAAATAAATCAGTTCAGCTTGTGAAATCTTTTTAGGGGTAATAACACAAGGAATATAAAAGATTTTGATAAAAGCTGCTTGAAGTTAGGAAGGGAAATTTCTCTTTTCAGAATCTTCACCCATTTATGGAGTATAAAAATGAGATGCTTTGTGATAATGGTGGTAGATATATTTCATGAATGTGCACCGCTTTTTAGTGTATCCACAACAATGATTCATACTTGGAGGCTTCAAAGCGCTACTTCTAGAGTCATATAAGTGAGGTAGAGTCATGAAATGGAGAAAAAAGAGATGCTAGCTTTTACTCAAAAAATACGGAGAAAATAACAACAAACTAAGTAATTATATAAGCCACAAGAGGCAGACTAAAAGGTGGTCTAAAAATAGAAAATAAAGAAAAAACCTATATATTTAAATATTCTAAACACACAAATCGGTGCCGCATGCCGGATTCGAACCAGCGACCCCATCATTACGAATGATGTGCTCTACCAACTGAGCTAATGCGGCATAGGTTTGTAAGTCAATGAAACAAAACTAATTTGAGGGTAATAGCTAAAAGTATGTATAAAAGCAAGTATGCATTTTTTTCAAAAATTTATAAGATGTGATAATATTGAAGGCGAGAACTGCACAAAAGTCATGGAGGCAGTATTCTTGTGATTGTAATGCTATAAAATGCTTACCGATTTATGATAGTGTTCAAATTAAGAAGCTGGAAACCTCTCTCTTTAAGATAGAAAATGGTGTTAAGAGATCTTAGCAAAGATAAAAATATTTTCTGATTCTAAGACATGGAAGAAATTTGTTGAATAAGTGCTCAGAAAACTAAAATTTATCATAAATCTTATATAATTTGAAAATGAGGCGAGTAAAATTAGTTGAAGTTTCTTTTCAACTTTATAGGAAGAAAAAGAGGGCGGGTTATTAAACTTAATCACGGTTTTTACTTAAGAGGAAGTCGGATCATGTCGGATGAAAATCGGTTGGTAGAACTAGAAACGAAGCTCGCTTGCAAAGAAAAAATCATTTAGGAGCTTTCTCGTGTGGTCACTGATCAATGGAAAAGTTTGGAGAAAATATCTAAAAAGTTGATGTTTTAGAGATGCTTGGCAGATTCAGAAGAAAAGCCTTAATGAAGCTGTTATTTTGCCATTTTCTTAATAAAGCAACAGGCTAATTTATAATATTTATCATTATTCAACTTGAATTAAAATCTTTAATACCGCAAGATTCTCTCATTTCAAATCTCTCTCATGTTTAATTAAGTCAAAACCATGATCTTTTGCACGTTACAAGTAAGATGCATGTGAGGATAAAAACTATACAAGAAAGAACTAAAATACCTTTTATAAATCATCTCAAGTACCAAGGGCTGTTGCGACATTTTAGGGTTGGTTGGCAAAGTATGTGATGGTGTCTGCTTGTTCTTTTACAAGCATAAAGATGGAGGTGCTGAATGGATTGAACATTATATCATTCATGGTTGATGTCGCGAATTGAGCTTGGGCATATTGAGAGATATTTTTTTAAATAAGCGCATAAATGTGCAACCCAATGGCATTCTATTTTACGAGAGGGGCGTGATCCTGTGAAGATATTTGTTCAACAATTAATAATAGCCTCTTTATTTTTTTAGAGGTGATAGGATGAATATTTCAATAGGAGGAAACTGTGAAAAGTTCTTTATCACGATTACGTTATTGACAGATTAGTTTTTATTGAATGCATTTTTTAGCATGTAGACAGCTTTTATAAGCTCCCTTATTCATTTTAAGAAGTTTCAATTTTTTCTGTACAGAGTTTTCTCATAGGTGGAGGTAAACTTACTCGCTAATTTCTTTGAGTTGATGCAAACTAAATGATATTATCGTTATCGATTAACAATCGTGATTGAACATGTATATATTATAATAAAGCGTTTTAACCTGTTCTTATGATCAAATGACTTTTGGTTGTGTTGATAGGATTAGGGACTTTAGGCTACATCGGTTGTGTATAGTACAGTGAGTTCTATAAACCTTTTTCAAGTTTAAATGTATTCTTTATTATATGTATATGATATTTTTTGAAAAGGCTTTTGTTTTTTGTAGGTTAAGATACAAAATATTATTGCTAAAGCAGCAAAGATAATCCATGCTGGTAGATACGTGAGAGTAATGCAAATGGAGGACAGAAAATCAGGCATTATCTTGCATAGAGATTGATTAAGGTTATAGATATTTGTTTGCAGAAGATTTACGAGAATTTTATTAAGGGGGGTTATTGTCCAATGTGATGTGATGACGGAGTGTGCATTATCAATGACCAACGTTACAATTGTTAGTGTAACAAAAATGAAAGCCATTAATTTGAATAAAGAACGAAGCATATTTTTTCTTCCTATATTTTCAATGGAACATTCGCATAATGCACAGAAAGACAAGGAGTTGCATTATGACAAAAAAATAGATTTATGTTCTCTTTTATAATTTCTGTTGAAAAAAAATATGTCGAAGATATTATCAGCCTTTCATGTAAAGATTACAATCAATATTAAGGGGGGGGGAGTGAAGAATAATGCTTAAGGATGCGGATAATAAATTGAAGCGTAATCTTCAAAATCGCCACATTCAGATGATTGCTTTGGGTGGCGTTATAGGGACGGGGCTTTTTTATGGATCAACAGAGGCAATTCAATTGGCTGGTCCTTCGGCTATTCTAGCTTATCTTTTCGGGGGACTTATTATTTATTTCATTATGCGAATGCTTGGTGAAATGTCTGTAGAAGAACCAACATCGGGTGCTTTTAGTTTTTTTGCTTATAAATATTGGGGGAGTTTAGCAGGTTTCATAACAGGTTGGAATTATTGGTTTCTTTATATCCTCGTCAGTATGACTGAACTTACAGTGATTGGATTTTATCTAGATCATTGGATTTTGATTGATCATTGGAAGTCATCCTTTATTGTACTTTTGTTTGTCACACTCGTTAATTTATCGAATGTTCGTTTTTATGGAGAATTTGAATTTGGTTGTGCTTTAATCAAAGTTACTGCTGTTATTGGTATGATTATTTTTGGGATTTTTCTCATTGTTTCTGGAATAGGGGAAAATCAAGCGAGTATCCGTTATCTTTGGGATCATGGCGGTTTTTTTCCTTATGGAGCTATAGGGGTTGTTTTGGCGACTTCTGTCGTGATGTTTTCTTTTGGTGGGACCGAACTTATTGGGATTGCTGCTGGAGAAGCATCTAATCCACAAAAAACAATACCGGCGGCTATTCGTCAAGTTATGTGGAGAATTATAATTTTTTATATTGGTTCTATCAGCGTTATTATGATAATCAGCCCGTGGGATATGATTGGCAAAAATGGTAGTCCTTTTGTGACAATTTTTGAAACTGTAGGCATTCCCGCTGCGGGTCATATTTTGAATTTTGTGGTTATTATGGCGGCTATTTCTGTTTACAATAGTGGCATTTATTCGAATGGTCGTATGCTTTATAGTTTAGCGATACAAAAAAATGCACCACATATTTTCAGTAAACTGAATGCTGCTCGTGTTCCTTATGTTACTATCCTTTTTTCATCATTGTGTACGGCAATAATCATTGTTATTAATGCTCTCGTTCCTGATAATAGTTTTATGCGAATTATGGCTCTTGCAACTGCTGCGGCGCTTATTACGTGGGCTATTATTGTTATTGTTCATTTAAAATTTCGAAAGGCGCATAAGAGTAGAAAAGGAAACTTTATTTATGCGTTTGGTTTATATCCTTACGCGAACTATCTTTGCTTATGCTTTCTTGTTTTATTATTTTGTATAATGCTTATAAGTGGTTTTGGGAAAAATGGATTAATGGCTAGACTTTTGGATATGGTAGGAATAAGAATACCTTTTCTTGAAACATATATTCCTGTACAGATGCCTGATATGAGTTTGGCAGTTATTATTATTCCTCTATGGTACTTATTTTTACTTTTAGGCTATAAGCTTAAGCGATAACAATAGAAGATGATAATAAAGGGTTTGATTGGAATAAACCTTGGGAGTTATAAAATTTGATAAGGTGACGCAAGTCTTTGGTGAGTTGTGTGTTTTAAAGAATATTACTGTACAACTTACCGAAAGACGCATTGCCATTATTGGTGCGAATGGTTCTGGAAAAAGTACATTTGTGCGTCTTATCAATGGGCTCCAATTACCATCTCATGGTTTTGTAAGTGTTGATGGGCTTGATACAAAGCGCGATGCAAAGGCGGTAAAGCGTAAAGTAGGATTTGTTTTTCAAAATCCTGATAATCAAATTGTTTTACCCTTAGTGGAAGAAGATTTATCTTTTGGTCTTAAAAATTTGAAGCTTAGTAAAGATGAAATTAAGAAGCGTGTAGATGAAATTTTACAGCGCTATGAACTTCAAGATTTCAGAAATCACGTTGTTCATTTATTAAGTGGTGGGCAAAAACAACTCGTTGCTATTTCCAGTGTCATTGCAATGAAACCAGATTACATTATTTTTGATGAGCCAACAACATTACTTGATTTGCGAAATAAGCATCGTGTTACGCAAGTGATAGAAGAATTACCACAAACGGCAATAGTTGTATCGCATGATTTGGAGTTTTTGAAAAAGTTTGATAGAGTACTGGTTTTTGATAAGGGGGAAATAGCAATTGATGATGTACCTTTTGTTGCTATTAAGGAATATATAAGAAGAATGTCATGATCGGTTTATATATTCCAAGGGATACGTTTATTCATAGGTTAAGTCCTGGAGTTAAGCTATTATTTCTTACGGTATGTGGAACTTTTATAATAATGGTTTCATCTATACCATTTCTTGGACTCTTTTTATTATTTGTTGCCTTATTCTATAGAGTTGCCAAGGTTCCTTGTAGCACTGTGATAAAGCAGTTTAAATCGATGGGATTGCTTTTAGTTCTTCTATTTGTATTTCAAACTATTTTTAGTGGTTGGCTTACGGGAGTTGAGGTCATATTACGTCTTGTTATTCTCTTTTCTTTATCATCCCTTGTTTCATTCACAACAAAAGTTTCAGATATGGTGGATGCAATTGAAGCAGGGCTTCAGCCCTTTCGTTGTTTGGGTATAAATCCGTCAAAAGTGAGTATGGTTATCTCTATGGCGGTCAGGTTTATTCCTCTTTTGAGTGAAAAGTTTAATGAAGTCTATGAAGCACAGCAAGCACGGGGACTGAATACGAACATCGTTGCTCTTGCAATACCTTTAATTATACGAACTATAAGAATGGCTTCAGAAGTAGCTGAAGCATTGGAAGCACGTTCTTATGATGCCGATAATATTGATACAGTATCTCATCAATAATGCAAGTTTTTGATAGTGAAAGAAGAATCAAATGAATACAAAAGATTTAGTCTATATTGCTTTATTCGCTGCTATTTATGCTGTTTTAAGCCTTTTCCCTCCTGTTTATCTTCCTTTTCTTCTAGGAGTACCTATTACAGCTCAGTCGATGGGACCAATGTTAGCAGGATCTATACTTGGGTCCAAAAGGGGAGCTCTCGCATCACTTCTTTTTCTTGTTCTTGTTGCGATTGGATTGCCTCTATTGCCTGGTGGTCGTGGTGGAATTAGCGTTTTTTCAGGGGTTACGAGTGGTTATCTCATCAGTTTTCCCTTTGCTGCATTTTTCATTGGCTTGCTGGTTGAGTTATTTTGGAAACGATTAAATTTTATCCTCTTATTCTTAATCAATACTGTCGGTGGTATAGGCGTTGTTTATGCTTTTGGCATTCCATGGACAGCCTATATGATACAAGTGTCTTTGCTGACAGTTTTAATAAGTTCATTAGGCTTTTTAATTGGTGGTTTTTTGAAAGTGCTCATTGCATCATTTATAGCACTTACCATTAAAAAAACTGTCCCTCTCATTCATTCTAGGAAAGAGTAGTTCTGATTCTTAAATGGGGTTATGCCCCTCACGTAAAACAGAATGCTATTGCGTTGTCAATTCAGGAGCTTGCTTTAAAGAAACATCTCTCAAGATACTTAAGCCCATTTCGCCACGGCGACCAAAAAGCAAGTAAAATAAAATAGTTATGTCTAATATAAGGGAATAGGTGAATCTTGATTCTATTACGTTTTTTTTCCTCTATCCCTAACTTTTTTGGAGCTTTTTTATAGCTTCAAGAGCTAATCTTTTACGATCTGCGCTCTTTGTGTAAAGAGATGCCATAGCATCATTTGTCCAGCCAAAGAGTGCTTTCAGTTGTGATACTGTTGCCCCAGAATTAGCTGCGCGTGTTGCTGCTAATTTTCTTAAACCATGGGCTGATTTTTTAATGCCTGCTGTATAACAAGCCTCTCTAAATGCATCGCCAAAACTTTCTTTGACGAGTTTTTTATTAGTTTTACTACAGATGAATGTTTCATCACCAATAGGACCAATTTTAAGGGTTTCGGCTAATTCAGGCAAAATCGGAAGAAAAACATCTGTTTGAAATTTGCTTTTTTCTGTTTTGAGATGAATAATATTATCTTTTACATCTTTCCAACCAATGCGAACGGCATCACCACGACGCAAACCCGTATATAAAAGAACATCAATCCAGACACGTTCATGGGTACCATGATGCCATTTTTGATAATACTTTTCGACATCTTCTTCTGTCCAAACAGCAAACCCATCTTTGTTGTTAAGGACTGGTCTTTTAATGCCTAAAGCTGGATTATTTTCTAAAAGATCTTGGTCAATCGCCCAATTAAAAAGTCCATTAAGGGCTTTCAGAAAGCTTATAGCCATTGCTGGCGTTTCTTTACGTCGTTCAACACCGGCTATGATATGTTTCTTTTCAATTGCTTGGTATGGAACGTTGCCTATTGTATCGCACACCTTCATAAGAATGTATTCTTTTTGTTTCTTTGTCGTATTAGAGTAACTATGCCAATTAGAGCTGTTTAAATACTGCTTAAGCAGCCATGCAAACGAACCTTCAGTAAGTTTACCGGTTTTGGATTTAGGAAGTATAAGCCCTTGCAATTCGGCAAGTGCGCTTTTGTATTTATCAACAAACTCTTGTGTTCCATAGGTTCCGCGGATTCTAATGCGTTTTCCATGACCAATGCGTACATACCATATAATTCTACCATGACGTGTGACTTCTTTGACAAGATGAGGAGGGCGTGGTTTAGGCATGGTATTTTACATCTTAGAGAGCGCGGTTTCGTAATATTCATTGGTGGAGAAATCTAAAAGTTTGTCTGGGTGTGTTGTTGAGTTTGGTATTGGGATATCGGATTTAAGATAGATAAGCAGTTCACCGGTTGGCTTTATTTCTATGAGTTCACACCCTTGCTTTTTTGCTTCTCTTAAAGCGCGTGCAATAGCTGGTTGCGTTATGGTAGCAGGACGAGGCGCCATTCTTTTCTCCTTACATTTAAGATGCAATTCACTCGTATCGTGAATCACGAATTGATTGAAAATTGTTAGGAAAGGGTGGAGATAGAGGTGTTATAGAACACCTTCAGTTTAAAAAATTGCAAGTTATGTGTTAGATATGCTTAATTTCATATTTCCAATTTGTTAGTTGTGTAATAGCCGTCGTAATTTCTCCCCTATGACACATGCACACATCAGATTCAAAACAAGTAATAGCAACACGTTTTTTATCTAAAAAAATCTGGTATAATTTTTCTATTGCATGAAGATTATCCTTAAGAGTTGTATTTTGATAATCTTCAAAAAGATGTTCATAATCTTCTCGTGTTTTCAGATTGCGTCTTTTTTCAGAGGCAATTCCAAGTTCAGGCAAGTGTATATATTCAATGCCAATGTTGCTTACAGCTTTCTCTAATTGCCTTTTTGAAAAACCATGTTTTCTACTTATTGGATTTTTACGAACATTACACAAAGTTTTAACATTGTTTTCTATGAGGCAATTCAGATAATGGTCTAGTGATTTTCCTTCATAACCAATGGTAAAAAAACAAGGCTTCTCATCTTTGGTATTACACATGTTTAATTTCCTTATGCAAATGGGTGGGAGCTAGGGAATATGCGAGAACAAAGCCCCCCAAAAGTTCAGGCGGCTTTTGTTGAGATTCTTTGTATCTCTCGTTCTATTTCTGCTAAAAAGCTTTCAACCGCTTGATTAATCTCTTCAATTTTCTTTTCATCACGGTGGATACGTTTGATTTTCATACGAAAGAGAGATGAATCGCCCGTAAAACGTGGGTCATAACTGATAAAATCACACCATTTGCGCCCCGTACAAGCCATTTGAAACTGCATTTGTGCGAGATATTCTGGTTTGATTTCGTTATCGATAATGAACCGCATATGATTAGTCGATCTAGGACATTTGATTTCGATTAACCCATCTTCATCAATCAGACCATCAGGGCTAGCCCCCGCCATTTTTATTGTGGGGTGTTGAATAAAGCCGCACCTTGTGACTTCAGTATCATAAATGAATGCATATTCTCTCAAGGCATCTTCTTCATGTTCAATTCCCCATCTCATATCTTGTATAAAATATATAACGTATTATACATAAAAAATTAATAAAGTCAATATGTTATGTGCAATTATTTTATATGAATCCACTTAAGAATCCATCCTTTTATACGTGATTCATTTGACCATTTTTTATAAAAGATTGCCATGTATGAATAGAGCATAAAAAGCAAATCATAAAGAGGCTTAAGAGGTAAAAACAACTTCAAACCGTCCTTCAAACGTTTTAACTTTTTCCGAACTCACAACAATCTTGATATCATTTCCCAATTTTGCCAAACACTCAAGCATTTTCATTTCACTTATCCCTCGAAATTCTCCACTTAAAAGTTTAGACAATTTTGGTTGCGTCATTTTTAAAAGTTGACTAGCTTGCTTTTGTGTTAAGTTTTTTTCTTTAAGAATTTGACTAATCTTATGTGCAAGTTGCGCTTTAATTAGCATCTCTCTAGAATCTGAAAAGCCAAGATCCGCATAGACATTGGAAGTACCGTGAAAAACATTGACCATTTTAATTTCCTTCTAATTGTTCTGCTAACTTGAGACGTTCTTTAATCAAGTTGATATCTGGTTTTGGTGTTGCAATGCCATGGGTCGATTTTTTTTGGAAACAATGCAACACATAAAGAGACTTTTTATATTGTACCGTATAAACAGCACGATAAGTTCCTTGAATATCACGTTCGATAATTTCTAGAACATTGGCAGATCCAAATCCCTTGAGAACCTTAACATTTTCTCCTTTATCTCCTATCTGAGCAAGATAAAGAGTATAACCAATCCTTTGTTGAATAAGATCTGAAAAACTTTTTATATCTTTTCGTGAAGATCCAAGCCATATGATACGTTTTATTTTACTCATAATTATTAATATATCCATATGGATATAATTTCAAGTGCTTATTTAATAATATGAAAATTAGGAATGCTTTATTCTAAAATAATGAGTTCGAATTTAAGCTGGTTAATTTGCAAAGAAATTAGGTTTTAATGAAAAGTGAAAATACGCTTATAAGAACCTCTTTAAGGGAATGTTTAAACGTTTGAAACATAAAATGAGATGATTATAAGAAACGCTTAAAACCTCTTTTATAACAGCTATAACTTAGTTATCATTTTCTCTTAAGAACGTCTTATTTACGAAAAAACAAAAATCTAGATTTCACAGCAGAGCAAATCTTAAAACTTAGGTTCTAAAAAGCGTTTGTTTATTTGTCTTATGAAAAGCTACTTTTAAAAACCAACGCGCGTAAATGTAAAAATGGGTTTTGTTATAGACATTTCACTTAATACATATTTGCTTTTGATTGTCTTAATAAACCTACAAAGCATTTTAATACGTTTTTATTTTAGAATGTCAGTTATTTGAATTCACTCAACTCAATTTTGAGCTTAGTATTTTAAAACGTTTTAAAGAAGCATTTTGATCATGTGCTTTATTTCAAATGAATCTCTTTAAAGAAAAGGGCATTTTATTGATACGTTTGATAGTCATAACAAGCGTTTATAGTTTTTCTCATTCAAATGAATGCTATCAAGATGATACCCATCATTTATGTTCCTTTTGATAAGTTTTCATAAAAACAAGAAAACGCTTGCAATATAATACATTTTGTATATAGGCATGCATTACTCCATTGTGGGTGATTAATTTTAATCATTAGAATCAAAATTAGAAAGCCGCGTCATATTAATGGCACGGCTTTCTTTTTGAATTCTCTCTTTTATGATACGTTTTAAACAATGCTTATAATGCATTTATAGCCATAAAGAAGGCACTCACATACTATTATTTGTTTTATTTCTCAATCTTTACAACCTCATCGCTTTTATAGACCTCATAATTATCGGGAACCAATTTTATCTTACTTTGTGTATCTATTTTTGCTCTTCCATAGGCACGACCCCAAACCTTGACATAACCAGAGATTTTCGCATTGCCATAAACAGAGCCATAAACCGCGGCACGACCACTCACTATAGCATTGCCATAGACCTTGCCATAAATCTTTGCAAAGCCTTTGATAGCAGCTTGTCCATAAATTTTTGCACTGCTGTAAATACAAGCAGACCCAGAAACCTTTGAATGATCATAGATCCTTGCATGATCATAAACAAAAGCATCATGAGAAACGCGCGCATGATTATAAATATGGGAATTGCTATAAACACGGGCGCAACCACTCACATGAGCTTTGCCATAAACATTCCCTGCGACATGAGCACTGTCATAGACACAAGCATGGTCATAAATTTTTGCATATCGAGTGATTACAGCCTTGCCATAAACCTCAGCATTGCCATAGACACGCCCCCGCACATGAGAAAGATGCCTTACTTTTGCATGATCAGTAACATGAGCATAGCCATAAACAAGAGCCTCATCATAAACCCAGCAATTACCATCATGAGAGAGGTTATCTTCCTTTTCAATAAAGCCACCTAAAGAGCCGGCTTTAACATCAGCAAAGTCTCTTAAAGCACGTATACGATGTAAAATAATCCCATCAAAAGTGAAACTTTCATTAGTAAATTCATATTTTTTAGATACAATTGTACTGGTCATAGGTAACTCCTAATCTAATATTCGATAAATTTTTAAATGAAATGTTTAAAGAGGGGCGCCCCCGCACCACCGCTGCTTTTATTTACGCTGCTTTGTTTTCAATAATCTTTACAAGGTGATCGTTTTCATAAACCTCACAATTTATGGGAACCGAACATAAACCGCTATGTCTTTTTATTCTTGCATTGCCATAGACCTTGCCTCTAATCACGATATAATCAGAGATTTTCGCATTCCCATAAACAGAGCCGTAAACATCAGTATGAGACCCCACGCTAGCATTGCCATAAACCTTGCCATATATTTTTGCAGCGCCACTTACAACAGCATGATCATAAACCACGGCATTGCTATGAATACGTGCACTTCCTGACAATTTTGCATTCCCATAAACCCTTGCATATTGATAAACCCAAGCGTTATAAGAAAGATGCGCATTGTCATAAACATGAGCATTTGCATAAACGCGGGCGCGGTCACAAACATGCGCATTGCCATAAACAAAGCCCATGATAATAGCGTTATTAGAAACTTTTGCATTTTCATAAATATAGGCAGTATTTAAAACAAGAGCTTTATCATATACCCAGCAATTGCCATCATGAGAAAGGTTACTTTCATTTGCAATAAAGCCACCTAAATCCCCAGCCTTAACATCAGCAAAGTCTCTTAATGCTTTAATGCGATAAAGAGTTTGATTATTTAATACACGTGTCTCATTTGTGAGTGCAAACTTTTTTTGCATAGCACAATTCCTTTATAAAGAAGATTCAATTTTTAAAATGAAAGAATTTGGTTAGAAAGCAGGCGCCCCCGCCGCGCCCGTGCTTTATTTAAGCAGCGTCACTTTCATATGCGCTGTCATCATCATAGCTATAATCATCATAATATTCATGACGATAATAATCATCTTTACTACCAAATCTTGGAATTGCCTCATCATGAATTTGATCATCAGAAGTTAAAGAGGCAGCGCTATGAACACAAGAAGAACCTGATACATAAGAACCACAAACCACGGCATCATCAATAACATAAGAATAATCACATATATAAGCACCATCACTTATTTTTGCATTGCCACCGACATGAGCATTATCACAAACAACAGACATATCAGAAATATGCGCATGCCCACTTACACGGGCGTTATCATAAATTTTAACATTTCCTTCAATTATAACGGCATTTTCAATATGAGCATTGCCATAAACCTCACAATAATCATTTATTGCCATGCCTTGAAAAATAGCATTGCCATAAATTTTAGCATTGCCATAAACATCGACAAAAAAGCTTTTTACTTTAGCATTCTCAAAAACCCTAGCATTTTGGAAAACGCGTGCTTTATCATAAACCCAGCAATTGCCATCATGAGAGAGATTATCTTCACTTTCAATATACCCCCCGAGGTCGCCTTTTTTGACATCATCAAAATCTCTTAAAGCTCTAATTCGCTTTAAGAAATGACCATCTATATATTCACAATCATCAATAAATTCGTATTTTTTGCAGGCTCTTGTTTGTTAATAGAAGCGGTTTCATTTGAAATGTTAGAAATAACGGGGGTGTTTTTTGATATATTTGTCATAATTAAAACCTTAACGTAAAATTGTTTGTTATTGACACTCTTAACAAGCATCGGGTGCTAACAAACACGGCGTTAAGTCCGTTGCTTACACTTTTCCCATAAGGGTATTGTATGGTGTAAGCACACCCGACAGAGTCATTATATGCTAATTAACACATAAAAAACAGCCAGTATTTTAAAAGCATAAGAGAGGTTGTTTCGTAACCTATCCGCTTAACGAAAGTGTTTGTTAATCACTTGATTATTTATATAACAAAATACGTATTTATTGTCAAATAATATTTTATATTTTTTGATATTTTTTATGATTTTTTTAAATGCATTGTGTATAAATATTTATCATATGATTATGAATTGCTTCTTTTTTATTATATGCTTTTAAAGCTATATTATGTGCTTTCTTAAACAATTGCGTTATTTTTTGAATCTATACATTTATAATATTTATAAACGCTCTCATCATGCGTATTTTTAACTTTATAACCTATCTTGTTTTTTACTAAATGGTTTTAAAGATTTCTGTTAATTTCTTTTTATAACACATTTGCAACTTAACAGCCTTTTATAGGGATTGTCTTTATAATCATGCTTTCATTTGCATTGTGATTATGAAAATGCATTATGATTATGAAACCCTGCTTTTTTCACGCGTGCTTTATAGCTGTTATAATCTTTATAGCCACCGCATCATTTTTCATTTTCATAAGAGAGATTATAAATAGGATAATTGTGATTTATAGCTTGTTATGAAAACATCTAAAGAGAGATTGTTAATTATAGAGATGAGCAAAATCCCTTTTAATAGACTTTTGTCAGTGCTGTCAGTCTTGTCAGTTCTTTTTAGCCCCCCCTTTCTATATATTTTTTAATCAAAAATAAAAGTTATTATATTTCAATATCTTAATTTTTATTAAGTTTAAAAATAACAACCTATAGTGATATTATAAAGCTATAAATACAACTCATAATATATTTTGAAGGTGTTTTGAGAGTGTTAGGAACCTTCAAAACCTATAAGCAAAATGAATATATGTAACTCTCTTTAAACAAAGCTTTTGAAAAGGATAAAGCTATCACTTTAGATTACGGTATAATCTCTTAAAGGTAATCCAAAAGAAGCGTATTCTATTTAAGAGTGGATTTCTTCAAAGTCTTAAAGCAATACAAATAAGGGTGTTTAAAAGTGCAAATGATTTCTTTTTAGAAGAACACATATAAACACTCCTTTTAAGATTGTATCTAATCAACTTAATAAAAGAGGTATAGATTATGATTATAAGACTCTATACCCCTTATAAGATAGCATACCCATTATATGAGCATACCTTAATAAGCTTATTCAGTTTCTTTAAGTTCTAATTTTGGTAGTTTTTTCACGATTTTCATTGTCTCTAAACTTACGGTAATAACCTTTTGAAACAATTCTAGAGGGTAAGCAGGGTTGCCAATGGTCTCAACAGCATAGCGATTGGCATCATTCACAATACCACTTTTTTTATCAGTCTTTACACATTGACGCCCCATAACCCATTCAAGAGCAGGTCTACCATTGACGATATAGTTATAAGCCTCTAGAGGGATATCTGTCATAATGATATTGCTATTATAAATAACCGTTGTTTTATCCTTTTCCTTACTATTCTTAACTTTTGCGAATTTCATTTCTGTAACGTAGTAAAATTCTTCTGGATTAGGAATATCAGTTAATTTTGGATTGCCTTTTTTAAATGTGACTGGATAAGGTTCTACAGTTTCATAATTGACGTGCAAATGACCCAATTCACGTCCTGCTGTAACAAATTTCCAAAAATCATCAGCAGTTTTTACACAAGGGATACGAGGCAATTCTTTAGAGAGATTATCAGCATAACGGGTACGATAATCTTCCGAATGCAAAATCCCATAAACATAATAGAATAGATCATCTTTAGTAATTTTTTCATTCGGATAAGTAGCTTTAAAATGGTCTAGTCCTTCATCAGTAATGGCATCACGCCTCTGTAAACCAGTATTTTTGCTTTTCTCTATAGAATTCGTAAATAAATAAGACTGATTATTATCTTTTAAGGCTGTAACATCTTCATAAATATATAGTGGAAAGCATTGGCTAGTATCTATTGCATGAAAATCAGGTACTTTCTTAATCATGATGACAGAAAAGTCTTTTGTTGCTCCTGTACTTGTAAGTTGTATCACCTTATTATCAACCGCTTGCCCTATTGGGAATATACGCGGCATTTGATAAATTGCTTCATTAAAGGTATGATTATAATAGAGCCATTGTTGTGTAAAAGGGCGATATGAACTTTGCATAAGGCATGTATCTTCAAAGTCAAAAACCTTTCCTCTAATTAATTGCTGTTTAATACTAAAACTCCAACTAATTTTTTTCACATCTGAATTTACGAAATCATTTACAACTTTTACACGTGATTTACGTTCAGCATGTGCATAAGTATCATTAAAACGCTCCACTTCACTATTATAAAAAGTGATCATAGATTTCATATTTTTCGCTAAAGCTTCACGGCTTGAGTTATAAACCCATGCATCGCGACTTGTTACAATACCACAAGAAAAAGTATCAAAAAGCTTTTTATTACCAACCTTTTTATCACCTAACACTAAAAATGATTTGAAACTTTCATCACGTTGATTGATCCAATCACCGTGCTTATCTGGTGTAATTATTTTCCAACCTTGTTCACTCCGTGTGATGCCATCAATGCTTCCAAGGGATTCAATTATCGTAAGTTTTTCTTCTCTTTTAAGATAATCTCCAATATCACGGAAATATATCTTGCCACGTTGTTCAGATTCTGGATTTTTTACAAGAATGGAAATAGCTATAGGGGCTCGAGATCCCTCACCAAAAATTCCCCCACTTTCTTTTTTACGCTGCTCTCCAGACGTTCGTGCATTCCCCCGTAAATGGAAAATATAAAGGCTGCTAAATTCCTCAACGAGGCATTTTCGTAAGCCAGCCATAGCGTTTGCATCTACAAAACTTGCATTTGTAACAAAACCAATAACACCACGGTCTTTTATACGGTCACT
This sequence comes from Bartonella sp. B1098, assembly GCF_944896145.1. Taxonomy (NCBI): domain Bacteria; kingdom Pseudomonadati; phylum Pseudomonadota; class Alphaproteobacteria; order Hyphomicrobiales; family Bartonellaceae; genus Bartonella; species Bartonella sp. B1098. Next base: position 569,623 of record NZ_CALYLP010000002.1, on the reverse strand, counting down.
TGCCCAGCGGATAGCACGGATATAACTATCATACAGATTTCTTTTTAGTGTTGCTTGAGATCTTGATGCATATGTATTACGAATTCTTGTATCAAGTGCAATATAGGTTATATTAGCATTATTATCATTTTCACTTTTTTGTCCTATGGAATAAGGAGGGTTACCAAAAATAACTTTGATATCCAGTTTCTTTTGATGTTCTAAATATTCACTGTTTTCTTTGAGTATACCTTCCATAAGATCTTTCTCTTCAAGCATTCGAAACGTATCGGTTAAACCAATATGCTTGAATGGGATATAATCACCTTTCATAAGACTATGATAGGTCGATTCAATGTTAATCGCGGCTATGTAATAGGCGAGCAAGACAATCTCATTAGCATGAATATCATGACGGAACTTATATTCCATATCTTCTGGTTTGATGAGATTTGATTGTAACAACCGTGTGATAAAGGTTCCAGTACCTGTAAAAGGGTCGAGAATAGAAACACCCCGTGATCCTAGACTTTTACCAAATTCATTGCGTAAAACATCATCAACAGAGTGAATGATAAAATCCACAACCTCAACGGGGGTATAAACAATCCCAAGCCTATCCGTGGTTTTCTTAAATGCCTTGGTAAAAAAATCTTCATAAAGCTTGATAATAAGGTTCTGTCTTGCTTGGGGGGTTGTAATTCCAGAGGCACGGAATTTTACGCTGTCATAAAACTCTTGTAATTCTTTAGAGACTTGCTTGATATTGGTTTTATCCAATTCAGCTAAAATCTTTTCCATCGCTTGTGAAATGGCATTGTTTTGCACAAATTCATTTCCATCAAACAAGGCCTCAAACACGGGACGCGTTACAAGATGTTGTCCTAACATCTCTAGAGCTTCTTCTTGTTTGATGTCGCTGTTTAAGTTGTTTTTTAGTTCTTTATGAAAGCTCTCAAAAGCATGATAGGCTTCACTGGTTTCATCGGATAGGATATCTTTAAGATGATTGATATAATTTTGCGCAATCTCAGCAACATTGCCAGCCCAGATGCCCCAATAATCCGCAAGGGTAAATTTCTTAGCCAGAAGAGTTTTAAGGGCATTAGGAAACTCTTTATAAAAGGGTAATCTTCCTGTTACGCTATGAATGTATTTTTGTGGTTCATAGGCTGCTTTTCCAATATCAAGACCCGTGCTTTCTGGTTTCTCATAAACATGGAGTTTATCTTCAACCGTCGTCATACTCTTTAAGGCAGCAATCTCTAAAGTATGACTAACATCTTGACCTAAAATCATCTGGTTAAGGGTTACTTCAAAGTTCTCATCATGGGAAAGCAACGCATTGATCACTTGCCAGACAACACTGTATCTCTTGTTGTATTTTAAAACCTCTTCAGCAGAAACCCCAGCAGGTACCCCAACGGGTAAAATGATATAACCTCTCTTCTTGCCCTTGGAACGACGCATGATACGCCCCACCGCCTGTATCACATCCACTTGGCTTTTGCGCGGGTGTAAAAACATAATCGCATCAAGAGCAGGAACATCAACACCTTCAGACAAACAACGCACATTGGTCAACACACGACACGTATGCTCCCCCGCATCTTCCTTTAACCAATCAAGAGCTTCGTTACGTTTCTTGGCACTTTGTGTTCCATCAATATGCGCAAAGGTACACTGAAGAGGCGGCGTTTCTTTATAGAGCTTATGAAGATTAGACAATTCTTTCTGGATTTCTTGAGAGTTAAATGTATCACGGATACGTTCAGAGGTCTTAATATCTTTACAAAAAGCCAAAGCCCGCCGCATAGGCTTGGGGTCATCACTCAAATCAACTTTCAAATCTATTTTACTCAGAGCTTGATAACAGCCTATAATCTTAGTCTTATCATCAAGGATAAGTTCATAATTCTCATCGGTCATCAGATGTTGAATGGATTCACTGATTTCCCCCTCATCAACACCCAAGATAATAATCTTATAAGGAACTAAGAGTTCATTCTGGACGGCTTTTGAGAATGTATAGGTGTAAAGCTCTTTTCCATAAAGCGCTTCATCATCCATAGACGCCAGAATGCCATTCATTTCATGAGCTTGTTTTTTAGCATTGTCAGCAAAGATCTTAGGCGTTGCTGTCATATATAGACGTTTTTTGCCGCCAATGATGCTGTTATCATGAACCTTGATAAATTCAGATTCATGCTTGTCTGTTCCCAATGAAGCACCCGTCGTACGGTGTGCTTCATCACAAATAATCAGATCAAATTCTGGTAATCCATATTCCTTTTGCGCATCGGAAATCACTTGAATGGAATGATAGGTTGAAAAGATGACGGTCATTGCCTCTGCGAAGCTTTCACAAGCTTCTTTGGCAAGGGCTTTTGCATCTGTTGTAGCAGGAAGAACAAGATCTGATGTTTCCATGCCAACAAGATCATCTTGGTTTTTACGACGCTTTCCTACTTTTGTATCCGAACACACCGCAAAAGAACGCAAGGGGATTTCTGTATCAATGGTCCATTCACGGATTGTTTGTGAGACTAAAGCAAGAGAAGGCACTAGAAACAAAACACGCTTGCCTTTTCCCGCTATGGTCTCTGCTATTTTTAGGCTTGTGAACGTCTTCCCCGTACCACATGCCATAATTAGCTTGCCACGGTCTGCTTCTTCTAAACCTTCACAGACTTTCTTGATGGCTTCTTTCTGATGGGGACGAGGTTCTTTTGTAACTTTCAGAACAACTTTTTGTTTTGTTGCAAATATTTGCCAATCTATACGACTGTTTTCCATATGACGAAGGTCAATGCGATAAACGGGTATCGCTTGTCCTTTAATCATGGCATTCACATTGTCACTTAATTCACTTTCAGTGCTATCAACGAGAAGGCGATATTTAAAGATGTCTTTTCCAGAGGCTGCGATAAAGCTATCAATATCCTTTTTACTGATCTGATGGTCAGCTTTATAAAACTTACATTGAATAGCCACATAGCCTTCTTGATTGCGAAGTTTTGCAACCAGATCAATGCCGATATCATTTTTATTCCAATCTTTACGCTCTTTAGCCCATTCAAAATAGCTTTCAACCTTTTCATAGCGTCCATAATGGATAGGGTCATGCATAAGATATTTGCTAACAAAATCTTCAAAAATTTTTCCCTTTTTAGCATTTGAAGTTGCTTGATCGCGATACTCTTCCAACAGAGAGCGTAGAGTGACGTGTTTATTATCAGACTTAACAGATTGCAGCATATTAAAACAGAGCTCCATTTTGGCATGAGAGGGTTAATTCTTTTCAAAAAAATCGAAATGAAGCTTATTAAATCCATTTTGGACGAATTGAGAAAAAAATGTAGAAAAGTGCGCAAAAACGGATAAATTTTTTCAAAAGAGTTTTTAAAAGGATACTTATCAACAGCCTATGAGAAAGATCAGATCAGCAAAGTAGTGAAATTTGCTATTCATTTGATGTGTTAATCAAGACAAATGCACTATGGGCGCTTAAAATATCATAATGATTATTTTGATAAGTTTTATACAAACTTTACAGAGAGGTTTTGAAGGTTCCTAACACTCTCAAAATACCTTCAAAATATATTATGGGTTGTATCTATAGTTTTATAATATCACTATAGGTTGTTATTTTTAAACTTAATAAAAAATAACGTTTTGAAATATAATAACTTTTATTTTTGATTAAAAAATATATAGAAAGGGGGGCTAAAAAGAACTGACAAGACTGACAGCACTGACAAAACTCTTTTTACAAAGTCATTCAGATCATTTTTTTTGGAAAAAAATTACTTAATGAGAATGCTATAAAAAGAGTTTTGTGTGATTGTTTTAAAAACTTCAAAAGAGGTGTTATTGTTTTATGCTGTTGTTTTTGACCAAAGGATGCCATTCATAATAGGCGCTAGGGTGTCCACTTGTCTGATGTGTTATAAACTTTTTTCGCAGGTGATTAGAACGACATAAAAGCTCTAAAGCTTGCTTCACAGCTTCTTTATCTTTTAAAGAACTCCAACATCGTCTATAGATATCCCTTGCCGTAAAAACATCGGGTAAACAATCACAGCGTTCGACAATCAATTTTGCACGCTCTGCTGTTAATGTATCCCCCGCTGCGTAAAGACGTTTCGCATGACTTATCAGATATTTTTCCCAACGCAACGCTGTTGTGATAGCATAGAGACCAATTTCAAAACCACCACTGTCAAGAAGTTCAAAAATCAACGCAAGGCTTGCTATAGTCTTTGGCATTTTTAAAACATGCGATTGTAAGCTTTCTGAGAAACGATCACTTTTTGCCTCTCTATGAAGATTTTCTAGCCATTCATAAAATTTCTCTTGTGCTTTTGGCATAAAACGCATGATCAGCGGATGTTCTGGAGAACCTAGTCGTTTATCACGAAAAGAACGAAACACCCCTTCATACTTTTGCTAACCCTCTTGATTGGGAGGTCTATCAACCAATTGCCAATCTTTTGTCTCATCGGGCCACACCAGCATTTGAAACCGTTGTAATAAACCGTCATCGTTTATTCCACGGTGCATGGCTTGAATGATGGGAATAATTCGTGAAGGTTGAATGCCTCCAATCATTGATAAAGTTACATGGGGAATAAAAATGGTTCCACGCTCGATACGGTCATAGGTAAATTGATCATCTCCATTAAAAGCTGTTAAATAGAAAGAACGGTCTGTTTGATATTCCTTTCTCTCCAAATCGGCTAAAAACCCAGATAATTCATCACGGACCATTAAGAGACCACGGGGGTTTTCTTTTAACAATTCCCCAAGCTTTTCGACCGTCACATCATTGACAATAAAACGCGAGACATCATCATCATCATGAGCACTGTCTTTAGAGAGCGTTTCAAACAACAGAGCACGGGCTATTTCACACTCACCTTTTTTAAGCGCTTTATTGGCTTGTCTTTCTTTTTCTCTTTTGTCTAAACTTTCTAATCTCTCTTCAATTTCTTGCCTTTCTTTCTGCTTTAACCACTCTTTATACCATTCCTTTTGAAGGCGCGTGATAGGGGCTAAAGCGGCTTTCATGGCTGGTGTTTTATATGTTGACGATTGACCAATAAGAGCCCCCCAGAGATTAGGAACAATTGTCCAATCATCATGCTGTTTTGGAGCAATCCGCACGCCATTACCAATCACAGCAGACAAACCACAGAGCGCAGAGACAGCAATAAAATCTATTGGAGCCTGTTGACGCTCTGAAACGTTATAAATATAGTCCATGAATGGCATTGGGAGTTGTAATGGATTAAAAGGTTCAACGGGTAAGAGAGCCGTAGCAATTGGTTTTAATTCCCCCCAACCATTTTGTTGCAAGGCTTGTTTATAAGGAATGGCTTTTAAACAAGCATTATCGTTTAAAGAGGCATTATCGTTATCATTGACGGGGGTATTCTTCTCTAAAACATTTTTATTATCTTGTTTCATATTACGTACCTTGAATAATAGAGAAAATCGTTAAAATCGGTTCCTTTTGGAGCTTGCATGATAAAGACCTCAAAGCCTTGGCTATAAGCACGATTTGCTAGGGTAAAACCTGCTTTACGACCCGCATCATCCCCATCCATTGCAATTGTCAGACGCCCTTTTATCGGGGGTAAATTCACACGCATCATGCCACTGGTGGAAAGAGACGACCATAAATTCACGGGTTCTGATAATAAACCAGACAGCAGAGACAGACCCGTTTCAATACCTTCACAAATAACCAGATGTTTTGGATTGCCTTGATTTAAATGCACAGCACCGCCCATGACAGAACCCAACATGGCTTTGGCTGGTTTCTGATCTGTTTTGCAGCCATTGGCTTTTAAAAAGGTCCTATGAATGGCAAAGGAACCAGCCCCCTTAACAAGAGCTACCAACGCGGGCAATGTCATTCCTAATGGGTGAGGGCATTTGTCGTGAAATCGTAAATAAGGAAATAATTCACACGTAATACCCCGCATGCGTAAATAGGTTTCTGCTAAAGTATTTTTGATCGGTTGACTTTGTTTCCAAATCTTTTTTGCTCGTTTGAAATCAGCACAAAACTGTTTTGAGAAAGAAAGCGTATGATCATAAGCTTTATCCCAAAAGGCTTGTTTTCCAAGCAAGCCAATTCTTCTAAGCGCTTGTATGATCTCTCTAAAAGAGCAGCCAGCATAACAAGTGAGTAAGAGACGCCCATCAAGTCCATTGGTAATGGATAAGCTAGGCAGCCTATCATCATGAGCAGGGCAACGGGCAAGTCCATAACGCCCATACCAAACCCCATGCAAGGCACGTGTGATGCCCCAAGCATTCGTAAAAGAAAACATATTTTTGATCCTATAATGATTGCATCATAGGACGGACTCTGCTATCGATAATCATCGTGTGAAAATGAAAAGCCTTGTCCATCCTTATGTGACAAGGTTTTTTTTATGCCGCATCACTTTGACGCTGCTGTTTTGCTTGTTCGATAACATTGGTAAGATCCGATTGTAACCAACGGGATAAAAAACCAAATTTTAAAGGTTTTGGTAAAGAGCCATTGGTCACATGACGGCGGAAAGTTGAGACACTCATATGAAGCAGTTTTGCACTTTCACGGTCTGTTAAAAGAATATCATTTTCTATCATACTAAAATCCTTTCAAATATTAAAAAATGAGAACAAATCATGCCTATTTATTAAACACATTTTGGTTTATTTTTGAAGGTATTTTATTCATAGAAAACAGTATTTTATCATATATTTTCTGATGTGATAATTTATGAGTTTAATTGAGATGATATGAGAGAAGAGAGAGAGAAAGTTATCCACAGATCATGGGGTTATGCACCCCATATCTTAAGATTGACCGGTGACATAAGCTGTCCATTTATCCATATAAACACGGCGCTGTTCTAAATAATCAGTACGACGATAGGCACGCTCTACTTTACCCCCAACCGTATGACTTAAAATAGTTTCAGCGACCTCATAGGGGGCATCGGTTGTTTCAGCGAGCCAATCACGTAAACTGGAACGAAAACCATGGGGGCAGGATTCAAGTCCAATTTTTTTCATATATTTTGACATGGAACACTCATTAAGAGGACCGCGACCGGTAGCAGAAAAGAAAAAATCATTGCGAGAAAGCAGGAGCGCTTGTTTTAGAATTTCTAATGCCTCTAATGATAAAGGGACGCGAAATTCTGTTGTAGCATCACGCTTTCCTTTCATGTTTTCAGCAGGGATTGTCCATATATCACCCTCAACTTGATCCTTATGAATATGACGCAAAGGACGCGTACGAACGCCTGTAAGGATAAGCAAACGCAAAGCCAGTTGTGTTAGGGTTGTTGTTTGGCACAGTGTTTTATAAAAAGCAGGAACATCTTTCCAATCCATGGCTGGTCTATTAGTGACCTTATGACGCTGTTTACCTAAGAGAGCGCGTGCTTTTTCTGTTGCTTGTAAGTCAACATCCAGTCCTAAGGCAGCCGCATGTTTAAGACAAAGATTAAGACGGTTTAGTGCTTTCTCTGCTGTTCCAGCTTTTGTATGCCAGATAGGAGCGAGGGTATTGCGTATCTCTGTTTGGGTAATCTCTGAAACGGGCAGACAGCCTAATTTTGGTAAAATATGAAGGCGTAATGGTAAAAACCAACGCCCATCCTTCCCATCCCCTTTTAATTCAGCTTTACGGCTTTCAAAAGTATCCAAAGCGATATCTTTTAAATAATGAAGATTGCTTATTGCTTCACGCTTTTGTTTGTTGCGTTCTTTAATGGGGTCACGCCCTTCACGAAGAACAGAACGCCATTGGTTTGCCAATTCACGGGCTTGTTTTAAAGAGACATGTCTTAAAGCCCCCAATCCCATTTCACGACGCCGCCCGTGAATGGTATATAAAAAGCAAGTAAAATAAAATAGTTATGTCTAATATAAGGGAATAGGTGAATCTTGATTCTATTACGTTTTTTTTCCTCTATCCCTAACTTTTTTGGAGCTTTTTTATAGCTTCAAGAGCTAATCTTTTACGATCTGCGCTCTTTGTGTAAAGAGATGCCATAGCATCATTTGTCCAGCCAAAGAGTGCTTTCAGTTGTGATACTGTTGCCCCAGAATTAGCTGCGCGTGTTGCTGCTAATTTTCTTAAACCATGGGCTGATTTTTTAATGCCTGCTGTATAACAAGCCTCTCTAAATGCATCGCCAAAACTTTCTTTGACGAGTTTTTTATTAGTTTTACTACAGATGAATGTTTCATCACCAATAGGACCAATTTTAAGGGTTTCGGCTAATTCAGGCAAAATCGGAAGAAAAACATCTGTTTGAAATTTGCTTTTTTCTGTTTTGAGATGAATAATATTATCTTTTACATCTTTCCAACCAATGCGAACGGCATCACCACGACGCAAACCCGTATATAAAAGAACATCAATCCAGACACGTTCATGGGTACCATGATGCCATTTTTGATAATACTTTTCGACATCTTCTTCTGTCCAAACAGCAAACCCATCTTTGTTGTTAAGGACTGGTCTTTTAATGCCTAAAGCTGGATTATTTTCTAAAAGATCTTGGTCAATCGCCCAATTAAAAAGTCCATTAAGGGCTTTCAGAAAGCTTATAGCCATTGCTGGCGTTTCTTTACGTCGTTCAACACCGGCTATGATATGTTTCTTTTCAATTGCTTGGTATGGAACGTTGCCTATTGTATCGCACACCTTCATAAGAATGTATTCTTTTTGTTTCTTTGTCGTATTAGAGTAACTATGCCAATTAGAGCTGTTTAAATACTGCTTAAGCAGCCATGCAAACGAACCTTCAGTAAGTTTACCGGTTTTGGATTTAGGAAGTATAAGCCCTTGCAATTCGGCAAGTGCGCTTTTGTATTTATCAACAAACTCTTGTGTTCCATAGGTTCCGCGGATTCTAATGCGTTTTCCATGACCAATGCGTACATACCATATAATTCTACCATGACGTGTGACTTCTTTGACAAGATGAGGAGGGCGTGGTTTAGGCATGGTATTTTACATCTTAGAGAGCGCGGTTTCGTAATATTCATTGGTGGAGAAATCTAAAAGTTTGTCTGGGTGTGTTGTTGAGTTTGGTATTGGGATATCGGATTTAAGATAGATAAGCAGTTCACCGGTTGGCTTTATTTCTATGAGTTCACACCCTTGCTTTTTTGCTTCTCTTAAAGCGCGTGCAATAGCTGGTTGCGTTATGGTAGCAGGACGAGGCGCCATTCTTTTCTCCTTACATTTAAGATGCAATTCACTCGTATCGTGAATCACGAATTGATTGAAAATTGTTAGGAAAGGGCGGGGGGGCTAGGAGATATGCTAAAACAAAGCCCCCAAAAGTTCATGCGGCTTTTGTTGAGATTCTTTGTATCTCTCGTTCTATTTCTGCTAAAAAGCTTTCAACCGCTTGATTAATCTCTTCAATTTTCTTTTCATCACGGTGGATGCGTTTGATTTTCATACGAAAGAGAGATGAATCGCCCGTAAAACGTGGGTCATAACTGATAAAATCACACCATTTGCGCCCCGTACAAGCCATTTGAAACTGCATTTGTGCGAGATATTCAGGTTTGATTTCGTTATCGATAATGAAACGCATATGATTAGTTGATCTAGGGCATTTGATTTCGATTAACCCATCTTCATCAATCAGACCATCAGGGCTAGCCCCCGCCATTTTTATTGTGGGGTGTTGAATAAAGCCGCACCTTGTGACTTCAGTATCATAAATGAATGCATATTCTCTCAAGGCATCTTCTTCATGTTCAATTCCCCATCTCATATCTTCTGTTTCATAATAGGGGCTTGTTTGACCAGTCAGACGCTCTGTAATGAGTTTGATTTTGTAGTCTTCATATTTGCTTGTAGGAGTTCCCTTTGCTGTTTTACTAATAACGTTGTAAATATTTGAAGCGGTGACTTTACCTAAACGGGCTTGAAACCATTCTGCTGTTCTTTGTTCCATTTCACACCGCCCTTTGTTGTTCGTGAGAGGTTGTGGGTGTATATTCAATATCTTGGATATGAATATATTCGGCATCTTGTATAGAGGCGTCTGTTTGCTCTTGTTGTGGGAGAGATTGTAGAGCTCTTTCTCTTTGAATGTTTTGCTTTTTTTCCAACAGTCCCAAAACTTCTTGTGCTTTTTCACAAGACAGATCTGTTAGTTTTTCTACATTTGCGTAAGTGAGAAGATTATCTTCATTGGTTTCAGTCTCTTTAATTAACTCTTTGATTTGTTCAAGTATGTCATAAGAAACAAGTTGTCCTTGTGTGATGTTATTAATACGTGCTGCTTCGTCTTCTTCATAAATACCAGAAAATCCGAAAGCGTAGCGTGCACATTGTATAGTTGCTTTATGACGGAGCATGCGTGCTGGATATTTTTTCCAAGGGTCACTTTTTTCTTGTAGGCATTCGTTTAAATATTCGGTGACCTCGATAGGGTCTTTAATGCCTTTGAGACGAATAGCACATTTTATAGCAATGATCTTCCCATCTTTATCGAGTTGATCTTGAAAGGTCATACCATCAAAGTTAGGATTAGATTTTATGATCTTAATCCATCCATCAATAGAGACCACGGGTATAATGCCGCCACCTCTTTTAGGGAGAGCATAGATTTCTTTGGTTAGGGGATTAAGACCATAAGTGTTGGCAACGGAGATAAAAGCAGCAAATTCTTCATCAGAAGAGTTATAATTAATACATGTTTTGATAAGAGTTTTTCTAAATTCCTCATGAGAAAACCCATATTTGTTTGCCATAATAGCTAATGGTGAATCTGTCATTATTGTTTCCTTATTTTACGCGCAATTCCCCCGTGGCGTGAATCACGCATGTGTTAAAAGTTGTTTGGTTTGGTTGTTAGAAAGGATTGTAATCCTCTGTTGAAGGTTCGCGGTTATCGCCCTACGTAAAAAGAGGGTCCATTCTGGATATTTTTGTATTTCCAGTTATTTCGGCGTCACCAAAAATTCGTGCATTACCAAAAATCTTCGCATTCCCAAAGACTTCGGCACACTCAAAAACATGAGCAGCATCATAAATCCATGCGTTCCCGTAAACACGGGCATTGTCATAAATACGGGCATGACGACAAACATTGGCATCACCATAAACCTTGGCATCACCAAAAATCTGTGCTTGAGCACAAACATAGGCATTATCACCAACCCAACAGTTGCCTTCATGGCTTAAGTTGCTCTCTTTTTCTATAAAGCCCCCTAGATCACCTTTTTTTACATCTCCAAAGTCTCGCAATGCTTTAATTCTATAAAGTGTTTTAAAGCCAACTTCGATTGTCTCATCAGTTAATTCGTATTTTTTCATCTGGTTTTTCCTCCAGTTGAGATTCTGTTATCGCCGCCAATCCATTGATCCCAAGATACATCTGCGTCACCGTAAATTTTAGCTTTTCCGTAAATGTGTGCACTACCATAAACTTTCGCATTTCCATAAACGCGCGCATTATCATAAACGCGTGCATCATCGTAAATTTTTGCATCCCCATGAACATGTGCATTATCAAAAACTTTAGCGTAACCGTAAACTTCTGCGTCACCGTAAATTTCTGCGTAATCGTAAACTTCTGCTTCACCACAAACGTGTGCATTGCCATAAACACGGGATTCGCCATAAACATGGGCATAACTGTAAACATGCGCATTTTGATAAACATGTGCATCATCATAAACCTTGGCATAATCCCCAATCCAACAGTTGCCACCATGGGATAGGTTGCGTTCATTTTCAATAAATCCACCAAAGTCACCTTTTTTAACATCTGCAAAGTCTTTTAATGCACGTATGCGGTAAAGCGTACGTTTATTAACTTTGATTGTCTCATCTGTCAGTTCGTATTTCTTTTCCATGATTATTCCTCCTCCATTAAAAGAGGGTCCATTCTGGATATTTTTGTATTTCCAGTTATTTCGGAGGCACCAAAAATCCGTGCATTCCCAAAAATCTTCGCATTCCCAAAGACTTCGGCACACTCAAAAACATGAGCAGCATCATAAACCTTGGCATTGCCAAAAACTTTTGCATTATGAAAAACCCATGCGCTACCATAAACACGGGCGTCATCAAAAATCTTGGCATTCCCATAAACCCATGCATCACCATAAACCTTGGCTTCATCGCCAACCCAGCAGCCATAATCATGAGAGAGATTACCTTCATGTTCAATAAAGCCCCCTAGATCACCTTTTTTAACACCTCTAAAATCTTTTAATGCCCTAATTCTATAAAGCGTTGTTCCATTAACTTCGGTTGTCTCATCTGTCAGTTCGTATTTCTTTTCCATGATTACTCTTTCTCACGTGCTACGATCACGGTGGAGCCACTAATTTTACAATCTCCAGCAATGTCTACATTACAAGAAATATATGCTTGATTGTAAATTTTAGCATTTCCGTAAATTCGTGTACTTTCCCCTATAACAGAATTTCCATAGACCCGCGCATAGCCATAAATCTTAGCATTATCTTTAATAGAGGCACTAGAAACTTCTGCATAATTATAAACTTGTGCATTAGCATAAACCTTGGCATAACCATAAACACGAGCATCATCATAAACTTTGGCATTGCCAAAAACATGTGCACTATCAAAAACCCAACAATCGCCTTCATGGGATAGGTTATCTTCACTCTCTACCCAACCGCCGATATCACCTTTTTTGACATATCCAAAGTCTCTTAAGGCACGAATGCGTTGGAGAATGTGACCATTAAACTCGATTATCTCATCAGTAAATTCGTATTTCTTTTCCATGATTACCCCCGACCTTAAACAGTGTCGTTACCGGATTCTTCTGTATTTTCGGTTACTTGTGCATTGCCATAAATACAGTGATTGCCAAAAACCCATGCACTACCAAACACATGGGCTTTGCCGTAAATCTTCATATTACCAGAAATCTTCGCTTTACCGAAAACCTGCGCATTGTCATAAACCTTGGCATTGCCAAAAATTTCGGCATTGCCATTAACCACGGCATTGCCAAAAACTTCAGTATTGCCAGAAACCGCGGCATCATCAGAAACTTGGGCGTATTCATAAACCTTGGCATCACCAAGAACCTTTGCCTTATCACAAACATTGGCATCACCATAAACCTTGGCATCACCAAAAATCTGTGCATGACCACAAACCTTGGCATTGCTAGAAACATGTGCATCATCATAAATCCATGCGTTCCCGTAAACACGGGCATTGTCATAAATACGGGCATGACGACAAACATTGGCATCATCAGAAACCAAGGCATCACCAAAAATTTGTGCATGACCACAAACCTTGGCATTATCACCAATCCAGCAATTGCCTTCATGACTTAAGTTATCTTCTTTTTCTATAAAGCCCCCTAGATCACCTTTTTTCACATCTCCAAAGTCTCGTAATGCTTTAATTCTATAAAGTGTTTTAAAGCCAACTTCGGTTGTTTCATCAGTAAGTTCGTATTTTTTTTCCATGATTTATTTCCTTTAAGTTAGAGTATTCCTTTGTCGTTCTTGAAAAGAACGGCATTGGTTTGTGTTGTAAATTTTTGAGAAAAGGGGTGCTTTTAGAAGCGTACTGTATAGCTTGGGTAGTTTGGAAGGACATCCCAAGGAGTTAAACGGTGCTGTTCTTCATAGGTACCGTACATTTCATCTTCATATTTTTCTTCTGCAATCTCTTCTAAAATTTCATTGTAGATATCACTTTCGCGTATAAAGTAATGAACTTCTCTCTCCTCATAGAGATGGTCGATATTTTTTTTTACATATGCTTCTGCAATCTGTTCAGAAATGTCTTCACAACTCTTTTCAGAAGGATTTATACGAAAGATTTGTATAACATCATCTACCCCATCAACAATGCTTAGAATTTGGCTTGCATCAAGCGGTCCAGACTCTGCAATGTTTTGATCATCATCGCAGGCAAGTAATAAAATTTCATTAGAATTTATAAGCACTGGTTTGTTCACAACTACCTCCATAGAGCCTATTGGCAACCGTTAATTTTTACGATATGGAGAAATTAATACGTTTTTCGTAATGATGTGTCAATAGATAAAATACGAAAAACGTATTTTTATTTTTATAAACCTATTCAAATTTGTTTATTATCATTAATGTTAATGAGGTGCTTATGATAGAAAATATAAGAGAAAAGCAGCTATGCATCATGCTAAATAAATTAACTGAATGTGAAAAAAAAGCTTTTATGAACTTCTTGCTGCGAGCAGAGATTTTAAAAGATCCTCGACAATCTTCTTTTCAGAATCATTCGCTTGTGAATATAAATAAAGAAAATCATCAGAATAAGGTCCAGAAATAGGTGAAGAATCCTTAAAAAACTCCATAATCTTCACTAATTCATCAGCCTTAATATCTCTCATTTCCCTATTTGTATTAAGATTAATCATATTAGATATAGCTGGTCTTCTTATACCAAGATGGGCGGCGAGCTTAGCTTGGCTCCCTCGTCCCATTTTATCAAGCTCTTTTCTTATCCAAATTTTTAGCTCTTTTTGCCTAATCATAATTAAGTTTATTCCTTATTTTTAAAGTTCTTACAATATAAAAAATATAATGATACGTTTTTCGTATTGACTAAATATTTTGGATATCGTATTTTTATCGCTATGATAAAAACATATACGAAAACCGCAAAACTCATAATTGAGTATTTAGGTGGACATAAAAAAGTTGCCAATATTGTTAATCGCAATGTTATTGTGGTTAGAAAATGGGCTTATCCTTTTGAAAAGCGAGAGGGTAAAGGCGGAATTATACCTGCTAAATACCAAGTTATGCTTTTAAATTACGCGCGTGAACATGGGATAGATTTACGTCCTGATGATTTTTTTTATCCCGAGCGCTTGCAGACATTAATGCAAGAGCAGCGCCCCCCAATTACGAAAATTTGCAAGAGCTGCGGTGTTGAGAACACCGGCGATACTTTGCAGCCTTAAGGAGATCAGAATGATTTTAAATGAAATTTTATCAGAGATTTTATCAATAACAATTATTGCAATGTTACTTATCGACGTCGTGATGTTGGGTTTTGTTTTGTATTATCGCAACCAAGTTAAGGCGCTTAAAGAGCATATTGAAGATGAAGAATTTGCAGCTAGGGCTTTAAAAGAAGAACGCGAAGGAATTAGGGAGATCATTAGTGGATATGATGAGAATATAGAAAAGTATGAAGAGGAAATTAAAGAACTGAATCAAAAGATAGATGAGTATGAAAAAGCGTTCAAACGGAAAAATGATATTATATGCAGGCTAAATGCAGAAATTGAGAAATTGAACCAACAGAATAAACTGAATCCAGAGGATGAAAAAGAAGTTCAATCGCGTAATGAGGAAATTGAGAAACTTAAAAACGAGCTTAAACAGCGTGATGAAAAAATTAAGAAGCTAAAACAAGCGCATAAAGAAGCACTTCAACAGAAAGACATAGCTCTACACAGGCGATTTAAAGAAGTTCAATCCCGTGATGCAGAAATTGAGAGGCTTAAAGACGAGCTTAAAGAAGCGCTTGAACGGAAAGACATAGCTCTACTCTGTCAATTTGATGAAAATCAATCTCTTAATAAAAAGATTGAGCTGCTTAAAGACGAACTTAAGCAGCGTGATGAATCTGTAAAAGAAAAGTCTCAGAAGAATAAGAAGAAAAGTAAGTGAGGAGAAAAAAATGGCTTTAATAACAGCAGTTTGTTTATCTACGGCGGTCAATATTCAACTAGCTATTCAACTTTATTGTTTTGATAAAAAAATTCAAAAACTTAGAAAGGAGGTACATAAAAGAGATAAAATAATAGAAAAACAAGAAGAGAAAATTTACAAATTACCTTATTCTTGAGAATTCTCATCTTCAAAAGCGAGTAAAAACTCTGTCCAAAACTTGGTTTGAAGCACTCTTTCTGGATGATTTGATGAAGTGTGTTCAATATTCAATTTAGACACCTTTTTCTAGCTACTTTTAGAAAAAAACAATCTTATAAAACACGTTATGTATGGAGAGGGGCAGTGATTAGCACGATTCTTTGTTTTGATCTAGGGACGAAGACGGGGTGGGCGATGTGTGGAGGGAGTGGTGACATATTTAGTGGCACCGTTGATTTTAAATCACGCCGTTTTGAAGGCGGTGGGATGCGTTATTTACGCTTTAAGAGATGGCTTACAGAAATAAAGCAGACAGCAGGTCAAATTGACGCGGTTTATTTTGAAGAGGTGAGGCGTCATGTTGGAACCGATGCAGCGCATGTTTACGGTGGTTTATTAGCAACGTTAACGGCGTGGTGTGAACATCATCAGATACCGTATGAGGGGATACCGGTTTGTACGATTAAGAAAGCGACAACAGGCAAGGGGAATGCGTCGAAAGAAGAGATGATAAAGGCAATGCGTGCAAAAGGACACGCGCCTTGTGATGATAACGAAGCGGATGCTTTAGCAATTTTACATTTAGTTAAAGAAAGGGAGAGCACGAATGATATCTATTAATAAAGTAGCGTGTGTAAAGTTTAGTACAGATAAGTTTTTAAAAGAGCTTATGGGTTTAAAAGCAACAGAGAAGGCAGTTTATACAACCCTTGTGTTGCTTATGAATGATAAGAAAGCGCCTCTTATGAATAATGCGTCTTATTTATCAAGTTGGTGTGGGTGTTCAGTAAGAACGTTTCAAAAGACATTAGAGACCTTAATAAGCACGGGTCATATTACGCGTTTAGAGAATGGTGGCTTATGGCATAAGTCACTCGCTTTTGATTTTGAGAGAGTAAACAAAGCTTCAGAGAACGCTTCGAGAGCAGCATTAGCAAGATGGGGTAAGAAAAGAGAGGAGGCAATGCATGTCAACTAAGTTGCCATGGACGAGGCTATTTTCTTCACAATGGATTGTTGATGTTAGTGGCATGAGTATAGTGGAGAAGGGTCTTTATATGACTCTTGTTTTATATATGTATGAAGAACGCCGCCCTATTATTGAAGATGCTCCAAAATTAGCACGGTGGGCTGGCTGTTCAGTAAGAATTTTAAAAAAGACATTAGACATCTTATTACGTGATGAGAAGATCATACGTTTAGACGATGGTCGTTTGTGGAGTTTAAAAGTTGAAGAAGAGCTTAATAACTGTAGTGAAAATTTAGATAAAGCTACAGAAAAGGCTTCCAAAGCAGCAAAAGCAGCAAAATTAAGATGGGATAAAAATAAAGATAAAAGTAATTATGATGTTAGTGCAATGCAAACGCAATGCGAACGCAATGCAAACGCAATGCGAAATGATGCCATTAACAATAACATTAACAATATATATAAAAAAAATAAAACTATCGTTTTATCAAAAAAAGAAACTGAGTTTGAAGATTTAGAAACAAGCGATTTGGTTGACGAGCCAATCGAGTGTGATGATGTTCAATCAGATCAAAACGCAACATCATCAGAAAACCAACCAATCATTCACGAGCAAAAAAGCGTTCCGAAAAAAGCAAAACGTGCGAAAGCTAATCGAGGTTGTCGATTGCCTGCGGATTTTGAACCCGATTACGATTTTGCAATCGAAGAGGGCTTGCCTCCAGAGCGTGTGAAAGTCGAAATCGCAAAATTTCGAGATTATTGGAATGCCAAAGCAGGCAAGGACGCACGCAAAACAGATTGGCAAGCAACATGGCGTAACTGGGTAAGAAAAAAAATTGAAGATTTAGAGAAAGAAAAAAACTATGGAAAACAAACCAATTATCAAACAGAACAACAGCGCGGCTGGAGTTATCGAGCTGCACAGCACATGTCCCATATCAAAAATTCAGATAGTGTGTACAAATTTTTATTCAAGGATGATGACAGAACCACCATTTCTTTGGAAAACGGGGCAAAAGCCATTGAGTGCAGAAGCGGAGAGAGTTACAGCATTGGTTACTGATGCTTTGCAAAAGCTTGAAAGAAAAGCAACTGAAGAAGAAATCCAAACAGCGTTTCTTGTCCTTTCAAATGGTCTCAAAAGCCCCATGGGATCAGATGAGAAAGCAACGGCGCTTGCGTATTTTTATGCTCTTGAAGGCATAAGCAGCTGGATATTGCAAACAGCAACAAAGAACGTTTTGAAAGGCAAAGCAGAGGGCTTAAACACAACTTTTATGCCATCAACAGCAGATTTTTATCGTTACTGCGAAAAGCTTGAAAGCGATATTCGTTACCAAGCAAATCGCATTCTTAAGAATCTTCAAAAGCCAGAAATCAAGAGCAAAAATCAAGAGGCGACGATATCATCAGACCGTACAGAAAGAACCGAAAAGAGCCTTGAAGAGCTCTTAAATGGCATGGAAGAGGTTTTAAAGGGTATTGAATGATAAACAGCAAAATAGTGAAAAGTGCTGATGGTTTTGAGATTAGATATGGGTTTAAATAGCTAAAAAAGTACCGTACAGAACGATTTTAGATTTTTATGATGAAAACCACATTGAAAATAAAAACGCTACTGTACGGTCCAATTTGAGGCAAATAAACCCATAGGTAAAGTTATGGATTTAGATAAGGGGATATTAAATTAGATGTTCTTAAGAAATCGTAAATCAAGACAGCAAAAGAAATTTATTGCAACAGCGGTTGGATATGCACCATGGGGATTAGGGGTTACTGAGTATTTTTATAATCTTTACGAATATGGTGATGGAATGAGGGAATATGAGGAATTTGAAGGCGGTCAGTATCATGAGACGCCTGCGAATGTAGATTATAGCACGAAGGCTCAAGTGAAAGCGTGGATTTATGGTGGTTTGTTACCAAAAAACATTTTGAATTTTGAAGCATTGATAGACGAGGTAAATATGAAAATTAAAGAACGTACAAAGAATGATTGTTTGATTTGTGAGATCACGAATGATTTGGAGAGAGGCTACCCATTATCGAGTGAAGAGACGGACAGAGAGCTAGAAAAAGCGCTTGATATTCAATTAGGTAAGTATCAAAATGAAAAAAAGTGAAAAAAATAAAAAATACGTATTGACTTTAAAGGAAGGTTGGTTTAGAAAGGTGTCAAGTGTGTAGAAACACTAATCCAATAGCGGGTAAACCACGATAAGGTTTTTCCCATTTCTTAAAATACTGGCTGTTTTTTATGCTTTGAATAGCGTATGATGATTTTGCCGGGTGTGGTTATGCTATACAATACCCTTTCGAGGGAAAAGCATACAGCGGACTATTGGCCGTGTTTCTAGCGCCCGGCGCCCTTATAGGGTCGTCAATAGAAACTTCTAACCAATAGGACAACAAGCATGAATGCTACAGTTAAAAAATTACAAGACACCATTTTCTCTTATATTCAACATCATAATGATAACGCCACGCTTCAAAAGGAAGATCTTGGGAAAAAATATGAATTTACAGATGAGACAATAGAAATTGACGGTCATATTTTACATCGAATTAGAGCGTTAAGAGATTTTGGTTATATGTTTGGAGCGGTTAGAGAGGGTGACTTAGGTGGTTTTATTGAAAAGGAAGATAACCTCTCTCATGATGGCAGTTGCTGGGTTTTCGATAATGCCCGTGTTTATCAAAATGCGCATGTTTCTGATGATGCTTATGTAGCTTGTGATGTTATCGTTAAAGATTCAGCAAAGGTTTCTGATAACGCGCGTGTTGTAAATAATGTTTATATTTCTGATAATGCACACATTTGTGATAATGCTGCTATTTACGATAATGTAAAAATTTATGGGAATGCTCTTATTGCCGATTTTTCGTGTATCAGTGAAAACGTCGTTATAGATGGTGCTACTGTCATAGGGGATTCTCAAATTGAAAGTGATACCTATTTATCTCCAACTGATTTTATTTGTGATAAGTTTATTCCAGAAGAAGATGATCTTTATTGGTAATTAAATATCAAGGCGCGGCGGGGGCGCCTGCTTTCTAACCAAATTCTTTCATTTTAAAAATTGAATCTTCTTTATAAAGGAATTGTGCTATGCAAAAAAAGTTTGCACTCACAAATGAGACACGTGTATTAAATAATCAAACTCTTTATCGTATTAAAGCATTAAGAGACTTTGCTGATGTTAAAGCCGGCTCTTTAGGTGGCTTTATTGCAAATGAAAGCAACCTCTCTCATGATGGCAATTGCTGGGTATATGATAATGCTATAGTTGCATATGATGCTATTGTTAGTGAAAATGCAAAAGTTTCTGATAAGGCTATTATCATGGGCTTTGTTTATGGCAATGCGCATGTTTGTGACCGCGCCCGCGTTTATGCAAATGCTCATGTTTATGACAATGCGCATCTTTCTTATAACGCTTGGGTTTATCAATATGCAAGGGTTTATGGGAATGCAAAATTATCAGGGAGTGCACGTATTCATAGTAATGCCGTGGTTTATGACCATGCTGTTGTGAGTGGCGCTTGCAAAATTTATGGCAAGGTTTATGGCAATGCTAGCGTGGGGGGCAATGCTGATGTTTATGGCTCTGTTTATGGCAATGCGAAAATCTCTGATCATATCGTGATTAGAGGCAAGGTCTATGGCAATGCAAGGTTAAAAAGACATAGCGGTTTATGTTCGGTTCCAAAAAATTGTGTGGTTTATGAAAGCGATCACGTTGTCAAGATTATTGAAAACAAAGCAGCGTAAATAAGGGGCGGGGGGCTGTTTTATAGCAAAAAAGCCGTGTCATAAAGAACGCGGCTTTTGAGAATAGGATTCCAATAATACATCTTCTAAATACTAGAGAACATATTACACAAAACGTATAAAAACGCAAGCCTTAATATATAAAAACCGCATCAAAATAAATTGATACGGCTTTTATAGCTAATGAATCAAACAAAATAAAATTCATAATCAAATAGATCAATTTATAAAATACATACTTTGTGTATAAACGCAAGTTTGTTTTTATTTAAATTGAACCAATCAACATATTGTTCTATATTAAAAACATAGAAAGCGTAAAAAACTTTCTGTTGCAACGTCATAATGGCGTTGTATTTAAACCGTTCCTTAGGTTTAAAACAATATACTTTTTAAAAATCGCTACAAAAGAAGCCGTGTCTTTAAAGATGCGGTTTTTTTTGTATCTCAACGCTTGTATTTTTACACATAATGTGCTATATTTTGTCTGAGATTTGAGAAATTGGAGAAGACCTTGTTATGTTTTTTACATAACAGGGTTTTCTTTTGTACTAGCTATAGATTTTTATTACATTCAAATAATAAAGCCGTGCCCCTTTATGAACACGGCTTCTGTTTTGCAATGCATTTCTGTTATCGTTATTCACAAGTTTACGAACATCTCTTTTATTACACAAAGCGTGCAAAATCACAAGCCTTAATACATAAAAACCGCATCAAAATGAATTGATACGGTCTTTATGCTCAAAATAATTAACGATTCCAATAAGCGATTAGATTAATCACAATAAAAGAACATCTCTTTTATTGCACAAAACGTGTAAAAACGCAAGCAAATAAGTAAAATAAAAATGGGATTCATTCTTTAGATTCAGTTTATTAAAACTATTTTTGCTTGTAATAATATAGCATAATGTGTTATATTATTGTTATGTATCAGTTATTTTTGTTTCTAAGTACTATTTCCCATAAAAAGGATAGCAAAGCAAATGCTTAATAAAGTGATGTTAATTGGTCATTTAGGTGCAAATCCTGAAAGCAAAACAATGTCATCTGGTATCGAGGTGGTCAATTTTCGCATGGCAACGTCTGAGAGCTATACAGACAAGGCAACCAATAAGAGAATAGACAAAACAGAGTGGCATTCCATTGTGGTGTTTAATCCACATCTTGCAAAAGTGGCTCTTCAGTATCTTAAGAAGGGAAGCAAAGTCTATATCGAGGGGCGCTTACAAACCCGTAAATGGCAAGATAAAAACGGTAGTGAACGGTATGTAACAGAGGTCATATTGCCTCCTTACAAAGGTGAATTACAGCTTTTAGATGGTAAAAATAACGATGATCAAGAGCCGTCATCAGTTTATGCAAGCATTCACAGACCTCTTGATATGTCTACAAACGCTTTAAATGATGATGTTCCTTTTTAAGGTGCGTGAAAATGAGATCAAGCACATGGCTCATACATCATAATATGATGATGCAAAATAATATGATGTTATTAAATCATAACGATGCTTCTATGACTATTTTTGAACTGGCAATAGCAATTGTAATATCGCTGGCAATAGCGGGATGCGCTTTCTTTTTTCTTGAGGGAAAAATAAAGGAAAGCATACTGAGTATAATTATAGGTCTCTCTTCATCTGTATGGTTATTTAGTTTGAGTAATGTATCAAGTTCAACAGATTGCTAACTTCTTTCTTGAAAAAGGACGCGAGGAAGATATTCGAATTTCCCCTATGAAGCTTATTAAGCTGGTGTATTTTGCATATGGTTGGATGTTAGCAGCTACAGGTAAGCGTCTCTTTTTAGATCGTATAGAGGCATGGCAGCATGGTCCCGTTATACCGGCTCTCTATCATGAGTTTAAAGATTGGGGAAGGCGTTGTATCGATTTTTATTCGCGTATGGTGGACTTAGAGACCGGAGAGATTTTTATCCCTAAAATGCATAAAAACTCAACAGATGAATATACTTTCAAATTATTAGAGATCGTTTGGAATGCTTATAAAAATTTTTCATCTGCTCATTTATGTAATGAAGCTCATAAGGAGGGAACGCCATGGAAGAAAGTATATAATGGGCGGTTTGGTGTGAAGTTAAAAGACCATGATATCGAAGAATATTTCACGCAAAAAATTAATGAATATTCACAATCGAGGGTATAAGTGAAAGCAAATAAAAAGAGGGGACGCCCTAAGATTACAGGGCAGACAAGAGAAGCCAATGGTCGTATATCACGTGCAAAAGAACCGCGTGAAGCCATTGATAAATTGGCTATAGAAATGCGTGCAAAACGCTTCGGTTTAAGCTTACATGAGGCAAAAAATCCACTTGCTGGGTCCTACATAGGGCGGCTTTGTTTGCAAGGTGTACTTACTCAAGAGCAATATGACACCGCGCAACAGTATCTACAGATAAGAAATAATTACCTTTGTGCAAAAGGCTTTCCAAGCGCGATTTATGATGAAATGCCGTCATCTTCTGATGAGGCAGCAAGGGACAAATGGGTAAAATTTGCAACAGAGCAGTTTTTAAATACGCAAGAGGCAATAAAAGAAGCGCAACACCTCTATAGACAATACAACATTTATGCTGCGCTACAGTACCTTGTTATAGAAGATCAAGAATTACCACATCTGGTGAGTTCACTAAAGATTGCTCTTAATGTGCTTCAAAAGCATTTTTCGTAATAATTATAGATCAAAGTTATGAAAACTCTATAATAACTCTATATAATAGATCAATTTCATGATCTAGTTTCTCAAGTTCTTTCTTATTTTCATTTATTTTTTCTCTGTAGTCGTATAGGTGTTGCATTAGGTTTGATACATGTACATGCTCATTAGATTGTCTCGCGTCATTTATACGCTTCATTGTATTTATTTCAAATTCTATAAGGGAACACAAAGCGGCAAATACTTGATGTCGTTTTATGACTATATCCTGCCATTTTTTTATTATACGAACACGTTGTTCATAGGATTGCCTCGATAATCGCCAATTTTGTTTCGAAAAAAATATTTTTTCTATCCATAAGATGTTGTAAAATCTGTCTGACCACCAGTAACTTCCATTTACAAGAAAAATGCGGAATAGTCTTTCTTTTTCGCTAATTTCTTTCGAAGAAAATATTTCTTTCGGATTTGTATATCCCATTTGAGTGGGGATAGGACATAATATTAGAAATGTGATAATTAAGATGCTTTTAAAGAAAGACTTTTTTGTAAACATTGTTTCCTACCTTAATTTACGTCTTAATTACCTAACAGATTCCCTTTGAAATTATCAATATGTGTTATTTTTATGTTGACAAAGTGTAGCAAATCGTATTTAATGACATTACTGTACTTAGGTGTATTGTGTCTAATGAGGGTGATGTACAGTCAAAAATCCCCGCAAATGCGGGGTTTTTTATTATCTGGAGGGTGTATTTTATGACATCTGAAAATACAGAACAGGTTTTTCAAACAGCAAAAAAGTTGAGACCAGCGAGGGCAGGTATGGGGCGTGTCAAAGGTGTTCCAAACAAGAATACACGTCTTCTTAAAGAGGCAATTATTAAAGCAGCTGAATTGGCAGGCAATAAGTATGGCAAGGAAGGGCTAATTTCTTATTTAGAACAGCAAGCACTCAAATGCCCCGCGGCTTATTTAGCCTTGCTGGGTAAGATCTTGCCTTTGCAAGTGACGGGTGAGAATGGGGGCGCGATTAAGATCATAGGGCGTGTAGAAATTGCTCCTTTAATGAATGACGACAAGACAGATTAAGATTGTACCAAAGCTTATTCCACTTTTTGCAGGAGATGCTTTGGTGCGGGCAGCTTGGGGTGGACGAGGGTCTGGAAAGACAAGATCATTTGCCTTAATGGCGGCTTTAAAGGGCTATCAATTTGGTATGCAGGGGATATCAGGCACTATTCTTTGTGCGCGTCAGTTTCAAAATTCGTTGGCAGAAAGTTCCTTGGAGGAAATTAAGCGCGCTATTGAAGCCCATGATTTTTTAAAAGATTATTACAAAGTTGGGGAAGCTTCGATTAAGTCAAATGATGGTCGTATAGCTTTTCAGTTTTCTGGACTAGACCGCAATATTGCGAGTATCAAATCCATGGGGCGTATTTTGCTCTGTTGGGTTGATGAGGCAGAACCAGTCACAGAGACAGCTTGGCAGACGCTTATACCGACGTTGCGTGAAGAGGGAGAGGGGTGGCGTGCAGAGTTATGGGTGACATGGAACCCGTTGCGAGACAATGCACCGGTTGAAAGGCGTTTTCGCTTTTCAGACAATGAAGCGATTAAGCGTGTTGAGATCAACTGGTCAGATAATCCGAAGTTTCCCAAGATCTTGAATGAAGCGCGACTTGATGACCTTAGAAACCGTCCAGAGACCTATAAGCATATATGGGAAGGGGCTTATCTTACAGCGGTTCAAGGGGCTTACTACCAAAAGGAGATGTTGGCAGCCGAGCAAGAGGGGCGGATAGGGCGTGTTGCCCGTGACCCTTTAATGCAGATACGCGCCTTTTGGGATATTGGGGGGACGGGGGCTAAGGCAGATGCCACAGCGATATGGATAGCACAATTTGTTGGCAGAGAGATCAGAGTGCTGGATTATTACGAGGCACAAGGACAGCCGCTCTCAGAGCATATCGGTTGGTTACGTGACAATGGTTATGAGAAGGCACTGATGGTATTACCCCATGACGGTGCAACCAGAGACCGTGTGCATAATGTGAGTTTTGAAAGTGCTCTCAATGATGCGGGTTTTGAAACGCAAGTCATTCCCAATCAAGGGGCTGGTGCAGTCAAAATGCGGATAGAGGCAGTGCGCCGTATCTTGCCCTCCGTTTGGTTTCACGAGGAAACAACGGTAGCGGGTCGTAAGGCACTGAACTGGTATCATGAAAAATGGGATGAGAAGCGGGGGATTGGTTTGGGGGCAGAGCATGATTGGTCGAGTCATGGGGCAGATGCCTTTGGATTAATGTGTGTGGGTTATGAGCAACCGATACAGAAACATAAGAGACAAGCTTATAGCGGTAGAGAAGTTTATGAGAGTACGTCATGGATGGCAGAATGATGCATGATGAAGAGCATTTAGAGCAAGATAGCAACGCTTCAGATCTGTCGACAGAAGGCTTGTTTCGCAAGCTTGTGAGTTGGTACAAAGAAGATGTTGAGCATGTGAACAAATGGCGTGAGCATGCGCGTGAAGATTTTCGTTTTTACAATGGAGACCAGTGGAATGAAGCGGATTTAGCGGCATTAAAAGAGCAACGCCGCCCCGTTATGACTTTTAATCGTATTGCACCATTGGTCAATGCGGTTGTGGGGTCAGAGCGTAATAACAAACGTGAAGTACAGTTTATTCCCCGTCAAATAGGAAAAGCGTTGCCAAGTGAATTGCTTACGGGGGCAGCCGAATGGTTTCGCGATATGGCACAAGCCGAATATGCGGACTCGGATGCTTTCCAAGATGCTGTCATTTGTGGCATGGGGTGGACTGATACACGTCTTGATTATGAGAATAGCCTTGATGGCGAGCCGGTTATCACGCGTTTAGATCCATTAAAGATGGTTTGGGACAGCGCGGCAGTGCAACCGAATTTAACGGATGCACAACGTATGTGGTATGTGGACCGCAAGCCTTTGGAAGTTGCAAGGCAAATGTTTCCAAAATCCCATTGGAGTGAACTGAGTGCAGATTGGGCGAAGGATGGGAATATTTATGAAGGGGTTCATCATAACGACTCAGAGGCTTATGATGATGAGAGAGGCATTGATGTTGAAAACGGTCGACGGATGGTCACGCTCGTTGAATGTCGTTGGTTTGAAAACGAGCCATATTACAAAGCACCCGATTTAAGCACTGGAGAACTTCGTGATTATAGCGAGGAAGAATTTAAGCAACTTCAATGCATAATGCCCGATATTCAAGGAGCGGCTTTCAATAAAAAGGTGGTCAAGCGCGCTTTTTTAGGCAGAAAAGTTTTACTATGCCCCGATCAACCGATGGTTCCTGTTGGTCAATTGGGCTGGGAATGTATCACGGGTTATTTTGATAAAGTAGAGCGGCAATTTTATGGGGTTGTGCGTCCTACAAAAGATCCGCAACGGTGGGCGAATAAATATTTCAGTCAAGTGATGCATATTCTCAATAGCCAATCCAAAGGCGGGATTATGGCAGAAAGGGGGGCTTTTGAAGATGAAAGAG
Organism: Bartonella sp. B1098; assembly: GCF_944896145.1. NCBI lineage: Bacteria > Pseudomonadati > Pseudomonadota > Alphaproteobacteria > Hyphomicrobiales > Bartonellaceae > Bartonella > Bartonella sp. B1098. The sequence continues at coordinate 542,780 of NZ_CALYLP010000002.1, read as the reverse complement.
AAGCAGTAAAAAGTTGGAGCAGGATAGATAGTATTACGTGGACAAAACCCAATGCTTTAGCTACTAGCAAGATCCAACCCAAGCCCGTAGCACAATTTCCAACGGGTTTTTTCCAATTGTTTAATGAGGCGAAAGAAGCGATTAACCAAGTCACAGGATTATCACCAGAGTTTATAGGAACGCGAGAAGTTTCACAAGCAGGGGTTTTGGAGGCACAACGACGTCAGTCCAGTTTAAATCTGCTTGCTTGTCTGTTTGATGGCTTGCGTTTGTATCGCAAAAGGCAAGGCAAGCTTATTTTGCACTTGATCCAGAATTATCTGTCTGATGGTCGTTTGGTGAGAATTTCTGGAGAGGAGAATGCGCAATACATTCCCTTAACTCGTGAAGCAGTGATGAGTGTTGATTACGATATTGTGGTAGATGATGCGCCGACCAGCCCGAATGAGAAAGAGCGGACCTTTGGCATTATTACGCAATTGTTACCGTTACTTCAAAATGCGGTTACACCAGATATCATGATTGATTTGTTGCGTTATTCCCCATTGCCTGCGTCACTGCTTAATCGTGTGAGTGAGAAGGTTCAACAACAGCAGCAAATGGCTTACCAAGCCCAACAACAGATGACTCCAGAACAAGAAATGAAGTTGCAAGAAAAGCAGCAGGACATAGCAGCGAAAAGCCAAATGCAACAGATGGATTTACAAGGAAAGCAGATTGAATTGTTCATGCGTCAAAAGAGAGCAGAATTGGATTCAGAGTTGATGCAACAGAAACATGAACTAGAACGGCAACGCATAATCAATGAACAGATGCAAAATCAGATCATGCGAGAGCGAGCGGCAACATACAGAGGAAGAAGCATTTGAGAAAGGTGAAAGAATGAATGCAGAAATGAATGAAGGACTAAATGAGGACTACAGAGTTGGAGCACCGGTGTTTGATGATGAAGGCTCTTTTGATGCCGTCAATGATGTGGAAACGGTTGAGAGCCATGATGTCACGGCTCCGGAGCCGGTTGTAGAGCCCGTTGAACAGCCTTCAGAAATTGTTCCTATAGATCGGCAGCGCGCTGTAGAACAAGCCAATCAAGCCCGTGAAGCACTTGTCAAGTTTTATGAACCCCAATCTCAAGCGCCAATGGCTGAAGGAGAAAACGCACCCCCAGACCCTACACAAGACATTATCGGTTATATGGGATGGATGGGAAGAAAGCTTCAAGAGCAGGATGCGTATATTAGAGCACAACAAGATGTGCAAAGACAAGCGATTGAATATCAAGAATTCAATGGACATTTGAATCAGTTTTTAGAAAATTCTGTTGCGTCAGTTAAGGATAAATACAGTGATTTTGATGCAGCGGCAGACTTTCTTTATGAGACGCGTGCAAAGCAGTTAAATGCATGGTCTTCTGTTTATCCAAATTATGCGCAAAAAAGCACGATAGATGCGATTATAGGGGATGAATTACGTACCATTGTCGCGACGTGTGCACAAAAAGGCGTTAATCCGGCAGAAGAGCTTTATCGGATAGCGCAAAATCTGGGGTATCAGAACCAAGCGGTGCAAGTCAATGATCAAATTGCAGCGCTCCAGAGTCGGCAGAATTCTGCGAGAACCTTAACGGCATCTGGTGGTGGGGGTGTAACAGGTCCTATGACTAAACAAACTCTTGCCAATATGTCAGAGAAGGAATTTGATGCTTGGATAGCCAATCCAAAGAATGAAGCACGTTTTTATGAAATTATGGGTGCAGATCCCGATTAGGCAATAAGTTTTACAGCATAATCCGCCTTTGATGCGGGTTTTCCACCGGCTTTAAGCCGGTTTTTTTACAGCAAAGAAAGGTAAAATAAATGGCAACAACACATATAGGAACCCATGATCCACAATCAGTGAAATTGTGGTCACAAAAATTAAGTAATGAAGTTTTGAAGGCAACGAAAATTGCCCCCTTGATTGGCAAAAGTTCAAACAGCATTATCCAGCTTTATAATGAAACCCATAAGAGTGCAGGGGATAGCGTTACATTCAGTTTGCTGGTGAATCTGTTTGGGGATGGTGTCACTCAAGGTGAAACCCTAGAGGGCAATGAAGAAGCGCTTCAATTTATGAATGATAGGCTGGTCATTAACGAGCTCTTACATGCAGCGCGTGTAGCCAATGATGACTCGATTGATCAACAGAGAATACTCCCGAATTTACGCAAGAAAGCCAAAGAAGGCTTGGTTCGCTGGTATGCCAATCGTTTAAGCATCATGTTCTTCTTACAGGTGTGTGGTTATACAGCGCGTACGATCAATGTTGATGGTCGAGAAGTGTACATTAAACCGGTTCATTACGGCTTTAATGAAATCATGGCACCAAGCAGTGAACGGATTATTCGTCCAGATGGCAAAACCAAGGATGAAGATCTCAATGAGAAAGCCAAACATAGCTTTAGCCTTAAATTGATTGATGAAGCGGTTAAACAAGCTAAACTAGCTAATCCTCAAATTTCTCCGGTTCATGTTAATGGTGATGATGTTTACGTTCTCTATTTGCATCCCACTCAAGTGATGCAGTTGCGAACCAATACAGCAGCCGGTGAATGGTTAGATATTCAAAAATCGGTTTATGCAACCTCTCGTGCGAAGAACCCAATCTTTGATGGTTCTCTTGGCATGTATAACGGGGTTGTTTTACGCGAAGCAATCCATGTCACCCATGGTGTTAAATCGACCGATCATACAGCGGTCAAAAGCGTGCGTCGTGCAGTGTTCTTGGGAGCACAAAGTGCGATTATAGGTTTTGGTAAAAATCACAGTGCAACGCATTACACACTCAAAGAAGAATATTTTGATTATGAACGTGAATTTGGTGTTGCAGCTAAGACCTTGATAGGAATGAAGAAAACTCGTTTCCAAATGCCAAATAGTGCACAAACAGCACAAGATTTTGGAACGATTGTCATTCCTACCTACAGCGGTGAAGCAGCATAATTATTAAGGAGGAAAACAGACATGGCAAATCATTTACCACCTCCATTACAAGGGAGAAATCTTCACACGCAACAGGTGAGTTTCTTACGGTTGAACATATCGCATAAAGATAAACATCTCACAACGAAAATAGGAACTCTCCCTCGTGGTGCTTTGATCACGTCGATGAAAGCATTTGTTAAGACGGCGTTTTCAGAAGCGAAGTTGAAGATTGGCAGTACCGATGGGGGCAATGATTTTAGTGAAAAGGATATCAAAGCCCAAGGAACACAAGATTTTACACCAACAGATCAAAAGGTTTTTATTGCGAATGATAAGGAGGTTACTCTTTATGCCACCCGTGATAAAACCACGGATGCTGGTGAATGTGTTGTGGTCGTACAATTTGTGACAAATCATTAAGGGGATCAGACATGGCAGATCATTTACCACCTCCGTTACAGGGGAGAAATCTTCATACCCAGCAAGTAAGCTTTTTGCGGCTTAATTTTAGCTACAAAGATAAAGAGAATGCACTGAGAATAGGCATTTTGCCTCGAGGGGCTTTAATTACTTCGATTAAGGTATTTGTTAAAACAGCCTTTTCGGACACGAAAGTGAAAATAGGCAGCACGGCTGGAGGGATTGAGTTTGGTGAGGCAGAAATCAAACAACAGGCAGTCAAAGAGGTCAAACCCACCAACCAAAAGGAATTTGTTCCTTATGATGAAGAGCTTACTCTCTATGCTAAAGCTGATAAGACAGTCCAAGCAGGTGAAGCAAGTATAGTCGTTGAATTTGTGACAAATCACTGAAATTAAGGGGAAAGATCTATTAATTTCCCCTTATTTTATGAATTGCAAGATTGTACAGAGAGTTGCAAATTAAGGGCAGATAAGACAGCAACTAAGGTAGAAAGCTTGGGGTCCCCCGTTTTACTTAAGGAGCGATATAATCCACTGCGTTCACGATTGGTTTCTTTTGCTAAGGCACTCATATTTCGGGCTCTGGCAACGAGACCAATAGCATCGGCAATATGAGCTGCATCACCGGTTTTAAGAGCTTCATTTAAAAAGATTTCTTGATCTTCTGGTGTTGCGAGATGTTTTTCAAAGTTAAAGGTTTTCAATTTCATTTTTAAGATCCTCTAAAAGAGATAAGGCTTTTTGAATATCATTGGATTGTGTGGATTTGTCACCACCCCAAAGCAATATAATGATTTTATCGCCTTTTTTTACAAAATAAATTCGATAACCAGCCCCATAGTGGATACGTAATTCACCTATGCCATTAAAGAATTTAACATCACCCAAAAGTCCTGAACGAATTCTACGAAGTCTTTCAAGAATCATATTGGCAGCTTTTCTATCTTTAAGCTTTTCTAACCATTTATCGAATTCATCTGTTGTTTTTATTATCGCTACCATTCGTGTACTATAGTATACATGACATATAATGTCAAGTTCGTTTCAATTACGGAAAGGTATTTTAATGGCACGTCATTATATTCGGGTTAGGACCGGCGGACCGATACCTGCTGGTCAAAATGTTTATCGTCATAGAAAAACGCTTTCACACATGGTGTCAGTCATTCAAGATGAGATTGATGATGTTGCGGATGAATATGTATCTCAAATCCAAGAAAGTATTTTTGCTGCTATTCGTTTTTGTGAGAGGGAAACTTTTTACTTTAACGAAAGCCGTGATGTGGTGTTTCGAACAAGGGCGGGGCAAGGGGCTTATGATGCAACCGATACCCGCCATATCGAAACAGCTGTTAAAATCAAAAGCGTTTACTTGGGTTCTGATGAACATCATAAGTTTGCCTTGGCGTGTAAGGACCATGTTTCTTTAGAGCCTTTATTGCGATCAGAACAGCAAGGAACGCCGGTTTGTTACAGTTACTTTGATAGGAAATTGCATCTTTATCCTACACCGGACAGAGCCTATCAAATTCAACTCATTCTCTCTCCATTGCGCTTAGCAGAGATAGAAAGTGTTGATGAAGAGCATCTATGGTTTGTGCACGCGTTTGATTTGATTAAGGCGCGTGCAAAATATGAGTTGTACAAGAATATCCTTAAAGATCCCGATTGTGCAACGGCAGCTTACAATGACTTTAAGGAGCATTTGCATGAATTGCGTGCAGAGACCTCTCAACGTCATAACGTCACCCGCATAATTCCAACGGATTTCTAACATGGTTTATTTTCCTATAGCCGATTATCGACCGGATATTTCGGTTGTCAATGGCAGCTTTACAGATAGCCTTGTGAATGTTTTACCGGCAGATGGCGGTTACATTCCTATGCCGAGTGCAACGATTGTTTCTAAGGTTCCTTTGGAAGAAAAGCCGTTGGGTTGTATAGCTTTTAGAAGTGGCAATGGTGTTAAGATTATTGTTGGAGGTAAGCAAAAGCTTTATAGTTATGACAGTCAAACGCAGGGTTGGAAAGACATCAGTCAAAGTGGTGTGACGTATCATGCGCATGAAGATAATCAATGGTCATTTGCTTTGTTTGGTCAAAGAGTTATTGCGGTGAATAAAAATGACAAACCGCAAGTCTTTAATACCCACAGTTCTGAAAGATTTGAAGATTTAGGGGGCAATCCACCGAAAGCCGGATTGGTGAAGGTTTGGGGACCTTTTGTTTGTTTGATGCAATTGACAGATAATCCCAATCGCATTCATTGGTCTGGTTTGGATGATGCAACCCATTGGACTGTTAAGCAGAAAAATTGTGATTTTCAAGATTTTCCGGATGGAGAATATGTCCAAGGGGCAACAGAAACGACCAATCCGCTCATTTTTATGCGTTCTGCTGTTTATGCAGGAACCTTTGTTCCAGGTTCTAAGATAGTGTTTACGTTTCAAAAGATTCAAGACAAGCGAGGCGCGCGCAGTGCAGCCTCTATAGCTTGTCGAGGCAGTGACACCTTTTTTGCGAGTGATGGTGGCTTTTATCAGATGAGTTTGGATGGTCAACTTTTGCCGATAGGCTTTGAAAAGGTTGATAGAACGGTTTTTAAAACATTTGATAAGTTTGCTCTTGATGAGATGCAAGGGGTTATAGACCCCGTTGATAACCGGATTTACTGGTCTTTAAAGAGAGGTAACAACGAGCAAACTACCTTTATTTATGATTGGGGTTTGCAAAAGTGGTCGACGATACAAGGAAAGCCTTTCACATTTTTTCCAGTCTTTACGACAGGTTATACTTTAGAACAATTGGATGAGATTTCGATCAATCTTGAGTCCTTACCGGCTTCTTTAGATAGCCCTCGTTGGCAAAGTGGTGCGCCTATCCTTGGGGCTTTTGATGATCAAAATCATCTTGTTATGTTTACAGGAGCCCCAATGGAGGCAACGGTTGTTTCGCAAGAGATGGGGGCACCGGATGGAAGTTTTAGCTTTATCACGAAGATATTTGCAGAGGTTGATACGACGCAAGGTCTTTTAAGTATTGGTGAGAGAAGATTGCGTAATCACGATACGCCGATCACATGGCACAAGGAGAGGATATGTTCTTATGTCACAGGTGCTTATCATGGTCGCTCACGCAATCGTTATCACCGCTTTAAATTGCGCATTCCAGAACATGAATCTTGGACGATGATTACGGGCTTTAATGTTGATTTACGTCCTTTAGGCAGGGGATAATGGCAAAAGTCTATTTGACCAGTTCTTGGGATCTGGAGCGTATAGCGCCGTATTTTGAAGAGATCATTGCGTCATTGAGTGATTACGTAGAGCGTTTCAAACATGAAGTTACGTTACAAGAACTGATTGAAGCCATTTGCAGTGGCAAAAAACAGTTGTGGCTTGTTTTGGATGATGATGAGAAATTTTTAGCGGCTGTTACGACCCAGATACAACAGACAGTTTTAGGAAAGAAGCGCGTTTTGATTTGTGAATGCAGTGGCAAGGGCGTTCTTGATCAAATTGATAATTTAAAAGTTGCAGAGGATTGGGCGCGTGAGAATGGCGCCTTCGAGATAGAGATTTTAGGGCGTCTTGGTTGGAAGCGCGCCTTAGACAAGCAAGGTTATGGCATAACGATGCTTTATTACAGGAAGGAATTATGACATGGGGAGCAAGACACCGACAACACAAGAACAGAAGCAGGTGCAGACGAGCGCCCCACCTTCTTGGATGCAGAATGTCTTTAAGCGTGGTGGTGCGGATGCCTATCAAATGTATGACACAGGGATTGGTGGCAATGTTTATGGTGGACCTCGTGTTGCGCCGTTAAGTGATCAGACGCGCTATGCCATTGGGGGACTTGGGAGTATCCCTAGCCATTATCAAAATCGTTCTTTGATGAATACGATCTACAATCCAACGTCGGCAGCAAATAATCTTGGAAGAATGGCTTCTGGCGGTATGGTTGGACAGAATCCCTCTTTTAATGCCGCTCTTCAAAATAGTTTAGACCGTGTAAGAGATACGATTAACAGTTCTTTTGCAGGTGCAGGTCGTTATGGATCTGGTGCACATACAGATGTATTGGCAAATGAACTTGGTGCTTTGTCTACAAGTGCTACAGCAAACCAGTATAATCAAGATGTACAGAACATGATGCAAGCCAATGCAATGATTGATCAAGCCAATCAAAACCAGTTGGGAGCTTCGAATAACTTCTTACAAGGTTATGGTAATGCCTATTCTAATGCCATACAGGGAGGAGGCGTGCTTGATAATTATAATCAACGGCTTGTTGATGCCAATCGCGAACGTTGGCTGGAGCAGGACAATAGCGGTTGGAACAGACTGAACATGTTGATGAATGCCGGTCATGGTTTTGCAAGAAATTACGGTACGACGACAAACAATCTGACAGATACAATGATGCAAGGCAACGACCCTTGGAAGAACGCTATAGGGATTTTAGCTAGTCTTAGTCAATTGGGTTCAAATTATGTAAAAAAATAAGCGAGATAAGAGAGATAGTTATGGAAAACAATAGTGATAATATTTTCTCAAGACTTCTTAAGTCTATATATGCAATGGACCCATTGACGTCACGTATACTTATGCAAAATCAACGCATGGCACGAGAAGACGCGAAACAACAAGCAAATAATTTTCCTTATTTAATCCCTTCTTCGTCTATAGCTACATTTGGTTCGCAACCAAATATACATGGCTTAGCTAAAAATATTCCCCCTTTACCAGATGTAAGTTCGTCTTTGAGACCAGCAGGATTTAAACCGGATGTACCATCTTCAGTACCTTCTTTACCTATAGCGACTTTTGGTTCACAACAAAATCCTCTAGGTTTAGGTAAAGATATAGAGCCATTGCCTAATGCAATTTCGGATTTAGCATCATTGCAACCAAAGCAGGCTCAGTTACCAGAACCTATTTCAACGGTAGAACCACAAAAGTCTGTACAACCACAACAGAGTGTCGTTCCTAACCAAACGGCTGGTTCTCAACAGAGTTTTTGGGATCATCTACGGAGTCCAGAGTTTTTACAAAGATTAGCGGATTATGGGATTGGTTATGCCTTGTCAGATGGAACGGTGGCACAAAGTTTAGCCAGTGGAGCCATGAATCTTCGTCGTGGTGATATGGAAAGAGAAAAAAGAGGGCAGGTTAACCAAACGGTCGAGTATCTGAAATCTAAAGGCTACAGTGAAGAAGAAGCTGCTGTCATGGCACGTAACCCTCAAATGCTTAGTGCGCTGTTAACAGGTGGTAAGACCCCAGAAGGCTTTCAATCGTATACCAATCCAGAGACAGGTGAACTTGAATATAGACCGGTTAAGGGGTCTATGCAGGAACTTGAATATAATCAGAAGAAAAAAGAAATAGAAGAGTGGGAAATAAATAAGAGAAACGCTGCTGCTATAGCAGCAAAAGAAATTGATAGCATTATGGGGACAGTGAATGATGCTCTTCAACTTATAGATGCGAACCCCGACAAGGTTGCAGGTATAATTGGTTCACTCGGTCAGTATGTTCCAGGATCTGATGCAAACTCATTAAAAAAGAAGTTCAAACAGCTTGAAGGTGGTATCTTTACTCGAGTGATTGAAACAATCAAAAAACAAAGTGAAAATGGCTCATTGGGAGTAGGACCGTTATCTAATGAAGAAAGCGCGCGGTTGGTAGCATCTTATGGTTCTTTGGATATTAGCGATAAACCTGAAGAACTACATAAAACGCTCTTAAAAATTAAAGATATGTTTGATCTTTTTAAACAACTCAATGATGAGGAAATTTATAGGTTATCAAAAGGAATGGAAGTAAGACCGCGTTCAAATCCCTCTGCTCAATATTCTAATCAGTCGATATCGCAAGGAGGCGGTGCAAACTTGCCAACGATAAGTAGCAGGGAAGAGCTATATAATTATCCTCCTGGAACAGTGGTTGATTATAATGGTACTCCAGTATATAGGGAGGCAAAAAGATGATGAACAATAAGCGTTACCGACCAGGAGATCGTGTACCAGAACTTGGTGATGATGTTTATGTAGCTGATTATCCTCTTAAACACAGCAATTCAGGAAAACATTATCGACCAGGAGATCGTGTACCAGAGCTTGGTGATGATGTTTATGTAGCCGACTATCCTTTATATGTTGAAGGATTACAAAATACAGCAAATCAATCAAGAGTAACAGATGATTTTTCATTTGATGATAAAGATCTTACGTGGTGGGATGCACTAAGGAGTCATGGTGCATCTGGTTTGACAGCAGGATATAGTGATGAGATACAAGCGGCGAATGAAGCGGGTTTTATGGATTATTGGAGAGGCGATAAACGGGCAGAAGAGATTTACAACAGAAGGATAGCAGAAGAGCGCGCTTACCTAAAAGCCTTGGAAAAGAAACATCCAGTGTTGTCTTCTATTGGTTATATTGCTGGTTCGTTTGTACCAACAGCACTTTCATTTGTCCCTGGGCTTGGACTTTTGAGAGTAGGTGCTGCGGCATCAACATTTGGAAATATTGGTAAGGCGGCAATTTTAGGAGCGGGTTCTGGTGCTTTACATGGTTCTGGGGCGGGAGATGGTCTTTATGACCGCCTTGCTTCGGCAGGGATTGGTGGTGGTATTGGAGCAGTTGCTGGTCCTGTTGGTTCTCTTGCTGGTACAGGAGCTTCTTGGGGATTAAGAAAAGCGGGACATGGATTGCAACAGGTTCCTTTTGTAAGAAGGCATTTTAATCCTGCTTATAAAGACGTTCAAACCAAAGCGGTTAGAGAAGTTGCAAAAACATTATATGATGATGGTGTTGAGAATGTTGCAGAACGCCTTGCAAGTGCGCCGCGTCACGCATTTTTGACAGATATTAGTCCGAATTTAGAAGTATCACTTGCTAATATGGGAAAAACAAATACGCGCGTTTCTGAACTTTTGAAACATGCTCATGGGGAAAGGGTACAGAACGCTATCCGCCGTATTGGTCAATCGGCAGATGAAAACATTACTCCTCTCCAAGATACGAAAGTTTTAAAAAGGGCGCTTGAAGAGCAAGGGAAAAGAGAATATACACCTCTTTATGCACAAGCTTATCGTACTCCAATAGGAAAAAGGTATTATCCAGCTCTTAATAGGCTTTTTAAAAATCAATGGTTTCAAGATGCTCTCAAAGAAGCAGTTGATACTTTAAAAGGAGACCCACGAAAAGCAATTGCTCAACGATTTTATAATAAAGATTTTCCCCATATTAACTATAAGCCTACGATGGAATTATTAGATCAAGCTAAGAAGTCTCTTGATGATCTTCGCGACAAGTATAAAAATTTTGGTGATAATCAAAAGTCTTCAGGGTACCAAATGCTTAAGAACAATTTGGTAAAGATAACGGATGAAATCTCTCCTACCTATAAAGCAGCCCGTAGTAGTGTAGCAAAATATGAAGGTTTTGAAGAAGCGATACAACAAGGCAAAAGAATTGCAGAAAAAGATATTTCAGGAGAGGGAATAGCCGAAGGACTTCGTAAAGGAGCGATGCCGAATGGTCTTAATACCTATCACGTAGGGATAAGGGATTATATCGATGATATATTAAAGAAATCCCGCTCTGTTAATAGACTTTCGAATATTTTACAAACGGAGAGCATGTCTGAAAATCTTAGCAGATCTTTAAGTCCTACAAACGTTAAAGCGTTTAGAAAAGCTTTAGATGATGAAAGATTTTATCAAGATGCGGCGCAAAGATCACTAAAGCCGTTTCAAGGAACACCAGAGGCTTCTGTTCTAGAAGGAGTTCGCTTACCGCACGGAAAAGTTAGTGCAGCACATGAAGGGGCAAAAATTACTCAAAATATTTTATCTGATACGATTAAAAAATTGCCTCAAAAAGAGAGACAAATATTTGAAAGTGATATAGCAAAGTTAGCAACTTTTGGCGTTAAAGGTATGACCCAGCAAGAAGTAGCTCAAATGGTACAAAGGTTCATAAATTGGCATAAAAAGGGAGTTTTGACTGAGAAGACAATGCATTTCATTTCTTCGGCATTGATGGGGGAAGCTGGCAGATTTGCAAGGAGCAAAATCTATGGCTAGATATAACCCTTCAGTTGATCAAGCGATCCGTCAAGCAGCGGCGCGATATGGCTTGCCGGAAAGTTATTTATACCGTGTTGCGCAAGTTGAAAGTGGGGGCAATCCCAATGCAAGGAATCCACGGTCTTCTGCGGGTGGGTTATATCAGTTTATAGACAGCACCGCGAAACAATATGGTTTGCAAGACCGTTTTGACCCTATGCAAGCAGCCGATGCCATGGGGCGGTTTACGCTTGATAATCGCAATCATTTAAGCCGTCTGTTGGGAAGGGCGCCTACAGATGCGGAACTGTATTTAGCACATCAACAAGGAGCAGGGGGAGCAGCGCGGCTTTTGCAAAATCCCCATGCCAATGCAGCGCAATTGGTTGGGAGCAATGCGGTTGGTTTGAATGCAGGCAATAACGCAATGCGCGCAAGTGATTTTGTTAATCGTGTATTTCAGATGTATGGGGGGCAGCCTTATAGAGCAAGCCCTATCGCACGGGGTGGTATGGGCGATAGAGAGAACTTGCTGGAGGTTTTACGGGCATTACTAGCGTCACAGGAAGAGCCTTTGGAAGAAGAAGAGCGTGAAGATGATAATCCTTTGATGACGCAATTCATGCGGGCATTTTACGGAGTTTAGGGGTCACAAATATGTCAACGATTTATGATTGGTCGCTAAGAGCGGCGGATAACACGCGCGCAGATGATTTGATTGATTGGTCAGAGGGACAACACCCTAACACAGTCAATAACAGTGCGCGTGTGATGATGCAGCGTATCAAGGAATACTTGTTAGACATGGGTGGAACGCTTGAAGGGATTGTGACGAATGATCATGTCCAACGAATAAGTACGATAAGGCTTGAAAGCCAATCACAGTTTTTAGAATACAAGAATGGTATCGTTTTACGCTTTATGGCGATGGATAAGAATATTGGAGCGACGACAGTTTTTCTGAATGCTTTAGAGGGCAAGCCGGTTTATAAAGCGACCGCCTTAGGGATTGGTCCTTTATCGGGCGGCGAAATTCAACAGGGATGCATTTATACATTGGTATTTAGTGGAGATCATTGGCACCTTGTTAATCCCACCTCTATCCCTTTAGAAGAAGAAATCAGTCTTTATCCTACTGGTTTTATCGGAACGTTTGCGATGCGTGATCTTCCAACAGGTTGGTTACTCTGCGATGGGAGAGCATATTCGCGTAGTGATTATAGTGATCTGTTTTCTGCGATAGGGACGGTTTGGGGAGAAGGGAATAGTGTTACGACGTTTAATGTTCCGGATTTTCGGGGAATGTTCTTACGCGGTGTTGATAGCGGTCGTCATATTGATGAAGGGCGTTCTTTTGCAAGTGTGCAAACAGATTTAATGGAGTCACACGAACATCAGGGGCAAAGTCTTTCCTTTCCCCATTTTACGAGCAATGAAGATTTTTGGGATGGGAATACGACGGCTGTTTTGGGATATCGTCTAGGATTGTTTGGAGGGGGGGCACTTGCAAACTTTATGGGAATAGAGCGTGAGAATTTAGGGAGCTATATTGCAAGTCCCTATAGCCATGATGAAGATCAAGAGGTTGACTTGAGAAGCAGTGGTGAAGGTGAGACGCGTCCAGTGAATGTTTCTGTTCTGTTTGCCATTAAGACATGAGGTTTTACGATGTCGACGATTTATGATTGGTCTTTGAGAGCCTCTGAGAATGCCTATTGTGATGATTTGATTGATTGGTCAGAAGGACAGCGTCCTAGCAGCGTGAATAATAGTGCGCGTGTGATGATGCAACGCGTAAAGGAATATTTATCCGATACGAGTGGTATGATTGCAAATACCTTTACGGTTGATGCGGAACAACAAACGACGTTGATAAGACTTGAAAGCCACTGTCAGTTTTTAGCGTATAAGAATGGTATCACGGTTTGTTTTAAAGCGAAGGGCAAGAATGTTGGGGCAACAACAATTGCTTTAAATGCTTTACCTGCCAAGCCTCTTTATAAGGCGACGGAATTAGGCATGCGTTCTTTGACAGGAGGCGAGTTTCAAAAGGGGTGCATTTATCGTTTGGTTTATAGGGATAATGGTTGGCATGTTTTGAATCCTACCCCCTTGCCTTTATTACAAGAACCAATGATTTCAGTTTATCCTACCGGTACGATAGGGATTTTTGGAATGCAAGTTTTGCCTGAAGGCTGGTTAGTCTGTGATGGGGCTGCTTATTTGCGCAGTGATTATCCAGCACTTTATGAAGCGATAAGAACAAGATGGGGTGGCAGTGATAGTTGGACGAAGTTTAATGTTCCCGATTTGCGTGGCGTGTTTTTGCGGGGTGTTGATGATGATCGCGAGATAGACCGTTTTCGTTATCTTGGCACATTACAGCATGACACTATGAGAAAGCATGAACATGGAGGTCAATCGGTTACGATTTTGAATGATGCCAATGAGGAAGAGAGTTGGTATGGAAATATGATGATTATCTGGGGGTATGTGCTGAATGAGCAGCAAAGGGAAAAGCTTGCCGAGCGTTTGGGTGTGCGTGCAGAGGATATACGGTTGCATCATGTGCTTGCCTTTCCCCATTCCCATCTTCACATGCGTGATGTTGTTTGGGCTCGTTCAGGTGTCAGTGAAACACGCCCGATTAATATGAGTGTTGTGTTTGGGATTAAGACGTGAGGTCAAGATGTCAACGATTTATGATTGGTCTTTGAGCGCCTCTGAGAATGGTGGGGCAGATAGCTTGATTAATTGGTCAGAGGGACAGCACCCTAACACGGTCAATAACAGCGCGCGTTTTATGATGCAAAGAGTCAGTGAGTATTTATCGGATACGGGGGGTGTGATTGAGGGGGTTGTTACGGTTAATCAAGAACAAAAGACGAGTGCGATACGTCTTCAAAGTCAATCGAAATTTTTAGCGTATAAGAATGGTATCTCGGTTTGTTTTAAAGCGAAAGGTAAAAACGTTGGGGCGACCACGATTGCTTTGGATAATTTGGCTGCTAAGCCCGTTTATAAGGCGACAGAAAGCGGTTTATTAGCCTTATCGGGAGGCGAGATCCAAGAGGGTTGTCTTTATACGCTTGTGTATGATGAAGAGATAAGCGGTTGGCAAATTCTCAATCCAACAAGGGAGAAAGCTTTTTCCTTAAAACGTCTACCGTCTGGTTTTATTGGTCCTTTTGCAATGGAACGCTTGCCGGCAGGTTGGTTGCCTTGTGATGGGGGGGCATATTCGCGAAGAACGTATAGAGCATTGTTTGACGCGATAGGAACGGTTTGGGGAGCAGGAGATGGCGTTTCGACATTTAATGTCCCCGATTTTCGGGGAATGTTTTTACGGGGCACAGATTATGAACGTGGTCTAGATCCTTGGCGTTCTTTTGCAAGTCAGCAAGCGTGTTCTTTGAAAGCGCATGAACATTTAATAGGAGCCGCTTCTTCAGTTGACCGTTCTTCACGCAAGAAACGAGATATTTCTTCTTCTGAATCTTCTTTGACAAGGCGAAAGAGATCTCTAGACGAAGAGTGTGTAGGGTTGAGTGGGGATGCCTTGGAAAGGTGTAATCAAGAATTTGACCAAATAGCAGGAGGTTCACAAGAAGAGGTTCCCTTTTGGTTTACCGATAAGGATAAGCCGCCTCGCTTGCCTTTTATAGGAATTTCTGATGACAAGTTTACAAACCAGTATTGAAGTGGAATTGCAGGTTCCCCTTGTTTATCAAGACAAGGATGGCAAAGAAACAACACGGCAAAAATTGATCTTTTATCGCCCAAACTTCAAGCAAGCACGCCAATTAGCTGTGCTGATTGGACCACAGCTGGCAAAGTTACTTTTGCCCGCTGTAGAAGAAGATAAAATACCTTTGAGCAATGATATTCTCATTGCCAAGCTTTGTGAGGCTTTATTTACCCATGAAGCCATGGAAGGAATCGCCGCGCTTCTGGCAGAGATGTCTCATGAATCTGTTGAACTGATTAATCGTCTTGATATTGTTGATGTTATGGCCGTGTTTAAGGTTTTTTTTGCTTTTTTTCCCAAACACCAATCCCCTATGCCGGACAATTTGGAGCCGAACTAGCCCTTTATTACCACTGGTCGGCTCTAGAGATCAATCAGATGGATTGGTTGGAAGTGATTGCCTATCGCGAAGAATTAGTGCGCTTGAAAGCCCAAGAATATGAAAGCCAAATGTTAGGATGAGATACGCTTATGGATGTTTCCCTTGTTGTGCGTTTTGTGAATCATCTCCAAGAAGGGATCGCCTCTGCCAAGCGAGACTTAAGAGCCTTCAGCCTCGATATTGCGCATTTCCAAAACCAAACACGCAAGCATTTTAAAGGGTGGTTTGACCCTGAGCACTTGGAGGAAGCTACAGCAAAAGCGCAAAATGCTTATATTCATGCGCGTGGGCGCATGGTAGGCGCCATGGCTCAAACCGCAACCTTAATTGCGCCTCTTTATAAAGCCATGCAATTTGACCAATCGATGAAAGGCTTGGAAAAGGTTCTGGATGCCCCCCTTGATCGTTTAAAAGAATTGCGTCGTTTTGCGCTTGAAACCTCCACCAAAATTCCTCTCGCCGCTCGTGAAGTGTTAGAACTGATGACCAGTGCCAGCCAAGCAGGGATTGGTGAACAAGATCTCGAGGCTTTTAGTATTTATGCCGCCAAAGCAGCGGTCGCCTTTGATATGACGGGGGATCAGATTGGGGAACGCTTTGCCAAATTGCGCAATGTCTTTAAGCTTAATCAAGCAGGCATCGAAGATTTAGGGGATGCTATCAACCATCTTTCCAACCACATGGCGGCTAAGGCAAGTGAGGTGTCTGACTTTACCAATCGGGCGACCGGAGCGGCAACCATGTTTAAACTGACAGCCCGTGAGACGGCGGCCTTTGGGACGGCGATGATTTCTGCTGGGATTGTTCCAGAGAGTGCAGCACGTGGTTTTAACTCTATCAGTGCCCGTATTCAGGCGGGAGGAAAGCATATTGAAGATGCTTTTACCAATATTGGTCTCTCTCGTCAAAAATTTATGGAAGATTTGGAGAAAGATGCCACCGGTACCTTGGTGCGTTTTTTTGATGTGTTGGGCAAATCCGAACAGGGGATGCGTTCACTGATTGCCATTGCAGGACGCGACTTTACTGGGGATTTTGCCAAACTGGTGGGTAACCCCGAATTGGTAGGGCAAGCCTTAAAGTTTGTTGAAGACCCAAAAGTCTTTAAAGGCTCTGTCGAACAAGAGGCAGATAAACAAGCAACCGGTGCCATGCGGCAATTTGAACTGTTACAAAACCGCATTGTGGCTTTAGGGGTTACCATTGGTGAAGTGCTTCTGCCTCCTGTCAACAGTTTAATGGAAACTGTTGGTGGTTTTTTAAACGTTCTGATGGCATGGGCTAATGAACACCCTGTTTTAACCGGTGTGATCATCAAAACCATTGCCGCCCTTATGGCTTTTAATATTGCTTTGCGGGTTGTACGTTTTACCATGGCGGGAACCCGCCTTGGGGTCCTGCAATTGATTGCCTCTTTTATCAAGATGAGGGCTGTTAGTGGTGCGCTGAAGGCAAGTTGGCGCGGGCTCTTGGCTTCAGGGCGCTCACTGGGCTTGTTAACTGCAGGTCTTGGGGCAAGTTCACTGCGACTCTTACGCCCCATGACTTTATTGATGGGAGCTTTGCGAGGGATCGCAATTTCAGGTACAGCATTTGCTGCCTCTTTTGGCTGGATAGGGACAGCGATCGAGGTGGTTGGGGCAGGTATTGCTTCTGTTGTTGGGGCTGTATTTACCCCAATCGGTGCTCTGATTGCTGCTGTTGTGGCTGTCATCATTGCGACTTGTTTTGTTTTGTGGAAATATTGGGATCGCTTTTCTTCCTTTGTCAAAGGATTTGCACGGGGGCTAATCCGCGCTTTTGGTCGTGCCTTTGAAGCCGTCATGCGTTTTTTTGGTGCTGACACGGCAACCATTACACGTTGGAAAAACATCATTGCCGCTGCCTTTGATTTTTCTGCCCACTGGCAAAAGTTTAAACAAGGACTTTCCTTTGTTGCTCAAAGCTTTGAAGATTTGTGGGAGGGGATTAAACAAAGCCTTTCCAATTTTTGGGGGTGGTTGAAGCGTTTTTTCTCTCAAGAAAAGCTCACGGATAGTGCCAAGGCAAGCATGGAACAAGCCGGAGAAGATTTAGGGAGTTGGATTGTTAATGGTTTTATGGGCACCATCTCACAATTGACGGACTTTTGTAAATCTTTACCTCACCGCATAAAGGGGTGGATTGGGTCGATTGATGTAAGAGATTATTTGCCAAGTTTTTTAGGAGGCAAAACGCCTCAGCCTGTTGTGCAATTTTCGGGGGCTGGTCGTGCCAATGCGCCTCTCACAGAAGCAAAAGACAAAGAACGCGTCCCCATTACGCACAATCAAAATGTCACGGTGCATGTCAATGGCGCGCGTGATCCTATTGCAACTGGTTATGCGGTTCGTCATGCCTTGCAACGGGCAGGGGCCAATGCCTTGCATGGCGGAACAGAATAAGGGGAGGGAGTATGCAAGATCCTTTGCTGATGTTGGGACCGCATCAATTTTATGTGGACTGGTTGAACTTCCAATCTTTTGAAGAGGAATTCTCTGCCTCATGGGTTTGCTTAGAGCGTTTTGGTGGGGCCCCTGGTTTGCAATTTACCGGCTATGGCAATGATCCCAAAACCATCCACGGGGTATTATTTCCAGAAGAGTTTGGTGACCGGGTTGCCATTGATGCCATCACCAGAACCATACGTGCGGCTCAACCCGTTCAGATGATCCGTTGGATGAGTGATGATAGCTACAGTGCCTTAATGCTTGGATCCGTGGTGATTACCAGTGTCACGAAAGACCATGACTATATTAGCCGCTCTGGTCAATCGGGGCGTATTCGCTATTCCATTAGCCTGTTGCCGTTTTTTGATGGGGGAAAACCACAAGGTCAATATCAAATAGGGCAATACCAAGGGGGGCAAGAGGAGGATACCTCATGAAGATCCCCGCAAAACAGCTTGTGGTCGAACTAGAGGATATGAGTTTAGACCTCATTTGTTATCACCATGCCTTGTCTGTTTTAGGAGACCGGAGGCAAGCTGGTTTACTGAAAGGTTATTTAGAAGCCACACTGGAGGCTAATCCAGAGATTGCTGGGTATGATACTTTTTTACCGCGGGGCTTAAAAGTTTTTCTGCCTGAATTTATTTCCCAAGAAAAAAACAGCGTGGTCAAACGGCTATGGGATTAATGCGCACACATCCCTTTATTAAGGTAAGGGTAGGGGATAAGCTTGTTCATGAAGTTTTTTACCAACGTCTTTTAACGGCAACCATCACAGACAATGCGGGTAATGAAGCCGATACATTCGAGGCGGAATTTGATGATAGCGGCAATGATTTAGAGATTCCCTCCAGTAACACTGCACTCCATGTCACCTTTGGTTATGAGAACAGCATTCGTGCCTTTATGGGGCGTTTTGTTGTGGAGACGGTGACCAGTTGTGGGGGCAGTGATGGAGAGATTTTGCGCCTTTGTGGCAAAAGCGCTTCCATGCGTGCGGAGATCAAAGAACAGGACAGCGAACATTTTGACCATAAAACCATTGCTGAGATTGTTGAGAGCCTTGCCAAACGTCATGGTTATCAAGCAAAGGTCAGTCCACAGTTTAGCAAACAAACCTTGCCTTATGTGGTGCGCACCAATCAATCGGCGATTGATTTTTTAACCCGGCTTGCTGATCGGATGCAGGGGCGTTTTTTGATCAAAGACAATAAGTTTTTATTTTTAAGCGGAGACAATCTTCCTCTCCAGACAATTCATCAACAGGATTGTTCCCATTGGGAATTTAACCTTGAGCCGCGCACCCAATATGGCATGATAGAAGCACGGTATTTTGATCGCACAAAAGGGCAACAGCACGTTGTTACGCATCGCACAGGGTATACGGGGCCCATTCGCCGTCTGCGGACGTGCTACCCTTGTGAGCAGCAAGCTTTAGCTGCGGCTGCTTCTGAGTCGGATAGGCTTTGTCGAGCCATGGGTAGTGGTTCTTTAAGCCTTGAGGGGCGCCCTGAAATCATGGCGGGGCAACCGCTTTTGCTTCAAGGGTTTCGAGGCGAAATCAATGGCCCATGGCATGCTGCAACCGTGACCCATCGCTATGAAAAGCAAAGCGGATACATCACAGAAATTACCCTAGAAGCGCTAAATCAAGGAAAGGAAACAGGAGAAAGGGAAACTTGATCAGAACAGAAAATCAAAGGGACAACTTGTCCCTTTGATCGATGGTGATGAACATTTGGAGGAATTGGTGCAACTTGCACCAATTGCAGAAAGGAGCAATAGTGCAAACATTGCGCAATTGCATATAGAAGTGCAATACGGTCAACATGACCGAATTTTTCCAAGCTTCTTTTGTTTTTTAATAATGCCTCAGAAAACCGAAAAGCTGTCACGCAGTTTATGCTAAAGAAAAGGTACCATTTTATGCATGCTTCTTCTCAAATAATACGATTCTTTTAATGCGATTCTTGCTCATGACTGATCATCAGAAATTGCGACCTTTAAGAGAAGAAAAATAAAGACTCATTAAAGAGGCTTAAAATGATCTTTGAAAGGTCTTTGAAGACTCTTTGAGAACTCCTTAAAAATCATTTTAAAGAAAATAAATTGGTACAAAACCTGGTGGCAAAATATACAAAACCTGCTGGCAAGCTACAGTCTTTAAACAACCTTTGAAAGGACTTTGAAGCTCCTTTGAGAACCCCTTAAAAATCATGTGAAGCAAAATAAATTGGTACAAAACCTGGTGGCAAAATATACAAAACCTGCTGACAAGCTACATACACACAAGCTACAACAACAACTAAAATTGGCTGGGGAACTTGGATTCGAACCAAGATTGACGGAGTCAGAGTCCGCTATTCTACCATAAAAATATTCCCCAATAAGCCGATTTTACCATCTCTAGCAGATTCTACAGCGTAGGCAAGCGCAAAAAATCTTTATAATTATCGATAATAAAGAGCAATAGGAATGTCATTGATTGTTTTGATTTGAATATCGACATCATAAATGTCTTTAAGAATTTCTGGCTGCATAATTTCTTTGGGGGTTCCCAAATAGGCTGCTTTCCCATTTTTCAATGCAACAATCATATCTGAATAAGAGGAGGCACAATTAATATCGTGCATAACAATAAGAATGGTTTTTTTCAGCTCATCAGCTGTGCGGCGTAATTGCTTCATCATAGAAACGGTATGTTTCATATCCAGATTGTTTAATGGTTCGTCTAAGAGAAGATAATCGGTATCTTGACAAATAACCATCGCAATAAAAGCCCGTTGACGCTGACCACCAGAAAGCTCGTCTAAAAAACGGTCTTTTAAATCTTGTAAGTCAAGATAGCGTAGCGCACTGTCGATAAATTGTCTATCTTCATGTGTATACCAGCCTTTTGAATAAGGATAGCGTCCGAAACTCACTAAATCGTACACGGTTAAACGGAAGGATAAAGGATTATCTTGACGCAAAATGGAGAGCTTTTGAGCCAAAATATCATGGGGCATTTTATCAATATCAAAATCGTCGATATTAATTGTGCCTTTGTCGTGCGGTAAAAGACGTCTTATCAGCATTAAAAGAGTTGATTTTCCCGAACCATTAGGCCCAATAAGAGAAATAATCCCCCCTTTGGGAAGATGAAGACATAAATTGTCGATAATCAATCGTGCTCCGTAAGCCTTGGAAAGATGATTGATCTCAATCATTTTACTTTTCCCTTCATCAGTAACATTAAGAAAACAATCCCTCCACAAAACTCAATGATAAAACTTAAACGTCCCGCCATGTGAAAAATTTGCTCTAAAATAAATTGTCCCCCCACCAAACAAATCATCGCTAACAATATTGCAATCGGTATAATGACACTATGTTTTGCTTGAGGTGAAAGTTCATATGAAAGGTTGGCAACGAGCAGTCCAAAAAAAGTGACGGGGCCTACTAATGCAGTGGAAATAGAGACGAGAATAGAAACAAAAATAAGAATAGCTGTTGCACTTTTATGATAATTAACGCCAAGATTGAGAGTATTTTCACGTCCCAAAGCCAAAATATCAAAAAGATGGCGGAAACGCCACCCAATTAAACTCACAATGAAAACAATTATTGTGGCAAAGCTTATGAGGGACGTATTAAATTTATTAAAATTTGCAAACATAATATCTGTTAGATTCATCATCTGATCTGGATTGAGTTGCAATTGCATAAACATCCGTAAACTGAAAAAAAAGCCGCCTAAAACAACACCAATTAAAAGTGTCAAGTGAAGACCTTTTAGGCTACCTGAAAACAGCCAATGAAAAAGGCTTATGGAAAAAAGCATGAGAATAAGGGCTTCGAGAATGAGGTGTCCTTCTTCATTCAAAAAGGGCAAAGAAAGAGAGCCTACAAAATACATCAAAACAGTTTTTATTAAAATATAAAGCTGATCAAATCCCATAATTGAAGGAGTCAGAAGACGGTTATTAACGATTGTTTGAAATAAAACTGTAGAAACGCTTATTGCATAGGCAATAAGAAGCAGAGAGATCAGTTTTGTCAGACGAAATGTCCATGTATAAACATTGATATTCCACGTCATGTAAAGACTGATGATTGTACATGCTATGATAATAAGCGTTGTTAGTACACATTTTGTTTTTTTTCTTCTATCCAAGATTCTTTCTCCAGCGTAAAAGCAGTATCATAAAAATAAAACTACCGATCACGCCCATTATGGTGCTGATGGGAATTTCAAGAGATGGATGAATGATTCTCCCTAAAAGATCACAAATCAAGACCAATTCTGCACCGCTGATGGCTACCCAAGGAGCAGTATAGCGCATATTATCTCCCATGAAACTTGAAACAATATTTGGAATAAT
Source organism: Bartonella sp. B1098 (assembly GCF_944896145.1). Taxonomy (NCBI): domain Bacteria; kingdom Pseudomonadati; phylum Pseudomonadota; class Alphaproteobacteria; order Hyphomicrobiales; family Bartonellaceae; genus Bartonella; species Bartonella sp. B1098. The sequence goes on along the minus strand of NZ_CALYLP010000002.1, from coordinate 520,354 downwards.
CAATCCAACAAAAGGAATACGGCCGACAGTACAGACAACAACAGCAGTGATTGAGGCGACAATAAAAAGACCAAAAAACATGACGACACGATAATTTAACCCAAGATTATTGGTTAGATCTTCTCCTAAGCTTGCAACCGTAAAGCGATCAGCAATACAATAGGCTAGAAGACAAAGGGGAAGGGTGAGCCATAAAAGTTCATATTTTCCCTCAAGAATCATGGCAAAACTACCAAATAAGTAAGCTTGAAGAGAAGGAAGGAGCATTTCATAATCTGCAATGGCATTGGTTAACGAGCCAATAATATAGCTTAGCATAATCCCTGTAAGGGGTACAATGAGAGCCGATTTTAAAGGAATGCGGTGCAATAAAAACATAAAAAGTAAAGTGCCTGTCATGGCAAAAAGTGTCGCAATGACCATTTTTCCTAAAACAGGAATATCGGGCAGAAAAATCATAATAAAAAGAATGCCAAGGGAAGCAGATTCAACAGTTCCAGCGGTTGATGGTTCGACGAAGCGATTACGTGTCAACAGTTGCATAATCATGCCTGAAAGTGCAAGCGCTGCGCCTACTAAAAGGATTGAAATGGTACGAGGAAGACGCGTTTGCCAAAAAATAAGCCACGCATGGGGATCGGCTGCAAAAAGATCAGAAGGTGTGACATCAGAATAACCAACAAAAATGCTGAGGATAGACAGGAGACTTAGAAATGTTATGGTTATCCAATAATTCTTCACGTTAAATCATTTTCTCACAAAATTTAACAAAAAAACAAAGGTTGTTTCATAAACAACCTCTGCTTTTAAATTTTATTCATATCGCAAGCAAGCTTTTTTGTGTGCTTATTTGCTCTTTGTAAAGGCTTGGTTGATCTGTTTAGCGGTTTCAAGGAGTCCTGTTAAACCACCACTTGCACGATACCAGCTCCAAGAGTCCAAATAAATAATTTGGTTTTGTTTGCTTGCTGTTGTGCGGTGCACAAGCTCATTGTTGAGCAGTTGTGCTGCGGATAGTCCTTCTCTCCCAATTGCAGCATCCCGATCAATTACCAACAACCAATCAGGATTTGTCTCAAGAATAAATTCAGGAGAAATGAGCTGTCCATGTTTTTGTACAGTGAGTTTATCGGTTGCAGGGGTAATTCCAAAAGCGGAATGAAAAATATCAAAACGTGATTTTGGTCCCAAAGCACTGATTTTTCCACCAGAGGTCATGAGAACGAGCCCTGTACCTTTTCCTTGGGTATTTTGACGGACTTCAGCTAAAGTTTCATTAAGCTTTGTAATTTCTTTTTCTGCTTCCTGTTCTTTGCCAAAAATTTTTCCAAGGATGGACACATTTCTTTTAATATCTTCAAGAGAATTTTCGTTTCCTATCGTTAGATCAATGGTTGGAGCGATTTTGGATAAATCGTTATATTTTGCTTGGGTTCTGGAGGAAATAATAATTAAATCGGGCCGGAGAGTGGCAATTTTTTCATAATCTGGTTCAAAAACAGTGCCGATTTTCTCATATTTTGCATCATCAAATTGTTGCAGATAGGAAGGTTTTTTTCCTTCAGGAATGCCAACAACCGTTTTAATCCCAAGATGATTCATATTATCAAGCGATGCAAGATCAAACACAACAACTTTTTGCGGAGAAGCGGGAACAGAAGTTGTGCCTGAAACATGATTAATCATTATATTTGTTTGAGTACTTTTCTTTGCCATACTCGTTTGTGTCCATAAAACCGTTGCAAAGCAGATTACAACCAGTAAAATAGAAGTCACGGATTTCATATATTTTATCATCGTGATTTTATCCTTTTATCTTATATTACAAGGGTTTGCACACTTAAAAACCTTAACTTAGGCATTTTTGTGCACAAAATGATGCGATCGTAAATAACACTATGTTGTAAAGTTGACTAACATATGTTACAAACTGCTCACTTACCTCATTTTCACTTAATTCTAGTGTTTTTGCAACATTATTTAGAAAGTTTGACATATGATCAATGTATTTAAAAAGCGTACACGTTTGTACGCACTGACAACAAGTGCTTTCTTCTTTTTACAAGGTGTCGATGCCTCTATAGCCAATGGTGATGGTGTCAATGCATGTACTGTAGGTAGTTATAAAGATTATGGTAGCCCTTTGACATCTATAGTTTGTCAAGATGGCAAAGAGCACTTGGTGAAGTATGCTACGGTTATGCTGAAGAAGAATGGCGATAATGCTGTAGCAGCGGGAAGGGTTGATTTTAGTAACGGTGATTATGTTGTTAAAAAAGAACCGACAATTATTAAATTGCGCAATTCAGCTCTTAGGAATCAAGTTCATTTGCTTAATGTGAGAGAGCAGGGGGCTGAGGATAGAGCAGTGCCGGGTTATGGGATTTATGGGAGTGCTGTATTTGCATCACAAGATGGAGTGGTTGAATTAAAAGACACATGGATTCATCATTTTGACACTGGGCTTTACGCTTTATATGGTGGAAAGATCGTTATGGAAAATGGGGGGAGCTATAGTGCAAATATGGGGGCTGAGGCTGAAAGTGGATCATTTATTATGTTGAACAATACACAGATTCATGTGGTGGGCCAACAATGGGAGGACGGCGAAGACGAGGACGGCGAAGACGAGGATGGCGAATACGAGGATGGCGAATACGAGGACGGCAATGAAAGCGTAACTGGTTTGCGTACCACCGCTCGGTCAGTAATAGACATGAAACGGGGAGAAATTATTTTCCCAGCACGTGGAGTTGTGGTTTCAGCAGAAAGCGGAGGATTCATTCAACTAGATAATGTCAGTATTAAAATAAATGAAAGTAAATCTAGCAATGAATTAGAGTATACGACTAGCCTTTTACTTATAGATGAAGGTTTTATTTCCTTAAAAAATGAAAACTTGAGTCTTTCAGATTCTATTGGTGTATTGTTGTTTGGCAGTGATGAAGAAAGCAGTCATGAAGGAAGCAGTGTTTCAGTCCCGAATAGTATTCAAATAGATGGGCCTCCTAGCGAATTTCTTGCTTCTTCGGATTATGCTAACTATCTTATACCAAAAATTTTAGGACAAGAGACAGAGGCAAGAAACTATGAAACGGACTTTAAGCTTAAGGCTGTTGTAAAATCTTCAACTATTAACCTGAATGGTCAGACGTCTATTGGCATATATTTTAATAATCAATTCATTGATTCGCAACAAAATGAGGAATCTTTAGTTTTTTTGCAGGAAACTAACTTTAATGTTCCAGATGGTGTAGCCGTTTCAAGTAACAATATGAAAAGCTCTGTCCTTATAGATAGCGGATCGACGGTTTCTGGTAAGTTATTCTTGCATGCTGAATCTTCTTCTAAAGTGTCTGTTCTTGTTAATGATTCTATAATTAAAGGTCCTGCTTATGTTCAAAAAGGTTCTCAGGGTAAGATTTTTTTGTTCAATGGATCGGAGTGGCATTTAACGAGAAGAAGTGAATTTGGAGAGCGTAGTGACAGTTGTGAGGACTCATGTATTTCATTTTTAAGGCTTGACGATTCTGCTATTTCGTTTTTGCCTTTGCAAAATGATGCTAGTCAACAAGACCATAATTATCAAACGTTTCGCATAGGAAATGGGGACGGCACAGTTTACGTCGCTTCTGGGAATTCTCATATTCATTTACGTGCATCTGTGCAGGCTAATGCATCAGCGGAGTCTCAATTATCTGATAGGCTTTTAATTCATGGTAATGTTTCTGGTCAAACTAAGGTGCATGTGTCTAAAGTTAGACAAAGCGGTAGAGATCAACAAGATCAGAATCCTCAAGGTTATAAACCTCAGAGTATTTCAATTATTCAGGTTTATGGGGAAGCGAGGGAAGATTCTTTTAAACTGAATGATGCGTATGTTACGATAGATGGTTCGCCTTATCAGTATATTCTTCGTGCTTATGGTCCAACGTCTCCTTCGAAGATGAAGTATTTTGATAATAAATTGGTAACAAGTCGACAGATTTGGGATTACCGTTTAGAGAGTAAAATAGAAGCTGCAAATGGTACTAAGGAAGAACCTCCTTTGGCATCGGAAATAGTCTTAGCGGAATATACAATTTCTGTTCCTCATTTCTTTAATATAGATTTTGATTTCGAGAATCTTAATAATTTTGAAGTTAGAAAAGAGAATGAGGACGGTACAGGAGATGTTGTTTCTGCAGGTTCCACAGAGCTTAACTTAAGACCAGTAAGACCAAATTCTTTAGGGAGAGCTGATACAGATAATACCAGTCATGAAGAGGGTGAAAATGAGTCTTCTGCAATAACAGATCCTTCATCTGCTGCTCTACATACCTTGACAACTGAGGAGACTGTTGATGGAAGTGAAAGAAGGGAAACGGATCGTTATATTCTGGGGGGAGGTTTTAATTATTATAGCGAGTTAGAAACAAGTGATAGAGATGTAAGTATTTTTCTTCTTGATAATTCAAGTGGGGAATTGGATGATGTAGGATATAATATAGTAGAAGGAGAAGGTGATATTACAGAGAATGTATTAATTCCGCCCCAGACTGTTATACTTTCTTCTCCTCAATCTATTACGACAGAGAGTTCTATGCTTGCAAGATCTGACATAGATGATTCTTATGTAGACTTAAGTCCTCTAGATGAAATTTCTTCAATTGCTGAAACGGAGGGAGATACCCTATCTTCTACATTAGCTGTTCCTACTACTGAGAGTCCTGTTAGCTCAAGTAAACCTGTTGTTTCAAGTGGAGGAAATCAGAATGTAGAAAACTTTGCTGCTACAGATGTTGAAATTGGTGCTTCTTCTGAAGGTGAACGCATCTCTTCTCCTGAATCTCCTGTATCGGAGGGCACAAAGCCTTTAGTCCCCCCTGTTCTTAAGGAAGTATCTAAGGCTATTTCTACTGCATCTGAGCGAAGGGATTCTACACCTAAGGAGGAAGCAACTAGGACTTTAGGACGAGAACGTATTTTACTTCTATCTGAGAATACTAATGCATCTGCGGGAACTTCGCCTACTGTATCTATAAATTTGTCTTCAGCTTCTACGGAGAGGTCTAAGGCTGTTTCCTCTACGCAACCTGTAGTCTCCTTAGGAAGGTCTCAGGTACTCCCTGCTGTACCTGTTTATAATGTGGTTCAGGAAGTTGTTTCTTCACAGTGTGTTGAAACTACAAAGGGAAATGGTGCGGAGAAATCTGAAGTTGCTTATTCATGTAGTGATGGTCAATCACATACCGTACAAGGCCAAACACTAAAGACAACGGATAAAACTCAACATTCTATGCATGCAAAAAATCAGGATACGGTTATTAAATTAGAGAGAAGCACAATTATTGCTGCGGATTTTTCTGATAGTAAAAATAATGTTGGTTTTAATACATTACAGGCTGTGAGTGCTGTGCTTGCAGAAAACAATGCAAAAGTTGTTTTAGATAAAAACTCCACAATTCAGTCTTCTGTGATTGGGCTGGAAGCACAAAGAAGTGGGGCGGTTGAGATGATTGGTGGAACGGTTAATGCTCATTATGTAGGTACGTTAGCGGGTTCTGGATCATCTGTTAATTTAAAGGATACGACAATTAACGTTACGGGGAATTTTGCTGCAGCTGGTCTGGTAAGTAAAGCTGGTCAGATAACCATGAATACTGGAGCTATTAATTTGGCAAAGGGCGTGGCAGTGAGGTCGGAATCTGGAGGAAGTATTACGTTAGACAAAGTTGACATTACTGTGAAAAAAGAAGCAGGGACATCAGATTCTGCAAAGGTATTTGGACGTGCGGCTTTTCTGTTAAGAAATAATGCTTCTGTTGATTTTAAGAACGGAAATGTTGTGACTGATGGACATGCTTTGTGGGTTAGAAAGGGTGATGATATGGTTGAAACGGGGACTTTTAGGAAGAGAAGATCTTCTGAGGTTCGTTCTGCTGTCAATCACGCGAATATCGAGGCTTCTACTGTTAAAGTAGAAGGTGATGGGACCTATGGTATCTATTTTGATGGGCTCATACAGAAGGAAGAGAGGAAACAAAATCAGAGTAAGAATTTAGCGACTGAGAAAGCAGGTGTTGTTAAGCGAAGTGTTTTACCCATACAGGATATGCCTATAGGTATAACGGGGACAGTTTCGTTGAAAAAGACTGATTTTGAAGTTGCAAAGGGTATAGCGATCTATGGTAATAATTCTACTGGTCATGTTTCATTAGAAAATAAAACAACTCTCGCTGGTGACTTGTTGTTGAAGGCTGAGAATAATTCTAATATATCGGTTTCGGCTGATAATTCTATTGTTACAGGTGGTGTTCGCGTTAATAAAGATTCTTATGCAAAATTAGACTTGGCCAATAAATCAGAGTGGATTCTCAAAAGAAGTGTTCAGAAGAGTTTGGATGCTTCAGATGCAGGGTGTGTGGATTCATGCGTTTCTTCTGTGAGACTTGTAAATAGTGCTATTGATTTTAGATCTTCGGAATCTGGAGAAAAATATCAAACTCTCCATATTGGAAATGGGAAAGGCATAGTTTATGAGGCACAAGGTGATGCTGTCATTCATCTCAATGCACGTTTAAACCCGCATGATCCAAGTGATCAGCAAGTTACGGATCGGCTTATCATTCATGGTGATGTTTCTGGAAAAACGAAAATACATGTACGAGGCGATGTAGGCAATGTAGCAAATAGTCAAGCGAATGCCAAGATTGCTCATAGTGTTTCAGTTATTCAGATTTATGGTCAAGCGGAGAAAGATTCTTTCCAACTCGATGGTAATTATGTTGCGCTGAGAAATTCACCTTATAAATATACTCTTCGTGCTTATAGTCCAGAAGCGACTTTGAAACAGGAGCATGTTCAGCAGAAATTTGTTAAGGATGGTGGAGCATTTTGGAACTTCCGTTTAGAAAATCAGTATGTTAAGTCTGCTGGATCTTCTGCCCTTCCAGATCAATTTGTCAGGTCTGTTGTTCCACAAGTGCCAACTTACCTTGTCTTGCCTAATAGTGTATTCCATGCTGGTTTGATGGATATTAACAATCAAAATAAGCAGTTGGAGACATTGCGGATGACTTCTACGGGAATGGTAGAGGTTCGTGAGAATCCTGCTCTTTATTTACGCGGATATGGTGGAAGTTACCGTTATGCTTCAGATTTATCTGCACTTGAATATGGTTATAATGGTGATCTTGACTATCGTGGTGTAGAGGCCGGTGTTCTTCTGCAAACTATTGAAAATACTGATAGTGCTCTATCCTTTGGGGTTATGGGAACGTATGGAAACCTTTCTCTGCAGCCTTTGAATGTTGAGCAAAGTCAAAAGAGTGCATTTGATAAATGGACTGCTACGGTATATGGTAGCATGCAGCATAATGTGGGCTTCTATGTCGATGGTCTTTTATCTTATGGTCTGTTCAAAGGTGATGTTCTCACTCTTGCGCGCGGTAAGACAGCAACATTGAAAGGTAATCCTTTGAGTGTTTCTGTGATCGGTGGCCAGACAATTGCAACAGGGTATAAAGGTTTTGTCTTTGATCCGCAGGTTCAGGTTGTGTATCAACATCTCCAATTTAATAAGGCCCGCGATATTGACAATTTTGATATTGAAATGGGTAACCTTGATCAATGGGTGGCACGTGTTGGTGGACGCTTAACCAAGATTCCTACAGGCTCTGAAGGTGTGAATGCTGTTGCTTTCTATGGTAAGCTTTATCTTGCTCATGGTTTTGGAGAAAAACAGTCTGTGCATTTCAATGATGCTTTCAAGTTAGGGGCGTTTGGTTCTTCATTAGAGGCTGGGGTAGGATTTAATGCCAAATTGTTGCCACAGTTCTCTCTGCATGCTGATATTCTCTATCAACATAAGCTTAATAAAGCTGGTTTTTCTGGAGCAAGTTTTTCCGGAGGCGTGCGTTATCAGTTTTAATATAAGGTACAAGATGTACCTTTTAAAAAAAGGCAGCACATTGTGCTGCCTTTTTCTTTATAACAACTTGTGTTGTTTCTAAAAGATTCTCGTCTTCTTGATATGAATAGAAAAGACATATTTATTGTGCGCACGAGCGCGTTTTTCTACGATAAAGCGAATTTTCTTAAAACTTTCGCTGATGATGATGCGATAGAGTGATACATTTGTATGGGCTTTTTAAGCGTTCAGAAGTCCAGTATGTGTTATGATATCTTTTTTAGTGCCGTATTGATATACTCTAATATCATATTTGATGCTTTCTAAAGCTCGTTTTTGAGCGTTTGTTTTCACTGATTTAAATCATTTTTTTCATTCATCTCTTTGTGGATTAATTTTTAAAATTGCACAAGAATAAATTGTGTCTTTAATTAATTGCACGTACTGATTTCATTTTCTCTTTACACGAAATACAGAATGCATTATACACTTATAAATTGTGTTTTGTCATTATTCTCTTATAGATAGTTTTATGCGTAGAGCTTCTGCCAAGTTTATAGGGGTAATTCATTGCACAGTTCAAATGAGCATGAGAGACATATCTTAATGGTTACACCATTCGTATTTTAGGTGCAGAGCGGCATGTTTTTCGAGTGCTTTTATTTTTAATGAGAGGGGAAGGAAAGTTTCGAGGGAACTATGATTAAAGTGTTTAGAAATCATGTATGTTTATGTGCTTGTACAACAGCTATTCTTTCTTTGCTTCAAAATAGAATGGTGATTGCTGCAAGTGTTTATAATAGTAACTATAACAACACCATCCCAATTGTCTTTATTCCTTCAGATGTGGGTTATATTCCCAGTAGCGTTGAAGGGTATCCTATTGTAACACCTCCTACGAGTGGCATTGACGGATATCCTATTAGCGCTCTTCCTAATGGTAATGTTATCAGTGGGAGGCCTGTCTCTGGTGGTCATCTTAGTGGAAGTAATCTGTATAAGCCTCCTCTTAGTGGAGAGAGTGGGCAGAATAATCGCTATATTCCTAGTATGATTCATGTTGGTAATAATGATGAAGGTATTCGTGGGGGGAGTGATTATCGTAAGCTGAGTGGAAAGGAAGGAGAGAACAAGCATGAGAAAGATGTCAATAACAGGGTTAGAGATGCGGACTCTGATGAAAGAGGTATGAAACCTGGGTTTTATTACTATAGTGGATTGTATTATATATGCGATAATTGTGGGGAAGCTAGAATTGATAATAAATCTTATAAGATTACGAATAAAAATGCTTATCCTCCTAGTCCTACTGCTGTAACGGTGAAGGGTATAGGAACCAAAGTTGAGGGAGAAAATGTAGCAGTTAGCAGTGAAATTGCTGATGAAACTTTTCTAATGGGGGTGCACGTATTAGATAGCGGTAAGGTTGTTTTGAAAGATCCAGTTCTTAAAAACACTGTTATCGCCTTTCGTACAAATAATGGAGTGATTGAAGTAAGCAAAGGAAAGATTGAGGAAAGTCAAGAGGGGGTTGATGCAACAGACAAGTCGTTTGTTCTTTTAGAAGAGACAGACATTAAGACGGCTGATGGGATTGCCAGTCTTTTAAGTTATGAGGATTCAGAAGTTCGGATGTTAGGTGGATCCGTTGATTTTATGAATAGTCACGGTGTTTCTGCAATATTAGGGGGAAAGGTCTTTCTCGATGGTGTTACTGTTACTGGAAAGGGGAAAAAAGGTGAAAACCATGCGGTCTTTTTAATGGATGAAGGGGGAAAGGTTGAGTTTAAAGGGGGGGATATTAAAGCTGAGGGTGCGCATGGTATATTGTTAAAAAATTCAGTCAAGCCTTTATATTCTGGACCAGAACGATCTGAAGAAGAATCTGAAACCGTAGATGACGTTGAGGATTTATCGAATAACTTTTATGTGACGGAGGCTAATTTTAAGTCTTCTTCTGTTACTGTGAAGGGTGTGGGATCTTATGGAATCTATTTTCAGGGAGAAAAACCATGGAGCGAAGCTGGGGATAAAAAGGAGGAGATTTCATTAGGGGATGAAAAAGTACCACCACGATTAGAAGTTGTTAATTTGGATACAACAAAGTTTTCTGTTTTAGATGATGCGGCAATTTATGGCGAAAACCTCATTTCTGGTGTGGTGAGTTTGATGAACAGCACGCTTCGTTCAGGGAATTTTTTATTAAAAGCTGAGAAAGGGGCTTCTATAACCGTTTTGGCTGATGGCTCTACGCTTGAAGGTCGTACATACGTTGATCAAAACTCGAATGCCAAACTTTATTTGGGAGGTGGTTCTAAGTGGATTTTACAACAAAAGTTGCCAACAGATCAACATGAGGATGCAAATAGCTCTTCTATTTCACTCGTCAGTCTTATGGGGGAGAGCTCTATTCATTTTAAAAGACAAGACCCTTCTTCTGTTGATGATTATCAAACCCTTTATATTGGAAAGGGAAAGGGTGAAGTTTATAAAGCACGGGAAGGTGCCTCTATTTCTGTGAATACCTATCTGAATAGTGGTGGTTCTCTTGAGCATCAAAAGACTGATCGTGTTTTAATTCATGGTGATGTTTCTGGGAAAACAAAGCTCCATGTGCATGCTGTTGCAGGAAGTCCGGGAGGATACACGGGAAGGGGAGGGAGTAATGAAGGTATTTCAATCATTCAGGTCTCTGGACAAGCAAAGCAAGATTCTTTTCAGTTGGAAGGGGGATATGTAGCGTTAAACGAATTACCTTATCAGTATAAGCTTTATGGTTATGGTCCAAGCTCTGAATTAGGGGAGGCGGATTCTGCTCAAAGATTAGTTGGAGGAAGCGAAAAATTTTGGGATTTTCGTCTTGAGAGTCGATCTATTGATGATGTTAAACCTGAACCAGATCCAAGTCCAATCCCCCCTCCTGGTCCGACACCTCCTCCAGGACCGGCTCCAGAGCCTCGTCCTAAGCCGGGCGTTAAGGCTGTTGTTCCGCAGGTTCCGACTTATTTGCTTTTGCCTAATGCCTTACGTCATCTTGGTTTGATGAATGTTAGCAATCAAAATCAGCGGTTAGAAGCTTTGCGAATTGCTTCTGGTGGCTTATTAGAAAGTCGCGAAAATCCTCTCTTTTTTGTGCGCGGTTATGGCGGCAATCATCGTTATACTTCAAATCTTTCTGCGCTTGAATATGGTTATGGTGGCGAGCTTAATTATAGCGCTGTAGAGGCAGGTGTTTTGCTAAAAGCAATCGAAAATATGTATGGAACCACTTCTTTTGGAATTATCGGGTCTTACGAGAAATTTTCTTTGCACCCTTTAAATGTTGAACAGAGTCAAAAAAGTACCTTTGATAAATGGTCAGTTTCGGCATATGGTGGTATGCAACATGATGCAGGCTTTTATGTTGATGGACTTGTGTCTTATGGTTTGTTTAAAGGGGATGTGTTGACAACAGCACGTGGCAAGACGGCAACATTAAAAGGAAATCCTTTAAGTGCTTCAGTGACGGGTGGTAAAACATTTATGGTGGGAGAGGACGGTTTTGTTTTTGATCCACAAGTTCAGGTTGTTTATCAATATCTTCAATTTAATAAAGTGCGTGATGTGGACGGCTTTGATATTGATTTAGGAAAGCTTCATCAGTGGGTAGGGCGTGTTGGAGGGCGTTTAACAAAGGTGCTGGTTGCCGCTGATGAGGCTCAAGTTATTTCTTTCTATGGCAAGCTTCATCTTGCTCATGGTTTTGAAGGAAAACAATTTGTGCATTTTAAAGATGCTTTTCAGCTAGGTGCTTTTGGTTCTTCATTAGAAACTGGATTAGGTTTTAATGCCCAATTGTCTCAAAAATTTGCGCTTCATGGTGATTTGGTTTATCAGCATAAGCTCACGAAAGCTGGTTTTTCTGGAACCAGTTTCTCTGGTGGATTGCGTTATCATTTCTAGTGTTGTTACTGTTTTTGTTTAATCTTTGAAAAAACCACAAGTTATGCTTGTGGTTTTTTTGTTTCTCTATGCATTTTGTTGTTATCGCCTTTTATAGAGTATGAGTTTTGCATTTCTTTAATATGTTTTGGGACTGGACTTCTTTTATTTTTCTTGAAAGAAAATGGTGCGTTATTGTTTCAAAACGCGTCTTTCAGAATTTCTTTCATATTGTTTATAATATGCTGATTGATAAAGATATTTTTTAATTGAGAATGCTAAAAATATTTTCAATCTCTTGAATTCATAAAAAGCTGTCGTTTGCATGGGGAAGGATCGGCAGGTAGAAAAAAGTCATTGAAGAAAAGCGGCCCATATCGTTTTGTGAATTGTGTCGAGAGGAGGGGAGTTACACTATTAGAAGTTGGTCAAAGGAGGCTACTCCATTTTACGAAAACATGATGAGCATTGTATCTCAATCAGCTTTATATTATATTCGGCATCATTGTGAAATGAGCTTGGAAAAAATGAGAGATATTAATATTGTTTTTGAAAATGTGTTTTCTTTAAAGAATGCGATAAATAAAAGAAAACGCATGTAATCTTTGTTTTTTGAAGATAGGGTTCTGGACTACTTTTCAATGTTGTAAAGTTGAATAAGAAGATGATAAAAATAGGAGCTGATTTTATTTTATACGTTCTTATTCTTTCTAAATTCAGCTGTCTTACCCTAAAGATTGCCTAAAAGCAGATGTATATGCCCCTTTGTTTTCCAATTTTGGCATATGTTTTGTCTGCTTACGGAGCATACATTTTTTCAATAGAATATTTATTGCAAGGATATTGGTTATACAGGCTCTGGGAATTGATGAGGTAGCAGTTTAAAATAGGCATTTTTAATGCATGCAAACCGATTAAAACTGTTTTTGCAGAGAGCGATTTTAAAGGTGATTTTTCTCTTGTTTTGCAGCTCTATTTTTATAATTTTTTTGTAAAAATGACAAATTTAGATTGTATTCTTTAGTTATTTCCTAATTCTACATTTACATAAAACACAAAAAATATTAATAATCTCAATACATACGAACCAAAACGTATTAAATTTTTTATATGTTGAATGTTTCTCTTAAGTAAGGGGGGCAAAATTATGGTGGAATTATGGTCAATCTATTTAAAAAACGTTTCTCCTTATATACTTTAACAACCGCACTTCTTTTTTTGACACACCATGTTGATGTTTTTGCGCACAATGCTGAATCTCAAGTTCTCTCTAGGAAAAAGCCGTCTTCATGTGGTCAGAATGCAGCATTTTATCAGTGTGATGATGGTGAAGCGCATGAAATTAATAATAAAATTTATTTGCTCACAGATCAAAATGCTCATGGTGTTCATGGAGCGATAGAGGCGTCTAAGGCAAATACATCTCTTCGTGGAAAGAATATAACTGTTAAGGGTATTTTGAATGAAAAAAATAATTTGGAAAAGAAATTTTGGAAATATGGCGTAAAGGTATCAGAAAAGGCGGTAGTTTCTCTGGCAGACTCCACGTTGAGTGGGGTTTTAGTGGGGGTTGAATCTCAAGGTGGCTCCATTGCAATATCTGGCGGATCGATTGATGCAATTGAAGTGGGAGCTTTGGCAGGAGGGAAATTTCAAAGTTCAGTTCATTTAACAAATACTCAAGTGAATTTCGGTGGTATTGGGTTTAAAGCAGGAGAAAAAGGGCAATTTATTTTAGAGGGTGTCTCTATGAATAGTAAGGCTGGTACTGGCAAAGGGGGACAAGGGCAGAATGCAGGTCATCAGGGTGATCATGCTGCTTTTCATATATCTGGAAATGGTTATGTTGAATTTATGAAAGGTTCTGTTGATGTGAATGATGCGCATGGGTTTTTATTGCTGGGAAATAAAGATCTTCAGATTGATATTGGGGATTCCAATGTTACAGTGAAAGGGAATGCAGTTTATGGTATGTACTTTGAAGGTCAGCCAGCATCAGAGGGGCAGTTAGAGGGAAGATTATCGCGCGTTTATTTGAAAAAGACGCGTTTTGTCGTTCCAGAGAGTATAGCTCTTTACAGCAGTAAATTGGGGAAATCTAACATATCATTAAAGGACACAAAGCTTTTTGGGGATTTGTTGCTGAAAGTTGAAGGTAGCTCTTCTATAAAGGTTACTGCTGATGCTTCTGCGCTTGCTGGTCAAACTCAGGTTGATAATGGTTCTGTAGCCGACCTTGTTTTGAAAAATAATTCACAGTGGGCTTTGTTGCGACCAAGACATCAAAGTTTACACGATCCTGATTATAAAGATGTTTCATTTATTTCATCGATTGATCTTTCTCATAGTTCTATTGTTTTTGAAAAACCAAAATCCAGCACTGCTCATCCCTACCAAACGCTTTATATCGGAAAAGGAAGTGGTGTTGCTTATCAGGCATCAGGGGATGCTTGGATTCATTTGAATGCACGTTTAAATCCCTATGATACAAGTGACCATCAAGTAACGGATCGGCTCCTCATTCATGGTGATGTTAAGGGAAAGACTATAGTGCATATACATGGGGTTGCGGGAGGCTTAGGAGAAAAAAATGAAAAAGCGCATAGTGTTTCAATTATTCAAGTTTATGGAGATGCATCGCCTGACTCTTTTCAACTGAATGGGCAATATGTTGCATTGGATGGCGCACCTTATAAATATATTCTTCGTTCTTATGGACCAAACGCTACTAGAGGGGAAGAACATGTTAAACAGCGATTTGCTCAAAACGGAGGGACATTTTGGAATTTTCGTTTAGAAAACGAATGTGTTCAAACGTTTGCTGATTATAGAGACACTCCTATGGTTTCTAATCGGACACCTCCTGCACATGCTTCTGTTGAGGATATTATTCCAGCGTCCTCTGCGGATTCTGTTTCAGCATTCTCTGCGGATGTTGTTTCGGTATCTTCTGCGGATAGTCTTTCTAAGATTGAAACTGTTTCTCTATCTGGGCGCGGTGTAAGATCGGTTGTTCCGCAGGTACCAACTTATCTCCTCTTGCCGAATAGTTTGTTTCATGCTGGTTTGATGGATATCGGCAATCAAAATAAGCAGTTAGAGATACAGCGTGCTCATCCTCGTGAAATGTTGGAAATTCGTGAAAATCCTGCTTCATTTTTGCGTGGTTATGGGGGGAGTTCCCGTTATACTTCAGATTTGTCTGCGCTTGAATATGGTTATGGAGGCGATCTAGGGTACTATGCTCTAGAGGCAGGTGTTTTGCTACAAAAAATTGAAAGCGTTGAGAGTACCATATCCTTTGGGGTTATGGGATCGTACGGAAAGCTTTCTCTGCAACCTTTGAATGTTGAACAAAGCCAAAAAAGTACATTTGATAAATGGACTGCTACAGTCTATGGTAGTCTGCAGCACGATACAGGATTTTATGTCGATGGTCTTTTATCTTATGGTTTTTTTAAGGGCGATGTTCTGACAACTGTACGGGGGAAGACAGCAACATTAGAGGGCAATCCTTTAAGTGTTTCCTTGATGAGTGGTCAGAAAATTGACACAGGATATGAGGGTGTTGTTTTTGATCCACAAGCTCAGGTTGTTTATCAATATCTTCAGTTTAATGAGGCCCGCGATATTGATTATTTCAATATCGAGATGGATAAGCTTGATCAATGGATGGTGCGTGTTGGTGGACGTTTGATGAAGACACTTGCTGCGCCTGAAAAGGATCGTGATGTTTCTTTCTATGGGAAAATTCATTTTGCTCATGATTTTGGCAAAGAAAGATCTGTGCGCTTTAAAGATTCTTTCCAGTTGGGAGCTTTTGGTTCTTCTCTAGAAGCGGGATTGGGGCTTAATGCTCGCTTGTCTCAAAATTTCGCGCTTCATGGGGATTTGGTTTATCAGCATAAGTTGAGCAAAGGTGGTTTTTCTGGAATCAGTTTTTCTGGTGGATTGCGCTATCGTTTTTAGGATGATTGCCTTTGGGGTTAATTTTTTAAAAAAGCCACAAGCATCGCTTGTGGTTTTTTTTGTTATTATTTTGCTTGCAACTTTGAAGATAAGCTTTTTTAAAGAATGTTTTTTGCATGAGAAAATTTGTTTCTTTTTAGAAACGAGATAAAGCATTCTGAGGCTCCGTTTTTGCTGTTTTTTCCTCTATGAAAGATATTTTTTTATAATAATGCATTGTTTTTTATTTTGAATAAAAAATATGAGTATCGTCGGGCTTTCTTATTTTAGATCTGGGCCACGTTGAATCAATCAAAATCATTTGTTTACACGTTACAAGGGAGAGGTCGTGTGAATAAAAATGAGGATAAGAAAGGAGCCAAAAAGTCTCTTATGAATCGCCTCAAGGGTCCAAGGGCTGTTGCAACATTTTAGGGTTGGTAACGTGAGGGATATATCGGCTTACTTATTCATCAGTGTAAAGATGGGATGCTCAATGAATTGACCATTATATCTTTCTACGGGCGCTATCGCGAAATGAACTTCGATGTGTTGAGAGATGTCTTTTTAAAATAAGCACGTAAATTGGCAACATGCCTATATTCTGTTTGGGGTGTTTGGTTCTTCGTGATGGTTGTGACTCTCTTAGAGAACGCGATAAACATAAAGTTGTGAGGCAATATGTCATCTCCTTTTGTGTCAATTTACAAATTCTCTTGAGATCACTGCTTTGGGGGCTATAATTTTCTCTATTTTTACGCGTTATTTTATAAATAATACAATTTTAATTGTTATATTTGTAGATTATGGCTTTACATAAAGTGTGAAGTAGATACATAAAACATAAAACGTATTTTAAATTATCACGCGTAGCCAAAGTTGTTAAATAGAGCGCGTGTTTTTTTTGTTTTTAGAGAAGGGGAAGAAAGTTTGTAGAAAATTATGCTTAAAAATCATCTCTCTTTATGTCGTTTTACAGCTGTTATTTTTTTCTTTGTACACAATGCTGATGCTGGTGAAGTTTCTTCTCAGAAGAAGCAATATTCCTGTAATGAAAGTGCTTCATTTTATCACTGTAACGATGGTTAACCGCATGAAATTTCTGGGAAAACTTATCAACTCACGGGTAAAAGTTTGGATGCAACCTTAGAGGCATCCGGGGAAAATACCCTCGTTGAAGGAAAGGCTATAATCATTAACGGTGTTTCGAATGCAAGTGACCATTCCGGAACGGGCGTTTGGACAACAGCTGTAAAAACCTCAAAGGGGGGAGGTGTTGCTCTGTTCGACTTCATGTTAAATAACGTTTCGATAGGGGCTGATATTGACGAGGATGGCGCTTTTGAAATGTAGAACGGGGTGATTAAAGCAACCAGAATGGGGATCAGTGTTTCGAGTAAGAAGTCATTTGTTTCTTTGACCAAAACAGAGATTAAGACATCTGCTGGTGCGATAGCTCTTTTGAGTCATAATGGGGCAAAAATCTATATGAAAGGAGGAAAAATTAACTTTGCTGATGGTATTGCCATTCAAACAGGCGGAGAGGGAGAAATTAATTTAGAGGGTGTTTCTATTAGGGGAAACGGGAAACAGCCAACAAATACAGATAAACCTCGTGAAGGTTCTGCTTTTAGTATGCTGTAGGGCAAAGGTATAATTCATTCTCAGAAAGGCAATGTTCATGTTAATAATGCTCATGGACTTGTATTGCAAGGGAATAATCATAATGCTGCTCATATCAAACATTCCAATGTTTTTGTAAGAGGGAATGCATTTCATGGCATGCACTTTTTTGGGGAAGCTGTTTTGGATGGGACAAAAAGAATTATACCTGGTAAAGGAGCGGTCCAGTTGATCCAGACAACTTTTATAGCTCCAGACAGTACAGCTGTTTATAGCCGCGAATTCGAAAGTTCTGTTAAACTCTTACAAAATTCAAAAGTTTCTGGCGATTCACTTCTGAAAGCTGTTGAAAATTCCAATATCAAAATTGAAGCTGATGCTTCTACCTTACAGGGAAGCGCATATGTTGATGAAAGTTCTACAGCCAAGATAGTGTTAAAAAATGATTCAAAGTGGATTTTATCACCACCAAAAGTTGGACAATTACAAAACTCTGATGTGTCTGGTTCTAAGTTAGGGGATTATTCTTCTATTTCGTCAGTCAAAATTACGGATAGTTCTCTTATTTTTGAGAAACTCAAATCCAAGACAACAGATGTTTATCAGACACTTCTTATTGGAAAAGGATCAGGGACGGTTTATAAAGCGCACGGTGATGCATATCTTTATCTTAATGCATATTTGTATAAAGGAGGAAGGCTTGAAGAGCAGAAAACGGATCGGCTTTTAATCAATGGTGATCTTTCAGAAAAAACAACAGTTGGTGTTTATAAGGTTCCTGGAAGCCCAGGGGCATTGACGGGAGAGGGCGGTAATGATCGGGGGATTTCCATTATTCAGGTTTATGGACAAGCTGCTGAAGATTCTTTTCAGTTAAAGGGCGGGTATGTTACACTTGAAAATTCCCCTTATCAGTATCATCTTAAGAGTTATGGTCTAAGCTCTACTTTAGGGACGGCAGATTCCAATCAAAGAGTGCTTAAAAACACTGGAACATTTTGGGATTTCCGCCTTGAAAGTAAAATGGTTGATTCTTCCTCTCTTGATCCCACTGAAATTTTTCCTGTTCTTGATGCTGTTGTTCCTCCTGTTTCTGATGAGGTTCCTGCTTTTCCTAAAACTCATCCTAATATGACTGGAGGTGAAGAGGAGGTTATCGATCCTAATTCTCAGCAGAAATCTCAAGAGCCAAGTCTTTCTTCTCCTGTAGATTCTCCTGATAGGGATTCCCATCTTAAGACTATATCTGATGCTTCCGATGTTTTTATGCTGGATGTTCCAAATCCTTCTCCTGTTTCTCCCTCTCTTGCACCTGTTATTCCAGTTATGACTCAATCTCATCCAGTTGTGCCAACATCTGGTTACCCTATCCCGCCGTCTGTTCCTTCCACTTCTTCTGTTGTCTCTTCTGCGTCTGGTTCCCCTGTATCGCCGTTTGTAGCTCGTACTCCTTCTGTTGTTTCTTTCTCTGCGTCTAGTTCATCTGTATCGCCGTCTGTAGTTCACACTCCTTCTGTTGTTTCTCTTCCTGTATCTGGTTCATATATCCCACCATCTGTTGCTCCACCTTCTTCTGTTGTGTCATCTGCATCTGATTCCTCTGTTATCCCCCCCCTGTTTTTGAACTTTCTTCTCATTTTGAGCCAAATGTGAGAGCCGTTGTTCCACAGGTTTTGACTTATATTCTTGTGCCAAATACCTTGTTTCATACTGGATTGGTGGATATTAGTTATCAAAATAAGCAGTTGCAAACACTGCGAACTCTTTCTCGTCGATTATTGAAAACTAATGAAAATCCGGCTTTATTTTTGCGTGGTTACGGAGGTCATCATCGTTATACTTCCAATTTGTCTGCACTGAAATATGGATATGGAAGCGACCTTGATTATAATGCACTAAAAGCAGGTATTTTACTTAAGAAAATTGAAAGTGCATACAGTACAACATCCTTTGAGATTATGGGAAATTATGGCAAGCTTTCTTTGCTGCCTCGAAAGGTGAAACAACGTCAAGAAAGTATATTTGATAAATGGACAATCACAGCATATGGGAGTATGCAGCATGATACGGTTTTTTATATGGATGGTCTCTTCTCTTATGGTTTGTTTAATGGCAATGTTCTTACACGTGAGCGAGGTAAGACGGCTGCATTGAGAGGCAAGCCCTTAAGTTTTTCCTTAACGGCTGGTAAAACATTTATGATAGGTTGTCGATGTTTTATTTTTGAACCACAGGTTCAATTTGTTTATCAAAATCTTCAGTTTCATAACACGTGTGATATTGATAATCTTAATATTGATATGCGAAGACCAGATCATTGGGGAATGCGTATTTTAGGGCGCATTTAACTAAAACACTGACATTAACGAAAGATGCACAGGTTCTTTCATTCTATGGTAAGCTTCATTTCGTTCGTAATTTTGATGATAAACAATTTGTGTATTTTAAAGATGCTTTTCAGCTTGGTTCTTTTGGTTCTTCTTTAGAAGCTGGATTGAGTGTTTATTCGCAATTATCCCCCAAAATTACTTTTCATAGCGATCTGATTTATAAGCATAAATTTAAAAAAGCTGACTTTTCTGGAACGCATTTTTCTGGTGGATTAAGCTATCATTTTTAGTTACATTTTTTCCTTTATAATGCACTCTTTGTGAAAATTATAAGTACAAAACATGATTTTATTGTGTTGTTTTTCTGTTTTTAACTTTACATATAATCCAAAACAAATTATTCGGATAGCACATAATAGGAATAATCTATCGATGAGGTGGGGAGTCTTTTCGATTTTTAATGAAGATGAAGTAAGGGAAGTTTAGAGTCAATAATGATGGAAGTATTAAAACGTCATGTATCTTTATGTGCTCTTACGATGTCTATTTTATTCTTTATGCATAATATAGATGTGAATGTGCAAGAGGAGCTTTTGTGTCGTTTTCTTTTAAAGTCCTATTCATGTGATGCTTTTGAGGCGTGTGTGGGGGGGGACGTGATACTTGTTCAGATACTGCTGATAGCAGTTTTTCTGGTGTTTCGAAGGCAAAAAAGTTTGGTTAGGTAAGCATTAAGGTGAGGAAAGAGAAAGTTTGCAGATTGATGGGGTTTTGCCGTAAAAAAACACTGATAAAATTTCATCAGGGGTACTTGCACAAGAAAAAATGGAAGAGTGTTTTGGATAAGTTCCCGTTACTGGAAGTGTTAAGAACACGGTCAATGATATTCAATGGAAAGTTTCATATTGCCATTAGTTTTAGATGAAAACAATGTGTGCAGTTTGGAGATCAATGCCAATTGCGGGCTTTGGGTTCTTTTCTAGAAACTGGAGTGGGGTTGAATGCGCAGTTGTCCTCAAACTTTGTATTGTATGGAGAGGATTTTTTTAGACGGGTTACGCTATCATTTTTAGGGACCTATGAAATATAGTCTGAATTTTATATAAGACACATAATGTTTTATGCAATATAAAATGAATATCTAAGTTTTATATTTCTCACTATTCGTTTGTTTAAGTGAGCGTTATTGCGCGTATTTTTTATTTTTAAGTCAAGGGGGCGGAAGAAAAAATTGGGAATAGAATTATGATTAATGTATTAAGAGATTATAGATTTTTATTTATCACAACGGCTATTGTTTCTTTTTTGCCAATCGTGAGTGTTAATGCAAATTCTCATAATTTAGGAAATCTCTGTGATTCAAATGCTCAGTTTTATAAATGCAATGATGGTAAAAAACATACGATTAAAAATAAAACTTATCATTTAAAATATTCTCAACAATATATTTCTGTTACTACTCCTATTTCAGCTTTATATGTAGAAAAAGCAGGTACAGTTGTCGATGCATCGCAGATAACTGTTACAGGTGATAGCGCAGATGAATTATACGGCTATGGTGCATTAGCAAAAGAGGGAGCTCATCTTAATCTAAAAGATTCAAATTTTAAGAATATACCTGCTCTTCATGCTGAAAGTGCGGTTATTCGCATGACAGATGGCACTATTACGGGGGGGGCTCACGCTATTTCTGCATTGGGTAAAGAAACAGATATTGCTTTAGTGCGTGTCAAGATTGAAACGACACCACAAGAAAAGACACCAAAAGAATTGAATGGTGTAGAAGAGACTGCTCTGATTAGCAGTTTGGGTTCAAAGATTAGGCTGTCAGGGAGTACCGTTATTTTTAATGGGAAAGGCCCGTTTTTATCACTTTTTGGGGGAGAGTATAGTTTCGATAGTTCTGTCATTCAGGGCAAAGGAAAACAAAAAACTGTTATCGTTGGTGAGAAAAGTGTCAATAAATTACCAGAAGCTTTTGATATCTCTCAAGGTGGTTTTGTTCAATTGAATAATAGTTCTATGGAACTGAGTGATATGCATGGTTTTTGGGTTAAAAGTTCTTCAGGGAATGTGAATAATGAAGATAGGTTGTTGAGGCAAGGATTTAATTTAGCTGATGCGTTTAAGAAGACGAATATTAAGATTGAAAAATCCAATATTTCTGTTCAGGGGAAGGAAACCTATGGTCTGTATTTTTATGGATTAGATTCCAATGATGTATGGGGCAATATGAGAGTTCTGGGAGTGCAAGGCGTTGCTCTGGAAAAGACATCTGTTCAGTTATCAAAGACAAATTTTTTAGTTCCAGAGGGGATTGCCATTTATGGTACGGGAGATGCTGGTTATGGGGCTGAAGCTACCCTTGAATTATCGGAAAATACAAAAGTCTCTGGTGATTTATTGTTAAAAGCTGAAAATAATTCTTCTCTTCGTGTTCAAGCCTATTCTTCGACTCTTACAGGGGGAGCACGCATTGAGAGTAGGTCTCATATTGATTTGCAGTTGAGAAATAGTTCAACATGGTATCTTACTAAGAGTAAATATCAAGGCTCACAAGAAGCGGACTTTACGGTTTCATCGCTTTCTACTTTGAGCCTTTTGGATAGTACCGTTGTTTTTGAAAAATATGTCTCTCAAGATTATCAAACATTGTATATTGGAAACAAAATAAACAATGGAGACGATATTCATGCATTAGACAATAACAATAAAACAGCTGCTATGGATGACGTGTCCAATAAAGTATACAGTGCGGAGGGAAATGCTCAGATTAAGATGAGCACATTTATGAATAGTGATGGTCTATTTGATCCTCAACAAACGGATCGCATTTTGATCTATGGGGATGTTGTGGGAACCACCCTCATTGGGATGGAAAAATTTCAAAAAACTTCAGATAAAGAAGCGGGCAGTGAAGGGAGTCAAAGTGTTTCACTTATTCAAGTTGCAGGGACGGCAGAGGAAAATTCTTTTAAGTTACTCAACAGTTATACGACGGTAAATGGTTTTCCTTATCAATATAAACTTCGTGGCTATGGTCCAAGTTCTTCTGCTGGAAATGCAGATCCCAAAAATAGATTGGTTGCAGGGAAAGGGGATTTTTGGGACTTTCGTCTCGAAAGTGTTTACATTGGTTCTGAGTTAGATTCTTCTGAATCTGCTTCTAAACCGACGCCTACGGTTATTCCTCCTCAATCCGAAGAAGAAAAAATCCCTTCTGAGCGACCAACAGAGACTATTTCGCCTGAACAACCGCCTACTGTTGAGCCTCCCCTTATACCATCTACACCTTCTTTGCCGGAAGGATCTGAACCATCTGAAACATTTTCTCCTACGGATTCTACACTTACTCCTTTTAAACCTGTTTTTCCTGAGCTTCCTTCTGTACCAACGGTTCCAGAGGATCCTTCTATTGTGCCTATGCCTTCTGTTCCCGTTGAAACTTCTACTGATGAGGTTATGCCATCTAAGCCATCTGTTCCGATCGTTCCTTCATCTACAGATGCTGTTTCTCCTTCTCTCCCCGTTGAACCAAAGCCTTCTAAACCTTCTGCTCCTGTTGAGCCTTCGTCTCATCTTTCTGTCCCGTTTGATGGGCGGACTGAACAAGGAATTAGAGCTGTTGTGCCTCAATTGCCAACTTATCTCCTTTTGCCAAATGCTTTATTCCATGCGGGGTTGATGGAGATGATTACGCAAAATAAGATGTTAGAGACAATGCGGGGTGCTTTTTATTCTTTTGGAAGAGATGATAAAAACACCGCCTTTTTTCTGCATGCTTATGGGGCAAGTCATCATTATGCTTCCAATTTATCTGATTTTGAATATGGCTATGGTGCTGAGCTTGATTATGATGCGTTCCAAGCAGGTATTTTATTAAACGAGATTGAGAGTTTATATACGCGTACATTCTTTGGAGCTTTGGGAAACTATGGAAATCTTTCTCTAGCACCGCAGAATGTTGAACAAAGCACAAAAAGCTCATTGGGGAAATGGTCTATTGGAGCCTATGGAAGTCTACAGCATGATACGGGTTTTTATATCGATGGGGTGTTATCCTATGGTTTTTTTAAGGGAGATATTTTGACGCTTGCACGAGGCAAGGTTTTGACGTTAAAGGGAAAACAGTTTAGTGGATCTTTAACGAGTGGCAAAACGTTTGCAATAGGCTATAAAGGTGTTGTTTTTGATCCACAGGTTCAGGTTATATATCAGCATCTTCAGTTTAATCAGGCATATGATGTTGACCATATTGATGTTGATTTGGGGAAATTTCATCAATGGATGGGGCGTGTTGGTGGGCGTTTAAGCAAGACGCTTGGTGTTGTGGAAGAGGGACGAGAGGTTTCTTTTTATAGTAAGTTTTCTTATTTGCATAATTTTGAAGATAAGCAATTTGTTTCTTTTAAAGATGATTTTCAGTTAGGTTCTTTTGGTTCTTCTTTGGAAGCAGGGTTTGGATTTAATGCGCGTCTTTCTTCAAAACTTTCTCTTCATGGGGATGTCAGTTATCAGCATCGGCTTAAAAAAGTTGGGTTTTCTGGTGCGAGTTTCTCTGCTGGATTGCGCTACCGTTTTTAAAAGAGGTCCATTGTACATTTTTATATGAAAGGCAGAAGATTTTTCTGCCTTTTTAATCTCTTAATTATATTTCTTCATCAATATATGGTTATTTTTTAAAGTATAAAAGGTTATTATAAATGATTTCTTTGATTGATGCTTGAAGTTACTCAAGATGCCTTCTTCTAAGTAATGAGAAATTTTCTACAAGTTTTAATGTTGTGATATGAGGAGAGATTTCATTATGAATGTGAAAGTCTTTTATACTGAATGCTTGATTGCGTAATCTTTCAAAAGAGGCGGTATTGATGGTTGTTTTTTTAATATTAAAGTGGGCTGAGAATGGTTTTAGGCGTTTTTCTTAAGAGTTTTTAGGGTTATTTTTGTCCGTTTCTTTATTCATTTTTTTAGATCATACGTTGAGATTTTGTGATCTTTATACATTGTTTTGAATTTTATTTTAGAGAAGAAGAAAATATAAACTGTATTCATGTTTATATCCGTCAATATGTATATTTTTTATTTTCTTTTTTAAGATGTTTCTTTGAGGATATTAGAGAAATACTTGTCTTTTTAGAAAAGACTGAAAGAATTTGAGGTTAAATGATCATAAAAAGTAAAGGATGCTTGATCGTGTTTTTAGGGGTGTTGTTTCTTTTTTGCAAATGATAGACAAAGAGCAACTTTTATAAGATATAGAGTATTGTTATTGCTCTAATAAGTGGGCATCGTCATTCTATTTTCTAGGATTCCAATATTGCGGTGACTTTAGCACTCGAAAATATTTATAAGAAGTATTTTTAGTCTTTTCTTAAATGTTTTGTATTGATACGGGCTTTCTTCTGTTTGTCATGTACAAGCAAATGGTTTTGGTTGATTCAATATAAACAGATTTGAATCGAGAGAATTTTATGATTTGAAGGGCTTTCATTCTTACGTGTAAAACAATGAACACCCTTTATTAAATCAATTTGATATGTCTAGAAAAAAACGGATTGTCGATCAGAACTGGTAGAGAATTTTATTTTTTGGGGTATAAAGCGGCGGTCAAAAAATTTTATTTGGAAAAATAGTGTTGAGTTTCCTTCTTTTGATCGTAGGAATAAAGAGGTCTTTTCTTGTCTAAAAGGAGGAGCTAGCAAAATGGAAGGCTTCATGATTATAAAGACTTTGGGGATTTTGGGGAGGGTGTTTAGATTTCTGTGAGTTCTAGAGATGGGTGAGGGCTCAGATTTCTAGAGAATTGCGTGGGTATTGTTATCGGGGATGCTTGTACTTGTTGGTGCTTGGCTTAATCAGTGATATTGATCATACCACATTCACCATTTTCACTGCCAAAGGTGAGGTTGTGCCCTGTTTGATCCCAATTGAGTGCTGAAATAGCGCTTTTCCCATACCCTTTTAGAAGGACTTCTTTTCCATCACGAAAATATGCCGCTAAAATCATTCCATCATTGAAGCCTATGGCGACAATTTCTTTGCTTGGATGGCATGAAACGGTGCTAACAAGTGCATTTGCTCGTGTTCCAAGTTCTAAGGGTGTTTTTCCCATGGGGCCATCTTTTGTATGAAAGGGCCAAACAATTGCAGCAGAAGCACCTGATGTTGCGAGCCATTTTCCTTTTGCACTCCAAGACCAGCTTTTGACTTTGCTTGGGTAGCCACTCATCCGTAAATGTTGATGATCGGTGAGACGCCAGCCGTGTAAGGCATTTTCTTGCATCGTGGAAATGACATAGCGGTTGTCTGGTGAAAAGGTAACACCACAATGAGCGCCTTTCCATACCAATGTAGTGGGATATGTTTGTGTTGAGAGCCAATGAAGCGTAACGCCATTGTAATGAGCAACGGCAAGCCGTAAACCTTTTGGGGAAAAAGCCAAACCTTCTATACTGTGCTCATGTGGGAGCTCTTGTTGTTCTTTTCCCACATGTACAAATGCAAGACGTGCAGAGGAAAAGGCAAAAGCTTTTTGGGGACCAAAAGCAACGTTATTTATCCATTTGCGTTCTTTTTGACTGAGCAGTTCTGTGTGACCACCTACTGTTGTTTGACAGACTTTTCCATCTTCTCCTCCTGTGATGATCGCAGTATTGTCATGGGAAAAATGACTTGAAATTATTCCTTTGTGAACTTCAAAGACTTGCGGGGTTGGAGTTAAAAAAACAATCAAACCTTCCACAGAAACAAAGGCTGGTTTATTGCCTATAAAACCACAGGAAAGGCAGTAACTTTGGAGATCATAATGGGTTATGTTTGGCATTGTCATTCATTTTATGCGCAATTTTCAAAATCAGTTTTTAATTTTTCGCCATCAAGAGAGCGTCCGATAAAAACAAGGCGGCTTTCTCGTTTTTCATCCTCACGCCATGGACGTTGGTGTTGTCCTTCAAGAAGCATATGAATGCCTTGAATGACATAACGATCATCATCTCCTTGAAAAGCAATAATGCCTTTAAGACGCAAAATATCAGGTCCTTGTCGCTGCGTAAGCTGTTGGATCCAAGGAAAAAATTTCTCTGGTTGCAGGGGGCCTGTTTTTAAACTTATAGAAGTGATGGTAATATCATGAATGCTGGATGTGTGATGATGATGGTCGTGATGGCAGTCGGGACCACATACATGATCTTCAGGTTGGTTTTTATGTTCGTGGTCAAGAAAATGAGGCTCATGGTCTAGAGTCCGTTGGAGATCAAAGAAACCACGATTGAGAAGTTTATCAAGAGGAATATTGGTGCGTTGTGTTGTATAGAGTATAGCACGAGGATTAATGGCAAGAATAAGCGACTCTGCATGGGCTCGCTCTTGTGCCGTGACAAGATCAATCTTATTTAAAAGAATGATGTCTGCGAAGGCAATTTGTTCTTCAACTTCACGACTGTTTTTCAGTTGAGAGGGCAAATGCTTTGCATCAACGACCGCTATGATACTGTCAAGTGTTGTTTTTTCATGGACAGTATCATCCATGAAAAAGGTTTGTGCAACAGGAACGGGATCAGCAAGCCCTGTTGTTTCTATAATAATTGCATCAAATCGATGAGAGCGTTGCATCAAACTTTCCAGAACGCGAATGAGATCACCCCGCACAGTGCAGCAAACACAGCCGTTATTCATTTCATAAATTTCTTCATCTGATTCAATGATCAGGTCATTATCAATCCCAATTTCACCAAATTCATTGACAATGACAGCATAACGCTTGCCGTGATTTTCACTGAGAATGCGGTTGAGAAGGGTGGTTTTTCCTGCACCAAGATAGCCTGTGAGAACCGTAACAGGAAGTTTTTTTGGGGGTGTCGTTTCCATGGAGAGACCTTTTATTCTTCTTTATTGCCATGTGTTTATGTTAAATCGCTTGATATCATCAAGTAAATCACGAAGCTGAGAAAGAACATGAGAAAAGATTGCTTTCCCAGCTTGGGGGGTTGCTTTGCTTGCATTTCCTGCTGCACCTTGCGTGTTGAGATCACGCATTGTCCAGCCAAAAGCATGAGGACCATAAGCGCGTAAATGGCGATAATTGGCAATCATATCCGCTTGTTTATTATGAAAATTTTTTGCCTTTTCCATATGGACTTTTTCTGGGGCTAAATAGAGCATGAGAGAGGTTTCGATAAAACCACCATGGATATCAAGAGGCTGTTGAGAAGGTTCTATCAGACCTTTTGGCAAACCAAAACGGCTCCAGCTTGTTGCTACAGCAAGCATGGAAAGGCGCCTTCTCAATTCGGTGATAACAATGCTCATTAAAGGTGAATTGCCTCCGTGAGCATTGAGAAGAAGAAGACGGTTGATCCCTTTATGATAGCAGTTTTCACCAATCTTTATCCAGCGCTTAATCGCATCAGAAAAGGTTAGGGTTTGTGTTCCTATGATATCCATATGTTCTATAGAATAGCCAATTTTTTCAACAGGTAAAAGGGTGATATGAAATTGTTCTTTTGTTTCTAACGTGAGGGCTTTTGCAAAAGCTTCAGCAATAATCCAGTCGGTTTCAAAGGGAAGGTGCTCTCCATGATATTCATGTGCGCCCAAAGGTAAAAGAGCGAGAAAAGGTGTGTTAGATACCATAAATTATTGCCCAAAAGAGGAGTTCATACAGATTAAAGCGATCAAAGATGCTATCACTATTTAATCTATCTATAAGAGAAACGCAAATAGGTGTATTTTTACATTCATAGGGAAATTCTAAAAATGAGAGCTTTATTAAAAATAGTGCAAGGTTTTCTTGAGAAAAGCCAATTCAATTTTTGAAGTAATATGCGGCAACCATTTTAAAGATCGGTAATTTCTGTAAGCATTTTTGATTGTGTCCTTTTGTTTCAATCAGGATTTTTGCATTTTGAATTCAAGTTTATATAGATGTCTTACAAAAGAATAGAAATATTTTTGTACTCATTTTACTTTGAAGAGTCTTAACAGATTTTAGTGTTCATGAAGAAAAAGTGAATATAATGAGAAGAATTTACATGAGATGAAATTACATAATGACACTATATTGATTTATAAAGAGTGTTTATTTTTTCATGTTGAATAAAGTCTCTAAAATCATAAGATTTTTTATTCAAATTTTAATCACGCTTATATTAAATATAGTATATATATTATTGTATGTATAAAAATAAATTGTTAGAAAATAAGTTTTATTTTTACAGTTTTTATTATTATTTTACTTTTTATTTAAATAAAAATATGGTAATATAAATTTATGTTTAAAATATTTAAAACTAAATTTTATTTATATATTTTTATAGCATCTATTCTTTTTTTCACAAGTGCAGAAAGTCGTATAGATATTGCGAAAGAGTTCTTTCAAAGAGAATTTTTTTACTAATCAAGAGAAAAATATAGTAGCTCGAAATATAGATAGGGCTGTGATCTATCCTATTAAAGAAAAAAATTAGCTAACTTTTATGAAAGTTAGGCAAGAGAGTTTTTTTTCAGCATTTTGGGGAATAATCTTATTTTTCATGAATATCTTAGTATTTGGTTTTAGGTAGTTTTCTAGCGCTTTTATGTTGCTTATAATGTTTTTGTAAATCTAATAAGTTGATTCATTTTATAAGTGCATTTTATCAATTTTGAAAATAGAGTTCTTGATGAATCTTTTATGCTTTATAAGCATTTTGTTTAAAAATAGGATAGACTTTTAAGGTTTATTGATGAAAATATATTTATTTTAGATCGCTGTTTTTATTTGCTCGCGATTTTATTGCTCGACATTCTCGAGAGTAAACCTGTGCCATATCGATGAGTGATATAAGATATAATAAAGGATCCTTGAAGAGCTTTCCATCTTTCTCTGATCTCGATAATAGACAAGTATTTTTATATTGATATTTTTAAAGTTTATTGTCATTTCAGTGTATTTATAAAATTTATAGTCTATATTTTTTAAATGAATTTATTTTTTAAGCTTTATTTTTCTGTGAAAGTTGATAAATTTTTATTATTTTGAAGTATATTGATAAAAAATATTACTTTTGTCCTCTTAATTTAAGAGCATAAATGATTCTATTGTAAAAATAAGAAAATATTCTTGATCTTCATGAATATTTTTAAAATATTAGGTAATAATAGTTGAATAGTATATCTTACTTTGATAAGATTTTTTGTAATGTGAGGCGATGCTCAATTGTGTTCGCCGTGTTTTATAGTCATTTGATTTTAAAGTAAATTTTATTAAATGGGCTGTTTAGAAATTTTCTAGTATTGTTGTTATTATTTTGAATTCATCAGTATTTATGTTTAAAATTTAAATTATGTTGTTTTTATATCTTTACATGCAATACATAATGTATTATATTTAATATAAAATTACATATAATATATCATATTGTGTTATTTGTGTTTATATATGTAAATATTCTTTCACTTTTTCACTGAAGAAAAAGAGGAGCAAATGAAGCTATGTTTAAAATATTTAAAAATCGTGTATGTTCATTTACTTTTACACTCCTTATTCTTTTTTTTGTACAAATTATAGAGGGGAATGCAAGTTTTGTAAAAAATCAATTTAAAGAGAGAATGGCAATTTCTGTTTCTACAGTAGACAACAGTGCAGTTATTAAAGCTGCGGATAGAACTATTATTTACGGCGTTGAGGAACAAGATGGCGTTGCTTTTGGAAAAATTGAAAAAGTTTCTGCATATTCAGGTTCAGTCTTTTGGAGTGGGATAGGTGTTTTCTCGCTTCTTGCTTCTTTATGTGTTGGAGATATAGTGGGAGCTGTTGTCTCTTTTTAGGAATATTCTGTACACTTTACTAGAAGAACTCATCGACTTTGTCGATGAGTTCTTCTTTCATTTCCTTATTTTGAAAAAATCAATATTTAAACTTAGTTATGCTCTATTGGATGAAAAAGTCACTATTATGAATACTAAATATATCTTTTGTTGATGTTATTAAAGTTCAATATCCTGCAATTGATGTTTTTTATTTTCAAAGTGGTGCAACCAGATTTTTTATAGTTTATGGTTATTCCCTCGTCATAAGGTTTAACACTTTCATCCTCTTTATTAGCCTTTTTAATATTGCTATATAAAGATTATTCATCAAAGGTATATTTATCTTTTTTAAAATGTTTTTTAGAAGGGTCAAACAAGAAGAGATAAAATAAAAAATTTCTGTATTTTCTCTTCTAATGTGCGTGACTGATGGTAAGTTATCATTATAAATCAAACTATTAAATTAAAAATAAACTGATTGTTTTATAAATATTTACCATTTTAAATCTGTGTATGTTGGATTCATCAAAAGCATTTTTTGCATATCGCAAGTTGCATTTGTGTATGGGTAAAAACTCTTTAAGAAAAGGGTAAAAATTTTCTCATGAATTAGTTTGTAAGGCTTAAGGGCTATCGTAATATAGGAAAATAAATGATGATGCTGGTTTCGTATCTTTATAGCGTAAAGATAGTGGAGTGGTACATAACGAATCTTAGACCACCTCATGGGGATTTTGGTATGACATTGATGCGCACTTGTTTGTGAGAGGGAGGTGGTGATGGACGGCGTTGGAAAATGTCTTTATTCAAGCAGAAACCTGAATGTGTAATACAAGTGTATTCTGGGTATTCTGTTGCGCAAGGGAAGGGGGATATTAAGGAAGGGGATAAGAAGGGAATGCATGAATGGAAGGAAAGGGAAAGAAAGCATAAAATCTTGTTTTGAATAAGGATTTGCAATCTACGTGATGATCTTCACGAAGGAAGTGTTGTTTTTAACCCAGAATGCGTTTATTTTTTATGCATTACTCTCCTGTAGAAAGGGAACGTTGTTCTTTATACATCGGTGGATTTTTATGTTAGGGTAAGAAGAGGATGTTTATAGTTTGGTGGGAAAAGAGCAATCAAGCAAAAGATCTTGTTTGGCACGAAGACGTGCAATCCATTGATCTTCACGAATAGTTGTATTATGTACTGTAATGAGTTCGTTTTTTTTAATTGCAGCTGTGACTGTTGCTTTTTCTAAAAGACCACAAGGAATGGCTTGGTGGGTGCGTGCTTCTGCAATATTCATGATCCAAGCGCGATACGTATAAAGACCGATAAAATCTAACTGATCGCCGGGGTATAAATCTTTTTTAGCAACAGCACAGACTTCTACTACGGGGTGGTTAAGAGGAACCATATCTTTTTTACCATAAAGCATCACGCGTGCACAGGTGAGGGGAATTTCCATTGCTGTGAGATGATAGGGGCGGTGAAAGGTGAAATAAGGTCCCTGACCAATTTTTAAATCTTCCATACGTTCGCGTAAACGTGGGTGTGCTATTTCTGCAATGACAAAGACACCTGGAGAAACACCTTGACCTATTGAATAATCCACCACACCATATTGCTGCAAAATACCGCCATCTTGTTTTGGAATAAGGACTTTGTTTAAATCTTGCAGTGCCGCTTGGGGGCCATGCATTCCTGGGCAATCAGGGAGAAGTCCAGTGGCATTGGCAATGGCAGCCATTTCAACCATCGTTTTGGAACCATCAATAAATTCAACCAACATGCGCACATTCATATTACGCCGTAATGCTTCTTCTTCGTAAGCATCGGGTGTGGCATCAAAGAGCAGAGGATTATTTTTTCCCTTTCCCGCTGCAACAATTTTATGCCCAAGAGCTGAAACAAACTCGATGAGTTCCATGCAGGAAGTCGGTTCATCACCAGCACCAAGGGTATAAATAAGTCCTCGTTTTTCTGCTTCATGTTTCAGATACACGCCAATCGTAGCATCAGCTTCAACATTCATCATGACAAGATGTTTGTTGTTTTCAAGCGCTTTAAAGCCAATTTCTGCTCCCGCTTCAGGGTAGCCTGTTGCATCAACGATAATATCAATTTGTTCATGGCGTAAAACAAGGTCAATATCATCTGTTGCCGCAATCAAATCCTTTTCAATGCTTTGCGTGAGGGCATGAGTATTTTCAACTTCACAGACATGTCCCTCTTCGCCATAGGCAAGTGTTGCAGCATCAAAAATTCGTGACGGTGTCCTCGTGGCTACAGCAGCAACGGTTATTCCCTCCATTTGCGCAATACTTGATAATAAATCTGTGCCCATCTCTCCACAACCAATCAGTCCAATACGGATGGGGGGATGGTTTTCCGCACGTTGCTTCAAATCATGCGCTAAACCTGTTAGGGTTACATTGCTTGCCATTCTTTTTTCCCATTTGAACACTATTCTACTAAAAAGAAATTCTCATTCATAAGGTGTATTTGTTTTTAAGACAATTAATCTTTTATTCTTGATGCTCTAATCAATGGGTTTTATAAAAGCAAGGGGGGATTGCTTTTATAAAATAAAATAGGACTAGCGTTATGCAGCAAAAAATCACAGTACAAGATGTCACTACTTTTATTGGAAAAGAAATGGGATTATCGCAGTGGCGTCTTGTTACACAGGATATGATTAATCAATTTGCATGCGCTACAGATGATCATCAATGGATACACGTTGATGAGGAAAAGGCTAAAAAGACACCTTTCGGGGGAACGATTGCTCATGGGTTTTTAACATTATCGCTTTTATCTACGCTTGCTTATGAGGCTCTTCCAGAGTTAGAAGGGGCTACAATGGGGATTAATTATGGTTTTGATAAAGTACGCTTCATGAGTCCTGTGAAAACAGGAACACGGATACGGGCGCGTTTTGTACTCGATGATGCAGAAATTCGCCCTTCTGGTCGGGTGGTTTTCCATTATGGGGTTACAGTGGAAGTGGAACAGTTAAAAAAACCAGCCCTTACCGCTCGATGGCTTATTGTTGCTGTGATGGGAAAAAAATTTTCCAATCCTTAAGATGATTTGCGTGCTTTATTTGAGAAGAATTTTCATACGATTTTATGAGAATTTTCTTCGATGATAACATTGAAAATATATTGATTTATAAGAATAATCTCGTATCATTCATCCTGAATGCGACTCCAGAATATCGTAAGATTTTCTTATTTTAAACTTATTTCCATGTTGAAACAATTAAAACTACTCATTTGCACGTTTAAAAGTGGAGGCGCCTGTGCAAGAAGAAACATAATATCAAAAAACACAATAAAGTCAATATGTTGAGTACAATTATTTTATATGAATCCACACTTTTATGCATGTTTAAATTGACCATTTTTATAAACAATTGCCATGTATGAATAGAGCATAAAAAGCAAAATCATGACGTAAATATTATAACGCATGTGTCATTTAAATGAAATGAAAAGCAGCTATCATTCATAACAGTTCATAAAATTTATGATACGTTTTTATCACTCACAACTCGCATTGTTTTAAAATTTAATCATCGTTTTAAATTATCGATAACATACGTTTAAAAATCATAGCTTGTTTTAAAGATTGGATTGTTAGTCGTATAAAGGAACAAATTAACATTCGCCAAAATTGGCGAGCGCAAAATCTAAAGATATAAGAGTAATCGTTTGAAACTGATGTTTTATAACAGTTATCATTTTCTTTTAAGAATGTTTCATTTATCAAAAAGCAAAGATTTAGATTTCACAGCAGAGCAAATCTTAAAACTTGGGTTCTAAAAAGCGTTTGTTTATTTATCTTATAGAAAAGCTGCTTTAAAAGCTAACGCTCGTAAATGGTGTTATAGACACTCACTTAATACACATTTTCTTTTGATTGTCTTAATAAACCTACAAAGCATTTTAATACGTTTTTATTTTAGAATGTCAGTTATTTGAATTCACTCAACTCAATTTTGAGCTTAGTATTTTAAAACGTTCTAAAGAAGCATTTTGATCATGTGCTTCGTTTCAAATGAATCTCTTTAAAGAAAAGGGCATTTTATTAATACGTTTGATAGCCATAACAAGCGTTTATAGTTTTTCTCATTCAAATGAATGCTATCAAGATGATACCCATCATTTATGTTCCTTTTGATAAGTTTTCATAAAAACAAGAAAGCGCTTGCAATATAATACGTTTTGTATATAGGCATGCATTACTCCATTGTGGGTGATTAATTTTTAATCATTAGAATCAGAATTAGAAAGCCGCGTCATATCATTTGGCACGGCTTTCTTTTTGAATTCTCTCTTTTATGATACGTTTTAAACAATGCTTATAATGCATTTATAGCCATAAAGAAGGCACTCACATACTATTATTTGTTTTATTTCTCAATCTTTACAACCTCATCGCTTTTATAGACCTCATAATTATCGGGAACCAATCTTATTTTACTTTGTGTATCTATTTTTGCTCTTCCATAGGCACGACCCCAAACCTTGACATAACCAGAGATTTTCGCATTCCCATAAACAGAGCCATAAACCGCGGCACGACCACTCACTATAGCATTGCCATAGACCTTGCCATAAATCTTTGCAAAGCCTTTGATAGCAGCTTGTCCATAAATTTTTGCACTGCTGTAAATACAAGCAGACCCAGAAACCTTTGAATGACCATAGATCCTTGCATGATCATAAACAAAAGCATCATGAGAAACGCACGCATGATTATAAATATGGGAATTGCTATAAATACGGGCGCAACCACTCACATGAGCTTTGCCATAAACATTCCCTGCGACATGAGCACTGTCATAGACACAAGCATGGTCATAAATTTTTGCATATCGAGTGATTACAGCCTTGCCATAAACCTCAGCATTGCCATAGACACGCCCCCGCACTTGAGAAGAATGCCTTACTTTTGCATTGTCAGAAACATGAGCATAGCCATAAACAAGAGCCTCATCATAAACCCAGCAATTACCATCATGAGAGAGGTTATCTTCCTTTTCAATAAAGCCACCTAAAGAGCCGGCTTTAACATCAGCAAAGTCTCTTAATGCTTTAATACGATAAAGAGTTTGATTATTTAATACACGTGTCTCATTTGTGAGTGCAAACTTTTTTTGCATAGCACAATTCCTTTATAAAGAGATTTAAATTTTTAAATGAAATGTTTTAAAGAGGGGGCGCCCCCGCCGCGCCGCTGCTTTTATTTATGCTGCTTTGTTTTCAATAATCTTGACAACGTGATCGCTTTCATAAACCTCACAATTTATGGGAACCCAACATAAACCGCTATGTCTTTTTATCCTTGCATTGCCATAGACCTTGCCTCTAATCACGATATAATCAGAGATTTTCGCATTCCCATAAACAGAGCCATAAACATCAGTATGAGACCCCACGCTAGCATTACCATAAACCTTGCCATATATTTTTGCAGCGCCACTCACAACAGCATGATCATAAACCACGGCATTGCTATGAATACGAGCACTTCCTGACAATTTTGCATTCCCATAAACCCTTGCATATTGATAAACCCAAGCGTTATAAGAAAGATGCGCATTGTCATAAACATGAGCATTTGCATAAACGCGGGCGCGGTCACAAACATGCGCATTGCCATAAACAAAGCCCATGATAATAGCGTTATTAGAAACTTTTGCATTTTCATAAATATAGGCAGTATTTAAAACAAGAGCTTTATCATATACCCAGCAATTGCCATCATGAGAGAGGTTACTTTCATTTGCAATAAAGCCACCTAAAGAGCCGGCTTTAACATCAGCAAAGTCTCTTAATGCTTTAATACGATAAAGAGTTTGATTATTTAATACACGTGTCTCATTTGTGAGTGCAAACTTTTTTTGCATAGCACAATTCCTTTATAAAGAAGATTCAATTTTTAAAATGAAAGAATTTGGTTAGAAAGCAGGCGCCCCCGCCGCGCCCGTGCTTTATTTAAGCAGCGTCACTTTCATATGCGCTGTCATCATCATAGCTATAATCATCATAATATTCATGACGATAATAATCATCTTTACTACCAAATCTTGGAATTGCCTCATCATGAATTTGATCATCAGAAGTTAAAGAGGCAGCGCTATGAACACAAGAAGAACCTGATACATAAGAACCACAAACCACGGCATCATCAATAACATAAGAATAATCACATATATAAGCACCATCACTTATTTTTGCATTGCCACCGACATGAGCATTATCACAAACAACAGACATATCAGAAATATGCGCATGCCCACTTACACGGGCGTTATCATAAATTTTAACATTTCCTTCAATTATAACGGCATTTTCAATATGAGCATTGCCATAAACCTCACAATAATCATTTATTGCCATGCCTTGAAAAATAGCATTGCCATAAATTTTAGCATTGCCATAAACATCGACAAAAAAGCTTTTTACTTTAGCATTCTCAAAAACCCTAGCATTTTGGAAAACGCGTGCTTTATCATAAACCCAGCAATTGCCATCATGAGAGAGATTATCTTCACTTTCAATATACCCCCCGAGGTCGCCTTTTTTGACATCATCAAAATCTCTTAAAGCTCTAATTCGCTTTAAGAAATGACCATCTATATATTCACAATCATCAATAAATTCGTATTTTTTGCAGGCTCTTGTTTGTTAATAGAAGCGGTTTCATTTGAAATGTTAGAAATAACGGGGGTGTTTTTTGATATATTTGTCATAATTAAAACCTTAACGTAAAATTGTTTGTTATTGACACTCTTAACAAGCATCGGGTGCTAACAAACACGGCGTTAAGTCCGTTGCTTACACTTTTCCCATAAGGGTATTGTATGGTGTAAGCACACCCGACAGAGTCATTATATGCTAATTAACACATAAAAAACAGCCAGTATTTTAAAAGCATAAGAGAGGTTGTTTCGTAACCTATCCGCTTAACGAAAGTGTTTGTTAATCACTTGATTATTTATATAACAAAATACGTATTTATTGTCAAATAATATTTTATATTTTTTGATATTTTTTATGATTTTTTTAAATGCATTGTGTATAAATATTTATCATATGATTATGAATTGCTTCTTTTTTATTATATGCTTTTAAAGCTATATTATGTGCTTTCTTAAACAATTGCGTTATTTTTTGAATCTATACATTTATAATATTTATAAACGCTCTCATCATGCGTATTTTTAACTTTATAACCTATCTTGTTTTTTACTAAATGGTTTTAAAGATTTCTGTTAATTTCTTTTTATAACACATTTGCAACTTAACAGCCTTTTATAGGGATTGTCTTTATAATCATGCTTTCATTTGCATTGTGATTATGAAAATGCATTATGATTATGAAACCCTGCTTTTTTCACGCGTGCTTTATAGCTGTTATAATCTTTATAGCCACCGCATCATTTTTCATTTTCATAAGAGAGATTATAAATAGGATAATTGTGATTTATAGCTTGTTATGAAAACATCTAAAGAGAGATTGTTAATTATAGAGATGAGCAAAATCCCTTTTAATAGACTTTTGTCAGTGCTGTCAGTCTTGTCAGTTCTTTTTAGCCCCCCCTTTCTATATATTTTTTAATCAAAAATAAAAGTTATTATATTTCAATATCTTAATTTTTATTAAGTTTAAAAATAACAACCTATAGTGATATTATAAAGCTATAAATACAACTCATAATATATTTTGAAGGTGTTTTGAGAGTGTTAGGAACCTTCAAAACCTATAAGCAAAATGAATATATGTAACTCTCTTTAAACAAAGCTTTTGAAAAGGATAAAGCTATCACTTTAGATTACGGTATAATCTCTTAAAGGTAATCCAAAAGAAGCGTATTCTATTTAAGAGTGGATTTCTTCAAAGTCTTAAAGCAATACAAATAAGGGTGTTTAAAAGTGCAAATGATTTCTTTTTAGAAGAACACATATAAACACTCCTTTTAAGATTGTATCTAATCAACTTAATAAAAGAGGTATAGATTATGATTATAAGACTCTATACCCCTTATAAGATAGCATACCCATTATATGAGCATACCTTAATAAGCTTATTCAGTTTCTTTAAGTTCTAATTTTGGTAGTTTTTTCACGATTTTCATTGTCTCTAAACTTACGGTAATAACCTTTTGAAACAATTCTAGAGGGTAAGCAGGGTTGCCAATGGTCTCAACAGCATAGCGATTGGCATCATTCACAATACCACTTTTTTTATCAGTCTTTACACATTGACGCCCCATAACCCATTCAAGAGCAGGTCTACCATTGACGATATAGTTATAAGCCTCTAGAGGGATATCTGTCATAATGATATTGCTATTATAAATAACCGTTGTTTTATCCTTTTCCTTACTATTCTTAACTTTTGCGAATTTCATTTCTGTAACGTAGTAAAATTCTTCTGGATTAGGAATATCAGT
Organism: Bartonella sp. B1098; assembly: GCF_944896145.1. Taxonomy (NCBI): domain Bacteria; kingdom Pseudomonadati; phylum Pseudomonadota; class Alphaproteobacteria; order Hyphomicrobiales; family Bartonellaceae; genus Bartonella; species Bartonella sp. B1098. Next base: position 481,395 of record NZ_CALYLP010000002.1, on the reverse strand, counting down.
TAATTTTGGATTGCCTTTTTTAAATGTGACTGGATAAGGTTCTACAGTTTCATAATTGACGTGCAAATGACCCAATTCACGTCCTGCTGTAACAAATTTCCAAAAATCATCAGCAGTTTTTACACAAGGGATACGAGGCAATTCTTTAGAGAGATTATCAGCATAACGGGTACGATAATCTTCCGAATGCAAAATCCCATAAACATAATAGAATAGATCATCTTTAGTAATTTTTTCATTCGGATAAGTAGCTTTAAAATGGTCTAGTCCTTCATCAGTAATGGCATCACGCCTCTGTAAACCAGTATTTTTGCTTTTCTCTATAGAATTCGTAAATAAATAAGACTGATTATTATCTTTTAAGGCTGTAACATCTTCATAAATATATAGTGGAAAGCATTGGCTAGTATCTATTGCATGAAAATCAGGTACTTTCTTAATCATGATGACAGAAAAGTCTTTTGTTGCTCCTGTACTTGTAAGTTGTATCACCTTATTATCAACCGCTTGCCCTATTGGGAATATACGCGGCATTTGATAAATTGCTTCATTAAAGGTATGATTATAATAGAGCCATTGTTGTGTAAAAGGGCGATATGAACTTTGCATAAGGCATGTATCTTCAAAGTCAAAAACCTTTCCTCTAATTAATTGCTGTTTAATACTAAAACTCCAACTAATTTTTTTCACATCTGAATTTACGAAATCATTTACAACTTTTACACGTGATTTACGTTCAGCATGTGCATAAGTATCATTAAAACGCTCCACTTCACTATTATAAAAAGTGATCATAGATTTCATATTTTTCGCTAAAGCTTCACGGCTTGAGTTATAAACCCATGCATCGCGACTTGTTACAATACCACAAGAAAAAGTATCAAAAAGCTTTTTATTACCAACCTTTTTATCACCTAACACTAAAAATGATTTGAAACTTTCATCACGTTGATTGATCCAATCACCGTGCTTATCTGGTGTAATTATTTTCCAACCTTGTTCACTCCGTGTGATGCCATCAATGCTTCCAAGGGATTCAATTATCGTAAGTTTTTCTTCTCTTTTAAGATAATCTCCAATATCACGGAAATATATCTTGCCACGTTGTTCAGATTCTGGATTTTTTACAAGAATGGAAATAGCTATAGGGGCTCGAGATCCCTCACCAAAAATTCCCCCACTTTCTTTTTTACGCTGCTCTCCAGACGTTCGTGCATTCCCCCGTAAATGGAAAATATAAAGGCTGCTAAATTCCTCAACGAGGCATTTTCGTAAGCCAGCCATAGCGTTTGCATCTACAAAACTTGCATTTGTAACAAAACCAATAACACCACGGTCTTTTATACGGTCACTTGCCCAGCGGATAGCACGGATATAACTATCATACAGATTTCTTTTTAGTGTTGCTTGAGATCTTGATGCATATGTATTACGAATTCTTGTATCAAGTGCAATATAGGTTATATTAGCATTATTATCATTTTCACTTTTTTGTCCTATGGAATAAGGAGGGTTACCAAAAATAACTTTGATATCCAGTTTCTTTTGATGTTCTAAATATTCACTGTTTTCTTTGAGTATACCTTCCATAAGATCTTTCTCTTCAAGCATTCGAAACGTATCGGTTAAACCAATATGCTTGAATGGGATATAATCACCTTTCATAAGACTATGATAGGTCGATTCAATGTTAATCGCGGCTATGTAATAGGCGAGCAAGACAATCTCATTAGCATGAATATCATGACGGAACTTATATTCCATATCTTCTGGTTTGATGAGATTTGATTGTAACAACCGTGTGATAAAGGTTCCAGTACCTGTAAAAGGGTCGAGAATAGAAACACCCCGTGATCCTAGACTTTTACCAAATTCATTGCGTAAAACATCATCAACAGAGTGAATGATAAAATCCACAACCTCAACGGGGGTATAAACAATCCCAAGCCTATCCGTGGTTTTCTTAAATGCCTTGGTAAAAAAATCTTCATAAAGCTTGATAATAAGGTTCTGTCTTGCTTGGGGGGTTGTAATTCCAGAGGCACGGAATTTTACGCTGTCATAAAACTCTTGTAATTCTTTAGAGACTTGCTTGATATTGGTTTTATCCAATTCAGCTAAAATCTTTTCCATCGCTTGTGAAATGGCATTGTTTTGCACAAATTCATTTCCATCAAACAAGGCCTCAAACACGGGACGCGTTACAAGATGTTGTCCTAACATCTCTAGAGCTTCTTCTTGTTTGATGTCGCTGTTTAAGTTGTTTTTTAGTTCTTTATGAAAGCTCTCAAAAGCATGATAGGCTTCACTGGTTTCATCGGATAGGATATCTTTAAGATGATTGATATAATTTTGCGCAATCTCAGCAACATTGCCAGCCCAGATGCCCCAATAATCCGCAAGGGTAAATTTCTTAGCCAGAAGAGTTTTAAGGGCATTAGGAAACTCTTTATAAAAGGGTAATCTTCCTGTTACGCTATGAATGTATTTTTGTGGTTCATAGGCTGCTTTTCCAATATCAAGACCCGTGCTTTCTGGTTTCTCATAAACATGGAGTTTATCTTCAACCGTCGTCATACTCTTTAAGGCAGCAATCTCTAAAGTATGACTAACATCTTGACCTAAAATCATCTGGTTAAGGGTTACTTCAAAGTTCTCATCATGGGAAAGCAACGCATTGATCACTTGCCAGACAACACTGTATCTCTTGTTGTATTTTAAAACCTCTTCAGCAGAAACCCCAGCAGGTACCCCAACGGGTAAAATGATATAACCTCTCTTCTTGCCCTTGGAACGACGCATGATACGCCCCACCGCCTGTATCACATCCACTTGGCTTTTGCGCGGGTGTAAAAACATAATCGCATCAAGAGCAGGAACATCAACACCTTCAGACAAACAACGCACATTGGTCAACACACGACACGTATGCTCCCCCGCATCTTCCTTTAACCAATCAAGAGCTTCGTTACGTTTCTTGGCACTTTGTGTTCCATCAATATGCGCAAAGGTACACTGAAGAGGCGGCGTTTCTTTATAGAGCTTATGAAGATTAGACAATTCTTTCTGGATTTCTTGAGAGTTAAATGTATCACGGATACGTTCAGAGGTCTTAATATCTTTACAAAAAGCCAAAGCCCGCCGCATAGGCTTGGGGTCATCACTCAAATCAACTTTCAAATCTATTTTACTCAGAGCTTGATAACAGCCTATAATCTTAGTCTTATCATCAAGGATAAGTTCATAATTCTCATCGGTCATCAGATGTTGAATGGATTCACTGATTTCCCCCTCATCAACACCCAAGATAATAATCTTATAAGGAACTAAGAGTTCATTCTGGACGGCTTTTGAGAATGTATAGGTGTAAAGCTCTTTTCCATAAAGCGCTTCATCATCCATAGACGCCAGAATGCCATTCATTTCATGAGCTTGTTTTTTAGCATTGTCAGCAAAGATCTTAGGCGTTGCTGTCATATATAGACGTTTTTTGCCGCCAATGATGCTGTTGTCATGAACCTTGATAAATTCAGATTCATGCTTGTCTGTTCCCAATACAACCCCCGTCGTCCTATGAGCTTCATCGCAAATAATCAGATCAAACTCGGGTAACCCATAATCCTTTTGTGCATCCGAAATCACTTGAATGGAATGATAGGTTGAAAAGATGACTGTCATCACATCAAGAGAGGTTTTATTGGCTTTACGTGCAAGCTCTTGTGAATCCGTGGTAGCGGGTAAAACAAGATCAGAAGCATCGAGACCAGATTCATCATCATGTTTCCCTTTACGACGTTTTCCTACTTGTGTATCCGAACACACCGCAAAAGAACGTAAAGGAATTTCTGTATCAAGGGTCCATTCACGGATTGTTTGTGACATCAAAGCAAGAGAAGGGACTAAAAACAACACACGCTTGCCTTTTCCCGCCATGGTCTCTGCTATCTTAAGGCTTGTGAAAGTCTTGCCCGTCCCACATGCCATAATAAGCTTGCCACGGTCTGCTTCTTGTAAACCTTCACAGACTTTCTCAAGAGCTTCTTTTTGATGATCTAAAAGCTTTTTTTTCGGTTGCTCTTTAAGGACGGCTTGTCCTCTTTCTTTATAAGCCCCCCAATCAATTTGGCTGTTTTCTAAATCAAACAGATTAATCTGTTGAATACGAACTTCTTGACCATCACATGTGTTGTTCGCATTATCACTCCAATTGCTTTCAGTGCTATCAACCAATATGCGACGTGTGAATATTTTCTTCCCAGAGGCAGCGATAAAACTATCAATATCTTCTTTTTTAATGATGTGAGAAGCATCATAGCATTTACATTGAATAGCCGCATAGCCGCCGTCATCACGGATTGTAGCGACCAGATCAATGCCAATATCACGCCCATCTTCATCATGCTCTTGAGCCCATTCCAAATAAGTTTGAACCTTTTCGTATTCTTGCTTTTGAAGAGGGTCCTCAGACAGATAATCCTTCACAAGATTTTCAAAAAGGGTTCCCAATTCACGGGGTGATTTTGCTCGTTGACGATAATAGTCCAACAGAGAGCGTAGCGTGACGTGTTTATTATCAGACTTAACAGATTGCAGCATATTACAATAAAAATCCCTTGTCTTATAAGATGATCAATAACCATCAAAAGAATCAAAACGAATTCAATTAAATGCGTTTAAAACAAATATCGATAAAAATGGGGAAAAACTGCTAAAAAAGCCGATAATTTTTTCAAAAGAGGTTTTAAAAGGATACTTATCAACAGCCTATGAGAAAGATCAGATCAGCAAAATAGTGAAATTTGCTATTCATTTGATGTGTTAATCAAGACAAATTCACTATGGGCGCTTAAAATATCATAATGATTATTTTGATAAGTTTTATAAAGCATTGAAAAGGGTATTTGTGTCAGTTCAATTTACTGACAGATAACTGACACATATATATTATGAGTTGAATTTATGGGTTATATCTTAATAAGGGTTGTATCATTAAAATACTAACGTATTGAAATATAATGTTTTCTATTTCCTCTCATTTAAAAAAAATGCTATAGGGGCTAGAGTGAACTGACTAAACTCTTTTTATAAGGTCATTCAGATCATTTTCTTTGGAGAACGGTTGCTTAATACTCTTTAAAAGAGTTTTGTGTGCTTCTTGACTGGGGATATTGAGGCATTGTGAACATTGACTTGTTAAATAGTTTTGGTTAAAGACTTTTCCATATATGTGTGCGGGGAGAGGTCTTCAGAAATAAAAATCAGGATTTTAGTGCATTTTTATTTGGACGCAGCGATGTGCTCTGTTGTTAGAAATCGTCATAGAATAATGAGTGTTTTGAGTGGTATTCTCAAGAGTTTATGAAGCGATATAATGCTTCATAAATGACAAAAGCGGGGGGAAAATCTATCGTGTTATTTATCTTTTTACGTCGAGAGTGTTTTTTAAGACTTTTTCTTGCTATTTTCGTGTTTTTTGGCATGTTTAGAGGCGTCACTGTTTATGCGCAGTCATCGGCTATTTTTCATTCTCCAGCAGATAATTTTTCTCGCCAACAATCTGAGAAGCAGCAATTAGAGAGAATTAAGAATTTACGTGCCTTAACGCCCAAAGGCATTCCAACGCCTGCTGACGAAAAACAGGGAGCACTTTGGGGCAGTGGGTACTGTTTTGCAATTCATGATATTATTGTTGATGGGGTTTATCACATCAAAAAGCGTGCTATAGCAGCGGTCACAGAACCTTATGTTGGAAGATGTATAGGTCTTGTCGATATTCAGCTTTTAATCAAGCGGTTAACCAAAATCTATTTGGATCAAGGCTATGTCACAGCGCGTTTTTATATCCCCGATCAAGATATAAAAAGCAGTAAGACATTAAAGCTTGCTGTTATTGAGGGCAAACTGTCAGAGATTTATTACAATGGTTTACCGGCTTCTCCTCATAATCATGTTGTATGGAGTGCTTTTCCGGGTTTGGAAGGGCATATTCTCAACATGCGCGATATTGAGCAGGGGCTTGATCAAATCAACAGGCTTTTTTCAGCACATGCTCAAAGTGAGCTTCTACCAGGTCGTGAAGAGGGGAGCACCATTGTCAATATTAACAATCAACCGGATAAAGCTTTCAAGGTTAGTGTTTCCCATGATAATTTAGGACAATCCTCCACGGGTTATGCCCGTTATAGTGCAGGCTTAAAGTTAGAAAATATTTTAGGTCTCAATGATGCATGGGATTTTAGCTATCAACGTAGTCAAACGGATTATTGGGGCGGGAGCCAGCAAGAGGGTCATAGTAATAACATTTCAGCAAGTGTGAGTATCCCCTATGGTTATTGGACCTTTGGTTTAAATGGCTATGCTTATAATTATCAAAGCATTATCAAGGGTAATTTTTCAGATATTGAAACGACGGGGGATTCCAGTGAGTTACACGCCAGTACAAGCAGGGTACTCCACCGCAATAGTGTTTCTCTGACGACTTTGAATTTAGGTCTTTCTTATAGAAGAACCAACAACTACCTTCTTGGCAATAAGATTGAAGTGGGGAGTCGTCAATATAGTGTTGCCAATTTTGGGATTTCGCATTCTCGTCAGTTGTTAGGGGGGACTTGGACCTTTGATATCAGTTATTTGCAAGGACTTCCGCTTTTTCATTCGGTTAAAAAACATGCTCCAGGAGCAGGGGATGCGGAGCCTCGATTTGCCAAATTTACTGGGACTCTCAATATCATGACACCCTTTGAGGTGAGTGGGTGGAATTTTGTCTTAAGCAATCTTTTCAGTGGGCAATATTCACCGCATAATTTATTAGCTGCAGAGCAGATATCTTTGGGGAGCGCTTCCAATGTTCGTGGTACGCGTGAAAGTTTGGTTTTTGGCAATAACGGCTTTTTTATCCGTAATGATTTGATGCTGCGCACTATTCCATGGCGCAACAACGCGACGCTCAAAAAGGTTTTTGGAGAACTTCGCCCCTATGTTGGTTTGGATTATGGTCGTGTTTTTGCACAACCTTTGTATGGTTTTACCAATGAGCAGCTTGCAGGTTGGAGCGCGGGTGTCAAGCTTTCGGGGGGCATGATTTCTCTTGATGCCAGTTATTCCAGTATTTTCTGGAGCACAGTCAAGCATAAAAAGTCAGACACGTTTTTAATGACATTAACAATGGATCTTTAAGGATAGCGATGGGGAGTACAGCATGAGATATGAGAAGAGAGAACAAAGAGCCGCTTTATTCGGTGTTTTAGTCTCTAGTACGATGCTCAAAAAGGTTTTATTTGGAGGGCTTAGTTTTTCTTGTTTGTTAGCCCCTTCAGCTTTACAGGCGCAAATTGCAGTTGATGCTAACGCGAGTGCCGCCCATCGCCCTGATATAGTGGCAGCGCCCAATGGGGTTTCTTCCATAGATATTGTAACCCCCAATGGCAGTGGTTTATCGCACAATAAATATAATGATTTTAATATTGGTCATTCCGGGGTTATTTGGAACAATCATGCGCAGGAAGTAGGGCAATCACAATTGGGGGGCATTATGCCGGGCAATCCCCATTTGCGTGTGATGGGTTCAGCGAAGGTGATTTTAAATGAAGTAACTAGTAGCAAACGCAGTGCTTTGAATGGTCCAGGAGAGGTTTTTGGGCGCCCCGCAGATGTGATTATAGCCAATCCCAATGGAATAACTTGTGATGGTTGTGGGTTTATCAATACGCCCCATGCGACATTAACCACCGGTGTTCCAGAAATTGATGCTTCTGGTTTTCTGAAAGGTTTTGTGATCAGAGGTGGAGCCCTCACTTTTGGTCCACACGGGGCTAATTTTTTCTCAGGCCAAAGGGCTGTTGATATCGTTGATATTGTTTCTCGTACGGTGCATTTTGAAGGTCTTGTTGCGGGAAAGGATATTGGGGTTTTTGCTGGAACGGGAAGTTATGACTATGCTTCTCGCCAGATGAAGGAGCTGACCGATATTACTGGTAAACCAGAATATGCGATAGATGGGTCTGCTTTGGGGGCACTCCAGGCGGATCAGATTAAACTTGTGGCAACCGAAAAAGGTGTTGGGGTTTGCATGCGCCATGATATGGCGGCCAATGCTGGGCAATTGCATCTTTCGGCTGATGGAAAAATTTCCCTACAAAGTGCTTTTGGTCACGGGGGTGTTGTCCTTAAATCGAAAAGCCAGAGTGTGTTGGCAAAGCACATCAGCTCCAAAAAGAATATTGATATTGCGGCTCACAAGGATATGACGTTAGAAACTGTTGGAGCTGAGGGTCATTTTACAGCAGAAGCGGGGGAAGGGCTTTTAACCATTGCCGGACAAGCGACCTCTGGAGGCAATATGAAGTTGTCTGCGCGCCATGCTATTAATGTCTCTGGTCTAGGGGCAAGGGCTGATATGGCGTTTGAAACAGGTGGTGATTTGACCATTGGTGGCACTGTTTTGGCAGGGGGTAATTTAAATGCACATGCTGGTGGGGATATACAAGGGCATTTTTTAGCCGGTGGGGTTGATATGGCAGCGACCCAAGCTACCGGAAATCTTGTTTTGGGCAGCCAAGGGGATGTGGATCTTCAAAGTGTAAGTGGGGGTATTGCCGCAGAAAATATTTATGGCGCTGGAGATATTACTTTAGGCTCTCATAAGGGGATACTTGTTTCTCAATCTCTTCTCTCACACCACGATGTAGCTCTTCATACACAACCCAATGCTGGGGTTCATTTTGGACAACTGATTGCTTATGAAAAAGCTGATATCCGTGGCGGGGTGGTTGACTTTTCTTCGCTGATGACAGGTGGGGATGCTGTTTTGAAGGTAGGCAGCCTTGATGCTGGCACTCTGATGACAGGTTTTGATTTTGTTGCCTCTGAAGCAAGCCCTTCGAATCCTTCCGGTGATCTTGTTTTTTATGATAAAGGTTCTCTTTCGATCACAGCTGAAAAAGGTATAAAGGTTGGACATATTATCAGTGGTGAAAATATTGAACTTTTTGCTGGCAACGATATTTATTATGATCAGATCATAGGGTACGGCACAGCGACATTAACATCCGTTTCAGGCGGGATCAGTGTTGAGAATGTGCTGTCTGTTCTGGGGGATGTGAGGTTGACAGCACCGACACTGGATTTAAGCAATAATCGTTCTCATATTTATACGCCTCAAACGCTGTATTTAATTGCGGATCATATTGATGTTTCGGGGAGCGAATTAACGTATGGTGGTTTAGATTTTAACAGCACCCATGCCCTTGATATTCATCATGCACGGCTACAAGCCATTACCGATGAAGGGGGAACGGGCGATATTCTTTTTGTCGCTCCAGGGGTTATGGCTGATAAAGAGACATCCGTTTTAGCGGCGAAAGATTTTATCATCAAAACAGGAAAGTTAGGCAATAGCGGTCAATTGGCAGCGGGGCAGAATTTAGTCTTTAGTGTGACAGGGAATGCGACCAACAACAAAACGGGTCTGATCTATACTGGTGGGAATGGGGCTTTAAAAGTTGATGGGACTTTGTTGAATGATTTTGGTGCCATTATGGCAGAAGGTGATTTATTTTTTACCAATGCAGATGGCACAGGAAAGAGCCTTTCCCTTGTTAATAAAGCAGGCTTGATTCAAGCCGGTGGAAACTTATTGATCCAAACCAAAACGTTGAAAAATGAAGCCGATAGCAAGCCTGAAAAGGAGGATAAAGAGGAATATAGGATCATTTCATTTCAAAGACCGGAAGAGCTTCGTTGGAGCAGAGATGGATTATTATATCATAATACAAAGTATAATCTTTGGGGAAAAGGACACATTGAAGAGCCAGAATCATTTCTCGGTGTTAACATCGAGCATACATTATTTAGTTTGGACGAAGTACTTTTTGGCAATAAGGAAGGATCATACGGCAAAGCAACTTTGCAAGATGGAACAGTTTATAAGGCTTTTACTTGGGTAAAAGGATGGGCGCATGCTCGAGATCATATGCAAACATATAAATGGAATGGTTCTTCCCACATGAGCGAGGAGACTGTGACGCAAGGGTTTTCGCATAAACCGGCGGCTCAAGGGATGATTCAATCTCACGGCAATCTTATTATTAACGCTGATGATATTGAGAATAACTACAGCATTATAGAAGCAGGGGGCAATGCGGATATCCATGCGAATGTGCTGACCAATGTAGGGATGACCGCTTATAAAAATACCTTTATGCATTGTCATGCCAATACAGATGCTTATTGTTATGCCTATAACGCTGATGACAGCCGCAATACGAGTCTCGACATAGCCAATGGCAAGAATCGCCAAACTGGCTCAGAAGTTCTCGATACGGTTTCTGGTCTTGTTCAGGCAGGAGGCACGTTGAATCTGAAGGTCGATAAACTCAACAACACGGCGGTTGAAGGGGCCATTACGGGGGAGGCGCATTTTGAAGCCAAGGCGGTTTCGGGCAATCCGCTGGAGGCATTGAATGGTTTGACTGCAGGAGGGGTGCTCTTTACACCCAAAGTGGACATCAATGGGGCGGGGGATCTTTCTGATGGGCTCCCTTTGCCAAAGCCCCAATCGGGCGGTGTTGGGGGGACTTTGCCTCAACAGAATTTTATTTATGAAACCAGAGCAGACTTTCTTGATGTTGGTAAGTTTTATGGTTCAGCCTATTTTTTAAATAGAATTGGTTATAAGCCAGATCGGGAGATTTTTTTCTTAGGGGATGCTTATTTTGAAAAGCAACTGATTGAAAAACAAATGCGTGATCTTGTGGGACAAGGTTTAAGCAAAGGCTCGTTTATTCCAGGAAAAGATTCGATTGAACAAGTTAAAACCTTGCTGGATAGAGGGGCAGATTATGCCAAAGCCCACAATCTCCCCTTTGGTGAGCCTTTAAGTGAAGAACAATTGGCAAGCTTAGAAGCCCCGATGGTGATTTATGTCCGTCAACAAGTCAAAGGCATGGATGTTTATGCACCGGTGCTTTACATTCCAGAAAAAGACAGAGCTTCCTTTGTTTCTGCTGGGGCTTTGATGATGGGTGATGATGTCAATATAACCAGCAAAGATCTGGTCAATTCAGGGCGGATCAGTGCTACCCATAATTTATCTGTAAAGGGTGAGAATATTTGGGGTCAAGGGGGGCATTTTGCCGCCGGAAATGATGCCGTTTTGCTTGCAGAGAACAATATTCGTTTGGAGGCAGGGCGCACAAGCGTTGACGGTGTGGAGACAGTGTTAAACACCAATGCCTTGTCTGCTGGGGGCAATGCAGCCGTGATAGCCAAACAAGATATCACAACCTCAGGGGTAAAGGTTACCACAGGGGGTGATCTTGCCATGTCGACAGAACAAGGAAACTTGACCATAGGGTCCGCAGCCACACATCATTATGATGCACAGGGTGATGCGACAATGCATCATCAATCGGAAATGCATTTAGGTGGTTCAACAACACTTTCCTCTGGAAAAGATTTGAATATTTTAAGCTCTGAAGTTCAAGCTCATGATGATTTGCACTTACAAGCAAAAGAAAATGTGTCGATTGATGCTACACGCAACAGTGCAAATCAGCATCGGAGAGATCAAAACTCCCATGTTGCGGTGCACAATGGCTCTCATTTAAGTTCTGGCAAAGATACCATGGTTATATCCGGAAAAGATATCCATGTTTCTGCGTCCAGTATAGATGCGAAAGGCAATGTTGCTCTTGGTGCCCAAGGGGAGATCACAATAGGGGTGAAAAAAGATGAAAGGGATATACATTTTCAAAATAAAAATACGAAAGTTGACAGTTCTATGTCCATTGCCGTTGGCTCTTCCATCAATGCTGGCGGGGATATCACCGCTGTAGCAGGGCAAGATGGCAACCCCCATGATTTATCTATCACAGGCAGTTCCGTTACAGCGGATGGCAAAGTGGGGCTGAAAGCCAGCCACGATGTTCTGATCAACAATGCAGAAAATAGTCTAAATTATGAGATGTCATACCATAAAAAGGGTGGAGTATTTAGCAGCAGCAAATCTGAGCATAGCAAGATTGATGCTACCCAAGTTTCCGGTTCACTTGTATCGGGGGGCAAAGGTGTTGCCATTGATTCAGGACACAACATGGAAGTTGACGCTTCGATACTCACAGCCGGCAAGGCGGGGGAAACGCGAGATCAGAAACAAGCGGATATTACGATTCACGCTGGGGAAAAGATTACCATCAAAGGTGTGCAAGAAAACTATGATCAACAAGCACAATCGTCGAAAAGTGGCTTTTTGAGTAGCAAATCTTCCGATAAGGCTGAATCCCATACCACAACGGTTTCCTCTATTCTTGGGGCAACGGGCAATATTGTGTTGAATGCCGAAAAAGAAGCCACGATTACGGCTTCTCATATGATTGCCAATGAAGACATCAATGTGAGCGGAAAAAGTGTGACGGTTGATGGCATGACAGACCATCATAAGGGCCATTCAGAAATCCATAAAACGAGTTTTGGTGTGGGGTCAGGCAAGGGCTTTGCTTCAATCTATAGCAGTGAGGGAAAGACAAAGAATGAGGAAAGTTTTGAACATCAAGGCTCTTCATTCAATGGAAAAAATATCACCATTACCGCTAAAAAAGAAGATGTGGATATCGTGGGCTCTGACTTTACTGCACAGGAAAATATTAATGTTTCAGTAGCCCATGATATGAATGTTTTACCGTGGCAGAATAGCTATAGCACAAACTCAAAAGAAGAACGCTCAGGCTTTGGCATTCAGTTTGGCAAAAGCCACACCGGTGTTTCTGTTGGGGTTGGTGTTGCAGGCGGCAAGGACAAAGGCGAGCAATGGGAAAAGACCAATACATCATCCAATTTCCACGCAGGCAATGATACGAATTTTAAAGCCGGCAATGATGCAAATTTACAAGCGACAAATGTTTCGACAGAGCATGATGTGAATATTGATGCAGGCAATAACGTGAAGCTTTCAGCAGCTGATGATACCTCTAATGTGAAGGAAAAACATGAAAAGTTTTTTGCTGGTGTGACAGGTTCTTTCAATGTAGGGATATTAGGTGATATACAAGACGTGAAGGATGCAGGCACACGTTTTGGTCATGGGGATACAAAACATAAAATCGGCAATGGTTTAATTGGTGGCTTGAAAGGCTATGGTCTCTATAATAAAGGCAAAGGTTTCTACAGTGGGATAAAAGGTGGAGCAACCCAAAAAGACATTCGTAATGCTCTTGATGTCTCAGCCAGCATTACGGCAGGCTTTCAGTCGAATAAGGCAGAAGCATCGTCTCAAACGTCCACTGCGGTCACAGATCACATAGTAGGGGGGCATGCTATTAACATAAACGCTCATGAGGGCAACATCTATGGTGAAGGGGTGGATATAGTTGCTGGCACAAACCCTCTGATTAATGATGAACAGAGCGGGAACATTAATTTGAGCGCAGGCCAAGATATCACGCTTGAAAGTGCACAAAACACGCAAAGCACACAAAATCATTCGCAAAGTGCTTCCATGAATGTTGGCTACACTCATGGCACCAGTGGTCATGGCTGGATGGGCAATGCTTCTTTTGGGAAAGGCAAGGGCTCTAGTGAGGAAGTACAGCACAAGAACAGCCATGTTGTGGGCACCGGCACGGTTCATACCAACAGTGGAAAAAACACCACACTGAATGGGGCAGTCCTTTCTGGAAATCGTGTAGAGATGGGTGTTGGGGGTGATTTCACCATTACCAGCCAGAGCGATAGGGGAAAAAGCACCAGCAAGCAAAACTCTTTTTCTATTGGTTATAATGGTGGAAAAAAGGACGATAAAGCTTCAACCAATATTGCCTTGAATAAGGATAAATCCTCTAGCAATTATCACAATGTTGTGGAGCAATCAGGCATCAAAGCCGGTGCTGGCGGTTTTGAGATCAACGTTAAAGACAAAACAACGCTGACCGGGGGCATTATTGACAGCAGCGCACCGGCAGACAAAAACAAACTGACCACCGGAACCATTACAACCAGTGATATCATCAACAGTGCTGAAGCTCAAGCCAGCAGCAAAGGCTATAGCATTTCAGCGGGGGGCCCGATGCATCAAGGCAAATATGGCGTTGTAAAAAACATTGCCAAAAATATCTTAGATCATTCCAAAGCTAAAGATTCTGAGGAAGGCTATACCAAATCGGATATCAGCGATAGCACCATTGTGCTCACCGATGAAGCAGGGCAAATAGCACTGACAGGGCAAAATGGCGAACAAGCCATTACTTCTCTTAATCGCGATACTGTCAATGCCCATAAGGGTGTCCAACAGCTCGATGTAGGCAAGCTGGAACAAATCGTCCACGAAAACCGTGAAATGGCCACACAATTGCTGGAGGAAGGGTTTAAATACAGCGATGACTCCTATAAAACCATGTTTATTAAAGAACATCCTCTCGCTGTGGTCGACCGTGATGAACAGGGCAATGTAATCTACAAAACAGATGAAAATGGGGTACCTATAAAAGACGCTCGTGGACAACCAATACCTCAGTTTCATTATTTAACGGATGAAGAAAAGCAGCATTTGCAGGAAGGGGCTGATGGTAAGGTCCATGTCTCCTTTAACGGCATCTTTATCCCACCCTATGAAGCCGCTGTTTATGCAGAGCAACATGCCAAGGATAAAAATGCACCGCTTTATTTTGTTGTGTTTCCCCAAGCCGATTCTGCCATCTCAGAACTTCTGGTAGCAGGCTACCAGAAGTTTTTTGAAAATAACTTTTGGGGTCTGACCAATTCCACACAAGAAGCAAAAGATTTGGTGTATGGCTATGGTCTTACAGGGTTAAAGCTTTACGGCCATAGCCGCGGTGGCATGACATTGGGGAATATGCTGAATTCTTTCAAACAAGAAGGCGTGCATGGAATAGCCAACGAAAACATGAATATCAATCTCTATGGGCCAGCCTTTAATGCTTTGGTTGCAGCCGGTCTGTTAGGTTATGTGAGTGATGGCAAACAAACCACTGTTGGTTTTGATGGGCATAAATATGACTTTGTAAGCCGATGGATTGGTGGTAATGGCTATACTTACGACACAGCACCTGCTGGCAGTAACGCTTGGAATGAAGCATGGAAAATGTTCACAAATCCCAACAGTGTTCATACTTGTCTTGGAAATGCGAGTGATAAATGTAGATATGATTATGGCTCATCTCATCTAGAACAATTTCCTTTAAAGAAATCAAGGAGTAAAAAATGAAACAAATTCTAAAGCTATTAGGTGCTGTAACTTTGTTAGGTATTGCAGGATGTCAGTTTAATAAGCCACCTCTAGGAGAGGTGGCAGCGTGGAAGAAACCAGGAGCAGATTTTACGGAGGTAGGAAAAGCTTTGTTAGAATGTGGTATGCCAACCCCTTATGATGTCTTTCCAGAAAACAGAAAGCTAAGCATTAATGCAATAGCAACAATTCATGCATGCATGGTTCAATCAGGATTCCATTATGAAAATGAACATGAGGGAGGGTGGTGTTATACTTATAAAGCCGAAAACTTGCCGATTTGTCGTCCTGGTACTGTCATACCCCAGAGAAGTGTCAAGAGGCGCTTAAACAGCCCGTTTTGTAAAAAATATAAAAATGCACTTGAGTGCAAACCTTAAATATTGCTTGTGATGGAAACAATCCCCACTTTCATGTGTTCCCATAATTGTGCGGGATTTTTCCATCAACACATTATCTCAACTCAGTCCTACATGTTGGATAAAAGATTAACAGGCTTAGGCATTTTTTATAGTAACGAAATCCATTAAAAGAGGGGAAGAATGAAGAAAACTTTAAAACTATTAAGCTGTATAGCTTTGCTTATTGTCGCAGGATGTGAGTATAAAGCTAAGGTTCCTTTATCAGCTTGGGAATTATGGGATAAGCCTAGTGCCGATACAATTGATATAGGGAAGGCGCTGTTAGAATGTGGCATGCCAACCCCTTATTCTCATGATGAATACAACAGGAAGTTAGATGGAAATGCGAACGCATTAATTGAAGCTTGCATGGTTCAAGCAGGTTTTAGGTATAAATCCGGATATTTGAGTTCGTGTGAGTTTTTTGATGCTCGTTTTCCGATTTGTCGTCCAGGTGCTGTCATTCCTCAAAGAAGTGTTAAGAAACGTTTAAACAGTCCCCATTGTAAAATAAATAGAAACAAACCTGAATGTCTACCGTAGTTTCTTGATGTTGGTATGATTAAGAGTAATGCTCAGTTCTTTTTATTTTTTGCACTAAGCGTATGGTTCGATTGTCTCGGCATTCAACGTGTTTTCAAATTGGTATGGACGGAGGAACATAAAAACATCAACAAGCTTATACAGCTTATAAGCACTTCGTAAAAGATCATTGAAGGAGAGGAAAAGTGAAAACAACTTTAAAGTTATTGAGTGGATTAGTTTTGCTTATTATAGCTGGATGTGCTCCAGGTCCTCATCAGGCTCTGGATGCATTAGAGAAGCTAGGAGCAGATAAGGTTGAGATTAAAAAAGTACTTTTAGAATGTGGAATGCTAAATCCTCATGACGCTTATATGATAGATAATAGAGAGTTAAGCATAAATGCGAATACATCTATTTATGCATGCTTAAGCCAAGCAGGCTTTCATAGTAAATTAGGATGGGATTGGAGAGATCGGTGTAGAAATTATAATGCCGAAGATCTTCCCATTTGTGTGCCAGGTACTGTCATTCCAAAGCGAAGTGTTGAGAGACGTTTAAAGAGTGCTTATTGTCAAAAATATAAAACTGCACCTGAGTGCGAACCTTAAACATTGCTTGTGATGGACATAAATATGACTTTGTAAGCCGATGGATTGGCGGCAATGGCTATACTTACGAGACAGCACCTGCTGGCAGTAACGCTTGTAATGAAGCATGGAAAATGTTCACAAATCCCAACAGTGTCTATACTTGTCTTGGAGATGCGGGAAATAAGTGTAGGATACTTTACGGCTCATCTCATCTAGAACAAAAACCTTGAATTAGATTATGGAGTAAAAAATGAAACAAATTCTAAAATTATTAAGCACAATAACTTTGTTGATCATAACTGGATGCCAATTTAATAAACCTCCTGGAGGGTATTTAAGTGTGTGGGAGAAGCAGGGTGAAGATTTTACAGAGATAGGAAAAGCCTTGTTAGAATGTGGCATGCCAACTCCTTATGATCGCGATCCAGAAAGCAGCAAGCTAAGTAACAATGCAATAGGAACCATTGAAGCATGCATGATTCAAGCAGGTTTCCGTGATAAAGTGGGGGGGGACTATGTGTGAAAATCATAAAGCTGAAAACTTGCCGATTTGTCGTCCAGGCGCTGTCATCCCACAGCGAAGTGTCAAAAAGCGCTTAAACAGCCCGTTTTGTAAAAAGTATAAAAACGCACCTGAATGTAAACCTTAAGTTTTGCTGTTGATGGAAACAATCTCCACCTCCATGTGTTCTCATGTTTGTACGGGATTGTTCCTTCAACAAGCAACATTTACAAGAAGGGGCTGATGGCAGGGTGCATGTCTCCTTTAATGGCATCTTTACGCCACCCTATGAAGCTGCTGTTTATGCAGAGCAACATGCCAAGGATAAAAATGAACCACTTTATTTTGTTGTGTTCCCCCAAGCCGATTCTGCCATTTCAGAATTTCTGGTAGCAGGCTATCAGAAGTTTCTGGAAAATAATTTTGGGGGTCTGACCAATTCCACACAAGAAGCAAAAGATCTGATGTCTCGCTATGGGAACACAGGATTGCATTTTGATGCCCATAGTCGTGGCAGTTTGATAAACTTGAATATGATGAATTCTTTAAAACAAGAAGGCGTGCATGGAATAGCTAAAAACACAACAATCAAATTTGTTGGTCCAGCGGCTAATGCTTGGGCTACAGCCGGTCTGTTATCTTATTTGAGTGATGGCGAACAAACCTCTATTAAGTTGGAAAATCATGTAGATGACTTTGTTGGTGTTGGGATTGGTGGCAATCCAAGTACTTTCTACAAGGTTCCCTCTGGCAGTAATTGGTGGAAAGAGGCATGGAAAATGATGACAAGCTATCCCAATGTCCATGCGTGTTATGGTTATGCAAGTAAAGAGTGTCAAAGCGATTATGGGATGCCTCACAGTATACAAATTGATGTAAGTAAATCAAGGAGTAAAAAATGAAACAAATTTTAAAACTATTAAGTGGGCTAATTCTGTTAAGCATGACTGCATGTAATTTAGGTAAGCCTGCTCCAGGGTACATAGCTATGTGGAAGAAACCAGGAGCAGATTTTACGGAGGTAGGAAAAGCATTGTTAGAATGTGGTATACCAACCCCTTATGATGTTGATCCAGAGACTCAAAAGCTCACTCCTAATGACATGGTCGCCATTGATGCTTGCATGGTTCAATCAGGTTTTCGCAATAAAAATAGAGTTGAGGGGGGGGTGGTGTTATACTTTTAAAGAAGACAACCTTCCCAATTGTCGTCCTGGCGTTGTCTTCCTACAGCCAAGTGTTAAGAGGCGCTTAAACAGCCCTTTTTGTAAAAAGCATCCGGAACAATATGAATGCTATCCTTAAATTTTACTGCTGATGAAAACAATTCCCATATTTATGTATTCCCATACTCATGTGGGATTGTTACCTCAAGCAATCCATTGAAAGAGGGGAAAATGAAGAAAACTTTAAAACTATTGAGCTGCATAGCTTTTTTAAGTACGGTTGGACGTGTTAATCAAATTCCCTCACTTTCTCCAGTATTATGGAGACAGAAAATACTTTTAGAATGTGGCGTACCGGACCTTGATAAGGTTGTGGCGCTAGATTTGAATCAATTTGCCAGTATTGAAATTTGTATGGGGCAATCAGGTTTTCGCCCTAGCTTTACCATACAAGAATGGTGTGAGAACCATAAATTGGACGATCTTCCCATATGTCGTCCTGGTGCTGTTATTCCGAAGCGAAGTGTTGAGAAGCGTTTAAACAGCCCGTTTTGTAAAAGAAGTCCAGTACAACCTGAATGCAAACTTTAACAACGCAAAATCATTCGCAAAGCACTTTAATGAGAATGTTGGCTTTGGTACTGGAGCAACGGGTAGTGAAGGTTCAATGAGCGCCTCTTTCCAAAAGGATAAATCCTCTAGTGATTATCACAGTGTTGTAGAGCAATCAGGCATTAAAGCAGAGGCAGGCGGCTTTCATATTACAGTCACGGGGACAACAAACTTGACCGGAGGCATTATTGCGAGCAGTGCCTCAGCGGATAAAAATAGTCTGACCACCGGAAGCATCAGCACCAGTGATATCACCAACAGTGCCCATGCGACAGCCAGCAGCCATGGTTTTAGCCTTTCTGGAAATGACACGATAAAAAATATTACCAAGAATGTTTTAAACCATGGCAAAGCCAAGGATGGCGCAGAAGGAGAAACCAAATCTGCTATCAGTGATTGGACTATCATCCTAACGGGTAAAAGCAACCAAAGAGCGATGGGGCAAGATGCTGGAGAAATCATTGGCTCTCTCAACCGCAATACTGCAACAGCCCATCAGGCTGTCGTACCAATAGACGTAGCAAAGCTTGAAAATATAGCCACTACAATGAGCCGTGGACCAGTAGGAATACTGGAAGAAGGAATTAAAATCGTTGATCATGGCTTCGAAAACATGTTTTACGAAGAGCATCACCTGGCGACCGTTGAACATGATAAAGATGGCAATGTCATCTATGCAAAAGATGAAAATGGAAATCCTATAAGAGATAGCCATGGAAATCCACAGCCACTATATCATTACTTAACGCCAGAGGAAGAAAAGCATTTACAGGAAGGGGCTGATGGCAAGGTTCATGTGTCCTTTGTTTGTCAAAAAAGGCATGCGTATTAGTCAAGAGGAAGCAGAAACAATCCTTTGTGAGGACTTAAAGCAATTTGAGAAGACGGTTGAGGAATCGGTAACGGTTTCGTTAACGGATAATCAATTCGCGGCATTGGTATCGTTTTGCTATAACGTAGGAACGAAAGCCTTTAGCAAGTCAACGTTGTTGAAGAAGCTTAATCAAGGGGATTATGAAGCTGTTCCTAGTGAATTACAGAAATGGAATAAGATAGGGGGTAAGCCTTTTGTGGGATTATCCAACCGTCGAGCAGCCGAAGCCGGTTTGTGGGCGAAAGGGTCTTACATTGCTTCGAACTATCACAGGGTAGAAACGAAGGAGAGAACAGGTCTTTTCAAGATAGAGGCGCTAGCCCCGATTATAGGGTCTTGTTCAGGATTTGGAGGCTTTTTTGTTGGTAATGGACCAATTCAGTGGGCGTTAGCAGGGATTATGGTTTTAGCGGCGTGTACAGGACTGGTGATTGTTGCCAAGCGGTTTAAGGAACAGCGTTTGTGATTTGGGGGCGCAAAATAGGGAGCACGCTTATGTGGTTGGTCAAATGAGTAGAAAGCGTAAACCGGAACAAGATCTCACGGAGACAGAACAACAGCTGCTTCATGAGATGATAGAGACGTATCAAGGCTTAAAGATGATGTCACGCATTATGAAGTGGTTAGCCTTCATTGTCTTTATGTTTGTCATCGATTTATCCCGTTTCATAGATGCGCTAGATAATCACTTCTCACACTTTAAAAAATGGATAACGAAAAGTTAGAGAAAACCTATGTTTGATATACCGCATAGAATTAGATTTTTAAAAACTCATAATGGAGATTCAAGCTTAGAACAAGATCGCCTCTTAACATCAACAATGAATCGTCAATGGCAAAAAAATTTTAATAATCTTCTTATAGCTAGCTATCATTCTCGTAAAAAAAATAAAGTAAAGAATCCAGATATTAGTTTTCAGAAGGATGTGATTGATTTTTCTGATGATGACGCGATTGAACAACGTATTGCGTTGATTAGTTATTATTTGTCTGATTTCTTCAAGGAAGATTTTGATGATTGCTATATTGCAAGATGCTATAGTTCTGGTAGTTTTGATGATTTTTATTTCGTGGCAAAAGTAAACGGTTTTAGCTTTCCACTTCATTTAGGAAACAAGAAATACCGTAAGGTTTTTCATTCTAAAATTATCCAAACCTCTCCTTAAATGGCAAAAAAATCACCTCGAAAAGAAGTGCTGATTCGTAATAATTGAGGAAAGTTTGAAAAAGATTTGTTAGAATCAGAAGGAATATTTCTTCTCTAACAGGACTTTTTATATGGTTACATCTTTTGGTAAAATTTTACGTAAACTTCGCGTTGATCACTCCGAACGTCTCTTAGATATGGCTAAGAAATTAGACATATCTGTATCATTTTTATCTTCAGTCGAGATTGGCAAGAAATCTGTACCGGTTGACATGGAAGTCAAAATCATAGAATTATATGATTTAGATCAAAAGGAAGCATTACTTTTAAGAAAAGAAGCCTATGCATGTCGAAGGAGTTTTACAATAAAACCTTCTGATACATGCAGATGTGAAATTGTTGGTATGTTTGTTAGAAACTTAGAGAATTTTTCACAACAAGACTTAACAAAATTTAAAAAATGGTTAGAGAAATTCGATAAAAAAAGAAGCGCCCTATAGAGGCACGTTGCAAAATCCTATACCCTCACTTTTATTCAGGTATCCCTCACAGTAAAAAAGGCATGTGAATACAGTAAATTATAACTTTAAAAAAGGTTTATTAAATTCTAGTCTTGCATATGAACACTTATTTTACTACGTTTGGAAAGATAGATGACTCTAGGGGCATTGTTCATTTTAAAGGTTGACTATGGAAAGCACTATAGAAAGAAAGTGTTGGGTGGTAGCAAGACGAGCGACATTTGTGTTTATTGCTGTCATTTTTTTAGTTTATCTCACAATTTGATTTTAAATGGGACAAACGTTATAAAAAGCGTATGCTCAAACCATACTACAGTTTTGAGGTGATACGTGTTTTTATCTGTTTTTGAACTTTTTAAAATTGGAATTGGTCCTTCTAGCTCACACACGATGGGGCCGATGACAGCTGCCAATATGTTTTTGCAAAAGATACGAGATTTTTCTCAGTCATCCGATATTCAAATTTCTCGTATACGTGTTTATCTTTACGGTTCTTTAGCGTTCACGGGTATTGGTCATGCGACAGATAGGGCTATTGTATTAGGACTTTTAGGAGAAAAAGCTTCTACTGTTGATCCTGATAATATGGAATTTTTGTTAGAAAAAGTTATCCATGAAAAAAAAGTACAACCAGAAGAGCATCCCGCTTATCAGTTTGATTTGCAAAGTGATCTTATTTTTGAACGAAAAGAAATCTTACCTGGACATACAAATGGGTTAGCATTTGAAGGACTTGATACGGGTGGGAATGTTCTGTTAAGGCAGATTTATTATTCTATCGGGGGTGGCTTTGTTGTGACTGAGGATGAATTAAACCATATAAATGGTGATATACAACCAGAAGCATTTGAGGTGCCATATCCTTTTGATTCTGCGCGTACAATGTTATCAATGGCGGAAAAATCCGGACTTTCGATTGCTGAAATGAAGCGCTTAAATGAAGAAACAAAGATTGAGCGTTCTTCTCTAGATGCAGGACTTGATGAAATTTTTTCAGCGATGACAAATTGTATTGATAGAGGTCTTTCACAAGAAGGTGAGTTGCCTGGTGGATTACGTGTTCTAAGGCGTGCTAAAAAGCTGCATGAAACGCTTTTGAAAAATCAAAAGAAAAATTTCAATTATCCACTTTGGGCAAATGATTGGCTTTCGGTATATGCTATGGCAGTTAATGAGGAAAATGCAGCAGGTGGTCGTGTTGTTACCGCTCCAACAAATGGGGCCGCTGGTGTTGTTCCCGCAGTTTTACGTTACTATCTTCAGTTTAATGATGATTCAAATCAAGAGGGAATACATAATTTTCTATTGACGGCAGCAGCGATTGGCGGTGTTATTAAACATAATGCTTCTATTTCTGGTGCAGAGGTTGGGTGTCAAGGTGAAGTTGGAACGGCATCTTCAATGGCCGCGGCGGGCTTGACGGCGGCGTTAGGTGGAACGCCGGCTCAAATTGAAAATGCAGCGGAAATTGCGCTTGAGCATCATTTGGGAATGACGTGTGATCCGGTTGCAGGTCTTGTCCAAGTTCCTTGTATTGAGCGTAATGCAATGGGGGCGGTTAAGGCAGTAACGGCTTCTTCTCTTGCATTATATGGTAATGGGGAACATTTTGTTTCTCTTGATGCTTGTATAGAAACAATGCGTCAGACGGGTCATGATATGAGTGAACGCTATAAAGAAACAAGTAAAGGTGGCCTGGCAGTTAATACAATATCTTGTTAAGAGCTGGAATATTTTATTAATCCATAACTGGACTCGTTGGGGAAGGATCGCATTTTTTCTTTCTAAGAAAGCTCATGTTTTTGGTTGCTTATAAAAAAGTTCCAATTTAATTCAGCAGTATGCTTAAGATAAATTTGGGATGGTTTCGTTCTTTCTGCACGAGGAGGAGCTTTTATCCGCAAGATTGGAAGGAGAATATTACTTATATCTGTTTGATTTGTCTCTTAAATGGAAAAACAGTCTCATTAGAAAAAAATAAAAAAGTGCAAATAAATAAAATGAGCGATTAATCTATCATTCCTTTCTAGCTGGATTTTAAAAGTAGAGATTTTTTGGACATCTGATATGGCGAAAAAATACCTTGAAAAGAAACTCTAATTTGCAATAATTAAAAGGGATCTTAGAAAATCTTATTTTCCAACTTTTATTTAAAATTTCTTGTACCGGCAAAAAATTAAAATAAATAATAGCATATACATTAAAAATATTTTTCAAAATTTTCATGAAGAATAGAATGCAGATAATAGAATGTTATCGTGTTGCTTATTCGTGAGTTTGTTTTACATGAAGATTGTGATACCATTAAAGAATGTGATAAAAAAAAGCGTGAGATAGTGCGTAATCTTCATTATTTAAAGGACTCGCTTTAGGTACTTTTGAAAGTTGTAAAGCTTAATTAAAAGGTGATGGCAAGGCTTAGGATTAGTTTTTACCTTTTTAAAATTTTTATATTCTTCCAAAATTAAGTTTTCTGTCTGTTTTAGAGATTACCCAACAGAGGATACGCAGTACCCTTTTTTCCATCTGGCATATAAAAGCTGCAACAAAAGAAAAACACTAAATCGCTTGAATATTTTGTCTTAAACATGCGATTGCTCGGGATTTGGATATTGATTTACAGGCAATAGAAAAAGTACAGGCTCTCTTAGGAAAACAACTCCATAAAACAAAAAATTTACCAGCAATGGATTGAAAAGAAAAGCCTGCTTTTTATAAAAAGACTTTGCAAAACAACACATAACACATTTGATTTTGCGTATATTTATTCTTACAGGTATTCGTACATATCCATTGCGTTATAGTTGTGATAATTAGGTTGAAGATGATTTATGGATAATCCCTGCTGAAGGTGTAAAAGGTTGATGGGATGCTAAAGAAGAATTTCGTATATCTTTATCATTAGAAGCATGAAAATAATTAAAAAGCCTGTTGCATCTCTAAAAGTAATTTAATTTTTTCACCTCATTGTCCTATTTCACTTGCTACTATATCAAAGTATATAAAAAAAATTATCATTATAAATTAAAATCTTATGGAAATTGTATTATGATATTTAATCTGATAATTTCTTTTACGTTTTTTATCGATAGTCTTTGTATTTTCAAATTTGCTTTGTTTGTTTCAAGAAATAAAATTAAAAGGGCTTAGATTATTTTTTACAGCGTGTCTGTTGTAGAGGAAATCGTTATTAAGAGGATTTTCTTTATTGCACTTTTACAATAATCTCTAAAATAATAAGCTTTCATCCCATGTAGGGATCATTTTTTTCAGAAAGATTTCAAGGACAATTTTTGCTATTAAATCAAAAAGTAGAAAAATATTTGGTATTCTTTGTGTTCTTAAAAGATAGTTTGATTGGAAGCTTAAAGATATTGGATAATTGAAAAAGCCATAAATATAATTCCTACGACTTAATAAAGAAGTATGTCTATCAAAGGTTTTTCTAAGACTATAGACAATGGTGCAATAATAAAATAATTCTTTTAGAAAAAGTTTGTAGAGTTAAATATTTGTTGCTCCTAGACGGATTTTAATAGGCACAGTACCAGTTTGACTCGCAACACGCAAATGAATGCGTACAGGAGGCATCATGAGACGGCGATTGCGCATTGTTTGGCAAATGAGAAGATTAACAAGGGATTGTGTATCTAATGCAGTTGAATTATATTTTAAACCAGTAAGTTTTTCTGCAGCATCGTGAAGAGAACGCAATGAAAGAAGATATGATTGCTTCAATAATTTTTCTTTTTCATGAAATGAAGCAAAAGCATTATCTGTCATAATACTATCCTTAACGCAGAATTCAAAAACTTTTAGTAGGCTACAGTATAGCAGTTAAAATTTGCTTTCTTTAATGTAGAACAAGCATCAAATGCTGCTTTTTTTGATTGAAATCCTGTAAATCGGGCTCGGTAATAACGCTGCCCATTTTTTTCAAACCGTTGCATATGTGAAGAGGCGTTCTTTAAAGTAGAAAAAGCTGTATCTTTTGCTTTTAAAAGCAGAGTGTTTGCTTGTTCTTTACTAGGAAGAGAACCAATTTGGATAGCCCATCCGGCATTTGTGGACAAAGAAGCGCTTACAATTTTATGAGTCTCAACCGGTATAGCTTTTTGAGGGTTAGGTATTGGTACAATGACCCTATTTACAGCCGTTATCGCAACATTGGAGTTTTTAGGTTGTTCTGCAAAAGCTGTCAACATAGTTGAAATTTCATCATCAAAATTACTTGAATCAGCTTTAATGGTCGGTATAGGAGTCTTTGCGCCAGTGGGTAAGTGATAGTGTACAGAAGCCATTAAACGTTCTGCATTTTTTATTTGGCTTGCTTTAGGAAAATATTGATTCAATAAGCTAGCCATGTGCTCGTCCCGTGCAGTAGATGATTTACCTCCCATAACAACAGCGACAATAGAGCGTCCCTCAAGACGCATCGAAGTTGCTAAATTAGAACCTGACATTTGTGTGTACCCTGTTTTAATTCCATCGACACCGTTCATTATTTTAACGAGTTTATTGTGGCTGTTAATCGTATGTCCACGGAAAGTAAAGCTTTTTATTTTGAATAATTTATATTGTTTTGGAAAATGCTTACGGAGAGCTAATGATAAAGTGGCAATATCTCGTGCCGTAGAATAATTGTGCACATCGGGAAGTCCTGAAGCATTGGCAAAATGTGTATGTTTCATGCCAAGTTTACGCGCTTTTTCTGTCATCATTCGAGCGAATTTTTTTTCACTCCCTCCAAGATATTCTGCGATGGCTGTAGCAACATCATTTGCAGATCTTGTAATGAGTGCTTTAGCAGCTGCTTCTGCAGAAATTGTTTGGCCTGCTTTAAATCCAATTTTTGTCGGTGGACGCATTGCTGCATAATGTGAAACAGGAATTGGTGTATTGGGTGTCACTCGACGCATCTGCATAGCTTCAAACAGGAGGTACAATGTCATCATTTTTGTTAAAGAAGCAGGATAACGTTTCAGTGTTGCATTAGCTTGAAAGAGAGTTTTTCCGGTCGTTGCATCTATAACAATAGCCGCATACTTATCAGGATAGGCTCCTTGAGGTGTTGCTGATGCCCAACAGTAAGAAAAAGCTAACATAACGAAAGAAATTGCTATTTTTTTATAGCAGCGCATAATTTTTTGCTCATTAATATACACTTGCAGTATCCTATTTCTCCATTTACTCTGAAAAACTTCTATAAAGCTTCGCTTTCCGTAACGTGTTTAAGCAGTTTAGACGAATGGTATTACTAATTTATTTACAGAGAGTTATTTTATAAGTGACTTCAATCTAACCATAGGAGGAAAGTCTTTTCTCATACGAAAGAGGTATTGCAATAGTTGTGAAAGCACTTAAAATTAATAAAAAATATGCTGCATGGAAAATGATAATGGGACAAATACTCATAATAAACTCTACACCTCATGTTATGCATAATGAGATTATGCATAATGAAAAGGGCAAGAATTGGGATGAAGGTAAGCATAGTGCGATTATAATACCTAAAGCTAAAGCAAAACTCCAAAAACCTAAATTATATCGCGTTCTTTTACTGAATGATGATTACACACCTATGGATTTTGTTGTTTTCGTTTTGAAGAACTTTTTTAAAAAAAGTTTCGAAGAGGCAATGCGGATTATGTTAAATGTTCATCACAATGGGTATAGGCGAATGCGGGACTTATACTTATGAAGTTGCTGAAATGAAAATTGTACAAGTGAGGGAGTGTGCACGTCAAAATGAACATCCGTTACAATGTGTAATGGAATGGAAGTGAGGAATTATGCCATCTTTTACACCTAGTCTTGAAGAGGTTTTGCATCGTGCATTAACAATTGCCACTCAAGCGCGACATGAATATGCAACATTAGAACATCTTCTCCTTGCACTATTAGATGATGCCGATGCAAATTCCGTTATTCAAGCATGCCAAGTAGATGTGGAGGAATTGCGTGAGCGCTTAACCAATTATCTTCGCTCAGACTTAGATGAACAGATTAGAGCAGATGAAGATACAAAGCCTACAGCTTTTTTCCAGCGTGTCATCCAACGTGCGGTGATACATGCTCAATCTGCTGGAAAAGATGAAGTATCAGGGGCAAATGTTCTTGTTGCAATTTTTTCTGAACGTGAAAGCCATGCAGCCTATTTTCTTCAAGAGATGGGAATGACACGCTATGATGCTGTCCGTTTTATTTCACATGGTATTACGCGTGATGATGGATTATCCATGTTACTTGAAGGACTTGAAGAGCAATTAGATCAGCAGATTTCAGAAAATGGTGAAAGGGTAACGAATGCTTTAACGGGTTATTGTATTGATCTCAATTGTAAAGCGCGGAATGGGAAAATTGATTTATTAATTGGCCGCGAAAAAGAAATTTCACGCATGATTCAAATTTTATGTCGAAGATCAAAAAATAATCCGCTTTTGGTTGGTGATCCTGGAGTAGGAAAAACCGCTATCATTGAGGGATTAGCAAAGCGTATTGTTGATGGGCAAGTACCTGAAGTTTTATCAAATACAACGATCTTTTCTCTTGATATGGGGGGACTTGTTGCTGGTACACGTTATCGCGGTGATTTTGAAGAACGATTAAAGCAAGTTATTAAAGAGTTTGAGCTATATCCAGATGCTATTTTATTTATTGATGAAATTCATACCTTAATTGGAGCAGGGGCAACATTAGGGGGAAATATGGATGCAGCAAATCTTTTAAAACCTGCATTATCTTCTGGAACTATGCGATGTATTGGGTCGACAACTTACAGAGAATATCGAAAATTCTTTGAACAGGATCGTGCTTTAGAGCGCCGTTTCCAGAAGATTGATATTAATGAACCTTCTGTTTCTGATGCGATTAAGATTTTGCAGGGGATGAAGCCCTACTTTGAAGATTTTCATCAGATCAAATATACAGATCAGGCGATGAAGGCATCCGTAGAATTATCTTCACGCTATATGGTTGATCGTAGATTGCCTGACAAAGCAATTGATATTATTGATGAAAGTGGTGCAGCACAAAAGCTGTTGCCACGAAAACAGCGCAAAAAGACTATCGGTGTTAAAGAAATTGAAGCGACCGTTGCGACAATTGCAAGGATTCCACCCAAAACAGTTTCGCGGAATGATCAGAAGATATTGAGTAAACTTGAGAGAGAACTCAAGCATGTTGTTTACGGGCAAGATCGGGCAATTTCCGCCTTAGTGTTATCCATAAAATTGGCGCGAGCAGGTTTACGCGAACCAGATAAACCAATAGGAAGTTATTTATTTTCCGGACCAACTGGGGTTGGAAAAACTGAAGTTGCAAAACAGCTTGCATCATCTTTAGGTATTGGGCTCTTACGTTTTGATATGTCAGAATATATGGAACGCCATACGATAGCGCGCTTAATCGGTGCTCCTCCAGGCTACATAGGGTTTGATCAAGGAGGTCTCCTTACAGATGCTGTTGATCAGAAACCTCACGCAGTCTTATTGCTCGATGAGATTGAGAAAGCCCACCCAGAGTTATTTAATGTTTTATTGCAGGTCATGGATTATGGTCGATTAACAGACCATAATGGCAAGAAAATTGATTTCCGCAATATTATTTTGATTATGACAACCAATGCTGGTGCTTCAGATATGGCAAAATCAGCGATTGGATTTGGGAAAGTCCATCGTGATGGTGAGGATATAGAGGCAATCAATCGGTTATTTATACCAGAATTTCGTAATCGATTAGATGCAATTATTCCGTTTGCACCTTTATCTCACTTAAGTATCAATCAGATCGTGCAAAAATTTATTTTTCAGCTTGAAGCACAATTAGCTGATCGGGGAATCTGTTTTGAATTAAGCCCTTCTGCAACTTTATGGCTTTCCAATAAAGGATATGATTCTCAGATGGGAGCACGCCCCTTAGGACGTGTTATACAAGAATATATTAAAAAGCCATTAGCGGATGAAATTTTATTTGGAAAGTTACGCAATGGTGGCATTGTCCGCGTATTGACACAAAAGTCAAATGGCGAAAAAGAAAGATTACAGTTAGAAATTTCCTCTTCTAATCTATCTGTTGGCTCAAAGAAAAGTAAAACGAAAAATTTTAATAAAAAAACTGTAGGAAAGAAAAGTGCAACATCTTAAGAACACGCTACAAAAGGGCCTATCATAGGGCAGCACGAATTTTTTTGGCATTCTCTTCAAGTATTTCTGTAGGTGTTATCACTCCATTATGAGGGGTAAGTTCTATTCCTTCCATACGTGGTATAATATGAAAATGGAGATGATAAACGGTTTGTTGACTAGCCGCTTCATTAAATTGCATGATCGTTATGCCATCGGCTTGAAAGGCATTTTTGACAGCATTAGCGATTTTTTGAACAGCTTTAATAACAGGAAATAATATTTCAGTATCGGCATCAAGTAAGTTTCGAGAGCCTTTTTTAGGAATGACCAGTGTATGACCTGGTGCTTGTGGCATGATATCCATGAATCCAATAACATCATCATCTTCGTAAACGCGAACAGAAGGGATTTCATTACGAATTAATTTAGCGAAAATATTGTTATTGTCATAAGCTTGTTTCATATGAATATTTCCTTTTATTGTAAGGGTGGAATTTTAATGTCAAAACGGAAAAGTGCAAGGTTTATCAGAGTGTAAGATAAAAAAATATTTCGACTTCAGTGATCTTTAAGGAACGCACTGTTTTTAATGAAGATTTAGATTTCTATGATGGCTTCAACTTCTACAGGAACATCCATAGGGAGAGAAGCAACACCAATAGCAGAACGGGCGTGTTTCCCAATTTCACCAAGAATATTGACAAATAAATCAGAAGCTCCATTGGCAACAAAAGGGATATCGGTAAAATGGGAATCAACAGCCACAAAAACAGTAATTTTTACCACGCGTTTTATTCTATCGAGGTTATCCAGAGTTGCTTTGAGTTGAGCGAGAATATTAAGAGCACAAGCTTCAGATGCTTGTTTAGCTTGTTCAGTACTTACAGTGCTCCCAACTTTACCGATGGCTATAGGTTTTCCATTCATAAGAGGGAGCTGTCCAGAAATAAAGAGTTGATTGCCACTTTGTGAAGTTGTGGTGTAATTGGCAAGGGGTTGCGTTGCTACAGGAAGAGTGATTCCGAACTTTTCTAAGTTTCTTTCAATTACATTGGTCATAATTTAAACTCCATAGCTATTCTATAAACATATCATTGCATAACCTATTTTTTTATTGAAGGAAATGTGTGGTTAATTGAGAAATTAGCTTTTTTTGCCTTATTGTATGATGTTATGGAACGGGAATAAAGTTTGGAAGTTGGGAATGATTAGAGCATTATTTACAATAATCTTATATGTTGTTTTTTTCTGTACGGCGAAAGCTGAAGAGCCTATTTTTATTGTGCCTCATCGAGCAATTTATGATTTTCAGCTCGATAATGTTTCTCATGAAATGACAATTTCTGGGATGTCAGGGCGAATGGTTTATGAGCTTACTGGTTCGGCATGCCAAGGCTATAGCACACGTTTTCGTTTCATTAGCCGTCTTCATATTGAAGATATGCCGGTCCGTTTAACGGATCAACAGACGACGAGTTATGAAACAGGAGATAGCCGTACGTTTCGTTTTAATGTTACCGATCAAGAAGGAGAAGAGGTTGCGCATCGTGCTGAAGGGGTCGCTGAGCGGACAGGAAATGGTATTACAGTTACCTTAAAAAAGCCAAAGGAAAAAGAGTATAAGCTTGCAATGGCTGAATTCCCAATAATGCAATTAAAGAATATTATTCGCCATGCAAAAGCGGGGGATCATTTTTATAATGTTACTGTGTTTGATGGGACAAATAAAGCGGATAAAGTTATAAAAGAAAGTATCGTCATCGGGGAAAAGAAAGCGCTTTTATCTGATAGCGAGACGGAAAAAATGAAAAAATTGGATGAAGAAGAATATTGGCCTATTACAATCTCTTATTTTGATGATGGTGAAAATAAAGATGGTTTGCCAGTTTATCAGAGCAGTTTTCTCTTACATGAGAATGGTGTCATGCGTGATCTTCATATAGATTATGGAACTTTTTCAGTGCGTGCAAAATTGAACAGTCTTGAATTCCTTGAACTTGGAAAAGATCTTGATCAATGTGAAAATGTAAATATTAAATGATTGAAGAAAATAACTTGAAAAAGAATCAAATATTAGTATGTTTGCGCTATTCCACACGCGGAGTTTGGGTGTTTGTAGATAATCTGTGAGGAAAGTCTAGCAAGCATCCGCCGGTAGTAGGTTTTCCTGCTTTTTCCGCGGAGGTTGAACCGGAAAGGATAAGATTTATGGCACTACCCGATTTTACTATGCACCAGCTTTTAGAAGCAGGTGTGCATTTTGGTCACCAGACTCATCGCTGGAATCCCAAAATGACCCCCTATATTTATGGTCAGCGTAATAATATCCATATTATTGATCTTGCTCAAACCGTTCCACTTTTACATCAAGCGCTTAAACTTGTTTCAGACACTGTTGCGCGTGGAGGTCGTATTCTCTTTGTTGGTACAAAACGGCAGGCATCTGAAATTATCGCTGATGCAGCAAATCGTTCTGCCCAATATTATGTTAATGCGCGTTGGCTTGGCGGTATGCTGACGAATTGGAAAACGATTTCCAATTCGATACATCGTTTGCGAAAGCTTGATAAAATTCTTGCTGCTGAAGCACAAGGCTTTACTAAAAAGGAACGTTTAAATCTTGAGCGTGATCGTGAAAAGCTTAATCGTGCGCTTGGTGGTATTAAAGATATGGGTTCTGTCCCAGATCTTATCTTTGTTATCGATACAAATAAAGAAAATATTGCACTCCAAGAAGCAAAACGTTTAAACATTCCAGTGATTGCTATTATTGATACCAATTGTGATCCTGATGATGTAACACATCCTATACCAGGGAATGACGATGCTTCACGTGCGATTTCTCTTTATTGCGATCTTTTTGCGCGTGCTGCTCTTGATGGTATTGCTCGTCAGCAAGGTGCAATGGGTGTCGATTTAGGAGCTCAAGTTGATGCACCTATGGAGCCTATTTTGGAAGAAAATGCGGTTTCGGCAGTTTCTGAGTAATATAAAACGCCTAATTAAGGTACTTTTATTATCTAAAGAAAAAGTTATAGGCGTGCAGAGGAAATTTGCACGCTTTCACTGTTACAGAATGAAGAGGCAAATATGAGCGTTACTGCTGCACAAGTAAAAGAACTTCGAGAATTATCTGGCGCTGGAATGATGGACTGTAAAGCAGCGTTGGCAGAAACCAATGGTGATATGGGAGCTGCTGTTGATTGGCTTCGTAAAAAAGGAATAGCGAAAGCAGATAAAAAGGCTGGTCGTACAGCAGCTGAGGGATTAATTGGAGTCGTATCAAAAGATTCACATGCAGTTTTGGTTGAGATTAATTCTGAAACAGATTTTGTTGCACGCAATGATGCATTCCAAGACATTGTGCGCAAAGTAGCAACTGCCGCTTTGGATACGCCAGGTGATGTTGAATCTGTTTCTGTTTCTCTTTATCCAGGCTCTGATAAGACTGTAGAGTTTGCAATTAAAGATGCAATTGGTACAATTGGCGAAAATATGACGTTTCGTCGTTCTGTTAAATTGTCTGTTGAGAATGGTGTTGTTGCGACTTATATACACAATAGTGTGGCTGATGGGCTTGGAAAACTTGGTGTTTTGGTTGCAATTGAAACAACGGGAAATAAAGAAGCAGCTCTTGCTTTTGGTCGGCAGGTTGCAATGCATATTGCGGCGACCAATCCGTTAGCACTTACAGCACAAGATGTCGATACTGGTGCCATTGAGCGTGAAAAAGCAATTTTTTCGGATCAAGCACGTCAGTCTGGAAAACCTGAAAATATCATTGAAAAAATGGTAGAAGGACGTATGCGTAAGTTTTTTGAAGAGGTTGTTTTGCTGTCTCAAGCTTTTGTTATGAATCCTGATATGACTGTTGAGGCTGCTTTAAAGGACGCTGAGAAATCAATAGGTTCTCCAGCAAAAATCACAGGCTTTGTTCGTTTTGCACTTGGTGAAGGTGTAGAAAAAGAGGAGTCTGATTTTGCTGCAGAAGTTGCGGCCGCAGCAAAAGGCTAGTTATTGCAAATTCTTGATCAGAGATTTA
Source organism: Bartonella sp. B1098 (assembly GCF_944896145.1). Lineage (NCBI taxonomy): Bacteria > Pseudomonadati > Pseudomonadota > Alphaproteobacteria > Hyphomicrobiales > Bartonellaceae > Bartonella > Bartonella sp. B1098. Next base: position 447,652 of record NZ_CALYLP010000002.1, on the reverse strand, counting down.
AAATCCTCATTGGTTTTAGAGCCTCTAATGGAAACGATGTGATTGTTAAGAGGGCGTCACGTGAAAAAAGTGGTGCCCTTCGTGGTGTCAAAAGCAAAAAGACAATGTGCTTTTGGGGAGATTATGAATGGCATTAGCACTTCCGTATAAACGTATTCTTTTAAAGGCTTCTGGTGAAGCTCTTATGGGGGGACAGAGTTTTGGTATTGATGTTTCTGTTGTCGATCGTATTGCTGCTGATATTGCAGAAGTGCGCGCAATGGGGATAGAAGTGGCGGTTGTTATCGGTGGGGGAAATATTTTTCGCGGTGTTGCTGTTGCTTCGCATGGTGGGGATCGCGTGACAGGTGATCATATGGGAATGCTTGCAACGGCTATTAATTCTTTAGCATTGCGAACATCATTGACAAAATTAGGCGTTGAAACTGTTGTACTCTCTGCGATTGCTATGCCACAAATTTGTGAAAGTTTTTCGCAACGTAAAGCAATAGCGTATATGAATCAGGGAAAAGTTGTTATTTTTGCGGGTGGTACCGGAAATCCATTTTTTACCACTGATTCTGCTGCCACTTTACGTGCAGCAGAAATTGGTGCGGATGTTCTTCTTAAAGGAACACAAGTCGATGGTATTTATTCAGCCGATCCCAAAATAGACCCTACAGCTAAGCGTTTTGACCAGTTAACACATGTTGAAATTTTGCAATGGGGATTATCGGTTATGGATTCAACGGCGGTTACTTTAGCTCGTGAGAATAATGTACCGATTATTGTGTATTCCATTCATGAAAAAGGCGGATTAGCTAAGGTCTTGAATGGAACAGGGCGCTTTACAATGGTATCGGAATAAGAGTAAGCTTCAAAGGACAATTGAAGGAGACAGAAATATGAATGTTGCATCAATTATGGATGATCTGAAACGCCGCATGGATGGCGCTATTACGGCTTTTAAACATGAGTTGGGTGGCTTACGGACGGGGCGGGCATCGGCGAGTTTATTAGAACCTTTGACCGTTGAATCTTATGGTTCTGTTGTACACATCAATCAGGTTGCTAATATTTCTGTTCCCGAACCTCGGATGCTTTTTGTTTCTGTATGGGATAAAACAATGGTAGGAGCTGTCGAGCGTGCTATTCGCGATTCTGGTCTTGGTTTGAATCCTATAACGGATGGTACGAATTTACGTATTCCTTTACCTGAGTTGAATGAAGAGCGCCGTAAAGAACTTGTAAAAATTGCGCATCACTATGCAGAGCAAGCGCGTGTTGCGACACGTCATGTTCGTCGTGATGGTATGGACAATTTGAAAAAGTTAGAAAAAGATGGTGAAATTGGACAAGATGAAGCCCATAGTTTATCCGAAAAAGTTCAAAAACTCACAGATGAAACCATTGCTGATATCGATAAAATTTTAGCCGTGAAAGAATCCGAAATTATGCACGTTTAAGACTTTTTTTGCTAGGAAAAATATTTCACCCTCAGCGTGTAAATTATTTTTATGGATAAGAGCAGAGAGTCATGTGCGCTGTGATAGCAAGGTGTGATGGAGGGGGCTATTTTATCATCTTGATAGGGGAAAGATTGATTTAAAAGAGTTGATGCTTTTATTCTTTAATCTGTGAGTGAAGTCTTCCCTTTACTGGAGGCATTATTAAACCATGTGATGAGAAACATTATGAGGGATGATTCAAATATTCTAAGATGGGGTTGGGGTAATATAGCACAAACAATATTTCCTTACTCTTAGCATCTATTATAAAGCATGCGCGCAGGATGATGGGGCAAGCGGATGTTATGGGGCGTAATTCGTTTTTTAATGATGAAGAGTTAATAGAGCAGCTCTTTTATACGAAAAAACCTCTAAGTTAATTTATGTAGGGCGTAGATAGCCACTTTCTCATTTTATGTTTGAGAAAATCTTTGGAAACTTATTTTAAGATTACCTAGATAAGGAAGATTTTTGATCTGTTTTCATTGATTATTCGTCTTATAAGCGCTATCTTGGTAGATTGGATCATTGATGGTAAATTATAAGAGAGATTTGCACAAGTATGAAATAAAAATACTGGGTAGGGAAGTTTTTCTTGCATTAATTTTAGAGCTTGTATTTTTTATTTTTATTGTTTGGATGTTGTTTTGTCTAATTTGGTTTATCGTGTTCTAACAGCTTTTGTATTTGGCGTTATTGCTTTGTATCTAACATGGTTGGGAGGGATCACTTTTTTTCTGTTTGCATGGTGTATTGGCAGTTTTATTCTTTATGAGTGGATGAATATTACTCAAGAGAAGTGGTGTGTTTTACAAAAGATATTAGCAGGTATTTTTTATTTGCTCTTTGGCTTTTTTTTAGTGTTGAATGTATCTGCTTCATTGATTTTTTGTGCTTTAATCGTATTGGCTGCAGTGTTGGCTATTATATCTATAAAAAACAGTGGTTGGGTTTTTTGTGGTTTTTTATATGCATCTTTTCCTGTTGTGGCTTTATGCTTTTTACGGGATCATGAGATGTTGGGGTTCCAAGTCGTTATTTTCTTATTTACGATAGTATGGGGAACCGATATTGGTGGATATTTTATCGGACGTGCATTAGGGGGGCCTAAATTAGCACCACAATTTTCTCCTAATAAAACATGGTCAGGAGCACTTGGTGGTATATTTGTCGGCGTTTTCGGTGGTATATGGGTTGCTTTTGGATTTTTTGATATAAATTCAGCAAGTTTTTTTGTGCCACTCCTTACACTTGTTTTGTCAATTGTTTCACAATTGAGTGATTTAGGACAATCATGGCTTAAAAGACGGTTTTCTGTTAAAGACTCCAGTTCTTTATTGCCTGGACATGGTGGTTTTATGGATCGTATGGATGGATTGGTAGGAGCAACTTGTCTTCTTTATTTAATTGGTTCATTGATGTCTGGCATGGATGCACCTTTTAATCTTTTTAGCATGATTTAATGGGGAGAAGATATTTTGGGACTTTTAAATCATATGGTCACTATGGGTGATTTTCTTTTAAGAAGTTTGAGTATTATTTTCATCATTATGATTATCATTTTTGTGCACGAACTTGGGCATTATCTCATTGGGCGGTGGTGTGGTATTAAGGCGTTAGTTTTTTCACTTGGATTTGGACCACAAATAGCCAGTTACACAGATAAGCATGGTACGAAATGGCGTTTAGCTCTTATCCCTTTAGGCGGGTATGTAAAATTTGTTGGGGAGGAGGATAAAAACGAGGTGCTATTATCACCATCATCTCCGATTATTGATGGTTCATTTGCCAGTGCACATGCTTGGAAAAAAGCAGCAACTGTTTTTGCTGGTCCTTTTTTCAATGCTCTTTTTACTATCGTTATTCTAACGTTTTTTTTCTTTATTTATGGTCGTGTCGCCATTGAACCCGTTGTTGGTTCTTTGGTAAAAGATAGTCCTGCTATTCAGTCCGGTTTGGAATTAGGAGATCGTTTTGTTGAAATGGATGGTCGACGGGTTGAAAGCTTTGAAGATTTGATGAATTATGTAGCTTTTCATGGAAGAGAACCGATAGAGTTTAAAATAGAACGCATGGGGCGCGTGTTTACCACTGTCATCACCCCCAAAGTCATTGAGCGAGATGATGGATTTGGGAATCGAACACAAAGAGCTATGATCGGTGTAGGTGTTCCTGTTGATTTAAATAATCCTCCACGTTTAGATCCAACTTATATAAAACATATTCGCTATGGTTTTGTAACAGCTATAGGAGAAGCCTTAAACCGTACGGAGTTTATTGCCACTCAAACTGTTCTTTTTATGAGTCGTTTAATCGGAGGCAAAGAAGATCGTTGTCGGCTAAGTGGGCCTTCTAAAACCGTAAAAATTGCTTGGAAAGTGAGCGAGACAGGTTTTATCTCTTTATTGAATTTGGCCGCTTTTCTTTCAGTAAGTGTTGGGCTTATTAACCTTTTTCCGATTCTGCCACTTGATGGTGGGCATCTTTTATTTCATGTCATTGAAGTCATTACTGGGAGAAAAATATCCACTAAAATTCAGGGAATTTTTTTTCGTTTAGGTTTTTCCCTTCTTCTGCTTTTTATGATTTTTGTCTTCTTTAATGATTATTTTTGTTGGTTTAGCTAATTAAATTATGGAAAACGCTTTGTAAATTGGGTAATAATAGCAAAAATAAATTGAAGGTTGTTTACCATGTCTGCAAAATATTGTGGCGTCGTACATTATAATGAGTAATTAAGGGATGAAAAGTCTCGCTGTAAAAAGGTTGTTATGGCAGTTAGCTTTTTAAGGCATCATGTCCAAGGAACAAGAGTAAGGTAAAAAAACCAATGACTACGAATTCAAAGTTTTTAAATGCAGCATCTGTGTTGGTGTTAAAGATGGGGATGATTGCCCCAGCAACGGTTTTTATGTCAATTGCTGCGGTTGGAGAAATACAAGCATCTGTAGTCCGTTCTATTGAGGTTCGTGGGAGTAAGTTTGTAAGTTCTCAGGCGATTCGGGACAATATGGGTATTAAGGTTGGACAAGGGATTTCCAGTGGTGATGTTGATCATGCTGTGAAGAATCTTTTCGAGTTAGGTTTATTTTATGATGTTAAAATAAACCAAGTGGGTGATAAATTGATTGTATTCGTAAAAGAATATGAGGTTGTCAATCAAATATTATTTCAGGGAAATAAGTCTTTTAAAGACCCAGATCTTAAACGGTTTATTTCTTTAAAGCCAAATGAACCTTTTAATTCTGCTAAGCTTTCTGCTGATATAAATACAATTCGTGAGGCTTATAAAACGCTAGGTCGTAATAATATCACTGTTAACGTTCAAACGATTAACCTTGGAAAAGGGCGTGTTAATGTGGTATTTAATGTTGTTGAAGGACAAAAAACAAAGATTAGTGATATCTCGTTTAAGGGAAATACTGTCTTTGCAAGTCGCCGGTTGCGTGATGTGATTTCAACAAAATCTTCAGGAATTTTTTCAAAGTTGTTGGGAGGCGATGTTTACAGTGAAGAGCGCCTCGCTGCTGATGAAGAGGCTTTACGGCGCTTTTATTATAATCGTGGTTATGCAGATTTTCGTGTTGTCTCTTCTAAAGCGACTTTTGATGCTGCAAGCAATACGTATAAAATTTCTTTCGTTCTTGATGAAGGTCCGCGCTATAAAATTAGTGATATTCAGGTTGAAAGTGATGTTGATGGAATTGACGTTCAATCTATGAAAGGCAAGCTTAAAACTCAGCCAGGTAATATTTATAGTGCAGAAGATATTGAACAGTCTGTTGCTATTATTAATAATAAGGTTGCTGATTCAGGATATGCTTTTGCTAAAGTTGAACCACGGGGAAATCGTGATTTAGCAAATCATACGATTTCAATCTTATATAATATTGAACAAGGTACACGTGCATATATTCAGCGTATTGATATACGTGGCAATGAGAAAACGCGTGATTACGTCATTCGTCGTGAGATTGATTTAAATGAAGGAGATGCTTACAATCAAACTTTATTGCAGCGGGCGAAACGTCGTCTAGAAAATTTAGGTTTCTTCAAAACTGTTAATATTTCAATGGTTCCTACTGAGCAATCTGACCAGGTTGTTTTGGTGATAGATGTCGTTGAAGCTTCAACAGGAGATCTCTCTCTTTCTGGAGGTTATACAACGGGGGGAACAAGCCCTGGTATGTCGCTGGAAGTTTCTGTTACTGAGCGTAATCTTGGGGGGCGTGGTCAGTACGTTCGTTTGGGGTTAGGGGCAGGGCAAGAAAAATCCCGTAATTATAATTTATCATTTGTTGATCCTTATTTCCTAGGGTACCGTTTATCGGCTGGCGTTGATGTTTTTCGTAGCACTTACCGTGCTGATAAAGCCTATGATGTACGGCAGACAGGGGGATCACTACGGTTTTCGTTGCCTATTAATAATCAATTATCTGCGAATGTTGCTTATTCTTATGTACAGGAAGAATATGATTTTGGTGGAGAGTATGATTTCAACAAAGAGAGTGATATAATAGAATTATATGGGAAATATTCTGGTGCGATTGTTCAAGCAGCTAAGCAAAGCCCGTGGAAACGTTCATCAATTAGTTATGGTTTAACCTATAATACGATTGACGATATGAGAGCCCCCCATGATGGATGGTACGTGCATCTTCTGCAGGAATATGCCGGACTTGGTGGGAGAGCAAAGTTCTTGAAGACCACGGGTAAGGCGATGATGTACAAGACTCTTTCTGATCAAAGGGATATTGTTGGTTTACTTTCCTTTGGTGGTGGTTATATCCACGAAATAGGCAAGGAAGGTGTTCGTATTTTCGATATGTTTAAAGCGAATACGGATATGATCCGGGGTTTCAAATACAATGGAATAGGTCCACGACAGGTTTCCAGTAAAGGTGAAGTTTATTTCTTAGGGGGAACGACATATATGAATGCAACTGCTGAAGTACAGTTTCCTATTCCTGTTGTGCCTGAAGGATTTGGATTGCGCGGTGCTTTGTTTGCCGATGTTGCTACGCTCTATGGCAATAATTATAAAGCCGTTTTTAAGGGTGAACCACCTGTTACCCATACAAAAAGTGCTTGGCGTTCATCTGCAGGTGTGAGCTTGATGTGGGAGTCTCCGTTTGGTCCTTTGCGTTTTGATTATGCTTGGCCAATAACAAAGCAGGAGGGAGATCGTTTGCAGCAATTGAACTTTGGTATTTCTACGAAGTTCTGATTTGAGCGTTTTTTAAGAAGGAAAAGCTTGAAGAGAGTAGCTTAAGCTGGGAGAGAAAGTGTTTTGATGGCGGATACATTTTTTTTTACGCCGTCCCGGCAATTGACAGTTGCAAATGTTGCTGAGTTGACGGGTGCAAAGCTTCTTAATCCAGAGTTTTCTCATAAAGTTATCAATACTCTTTCTTCGCTTGACAGTGCTGTGGAAGGCTCTCTTGTTTTTGTGGAGCATCGGAAATTTTCTGATGCTCTACGAGACAGTTCTGCTGTTGCTGTTTTTTGTACGAATGATATTGTTTTTAAAGTTCCTGACACAATGGCAATTTTGGTGACATCCACACCACAGCGTGATTTTGCTCAGATTGGTCGTATTCTATTTCCTGATTCTGTCAAGCCAATGCCTTGGTTTGGACAGAAAGAGATTTCACCGCATGCGTATATTCATCCAACGGTTAAGTTTGCCGATGATGTGTGTATTGAAGCGGGAGCTGTTATTGGAAGAAATGTTGAGATTGGTGCAGGAACTCTTATTTCATCCACAGCCGTTATCGGTGAAAATTGCCGTATTGGACGTGACTGCTATATTGCTCCTAAAGTAACCATTCAGTGTTCCTTAATAGGGGATAGGGTTCAGCTTTATCCTGGTGTCTGCATTGGGCAAGATGGTTTTGGTTATGTTGGGGGGAAAGCTGGTATCGAGAAAATACCACAACTTGGTCGCGTGATTATTGAGGATGGTGTGGAAATTGGTGCGAATACCACGATTGATCGAGGAACATTTCAAGATACTGTTATTGGAGAAGGAAGCAAGATTGATAATCTTGTACAAATTGCCCACAATGTAAAAATTGGTCGTTATTGCCTTATTGCCGCTCAATGTGGAATTGCGGGAAGTACATCGATAGGGGATATGTCTCAGCTTGGCGGGGGAGTTGGGGTAGCGGATCATATCGTAATAGGTAAATGTGTTCAGATTGCTGGTCGTAGTGGCGTTATGAATGACATTCCGGATGGTGAAAAATGGGGAGGGAGTCCAGCACGGCCATTTAAACAATGGTTTCGTGAAGTAGCAACGTTGCGCAGTATGGGAAAAGTTAAAAAGGAGAAAAGCTGAGATGATCAGCACTAAAGGAACTAGAGATTTAGAGGCTGTTGATATTGAAAAATTGCTCTCAATATTACCGCACCGTTATCCATTTTTATTGATCGATCGTATCGTTGATATTGATGGTGAACAAGAAGCGATTGGAATTAAAAATATAACGATTAACGAGCCACATTTTACGGGACATTTTCCAGCAAAGCCTGTTATGCCTGGGGTTTTGATTTTAGAAGCTATGGCACAAACAGCCGGAGCAATAGCACTTTTAAATTTAGGCAATAAGCAAACAAATTTGGTTTACCTTATGACGGTTGATAATGCAAAATTTCGTAAGCCGGTTATGCCTGGTGATCAGCTTAAAATTCATGTTCAGCTTTTGAAAAAGAGATCTGGTATGAGGCGTTTTTCATGTGTTGCAAAAGTAGAAGATGTCCGCGTCGCTGAGGCAGAAATTGCTGCGATGATTGTTGAAGAAGAATAAACGATATTTGATGGGAAATTAAAAATGTCCGGTACGAAAATCCATACAACGGCTCTTGTGGAGAAGGGAGCGCAGCTTGGTGAGAATGTACGCGTTGGGCCATTTTGCCATATTAGTTCAGAGGCTGTTATTGGTGATGAATGTAGTTTGACAAGTCATGTTGTAATAATGGGAAAGACAACGTTAGGCGCCAAGAGTAAAGTCTTTTCTCATGCAGTTTTGGGGGCAGATCCGCAAAATAATAAACATAAAGGGGGAGCTACCACACTTTTTATTGGTAAGAATTGTACGATTCGTGAAGGCGTAACAATGCATAGAGGCTCCGATTCGAGTGTGGGAATGACAGTTGTTGGTGATAATTGTCAATTTTTTTGTTATGCGCATATCGCTCATGATTGTCATGTCGGCAATCATGTAACATTTGCTAATAATGCGATGATTGCTGGTCATGTTACTGTTGGTGATTATGTGATTATCGGTGGTGGTGCTGCTGTTCACCAATTTGTTCGTGTTGGACATCATGCATTTATCGGCGGTGTATCTGCACTGGTGGGTGATCTGATTCCTTATGGAACAGCTGTTGGTGTGCAGGCAAAACTTGCCGGACTCAATATTATTGGCATGAAGCGTGCAGGGCTTGAGCGTCAAGATATTCACGCACTCCGTCATGCGGTTGCCATGCTTTTTGATCATAGCAAGCCCTTTAAAGAGCGTGTTAATGATGTTGCTTCTTTCTATTCTTCTTCTCAGTCGGTTGTTGACGTTGTTAATTTTATTAAAGAAGAAGGAAAGCGTTTTTATTGCACACCAAAATTTGAAGGTGATAGAATAAAAGAACATAAGGATTAAAAATGCCTATGTGGGGAGCCAGAAATTTTCTTTCCGGCCGTACTGCTATTATAGCAGGAAGTGGTGTTTTACCGATTACTGTTGCGCAGGCTCTTGAGAAGAATGGAGAGAATCCTTTTCTTGTGCTTTTGCATGGTGAGGCAGATTCTGTTCTTTATCGTTATGAACACTGCGAGCTATCAATTGTAGAGTTAGCGCGACTCGTTAAAATCTTAAAAGAAGCTGGAGTTTATAATGTTGTTTTGGCAGGTGGTGTAAAAAAGCGACCACTTCTTACACAATTGCGACTGGACTGGACAACATTTTTAGCTCTTCCTAAGTTAATTGGGGCTTTGAGGAGGGGGGACGATGCGTTATTAAAAGCTTTTATACGGGTTATTGAAGCGCACGGTTTTTCTGTTATTGGTGCTCACGAAATAGTTCCAGATCTTTTAGCTCCTATAGAATTTAATTTAACAGTACGGCGTGCCACACAGAAAGAGAAGAAGGATATTTTTTTAGCAGCAGAAGCAGCAAAGCTTTTAGGTCAATTGGATATAGGACAAGCCGTTGTCGTTGTTCAAGGTAGGGTGGTTGCTCTGGAGGGGGCTGAGGGAACTGATAATATGTTGTGGCGTGTTTGTGAAATGCGAGAAAGAGGGCAAATTCCCCCTCAAGGTGGTGTTCTTGTTAAATGCGCAAAGCCACAACAGGATAATCGCGTTGATTTGCCATCAATTGGGCCTGCTACAATAATGAATATTGCAAAGAGTGGTTTATCTGGTATTGCGGTGGAGGCAAATAGAAGTCTCATATTATCGGTGAAAACAACAATAGAAAAAGCCAACAAATATTCTCTATTTATAGAAACATTTGAAAAGGCTGACCATGAATAATTGTTTCTTAAAAGTTGCTATTGTTGCAGGTGAGGAATCTGGTGATTTGCTCGGGGCTGATTTAATTTCTTGTTTATCACAACAAATAGGAGGCAACATTCATTTGATAGGTGTTGGGGGACAGCATTTAAAGGCATTAGGTTTAAAAAGCTTTTTTGATTCTCATGATATTGCTTTAATAGGTTTAAAGGAGGTATTGAAAAAATTACCGTTGCTGCTGCTGCATATTCGTAATTTATCCAAATTTATCGCACAAGAACAGCCTGATTGTTTAATTATTATTGATAGTCCTGATTTCACGCATCGTGTTGCAAAAAAGGTACGTACTTTAGCGCCTTCTATTCCGATTATTAAATATATTGCACCAACCGTTTGGGCATGGAGGCCAGGGCGTGCAAAAGCTATGTGCGGATTTGTTGATCATATCTTAGCGGTTTTTCCTTTTGAAGAAAAGGTTATGCAGGATTTGGGAGGTCCTGCTACCACCTATGTTGGACATCGTCTTTTGACATATCCTCCTCTTTTGAGAGTTCAGTCAGAAAAAAAGTGCCAAGAAGAACAAAGAAATTTGTGTGGTCACCAAACATCATCGCCTACATTGGTTATTTTGCCAGGATCACGCAATTTAGAGATTCGTTCTTTAATGCCTATTTTGGGAGAAACAGTAGAGGTTCTCTTACAACGTATCCCTCATTTACAGATTATTTTACCAACTTTGCCCCATTTGGTGGATAGAATCCGTGATTTTGTACAGGGCTGGAAAAGCAAAGTAGAGATTGTTGTTGGTGAAGATGAAAAATGGCGTGCTTTTGCGCAAGCAGATGTTGCTCTTGCAGCCCATGGAACGGTTTCTCTTGAATTAGCTTTAGCAAAAATTCCTATGGCTCTTTGCTATAAACTTGATCATTTTTCTAAATTATTTATTTTTCCTAAAATGATGTTATGGAGCGCTGCTCTTCCAAATATTATTGCTGATAAGCCGATTATTCCAGAATATTTGAATGAATTGATCCGTCCTGGTATGTTAGCAAGACAGGTAGAACAACTTTTATCTAATCCTTTATTGCGCCAGGTTCAACTCGATGCTTTTGAGATGGTGGAACAGAAAATGAAAACAGAAGTCCCATCGGGGATTGTAGGTGCGCAAAAAATTATCAATCTTTTAAGAAGTAGGGGTAAAATTATATAAATAAAGTAATATTTTGAGGACTAATGTTTAATTTTAGCAAGAAATTCACGGGCACGTTGGCTTTTAGGGTTGGTAAAAAATTTGTCAGAGGCTGTATCTTCAACAATTTTTCCATTTTCTAGAAAGAGTATTCTTTCTGAGACTTTTTTTGCGAAGCCCATTTCATGGGTAACGCAAAGCATTGTAATTCCAGTATCGGCCAATTGAGCGATTACTTCCAAAACTTCTCCCACACTTTCTGGATCAAGAGCTGAAGTGGGTTCATCAAAAAGCATGACTTCAGGTTCCATACAAAGCGCACGAGCAATTGCAACACGCTGTTGTTGTCCACCAGAAAGTTGTAAAGGATATTTTTCACAGTGTTTTTCAATACCGACATGCGTTAAGTAACGAATTGCCCGTTCTTTTGCTTGTTGTTTGGAAAGTCCTTGAACTGTCATGGGGGCTAAAATACAATTTTGTAGAACACTCATATGAGGAAATAAATTAAAGTTCTGAAAAACCATTCCTATCTTTCGCAGAACATTTTTTTGCTGTTGTAGAGGAGCAGTATTGATATCAACGTTATGAATACAGATTGAACCTTTTTGTGCTTGTTCTAATTGATTAATACAACGAATTAGCGTTGATTTTCCTGATCCAGATGGTCCACAAATAACGATATGTTCACCAGCTTGAACATCAAAGTTGATATTATGGAGGACCTGAAAGTTTCCATACCATTTATTGAGGTTTTGAATGGAAATTACAGAGTTTTTACTGGGAGAGATTGATTGATTATTTTTTAAATTCATCTTGTTTTATTCTTTCATTGATGAATAAATTGATTAATGCACCATTTTGATTTGGTAAAGTTTTTTATGATCACTTTATTTTACCGTAAATATCGCGTGAGATGATGTTCGATAAAAACAATAAAACGATGAATGAGTTCAACAATAAAAAGATAGATAAGTGCGGACCAAACGTAAACTTGGAAGTCGAATGTACGTGAATAAGTGAGTTTAGCAATTCCCATTAAATCATAAACAGTAACAAGTGAGGCAATGGCACTCGATTTAATCATTAAAATCAACTCATTTCCTAAGGGGCGTAATGCTACAATCATTGCTTGTGGAAGAATAACTCTAAAAAATGTGACAGAATTGCTCAGACCTAAAGCTTTTGACGCTTCACGTTGTCCAGTGGTTACGGATAGAAAACTTCCTTTAAAGATCTCAGATTGATAGGCCGCAGAATTGAGTGTGAAAATAAAAAGACAACAATACCACGCGTTTTGAAAAAACCACCATAGACCAACCTGTTGCCAAAAATTGTTCATTGAACCAAGTCCATAATAAAAAAGGAAGAGTTGGGCTAACAAAGGAGAGCCGCGGAAAAAATAGACATAAGCATTTGCAAAATATTGTAAAAATGTATTCTTTGATAAACGTGCAGAAGCGATAAGCATACCAAGGAAAAAACCAAGAGAACAAGAAATAAAAACAAGCTCAACAGTAACAATCAAGCCATCAATAAATTTTGGCCCATAACGGCTTAAAAGATCAGGATTAAAAAGGAAATAAAGCCACTCAGGAATCATTAACTTAGTACCTTTTTATAGCCTATTTGAGTGTATGTTTCTAAATAGCGTAAGATTGCGGCAAAAAACGCTGAAAATAATAAATAGAGTAAGCAGGCAACAAGATAAAATAGCATGGGTTTATTGGTCGCAGCGACAGCTAAATTCGTTTGTCGCATGAGGTCAACAAGCGCGATAGTTGAAACGAGGGATGTATCTTTCAGTAAAGTAAGCCAATTATTAGAAAGTCCTGGCAAGGCATTTCGGATGAGCTGAGGCAGGACAATACGAAAGAATGTGGTTGAGCGTGAAAGCCCTAAAGCTTTAGCAGCCTCATATTGCCCTTTATCAAAAATGTTGAATGCTCCAAGCCAAACTTCACAAGAAAAAGCGGCAAGAACCATACTCAGAGCAAGAACACCAGCAACAAAAGCATTGATACTAAACATGACTTCAAGATTAAAATAATCAAAGACATTTTGAATAAGGCTTTGTAATCCGTAGTACACTAAAAACAAGGTTAAAAGTTCTGGGAGCCCACGAAACACCGTTGAAAAAAGACGTGCAATAGCTTTTGCTATCTTAATATCAGATCGAATCATCACAGCATTTAAAAGTCCTAGAGGAAGTCCAAGAAGGCCACAACATAAGGCCAATGACAGTGTCATTCCTGCGCTAGAAAGTATCACCATTCCCCATCCACCATTGCTAAATGATAGCAATGCTAAATTTTCAATCATTCTTGTGTTCCTCATGAAAGAGTTAGATAATGTTTTTAAAAATCAACAGTAGATTTCATTTAAATATCATAGGGATCTTTAATAGACATCGCTTGTAAAATATTTTCTCATAATTTTCTCATAAGTTCCATCCAAACGGATTTCTTTTATTGCTTCATTGAACTTATTTTTAAGATCATTATTGTTTTGACGCAGCGCAATTGCAACAGGAAATTTTGTTTCTTCCAGAGTTCCTAGGAGGAGACAGCAATTTTTTCCTTCATTTTTAAGCCAATTTAATGCTTGTAATTTATCAACAATAATCACATCAAGTCGATGATTTAAAAGGTCACGATTCACTTCTATTGTAGAAGGATAGAGTTTGATTTTTACCTCTTCAGAGGCATAATGGTCTTCTGCATAAACAGCTTGTGTTGTATTTGATTGTACACCAAGATTTTTGCCTCTAAAGCTTTGTGACGAGATTTCTTTAATTCCCGAATCTTTGGTAACAATGACAGCCAGTGCTGTATCGTAGTAAGGATCTGTGAAGTCAATTTTTTGTAAACGCTCTTGTGTATGGGAAAGGGAAGCAACGATCGCATCATATTTTTTTGCAATAAGTCCGGGGATCATCCCCTCGAAATCTTGCGTGACGATTGTACACTCAACTTTCATTTTTTTACAAAGGGCATAAGATATATCAATATCAAACCCTTTAAGCTCATTATTTGAGTCAATATAACTAAAGGGAGGATAAGTGCCTTCACTAGCGATTTTTAATGTTTTCGCATCAGCCAATGGGGTGAATAGCGCGGCGCCTATTATAAGAGCTCCTGCGAATAGTTTCATGATATTCTCCTATTGGATAAGCGGGCAAATATGAAATCGTCACGTTTTTATAATCTGTAAGCTTTTCTGGAGCAATGCAAAAATTTATCGCTGTTTATTTTAGATTGTGATGCTGGACATTATTATCAAAAAATTATCTTTTTCATTAATTGAGAGAAGAATAAATATCTCATCGTTGTATGATGCTTAATTTCCATTGAAATGATATGTTTACATCATTTCATAAGTAAAAACTGAAGGCTTTTCTTTAAAGATAAGCTCTTCAATTTGTACATAAAATTAGATTTAGATAAGATAACAATACAATCTCATTGTTGTCATTGGATTCCATAAACATTTAACTATCGAGAAACAATTAAAAAAAAATAATTTTTTTGATAGATGTAAATCCTTCTTATGAAAATGCTGAATTTCCACCTATTTTTTTATGTTCAACAAAAGGCTAAAGATATTTCTTAAAAAGATCCAAATTTAATTGATATTGAATATAAAATATTTCCTCATAATTTTCTCATAGGTTCCATCGGCGCGTATTTCTTCTATTGCTTTATTAAAGCTGTTTTTAAGATCATTATTGTTTTGACGGATTGCAATTGCGACAGGAATTTTTTTTTCTTCTAAAGTTCCTAGAAGCTTACAGCAATCTTTTCCTTCATTTTCAAGCCAATTTAATGCCTTTAATTGATCAAAGATGATGATATCAAGTCGGTGGCTTAAAAGATCACGATTCACTTCTATTGCTGTAGGATAAAGTTTGATATTCACGCCTTCAGAGGCATAATGATCCTCTGCATAGGCAGCTTGTGTTGTATTTGATTGTACACCAAGGTTTTTACCTCTAAAGGCTTGTGTTGAGATTTCTGTAATCCCCGAATTTTTGGTCACAATGACAGCCAGTGCTGTGTTGTAATAAGGATCTGTAAAATCAATTTTTTGTAAGCGCTCTTTTGTAGGAGAAAGGGAAGAAACAATCGCATCATATTTTTTGGACAGAAGGCCGGGAATCATCCCCTCGAAGTCTTGCGTGACAATCATACATTCAACATTCATTTTTTCACAAAGGGCATAAGATATATCAATATCAAACCCTTTAAGCTCATTATTTGAGTCAATGTAACTAAACGGGGGATAAGAAGCATCACTTGCAATTTTCAGCGTTTGAGAATTAGCTGATAGAGTAAAGAATGTTGCGCTTATTATAAGAGCTTTTCCTAATAACTTCATTATGTTCTCCTATTCAATAAGCTGACAAATATGAAACTATGAGGCATTTTTATAATCTGTAAGCTCTTTAGGAGCAATGTAAAAATTTATCTGTCTCCATTTTGCTATCATTACGCTAAATTACAGTCAAAAAAAAAGAGTTATTCGTATCAAGTATGGGGGGAGAAGTACGGGAAAGAAGGAAAGTTCTTGTTAATGATGGAATGAATAATAATAGTTTCATTTAAAATTAATTAATTATCTTTGTAAAAAATTTTAAAGGATGTTTTTAATCATTTACAATAAAGCTCCAGTTTACTGAAGCTTTATTGATTTCTTTGCTTTAATTGGCACGTTTATCTATAGGAACATAGTCACGCGTAGCATAGCCTGTATAGAGTTGTCGAGGACGACCAATTTTTTGTGCAGGATCTTCAATCATTTCTTTCCACTGTGCCACCCACCCGACACTGCGTGCTAATGCAAAAAGAACAGTAAACATTTCGGTTGGAAAGCCTAGAGCTTTTAATGTAATACCGGAATAGAAATCAACATTGGGATAAAGCTTTTTCTCAATAAAGTATTCATCACTTAAGGCAATTTTTTCCAGTTCTATTGCAATATCAAGAAGTGGATCATCTTGAATATTGAGCTCTTTTAAAACTTCATGACAGGTTTTTTGCATGATTTTTGCACGTGGGTCATAATTTTTATAGACTCGGTGACCAAAACCCATAAGGCGGAAAGGATCATTTTTATCTTTTGCACGAGCAATAAATTCAGGAATTCTTTTAATAGAACCGATTTCCTGTAGCATTTTTAGACATGCTTCATTGGCGCCGCCATGTGCTGGTCCCCAAAGGCATGCAACACCTGCAGCAATACAGGCAAACGGATTAGCCCCTGATGATCCAGCAAGACGTACCGTAGATGTAGAAGCATTTTGTTCATGATCTGCATGAAGGATAAAGATTTGATCCATTGCCCGAACAAGCACAGGGTTTGCTTTATATTCTTCACAAGGAACAGCAAAGCACATACGGAGGAAATTTGCAGCATAACTAAGATCATTGCGTGGATAAACAAATGCTTGTCCAATACTATATTTATAGACCATAGCAGCAAGTGTTGGAACTTTTGAGATAAGACGAACAGAAGCAATCATTCTCTGGTGAGGGTCTGTAATATCAATAGAGTCGTGATAGAAAGCAGACATAGCACCAAGACAGGCAACCATGACAGCCATGGGATGGGAGTCACGACGAAAACCGTGGAAGAAGCGTGAAAATTGTTCGTGGACCATTGTATGTTGCATGATACATCGATCAAAGTCGTTTTTTTCTTGCTGTGTTGGGAGTTCCCCATAAAGAAGAAGATAACAACTTTCGAGAAAATCACCTTTTTCAGCCAATTGGTCGATAGGATATCCACGATAAAGCAATATCCCTTTATCGCCATCAATATAAGTAATTTTTGATTCACAAGAAGCCGTTGAAGTAAAACCAGGATCATAAGTAAAAATATCGGTTTCTTTGTAGAGAGAAGAAATTTCGATGACTTCAGGTCCACTCGTGCCTTTACGCAGGGGAAGCTCTATTTTTTTATCATTCACAATAATATGTGCGTTATTCTCAGACATTCGGTATTCCTTTCAGATCCTTCTCTTCTAAAAATTAAGACTCTGCTTCATGAGAGTGCGAGATATATAATAACTGAAGCTTTTCTTACTTATATTGAGGGTAGATTGCCTCTAAAAATGAGCACATGCAATCTAAAAATATTTCCTTATTGATCATTATTACTCAATAAAAACTGTATTTCAATGATATAAAATAAAAAAACTCTTTTAGATTGCATTGAAGTATCTACATGAGATATTCATGTAAGGAGATATACTCACTCAGTACACATTATGAACCTATTGTTGTGATAAGTTGGTCATTAATGCGATGAAGAGATTCATCGCGTCCCAATAAAGTCAAAACATCCAAAACACCTGGCGATGTGGTACACCCTGTAAGAGCCGCACGAAGGGGTTGGGCGATAGATCCAAATTTAAGATTCTGTGTTTGGATATAAGAGCGAAGAGTTTCATCGAGGGCTTTTGTATTCCAAGAGGGACAAGCTTTTAAGGCAAGATAAAGATCATTTAAAATGGTTCGTCCATTTTTATCTAAAAGCATTTGTGCTTTTTCGTTAAGCTGTAATGGTCTTTGCGTAAAAATGAAGGAGGCATTGTCAATCAGTTCACACAGTGTTTTTGAACGCTCTTTCAAATGTGGGATTGCTTTAAAAAATTGAACACGACGTTGTTCATCAAGACTTTCAATGATTTGTGCTCCCCCATCAGTTTCTGGTAGAATATCAAGAGCGGCATCAAAAAGTTCTTGATCATTGCTCATGCGCATATAATGTCCGTTGATGGAATCAAGCTTTTTGAGGTCGAAACGAGCAGCGCCTTTGTTAATATCTTCAATATCAAACCAAGAAATCATATCTTTAAGTGACATGAGTTCGTCATCACCATGGCTCCATCCTAAACGGACAAGGTAATTGCGCAAAGCAGCAGGAAGGTACCCCATTGTTCGATAAGCATCAACACCGAGCGCACCATGCCGCTTTGATAATTTTGCACCGTTTTCACCATGGATAAGAGGAATATGAGCCATAACAGGAATATCCCATCCCATAGCTTTAAAGATGATCGTTTGTCGGGCTGCATTGGTTAGATGATCATCACCCCGTATGATATGTGTGACACCCATATCGTGATCATCAACGACAACAGCATGCATATAGGTAGGCGAACCATCAGAACGCAAAATAATAAAGTCATCTAAATCTTTATTAGGAAAACGAACATCACCTTGAACACGATCGTGTACAATCGTTTCTCCATCTTCAGGGGCTTTGATGCGAATAACAGGTTTGACACCTTGAGGTGCTTCAGAAATTTCTCGGTTACGCCAACGTCCATCATAACGTGGTGGGCGTCCTTCTGTACGGGCTTTTTCACGCATTTCAGCTAACTCTTCAGGTGAGGCATAACAATAATATGCTTTGCCATTTTTGACCAACTGTTCGGCGATCTGGCGGTGACGTTCTGCACGTTCGAATTGTGAAATAGGGGAACCATCATAACTAAGCCCCATCCAGTGTAAGCCATCTATAATGGCTTTTACAGCTGCTTCTGTTGAGCGTTCTCGGTCTGTATCTTCAATGCGTAGAAGCATTTTCCCACCGGTATGTTTTGCATAAAGCCAATTAAAAAGAGCAGTACGAGCCCCACCAATATGAAGGAATCCTGTGGGAGAGGGGGCAAAACGAGTAATAACAGACACGAATATTTTCCTTTAAATTGAGGTATTACATATGGAACTTTATAGAAAGGTTATGTTAGCATAGGTGACGAGGTGTGCAATAGCCGCATTGCGAGTTAAAGTGGGGGGCGGATGTTTAATCAAAGTAAAGTTAAAAAGGGTTTATCCGCAAAATCTGTTATAGAAAGAAAAAACACATGTCAAATAGGGCAGGGTGTTTTTTCCAGGTGTGATGATGCAAAGAATGGTAGTTATAACCAACAAAATCTTTTTTTATTGACGCTCTTAAAAGAAGCAATCATCGTTATGAGAAAATGGTTAGCGGATTGTATCGATAAAGAAGTTTCTTTTGGTATCCTTTTTTCGCTGATTTTAGTCTTTTTTTCCCTAGGAATCATTTTTTATTTTCATTTAGAACAGGAGCTAAGCTGGGAACAATTGGGGGTATTGGTTAGCATCTTTTTGGTAATATTCTACATTGCACGTTTTTATCGAAAAATATGGATTCCTACGGGATTTTTGTTTTGTATCGTATTGGGGGCTTTGGCGGCAAAAATAGAAACGTGGCGTATTGCAACACCCATGTTAAGCAGTGACATTGTCACCACATTGACGGGAAGAATTGTTTCCGTTGAGTCAGTTACCAAAGGGGGATTTCGTTTAGTTTTGGATGTTTTGAGTACAGAAAAGCCCATATTACACCATAGTCCTCATCGTGTTCGTTTATCGGCAAGATATTTGCCATCTGGATTAGCAATTGGTGATGGTCTGTACGGGAGAGTTAAGATTCGTGCATTCTCTGGGGCGGTGCGTCCAGGAGGCTACGATTTTAGTTTTCATAATTACTTTAAAGGGATTGGGGCGCAAGGCGTTTATTTAGGAAAACCAAGAAAAATATCCATTTCGCAATCTGATGGAATATTCGCTATCGTTCTACAGAAAATTGAAAATTTACGTATGAAGATGACACAAAGAATCTGTCTCGCCATTGAAGGAGAAAAGGGAAGTGTTGCGGCAGCTCTCATAACAGGACAGCGTGCTGGGATTTCAAATGAGACAAATGAGGCACTGCGTGTGGCTGGATTAGCGCACATTTTATCCATATCAGGTTTACATATGGCTTTGTTGAGCGGGCTAGTTCTTTTGAGCATCCGTAGTTTTTTAGCATTTTTTCCAGTTTTTTCTTCTTATTATTCCAGTAAAAAATTGGCTGCTATCGTTGCATTTATGATAACAGCTTTTTATTTGCTCTTGTCGGGTTTAGCAATATCAGCGCAAAGAAGTTTTGTGATGATTGCTGTTATGTTGGTTGCTATATTGTGTAATCGCTCAGCTATCACAATGCGTAATTTTTCTATTGCGGGGTTAATAACTCTAGCGATTAGACCCCATGAAATATTAGGCCCTAGCTTTCAAATGTCTTTTTCTGCGACGGCTGCTTTGATTGCTTTTTTTGATTGGTGGAGCAGAAGGTCACTTTTTCGTACAAGAAAAATAATCTCCTCTTATGTTGGAGAAAGAGTGATAAATTTCGCTTTTATATCAATATTTTCAACATGTGCATCTTCGCTTATAGCAGGGAGTGCAAGTGGAATTTATGCTGCTTATCATTTTTCTAATGTGGCATCTTTAAGCATTATCAGTAATGCTTTTGCTTTGCCTATCATCTCAATTTTGGTTATCCCTTTCGGATTAATCGCAGTTCTTGCAATGTTAGGAGGATTCGAATGGCTTCCTCTTCAAATTATGGGATTTGGTGTTGATCTTGTGATAAAGATTGCACACGCTATCAAGACTATTTCTCCTGATTTGAATCCTGGTTTTATGCCGTTGTCTGCGTTAGTTTTATTGAGCATAGGCTTGGTTGGACTGACTTTTTGCAGAACACCCATCAGGCTCTTTTTTAATCTTTTTATTGTAGCTGGTATTACTATTTGTATAATGCATTCACCTATACAATTGATTATAGCAGATAATATGCGTCTTGTGGGTGTTATCCAGGATAAAAAATTATATATTGATCGTTATCATCATTCTAAGTTCACGACATCCATCTGGAAAAAGTCATTTCATTTGAATGAAATAATTAAACCAACAAAGTATGGTCCTTCGTTTCATGGACAATTTATTTGTGATCATTATATATGCACATCCTTATTAGAGAATGGATTAAAAATTATCATTTTACGTGAAAAAATAGATCACTGTATAGAGGCAGATATCCTCATTCAGACATTTGTAATGCAGAATCCAACATGTCACAAGAAGGCAAAAATAATCTTTACGCCTCAACAAGTATTATCACGAGGAAGCGTTATGGTGACTAAAGATGGGGATATTATTTGGTTTTCGCTAGGGGCTCATAGGCCGTGGAATATGCACAGACAGCATTCACAAAAAAACCTATAATTTACGCATTTTTTTCATATTTGAACAATTGACAAAACAAAAAACAACAGAAGATATTTCTGATATATTTTTACGTTTTTTAAATTGATCAGTTTATCAATTGCATTGTGAATGAGGAAAATACCAACAAATTTTCTCGAAGAAATAAAAAAGATAATTGTTGATTATTTTTTTTATTCTTATCATATATTTCTATAATGCGTAATATCTTTTCAAGAAAAAGATGACGGTTAAGTTTAGATAGATTGAGTTTAAGAGGGTACCTTTTATTATTATTGTTATTGGTGGCAAGAGTGGTGATAAATGTTGTTTGCGGATAAAAGGTAAAGTCATTCATGGATGTTCAGCAGTTAAAAAAAAGGGCCGCTGTTAAAGCACTTGAATTTATTGAAGATGATATGCGGCTTGGTATCGGATCTGGTTCAACTGTTAATGAATTTATACGTCTTCTTGGTGAGCGTGTTGCGGATGGTCTGCGTGTGACCGGTGTTGCGACTTCACGATATTCTGAACAACTCTGTCATAAGTTTGGGGTGCCTGTTAGCACTTTAGAACAGATCCCTGAACTGGATCTGGATATTGACGGAGCAGATGAAATTGGTCCTGAAATGATGCTCATTAAAGGGGGAGGGGGAGCATTGTTGTATGAAAAAATTGTCGCATCGGCTTCTCGTGCAATGCTTGTTATTGCTGATGAAACAAAGATGGTCAAAAGACTTGGTGCTTTTGCACTACCGATTGAAGTGAATCCATTTGGTATCCATACAACACGCAAAGCCATCGAAAAAGTCGCAGATGATTTAGGACTTTCTGGAGAAATTGCATTGCGAATGAATGGAAAAAATCCTTTTAAAACAGATGGTGGTCATTTTATTCTTGATGCATTTTGGGGACGCATTTTGCAGCCCAAATTATTATCGGATGCGCTTCTTGCCATTCCTGGCGTTGTTGAGCATGGTCTTTTTTTGGGGTTGGCTTCACGTGCAATTGTAGCTATGACTGATGGTCAAATAAAAATTTTAGAACCATTTGATTTTTAGAAAAGACATTTACATGGTGATATGTTAGCACAATAAAAAAGTTTTTGGGTAGAATAACGAATTTAAATTATAATTAGCGATTGGGGTAATCATTAAATGAGGATAATATTTTCTTTTCAGCGTTTTTTTGTATATTTTGGTGCAATTGCCGTTTTTTTTGTGAATATTGGAATGGTTTATGCGCAAGGTGTGAGTGATCAACATTTAGATTCAGCCCGAAAGGCGATTAGAGCCATTCATGCAACGGATCAATTTGATAGTTTTTTACCAAATGCAGTCCATGATTTTAAAAATGAATTGATCAGTGACGATCCGAATTTAGCAACAGCTATTTCTGATATCGTTGATAAGCAGGCGCTTGCTTTAGCTAAAAGGCGCTCTGATCTGGAAAAAGAGATTGCTCATGTGTATGCAAAATATTTTACGCAAAAAGAGCTTGATGCAATCACAGCATTTTATAATTCTGATACCGGTAAAAAGTTTTTGACAGAAGTTCCTAATATTGCACGTGATTCCTATTCCGCATTTGATGTATGGCGTTCTACTCTTATGCAGGATCTTGTAGAAAATGTGAAAAAAGAAATGTCTGAAACACTTAATTTGAATAATTCTACGATGCCTATAAAATCAGAAGCTCCAGAAAATAAAAAATGACTTGATTGATAGAATGACAGCAATCAGAAATTTCTGATTTTTTAAAAGCGGCGGTTTTCCCGCCGTTTTTAATATTTTATTAAGAGTCTGTCCTTTTAGACTATTGCTTTATAGAAAAATATTCTTTTAAAAGAAAAAAGACTTTCATTTAATAATAAATGACTTTAGCCTATCGTTGCAAATATATAAGAAGGAATAGTTTGTGGGCTCTTTTGATTTTGATTTATTTGTTATTGGAAGTGGTTCTGGTGGGGTGCGTGCAGCAAGGCTTGCTGGAGGTCTTGGTAAGCGTGTCGCTATAGCAGAAGAATACCGTATAGGGGGGACTTGTGTTATTCGTGGTTGTGTTCCCAAAAAGCTTTATGTTTATGCTTCACAATATGCAAAAGAATTTAAGAAAAGTGTTGGTTTTGGGTGGGAATATGCAGATCCAATTTTTAGCTGGAAAAAGTTGGTTGCAGCCAAAAATAAAGAAATATCAAGATTAGAAGGGCTGTATCGTCAGGGGTTACAGAATAACAATGTGCATATTTATGAAAGCCGTGCTACTTTTATCAATGATCACACATTAGAGCTTTCTACTACGGGTGAGCGGGTAACTGCGGAAAAAATTTTGATTGCAACGGGGGCAAAAGTTGCACCAAATACGACCATAGAAGGTGCCGATTTTTGCCTGACGTCTAATGAGATTTTTGATCTTGATGAACTTCCAAAATCAATAGTCATTGTTGGTGGAGGATATATTGGTGTTGAATTTGCTAATATTTTTCATGGGTTAGGTGTAAAAACGACACTCCTTCATCGAGGTGATTTAATTCTTCGTGATTTTGATCACGATTTGCGACAATTGCTCAATGATGCAATGATTGAAAAAGGGATTTCTATTCTCTATGGAGTAACAATTTCTAAAGTTCAGGCGGCAGAAAATTGTTATAATGTTCTTTTATCAAATGGGCAAATGATCAACACGGATCAAGTTATGTTAGCCACAGGGCGTATGCCCAATACAGTGGGTTTAGGACTTGATAGGGCAGGTATAGAAGTTAATGCGTTTGGTGGTGTTATTGTTGATGAGAAAATGACCACAAATATCCCCCATATTTGGGCTGTAGGGGATGTAACGGGTCATATTCAATTAACACCTGTTGCGATACATGATGCAATGTGTTTCGTTAAGACAGCATTTGAAAATATTCCCACAAAACCTAATTATGACTTAATTACAACAGCAGTTTTTTCACAGCCTGAAATTGGAACGGTAGGTCTTTCAGAAGAAGAGGCGATACAGCGTTATAAGGGTCTTGAAATTTATCGGACAGTTTTTCGTCCTATGAAGAATGTTCTTTCCGGTAGTTCAGAAAAAATGTTTATGAAGCTCATTGTTGATGGTGGAAGTCGTATTGTTGTAGGCGCTCATATTTTAGGAGAAAACGCTGGTGAGATGGCACAACTTATTGGAATATCTCTCAAAGGTAAGCTGACGAAGGATATTTTTGATGAAACGATGGCGGTGCATCCAACGATGGCAGAAGAGTTGGTAACGATGTATAAACCAAGTTATATATATGAAAATGGGAAGAAAATAGAGAATTAAACAATACCTCAATGTGGTAAAAAGTTTTTGATATGCTAGGCTGGAAGCTTAATTTTTTAGAGAGAGTGTAATGATAAAAGAATGGGCGCCTGACTCTTGGAGAAAAAGGCCAATTAAGCAAGTTCCGACTTATCCGAATAAGTCTATGTTAGAAAATGTTGAACGAAAGCTGAGAAGATATCCGCCTTTGGTTTTTGCCGGTGAAGCACGTGATTTAAAAAATGAATTAGCAGCTGTTGCGAAAGGTAGAGCTTTTTTATTGCAAGGTGGTGATTGTGCTGAAAGCTTTGCAGAACATGAAGCTGATAATATTCGTGACTTTTTTCGTGTATTTTTGCAAATGGCGATTGTTTTAACCTTTGGGAGTTCTAAACCCGTTGTTAAAATTGGTCGTATTGCTGGTCAATTTGCAAAGCCCCGCTCTTCTGATGTCGAAAGCAAAGAGGGAGTCGAGCTTCCTTCTTATCGGGGGGATATTATCAATGGCATTGAGTTTGGAGCCGATTCTCGTATACCAGATCCGCAACGGATGTCTATGGCTTATCGCCAATCTGCAGCAACCCTTAATCTGTTGCGTGCTTTTTCACAAGGGGGGTATGCTAATTTAGAAAATGTTCACACATGGATGTTGAGTTTCGTTTCTAACAGTCCACAGGGGGAACGTTATGAATTATTGGCAGAACGTATTTCTGAAGCAATTGATTTTATGCGTTCCATAGGGATTACATCCAAAACGCATTCTTCATTGCGTGAAACATCTTTTTATACCAGTCACGAAGCGCTTTTGCTTGGTTATGAAGAGGCTTTGACTCGGATTGATTCAACTTCAGGACATTGGTATGCAACATCTGGCCATATGTTATGGATTGGTGACCGCACACGTCAGATTGACCATGCTCACGTTGAATATTGTCGCGGCATTAAAAATCCTATAGGATTAAAGTGTGGTCCTTCCATTGAGCCTGATGAGCTTTTAAAATTAATTGATATTTTAAATCCTGAAAACGAACTGGGGCGGCTTACTCTTATTACGCGCTTTGGTTATGATAAGGTTGAAAGTTATCTACCTAAACTCATTCGTGCTGTTGAGCGCGAGAAGCGAGAGGTTATATGGTCATGTGATCCAATGCATGGCAATACAATTACTGCCAATGGTTATAAGACGCGCCCCTTTGATTATGTTTTAAAAGAAGTAGAGAATTTTTTTGCAGTGCATCGTGGAGAGGGAACCTATCCAGGAGGCATTCATATTGAGATGACAGGTCGTGATGTAACGGAATGTACGGGCGGGGCGCATGCTATTTCTATCGATGATTTATCTGATCGTTATCATACGCAATGTGATCCACGATTAAATGCAGATCAAGCGTTAGAATTAGCTTTTCTTGTTGCTGAACTCCTTAAAAAAAATCGTGTGACTGATTCATTAGCACTTGTTGCTGGTGGGTAGGAAAAAAAATTTCTGGCATTTTTTATTTTAGATCGTTATGGCTGAAAAGAATTTTAAAAAATAATATTTCCGATGGTGAAGAATAAAGTTGTGGTTGCCAAACTGATGAAGTGATACAAAGACTTATGAAAGATAACTTTCGGGTAGCAGTTGCCCAATTAAATCCTATTGTCGGTGATATTGAGGGGAATTTTTCTCTAGCTGTCATGGCGCATCAAAAGGCTAAAGAAGAGGGGGCTGATCTTGTTTTATTCACAGAGCTTTTTATAAGCGCTTATCCCCCGGAAGATCTTGTTTTAAAGCCTGCTTTTACAAAAACATGTGAAGAGGCTATTGAGAAATTAGCAAAAACAACTGTAGGTGGAACAGGAATTGTCATTGGTCTTCCTTTAAGGCGTAATGGCAATATTTATAACGGTGTCATGCTTCTTGATGAAGGGCGAGTCATTGCCGAAAGCTTTAAGTTTGATTTACCTAATTACGCTGAGTTTGATGAAAAGCGTCTATTTTCTTCCGGAGCACGTCCTGAGCCTATCGTTTATCATGGGATAAAATTGGGAATAGTCATTTGTGAAGATATTTGGAATGATTCGTCTTTATGTGTAGAGCTTGGCAATAAAGGCGCTGAAATGATTTTGGTCCTTAACGGATCTCCCTACTATCGTAATAAAACCTTAAAACGTATAGACGTTGTTCATACGCAAGCACTTCAATCTGGAGTGCCAATTATCTATGCTAATCAAGTTGGTGGGCAAGATGAGCTAGTTTTTGATGGAGGATCTTTTGCCTTGAATGGACAAGGTCAAAAGGTGTTTCAAATGAAACACTTTGACAGTCATCTCGCTTTGAGCCATTGGCAACGAACAACGACAGGGTGGCACTGTGTTTCAGGTCCGAAGGAAAGTCTTCTCAATGGATTAGCCGCTGATTATCAAGCTTGTGTTTTGGGTTTGAGAGATTATGTCAATAAAAATTGCTTTAAAGATGTTATTCTTGGTCTTTCAGGAGGAATTGATTCAGCCCTATGTACAGCAATGGCGGTGGATGCTCTTGGTGCTGAGAGGGTTCGTACCTTTATGATGCCCTATCATTATACTTCGCAAGAATCATTAAACGATGCCAAAGAATGTGCCCATCGTTTGGGATGTCACTATGAAATCATACCGATTGAGCAAGCTGTTGAGGCTTTTTTGAATATAGTATCGCCTCTTTTTTTAGGTTTACCCTCTGATGTAACAGAAGAAAATCTTCAAAGTCGTATACGCGGTACACTTTTAATGGCTCTGTCAAATAAATTTGGTTCAATGGTGGTGACAACAGGCAATAAGTCGGAAATGGCTGTAGGATATGCAACGTTGTATGGTGATATGAATGGAGGTTTTAATCCTCTTAAAGATATTTATAAAATGCAAGTTTATGCATTAGCTGAGTGGCGCAATAAAAATTATTTGCATCATTTAAAGGGACCAGAAGGAATTGTCATACCACCCAATATTATAGAAAAAGCACCTTCTGCAGAGCTGCGGGAAAATCAAAAAGATGAAGATTCTCTACCCCCTTATCCTATTCTAGATGATATTTTGCAATCTCTTGTAGAAAATGACATGAGTATTTGTGATGTTGTTCAACGTGGGCATGTACGAGAAACTGTTGAGAAAATTGAACAGCTTCTTTATGGTGCTGAATATAAAAGGCGACAATCTGCACCCGGTGTAAAAATCAGTTACAAGAATTTCGGACGCGATCGTCGTTATCCTATTGTCAATCATTTTCGCGATAAAAATTGAGTATTCTTTTATGGTTAAAGTTCGTTTTGCTCCCTCTCCAACAGGTTATATTCATATTGGTAATATTCGTAGTGCGCTTTTCAATTGGCTTTATGCACGGGCGCATAAAGGAAAGTTTATTTTGCGCTATGATGATACAGATATTGAGCGTTCTAAACAGGAATATATCGATGCTATTGCTGTTGATCTTGAATGGCTTGGTATTCAACCAGATACAATTTATTACCAATCTAAACGATTTAATCGATATGATGAAGTGGCAGAAATTCTCAAACAACGTGGTTTGCTTTATCCCTGTTATGAAACAGCAGAAGAATTAGAGCGACGCCGTAAAATAAAGCTTTCACGCAAACTGCCTCCTATTTATGACCGTGCAGCATTGAAGTTGACAGCAGAAGAGAGAAAAAACTTTGAATCACAAGGTCGTAAACCCCATTGGCGTTTTCTTCTTCCTAATTTTGAAAATAATCCTTTGCAAACAAAGCGAACAGAAGTTTGCTGGAATGATGCTGTAAAGGGAAAGCAGACGATAGATTTAGCTTCTCTTTCAGATCCTATTCTTATTCGTGAAGATGGAACCTATCTTTATACATTACCGTCTGTTGTGGATGATGTCGATATGGCCATTACACATATTATTCGTGGCGATGATCATGTTACAAATACAGGAGCTCAGATTGCTCTTTTTAAAGCTCTTGGTGCGGAATTACCGGTTTTTGGTCATTTCAATTTATTGGCAACAGTTTTAGGAAAAGGATTTTCAAAACGTAACAATGATCTTTCTATTCGTTCTCTACGGGAAGAAGGATTTGAATCGATAGCTGTTCAGTGTCTTGCTGTTTTGATTGGGACATCACAAAATGTGCATCCCTACCCCCATCAAGAAGCGCTTTTAGAACATTTTAATTTACAAAATACATCAAAATCCATTGCAAAATTTGATATTTCTGATCTTTATACTTTGAATAGTCATCTTGTTCATGAATTAAATTATGAGGACGTTAAAACGCGCCTTCAAAATCTTTCTATTAAAGGAGAAAAGGCGGAATATTTCTGGAATGCGATAAGAAGCAATATTGATAAAGTCAATGATGCTGTCTTGTGGTGGAAAATTATTCATGAAGAAAAGAGTTTTGATACCGTGGCACGAGAGGATCGTGAATTTGTACAGCAGTCACTCAATTTTTTACCTGAGGGTGTATTGAAGGATGAAAGTTGGCAAGTCTGGACAAAAGTATTAAAAGAAAAAACGGGGCGGAAAGGAAAATCTTTATTTATGCCATTACGTCAAGCACTTACGGGCATGGATCATGGACCAGAAATGGGAAAGCTTTTACAGCTTTTAGGGCGCGAAAAGGTAATAGAAAGACTCTCTAGGAAATAAGAGAAATTTTTAAAAACATTTTTTATTTATTTTTACGTGGAGAATGAAACACGGGTTTATCTACGCGTTTTTATGAGCATGAATGCAGGAATATCGTCACCAAATCCAAGAGGCAGGTAATTCCTATTTTTTCGTGAGTGTTGTTGCTCGGATGGATTTTCTTTACGTTTCACATTTTTGATATAATCTACTTTATTCTCTTTTGCAGTCTTTTTAGGGGAGGCAAGAGGCTCTTTGGCAGCAGTTTTCTTTGATGATTGTGAAAATTTTTTCTTTACAACAATATCTTCTGTTTGATCATCGGTTATTAAAGTCGAGAGATCTCCATTGAGCCATTCAATTTTTTCATTGCTTATTTCTTCAATGGCGTTGATATATTTTTGATCATCTTTTGTTACGATTGTAAAGGCTTTTCCACGACGATTTGCACGCCCTGTACGACCAATTCGATGGATATAGTCTTCAGCATGTGTAGGAACATCATAATTAAATACATGACTTACCGCTGGGATATCAAGTCCACGGGCCGCAACATCAGAAGCAACCAGAAGCGTAAGTTTATTATTTTTAAAGTCGGCTAAGGTATTCATGCGTGAATATTGGTCCATATCCCCATGAAGTGCCCCTACATTAAAGTTATGTTTGATGAGTGATCTAAAAAGTTCAGAGATGTCTCTCTTTCGATTACAGAAAATAATAGCATTTTGAAGCTTAGAACCTTCATTTTGGATAAGCTCTCGTAAAACCGCTCTTTTATCCCATGAATTATTCCCAGATTTGACAAGCCGTTGTGTAATTGTGGTCGCTGTTGAAGATGCTTTTGTAACTTCAACAGAAACAGGAGAATGTAAAAATTGTTTTGTTAACTTTGTAATTTCTGGCGCCATTGTAGCGGAAAAGAACAAAGTTTGACGCGTGAAAGGGGTTAGTTTACAGATACGTTCAATATCAGGAATAAAGCCCATATCTAACATGCGATCAGCTTCATCAATAACAAGGATTTCAACGCCCATCAGGAGTAATTTACCACGCTCGAAATGATCAAGAAGACGCCCTGGTGTTGCGATAAGCACATCCGCTCCTCGTTCCAGTTTACGATCTTGGTGTTCAAAAGAAACACCACCAATCAAAAGAGCAACATTTAAACGATGATTTATTCCGTATTTATCGAAATTTTCTTCAACTTGAGCTGCGATTTCCCGTGTTGGTTCTAAGATGAGTGTACGGGGCATTCGTGCTCTTGCACGACCTTTTTCAAGGAGAGTGAGCATAGGCAATACGAAAGAGGCGGTTTTACCCGTTCCTGTTTGAGCTATTCCTAGAACATCTTTTCTTTGAAGGACATGAGGAATTGTTTCACTTTGAATAGGTGTTGGAACTGTATATCCCACTGACTTTACTGCATTAATAACCTTTGCGGAAAGACCTAAATCATCAAAACTATTCAAAGATGGTATCATTTTTTTATCAATTGCTCTGTGCTTTTAACTTCGCTATCTCAATAATAAGTACAACCAATACTCTCTACTCTTAAAGAGTATTAAGATGCTTTCAAAAAAAGCCAACTATAACAATCATATACATATAAAGCGCATAATACAATCATTAATAGCGAAATTGTTCTGATAAAATGCGCTCATCCCATGAATGATTTGAGTCAAAAAGGATTGAAGCGGTTACTTCTGTTGCCATTGAAATAGTCACTGAATGGACAGATTTAACCTCAACATTATCTGCAGCAGCATTGACAGGGCGTTTGTCAGGTTCAAGCATATCAAAACGAACCGTTACTGTATTGGGAAGCAATGCGCCATGCCAACGTCTTGGGCGAAAAGGACTAACAGGAGTGAGGGCCATAAGGGGGGCCATAAGGGGGAGAATAGGTCCTTGTGCTGATAAATTATAGGCAGTTGATCCTGCAGGTGTCGCGACGAGGATACCATCACAACTTAACTGTTCCATGCGTATGTTGTTATCAATGGTGATGCGAATTTTTGCTGCTTGATAGGATTGTCGAAAGAGGGATACTTCATTAATTGCAAGTGCCTCGATAGATTCTTGATATTCAGCTTTTGCAATCATGCGTAAGGGATGAATTTCTTTTTTATGGGCGACAGCAATACGATTGGGTAATTTTTTTTCATGAAATTCATTCATAAGAAATCCTACAGAACCTTGATTCATACCGTAAATAGGTTTTCCAGTGTTCATAACATCTCGTACGGTTTGTAACATTGTTCCATCACCACCGATTGCAACAACAATATCAGTTTCTTCCAGAGAAGAATGACCGTAGACGGAAATTAATTTCTGGGTAGCTTTGAGAGCTTCCTCAGTTTCTGCGCAAATAAAATGAAAGCGACTTGGTAATGTAGTCATTTAAGAATTATCCTGATACTTATAATTTATCTTGTAACTTATTTTTTGAGAGTTTTGAAGTTGTAATCAAAGCTCTCTTTATAATAAAAAGAGTATTGAAGATAAAAAGAGAAGCTATTTCAAGATAAAGCATCATTGTAGACAAGAAAGAAGATTGCGTTGTTAGATAATTTACAAATAAATAATTTTTTTATGAGAATGATCATTTAAACATTGAAGCTGAGCGTATGATTAGTTAAAAGACCACAACTGATTTTGATAATCGGTATGAAGCACCCGTAGCTCAGCTGGATAGAGCGCTGCCCTCCGAAGGCAGAGGTCACAGATTCGAATTCTGTCGGGTGCACCAAATGCTTCAGCTTTGTATCGTTTTTCATAACAATATTACCTAAAGAGAAGCCAAATTCTTCTTTTCTAAAAATGATCATTTAAGCCGAATTAGCGCTTTATTACCACTGGTCGGCTCTAGAGATCAATCAGATGGATTGGCTGGAAGTGATTTCCTATCGCGAAGAATTAGTGCGCTTGAAACAACAAGAATATGAAAGCCAAATGTTAGGATGAGATACGCTTATGGATGTTTCCCTTGTTGTGCGTTTTGTGAATCATCTGCAAGAAGGGATCGCCTCTGCCAAGCGAGACTTAAGAGCTTTTAGCCTTGATATTGCGCATTTCCAAAACCAAACACGAAAGCATTTTAAAGGGTGGTTTGACCCTGAGCACTTGGAGGAAGCTACAGCAAAAGCACAAAATGCTTATATTCATGCGCGTGGGCGCATGGTAGGCGCCATTGCCCAAACGGCAACCTTAATCGTCCCTCTTTATAAAGCCATGCAATTTGACCAATCAATATTTCCAATCGTTTGAGGAAGAGTTTTCTGCCTCATGGGTTTGCTTAGAGCGTTTTGGCAGGTCCCCTGGTTTGCAATTTACCGGCTATGGCAATGATCCCAAAACCATCCACGGGGTATTATTTCCAGAAGAGTTTGGTGACCGGGTTGCCATTGATGCCATCACCAGAACCATACGTGCGGCTCAACCCGTTCAGATGATCCGTTGGATGAGTGATGATAGCTACAGTGCCTTAATGCTTGGATCCGTGGTGATTACCAGTGTCACGAAAGATCATGACTATATTAGCCGCTCTGGTCAATCAGGGCGTATTCGCTATTCCATTAGCCTGTTGCCGTTTTTTGATGGGGGCAAGCCGCAAGGCCAATATCAAATAGGGCAATACCAAGGGGGACAAGAGGAGGATACCTCATGAAGATCCCCGCAAAACAGCTTGTGGTCGAACTAGAGGATATGAGTTTAGACCTGATTTGTTATCACCATGCCTTGTCTGTTTTAGGAGACCGGAGGCAAGCTGGTTTACTGAAAGGTTATTTAGAAGCCACACTGGAGGCTAATCCAGAGATTGCTGGGTATGATGCTTTTTTGCCGCGGGGCTTAAAGGTTCTTTTGCCTGAATTTATTTCCCAAGAAAAAAACAGCGTGGTCAAACGGCTATGGGATTAATGCGCACACATCCCTTTATTGAGGTAAGGGTAGGGGATAAGCTTGTTCATGAAGTTTTTTACCAACGTCTTTTAACGGCAACCATCACAGACAATGCGGGTAATGAAGCCGATACATTCGAGGTGGAATTTGATGATAGCGGCAATGATTTAGAGATCCCCTCCAGTAACACTGCGCTCCATGTCACCTTTGGTTATGAGAACAGCATTCGTGCCTTTATGGGGCGTTTTGTTGTGGAGACGGTGATCAATTGTGGAGGCAGTGATGGAGAGATTTTGCGCCTTTGTGGCAAAAGCGCTTCCATGCGTGCGGAGATCAAAGAACAGGACAGCGAACATTTTGACCACAAAACCATTGCTGAGATTGTTGAAAGCCTTGCCAAACGTCATGGTTATCAAGCAAAGGTCAGTCCACAGTTTACCAAACAAACCTTGCCTTATGTGGTGCGCACCGATCAATCGGCGATTGATTTTTTAACCCGGCTTGCTGATCGGATGCAGGGGCGTTTTTTGATCAAAGACAATAAGTTTTTATTTTTAAGCGGGGACAATCTCCCGCTTCAGACCATCCATCAACAGGAGTGTTCCCATTGGGAATTTAGTCTCGAGCCGCGCACCCAATATGGCATGATAGAAGCACGGTATTTTGATCGCGCAAAAGGGCAACAGCACATTGTTACGCATCGCACAGGGTATACGGGGCCCATTCGCCGTCTGCGGACGTGCTACCCTTGTAAGCAGCAAGCACAAGCTGCAGTAGCTTCTGAGTCGGATAGGCTTTGTCGAGCCATGGGTAGTGGTTCTTTAAGCCTTGAGGGGCGCCCTGAAATCATGGCGGGGCAACCGCTTTTGCTTCAAGGGTTTCGAGGCGAAATCAATGGCCCATGGCATGCTGCAACCGTGACCCATCGCTATGAAAAGCAAAGCGGATACATCACAGAAATTACCCTAGAAGCGCTAAATCAAGGAAAGGAAACAGGAGAAAGGGAAACTTGATCAGAACAGAAAATCAAAGGGACAACTTGTCCCTTTGATCGATGGTGATGAACATTTGGAGGAATTGGTGCAACTTGCACCAATTGCAGAAAGGAGCAATAGTGCAAACATTGCGCAATTGCATATAGAAGTGCAATACGGTCAACATGACCGAATTTTTCCAAGCTTCTTTTGTTTTTTAATAATGCCTCAGAAAACCGAAAAGCTGTCACGCAGTTTATGCTAAAGAAAAGGTACCATTTTATGCATGCTTCTTCTCAAATAATACGATTCTTTTAATGCGATTCTTGCTCATGACTGATCATCAGAAATTGCGACCTTTAAGAGAAGAAAAATAAGACTCATTAAAGAGGCTTAAAATGATCTTTGAAAGGTCTTTGAAGACCCTTTGAGAACCCCTTAAAAATCATTTTAAAGAAAATAAATTGGTACAAAACCTGCTGGCAAGCTACACTCACTTTTAAAAATACTAGTATAAACAATAAGTTATGCTTGATAAAAAAGAGAGTGGTGCCCAGACGCGGATTCGAACCACGGACACGCGGATTTTCAGTCCGCTGCTCTACCTACTGAGCTATCTGGGCATGCTTCATAAAAAATATAGAGCGTGTGCGGTTATAACATTAAAATTTTCTCTGTCCAGTCATCAAAAGAAAAATAATTGATTTTTTAATAAGTTTATCTCCCTATTCTAGAAAGTTATCAATGAATCTTTATCATAAAATAAACTTGATAGGTATATTGTGATACATTAGGGTATTGTTATCAGAATGTTATCTTATCGTAGTGGTGATACGAAAAAAATTAAAATAATCAATTGAGAAGGCATAATTAAGAAAGATTTTTTACAAAGTTTCCGTGAATTTTAAGCCTACGAAATAAGATAAAACATTTTTGGCTTTTTTCCAAAAAGACGATTGATGAATCTTTATAACGATTTGTTTTTCTTTATCAAGAAGAAAATATATAAATAAGGAGAAATAATGATAATGTTACAAAACCAAGCAGTCGTCCCAATAATACTAATTTTTCTTCAGGCCCTTGTAGCAAACGGCCTGGTTGGACTTTTGATGTTCTTAAAAAGGCATTAGTTGGGCGTTCCCATAGATCTAGAGAAGCAGAATTAAAACTTGCTGAAGTTGTTAATTTAACCCGTGAGATTCTTGAGGTTCCTTCTGATCATCGTATAGGAATTATGCCAGGTTCAGATACCGGTGCTGTTGAAGCTTCCCTATGGTCTTTATTAGGTGAGCGTGGTATTGATATGGCGGCGTGGGAAAGTTTTGGATTTGGGTGGAATAAAGATGTTGTTGAGCAATTAAAGCTTTCTGATGTGCGTCGTTTTGAAGCTCCTTATGGTGAAATACCGGACTTAACACAACTTGATTTTGATCGTGATGTTGTGTTTACATGGAATGGCACAACTTCTGGTGTGCGTATTCCTAATGCGGATTTCATTCCGGACAAGCGAGCAGGATTGACCATTTGTGATGCAACATCAGCTGCTTTTGCACAATATCTTGATTTTTCAAAATTAGATGTTGTTACTTTTTCGTGGCAAAAAGTTTTGGGAGGTGAAGCAGCTCATGGTATGGTGATTTTAAGTCCTCGTGCTGTTGAGAGGCTTGAGAATCATGTTCCGGCTTGGCCTATGCCTCAACTTTTCTGTATGACAAAAAATGGAAAACTGAACGAAGATATTTTTAAAGGAAAGATAATCAATACGCCTTCTATGCTTTGTGTAGAGGATTTTCTTGATGGGTTGAAGTGGGCAAAATCTCTAGGAGGCGCAGCGGCATTAAGAGCAAGGGTTGAGAAAAATTTTTCTGTATTTGATGCTTTTGTTCGTAAAACGCCATGGTTAGAATATTTGGCAAAAGATCCTGAAGTGCGTTCTAACACATCTATTTGTTTAGATATTGTGGATCCAGTGATCACTGCTTTAGAAACTGAAAAACGAATATCTTTTATAAAAGCGGTTGTGAATCGTCTTGATGAGGAAGGTGTTGCTTATGATATCGGTTCGTATCGTTATGCTCCTCCTGGACTTCGAATTTGGGCGGGTATAACAATTGAGGCTTCCGATCTTGAAATTTTAACACAATGGCTTGAATGGGCGTTCCAGGTTGAAAAAGCACAGCTTTAAATAATGACTGCTAATTTTTACAATGTGTTTTTAAACAGAAAAAGAATACGAGAGATTATGATGATTTTTCGTGTTTTTGTATTAGACAAACAACTTCTAAATACTTTACAGGAATTGTAAAAGATTAAGAGAAGAAATGAAAGTTTTGTCAGGAGTGAGGGAGCGTAAATTAAAATCTCTCATTTTTTTACTTTTTGTAGCAAAAATGATAGATTTAGAATATTTTTGTCTTTACTTATTTTTATTATCATAAATTTGAAAATTTAAAGACTTGAAGATTGAGAAAAATCTGAAATGAGGAGTCGCACTTGCTCTAAGGTTTCGTTATAAAGAGGTATTTGTTTTTGAATGCTGGTTTTTTTGACCAAATACGACGGAGAGAGTTATGACCAATGTAGTTGTTGTCGGTACACAATGGGGTGATGAAGGCAAAGGTAAGATTGTGGATTGGTTGTCTGAGCGCGCAGATATTGTGGTAAGATATCAGGGGGGGCATAATGCTGGCCACACATTGGTTATTGATGGAGTGAGTTATAAATTATCACTTTTACCGTCTGGTTTAGTTCGTGGGAAGTTATCAATCGTTGGTAATGGTGTCGTTGTTGATCCTCATCATTTTGTTGCAGAGTTAAAAAAATTATGTGATCAGGGTGTAAAAATTACACCAGAAATTTTACGGATTGCTGAAAATGCTCCCTTAATTCTTTCTTTGCATCGTGATCTTGATGCAATTCGAGAAAGTGGTTTATCAGGTTTAAAGATTGGAACAACAAAGCGTGGTATTGGGCCGGCTTATGAAGATAAGGTGGGACGCCGTGCCATCCGAGTGATGGATTTGGCTGAAAAAGATACGCTTATGGCTAAGATTGAGCGGCTTTTGAGGCATCATAATGCTTTGCGTCGTGGGATGGGTGTTGCAGAGATTGATTCTCAAGCGCTTTATGATGAATTGATGCAAGTTGCAGATAAAATTCTGCCCTTTATGGATTGTACGTGGCATCTTTTACATGAAGGTTATAGGAAGGGAAAGCACATTCTTTTTGAAGGCGCACAAGGGGCTTTACTCGATAATGATTTTGGCACTTATCCTTATGTAACCTCATCGAATACAGTTGCTGGGCAGGCATGTACAGGATCTGGGATGGGACCTGGAGTCATTCATTATGTTTTGGGTATTGCAAAAGCTTATACTACACGTGTTGGAGAAGGACCGTTTCCGACAGAGCAGATAAATGATATTGGTGAATTTCTTGGGATACGGGGGCATGAATTTGGTGTTGTAACGGGTAGAAAGCGTCGATGTGGTTGGTTTGATGCAGTTTTAGTTCGTCAGATGGTCACAATTTGTGGTGTTCAAGGTGTAGCATTGACAAAACTTGATGTTCTGGATGGTTTGGATGAAATAAAAATTTGTATTGGTTATGAGCTTGATGGTAGAAAGATTGATTATTTACCTTCTTCCATGGGAGCTCAAGCCCGTGTAAAGCCTATTTATGAAACATTAGAAGGTTGGAAGGAAAAAACAGCCCATGCATTGAGGTGGGAAGATTTACCAGTGCAAGCTATTAAATATATACGCTATATCGAAGCATTAATTAACACAAAAATAGCTTTATTATCCACGAGTCCAGAACGTGAAGATACAATTCTTATTACAGATCCCTTTGCAAATTGATGATTATTTTGAGATTTTCATATAGATTCTTTGTTCATTTCTGTATCTTTTAACAAAAAGCGTTTTTAAAAGCGCGTGAGAGAGAGGTGTAAAATAACGTTGTTTATTTTTCGTATTCATTTTACACTGTTACGATAGTTACACAAATATAAATGACAATCAATTTATGAGGCTAAAAGGTGTTTTGGCTTTAGGGCTGGGATTTCTTTTCTCAGTTTAAGAGAGATTATAGAGGAAATGGTAGATTTTGTGGGAATCTTAAAAAAGGCGATTAATGCGCAAAATAATGTTACACCACAAGTGCGTAAGCGGATTTATAAACGGGCTATCGAAACATTAGAACATCAATTTTTAACAGCAAAAATACCGCAAGCAATAGCAGATGAGCAAAGAAAGATTCTTCAAAGTGCTATTACAACGGTTGAAGAGGAATATTTAGACGTCGAAAAGAAATTGCTCTCTTCAGTTATTGGGTGGAATCCCACAAATATAAATGGAGATAAAAAATATACCAAAGAAATCATACGACCAAAGAATAATGAATTTCCAGAGGTAAATACAAAGAGCAAGCAGGATTTTGTTACATCTTCAAAGGATAACAAGGTTTTTGGTGGTCCTTGTGTATCAGATATGCCAGAGGCAGAACCTGTTAATATGGAGCCTTATTTGTCCTCTGAGCCTAGTAATGCCTGTTCGTTAAAGGTTCCTCCTTCACAAGAAGATAATCCGCATATTGTTTCGCATATTTTTTCTCAAGCTTTACGTCGTTCTAATAAATCATTGGTGCAAAAACGTATTTTAATAAGTGTTGTTGCCGTTGTGAGTTTTGTTGCTCTAACTGTTGGTATTTTTTTTATGGGTGGGCGTGTATTTGTATTAAATGATCATCAATTGTTAGGAGAAAACCTTCAAGCTTCTCATGGGGTACCAAAGGAACTTTCAGTTAAGAGAAAATTAACACAACGCTTATTAGAGGATGGGAGTGAAATTGATGTTGGTTTAAAACAAGCAGTAGATTCTTTTGATGAAGAAGGAAGCTCAACAGTTGTTGCCAGTAATTTGCAATTGCTTGACAAATCAGGTGAAGCTTTTTTCTATCAAGCACGTACAAATTATGATGCAGAAAAAGTAGCAACGGGAAGTGCTCGCTGGACGCTTATAAGAGAATCTCATGTAAAGGGGGCTCCAGAGGAAATTGCGATACAAGGTGATATAACAATTCCTGATGAAGGGCTATCATTACGATTAATCTTACGTCGCAATACCGATCGGTCATTTCCTGCTGCATATATGATGGACCTTATTTTTATTCTTTCTGATAAATTTTCAGGTAAAGCTATAAGCAATGTTCAAGCATTAACCTTTAAAACAAGTGAACAATCCATTGGGCAGGGGTTAACAAGGGCTATTTCTGCAAAGATTAACGATGATTTTTTTCTTGTTGCATTGAGTGGTAATCATCCATTGATAGACCGAAATTTACAATTGATGCGAGAATTAAATTGGATGCGTTTGGTGTTAACGGATAAAAATGGACGTATAAATGAATTAACCTTTGCAAAAGGTCCGACAGGTGAGTCTATTTTTAATGAAGTTATTGGACAATGGCTTGCACAACAAGATAAGTTAATAGTTCTTGATCAAAAAATAAAACATAGATACCAATAAGATAAAAGGTTATTTTTCACCATCTGTTTTTTATCCGTTATATCTAAACGTACTCAATAAAGTGCACATATTAATAACTCAAAGAGTTTAAGAGATTCATTGATAAATACAAAGCCAATAGATGCCTTTCTCATTTCCAATTTAAGAAAGTACAAGCAATTGGCTTTATACCTAATTTTTAAAGTCTTACACTTGACTTTGAGATAAAGCAGAATCTCTGATAGAGTTTTGTACTTTTTCAAATGCACGCATTTCAATCTGTCGCACTCGCTCTCGACTAATATTAAATTCACCAGAGAGCTCCTCTAGCGTTAACGGTATATCGTTTAAACGACGTGCTTTGAATATACGCTTTTCCCGGTCATTGAGATTGCTCATGGCATTGATAAGCATGGAACGACGATTTTCTAATTCACTTTTTTCAATTAAAATTTGTTCTTGGTTGTTCGATTCATCCACCAACCAATCTTGCAATTCACTGTTTTCTCCTTCTTTTGTACGAAGGGGGGCGTTGAGCGAAGTGTCACCACCAAGTCGGCGATTCATTGATACAACTTCATCTTCTGTGACATTCAACTGGGTTGCAATTTCCTTTACTTGTTCTGTATCAAGATCGCCGCTATCAAATGCTTGAAGTTTATTTTTTAACTTACGAAGATTGAAAAACAAACGCTTTTGATTGGCTGTTGTCCCCATTTTCACCAAACTCCAAGACCGTAATACATATTCTTGGATTGATGCTTTAATCCACCATATTGCATAGGTCGCAAGACGAAAACCACGTTCTGGCTCAAAACGCTTAACAGCTTGCATGAGTCCGATATTACCTTCCGAAATGACTTCCCCAATGGGGAGTCCATAACCGCGATATCCCATCGCGATTTTAGCGACGAGACGCAAATGGCTGGTAACCAGCCTATGTGCAGCTTTTAAATCATTATGCTCACGATAACGTTGAGCGAGCATATACTCTTCTTTTGGTTCAAGCATTGGAAAACGACGCACTTCCTCTAAGTAACGGTTTAATCCGCCATCACCTGTGATTACTGATAACAAATTCATATGGGCCATATAGCACCCTCCTTTTATCTGAATTCCCTAATAAGGCAAATTCTACGTTTAAGATAGCCAACTATCCTAGCAACTTCACTCTAGCATATTTTTCAATTTTGTTCAAAAAAAGATATTTTATTCTGAAATCTTGAGACGGAGAAAAGTTTCAATTCATTTTTTTAAAGTGCTTAATAAGTTTAGCCATATCTTGAGGCATCGGTGCAAAAAACGACATAACTTTACCGGTAGAAGGATGTTCAAAAGTAAGACTTGCGGCATGGAGTGCTTGTCGGTTGAATTGATCGATTGCATTTTTAAGAGTGGGATTAAGAGTGTTTGATTTTGTTTTAAAAGCATTTCCATAAACCGTATCACCGACGAGTGGATGTCCGATATGTGCCATATGAACACGTATTTGATGGGTACGTCCGGTTTCCAGACGACATTCCAGAAGACTAGCAAAAGAGGTTGAGTCTTCGCGAGGACCATATTTTTCAAGCAGTGAAAAATGTGTAACAGCATGACGAGCATGAGGATTTTGGTTATGGACGACAGCTTGCTTTGTTCGGTTATGGGGTGAACGGCCAAGCGATGCATCAATTGTCGAGACATTGCGGTGGGGTATCCCCCAAATCAAAGCGTGATAGCGTCGATCTAACGCACAGGTTCGTCCATGATCAGAAAATTGAGTACTGAGGTTTTTGTGAGCCAGATCATTTTTTGCAACGACCATAACACCGCTTGTATTTTTATCAAGGCGATGGACAATGCCCGGGCGCTTAACACCACCGATACCAGATAAACTACTTCCACAGTGGTAAATAAGGGCATTAACCAACGTACCAGTCCAATTACCATTGCCAGGATGAACAACAAGACCCGCTGGTTTATTAATAACAATGACATAATCATCTTCAAAGAGAATGTCCAATGCAATGGCTTCAGCGCTAGGTTCTGCGTCACGAAGGTCAGGCATTGCCAATTCAATTGTTTGGTTAGGTTTTAATTTTGTTTTTGGTTCCTTTATGAATTGACCATCAATTTTAAGGCAGCCTTCACGGATGAGGGTTTGCAAACGCGAACGTGAGAGCACAGTACGATATTGTTTTGCAAGCCACTGATCAAGACGTTGCCCAAGAGCACCTTCATCTGTTATTTTCTGTATGACCATACGATTCCTATTAAGTTTTTAATAAGATTTTTACCAGTATGAAATTGCTTTGCTATCGAGAAATTCTTTAATCCCCCAATGTCCCCCTTCACGAGCGCGCCCAGAGAATTTTACACCTCCAAAGTAGCTTCCATCAGGTAATCCATGTCCGTTAACTTCTACCATACCAGAGCGTACTTGTGCCGCAATACGACGACATTTGTTGCGATCTTGCGATTGAATATAGTTTGTAAGACCATACTCAGTGTCATTTGCTAAAGCGATGGCTTCTTCTTCTGTCCTAAAGGCAAGAATTGAGAGAACTGGACCAAAGATTTCTTCTTTGAAAATACGCATATGGGGTTTTACATCGGCAAAGACTGTAGGACGGACATAATAACCGCGTTCCATCCCTATAGGTAAACCGGTTCCTCCTGCAACAAGAGTTGCCCCTTCATCAATGCCCGATTGGATAAGATCTTGAATTTTGTCATATTGTTTTTTTGAAACGACAGGTCCAATATGATTACCTTCTTGACAGTTTGGTCCTACTTTTGTCGTTTCTGCAATATCTTTGGCTATTTTTATGGCTTTGTCATAGATGTTCTGTTCCACAAGCATGCGAGTCGGTGCATTACAACTTTGTCCACTATTATAGAAGCAATGTCGTACACCACGCTGAATAGCATCTGAGTCGGCATCAGCAAAGATGATATTTGCGCCTTTTCCTCCAAGTTCCAGACAGACTCTTTTTAAAGTAGCACTGGCATTTTTAGAAATATCTTTTCCTGCGCTGGTTGAACCAGTAAAGCTGATCATTTCTAGATCTGGATGTGCTGAAAGGTAAGAACCAACAGTTGCACCATCACCATTGATTAAATTAAAAACGCCGGCAGGAAGTGCGGCTTCATCTAAAAATTCAGCAAAAAGCATAGCAGAAAGAGGTGCAATTTCAGAGGGTTTTAGCACCATGGTACAGCCCGCCAAGAGAGCTGGGATAACTTTAAGAGTTACTTGATTCATGGGCCAATTCCATGGCGTAATTAATCCTACGACGCCGATAGGGTCGTAGTGAAGGATTGCTTGCTCATTTCCCTTTATTAAAGTTTCTTGGAACGAAAACTCTTTATAAGCTTCGATAAAATCGCGAATGTGGGAACCGCCGGCTGCGGTTTGCGCATTAAACGCCATATCAATCGGTGCTCCCATTTCCATTGAAATGGTTTTAGCCATGTCTTTGGAACGTTTTTCATAGATCTCTAAAATTTTTTCAACGAATCCAAGACGTTCGCTTGGTGAAGTGGTTTTCCATTTTGGAAACGCTTCTTTTGCTGCGTTAATTGCTTTATCGGCATCTTT
Organism: Bartonella sp. B1098; assembly: GCF_944896145.1. Classification (NCBI taxonomy): domain Bacteria; kingdom Pseudomonadati; phylum Pseudomonadota; class Alphaproteobacteria; order Hyphomicrobiales; family Bartonellaceae; genus Bartonella; species Bartonella sp. B1098. The sequence continues at coordinate 404,527 of NZ_CALYLP010000002.1, read as the reverse complement.
TGTGCTTCCAAGGCTAATGACAGCACAAGCTTCTTCTGTTGATGGATTAATGACGTCAAAATCGTGAGGTGTACTTGGATTATCCCATAGACCATTGATATAAAATTTCCGTTTATTAAACATAATTTACTCCCTTTTTTCTATTTTGTGTTTATGTAATTATGATTGTCCTAGTCTAAGCCTTTTTAAACGAGGATAACAAGGATAATCTTATAAAAACGCGAGAAATGAGATTATGTTATGATCATCAAACATGGAGCATTAAATAGAGCAATGTTTCTATAATTGTTTGTATTATTATTAGGACACATCGTTTTTATAAAATGAGAGGGGAAGATAGGTATAAACAATTTTCTTGACGCTTTTTATCATGAAGCTTTTTTCAAAACAAACGGAATACGCGCGATAAGACACTATAAACCTTAGCAGTTTCTGTCATAAACTTTAAAAGAAAATATTATGCATTTTACTCTCATTTTTTTCATTAAAAAGTAACCATCAGCAAAAGGTTATTAACCTTCATATGATAGCTTCTATGAATTCTTTTTGAAAAGATCATTTTTCTCATTGCTATAAATTTGTTGGGTGCCATGCATAATTCGAAAACAAAATCTATTTCTACGTCTTCTTTGTCTGATGATGGTACGAAAGGTGTATCAAGAGAAGATTTATCTATTAAGATCACAGAGATATTTCCTTATCCGGAAGTGTGGAAAGAGGCATTTACCCTCGGAAAAAATGTCCGTTTTACGCGAACCCCAGAAGTTGAAATTTTACGTCGTCGTATAGAAACAGATCCAGTTTTTGCAAAACAGTTTAAAATTTTTACGAAGCAAGATCGAAAAAAAATTACAGATGTTGTGCATTCTAAAAAGAAAACAACAAATATTCCATCGACAAAAAAAGTCATTAATCCCCAATCAATAGAGAATAAAACCTCAGTTTGTCGTTCAACAGTTTTAAAGCAGTTGTCACAGCAAACGATTAGCATACCATCAGCCAATATTCCCCTTGAGGAAGATAAACAAGAGTATGAATTACAAGTGAAAAATGAGCTACAAAAAATAAAGCCTACTTTGCACCTTTCCGATGATGCATTTTTTGAGTGTGGATCTTTGATATTTGAACCTGTGGATACTCAAACTTCAAAAGAGAATGGCACACCGATTGATATAACAAATGAAAGGATACCTGATACACTTGATGTTCCTTCTGCTTTTGATGAGTCAATAACGGCTCTTTACCGTGTTCTTGAATACCGCTTTCCGCAACTCTATGATTCAATTACATCAGACTCTCCAGCGGAAAGGATGAGAGGCGTTGAGCAAATTTCTGATTTAATGAATACGAATAATGATCCTATAAAGGAGTCTAAAGAGGGTCATTCTAAGCTTTCTGTTGAAGATTCCGCTCATATATTAAATGATACTGAGGTGTTAAGTAACACTGGGGATACTATAGAGACTGAAGAAACTCATAATACTGTCGCCCATAACACTTTCGATTGTCAAACAAAGGATGTTACAAAGAATTCAAAAGAATTGTCTGTGATGCAAGCAAACGGTAAAACGAAAACATTGCAATCTACCCACATACCCTTAGGCAATCATAATTCTTCTTTTATGAAAAATATTCAATCTATTGACTGTGATGTTTATGAATTTCCTCCGATTAGTTTATTACAGAAACCTATTTTTCATGAAGGGACGATGATTCCTCAGGAAACATTAGAACGTGGTGCTGGACTTTTGGAAAGTGTTTTGGAAGATTTTGGCATTAAGGGTGAAGTTATCCATGTTCATCCGGGGCCAGTTGTAACAATGTATGAATTTGAGCCAGCTGCGGGTGTAAAGTCATCGCGTGTTATTAATCTTTCTGATGATATTGCACGTTCTATGTCTGCCATTTCCACACGCGTTGCTGTCATTCCTGGACGGAATGTTATTGGGATTGAGTTGCCTAATGCGGTTCGTGAAACTGTTTATTTACGGGAATTAATCCAAACGCGTTCTTTTCGTGAAAGTGAATTTAAGCTTGCTCTTGCTTTGGGGAAAGGGATTAATGGGGAACCTGTTATTGTAGAATTAGCAAAAATGCCTCATTTATTGGTTGCAGGAACAACAGGATCAGGAAAATCTGTTGCAATTAATACAATGATTTTGTCGATTCTTTATCGGATGACGCCCCAGCAGTGTCGTTTGATCATGGTTGATCCTAAAATGTTAGAGCTTTCTGTTTATGATGGCATTCCACATCTTTTAACACCTGTTGTAACAGATCCTAAAAAAGCGGTCACTGCTTTAAAATGGGCGGTTCGAGAAATGGAAGAGCGTTATCGCAAAATGGCGAAATTAGGTGTGCGTAATATTGATGGTTTTAATGCACGCGTTGCACTTGCCGCTCAAAAAGGCGAAACGATCATGTGTACTGTACAGACGGGTTTTGATAAAGAAACGGGGGAAATGCTTTATCATGAAGAAGCCATGGATCTCACGCAGCTTCCTTATATTGTCGTGATTGTTGATGAGATGGCTGATCTCATGATGGTGGCGGGGAAGGAAATTGAGAATGCCATTCAGCGTTTAGCGCAAATGGCGCGTGCGGCAGGTATCCATCTGATTATGGCAACGCAGCGTCCTTCTGTTGATGTTATCACGGGGACCATTAAAGCAAACTTTCCTACTCGCATTTCTTTTCAGGTCACATCAAAAATTGATAGTCGTACAATTTTAGGTGAACAAGGGGCTGAAACGCTTTTAGGTCAAGGAGATATGCTTCATATGGCAGGTGGAGGGCGCATTGTGCGCGTTCATGGACCTTTTGTCTCTGATGAAGAAGTTGAATCCGTTGTTGCTCATCTTAAAATGCAAGGAAAACCTGATTATTTAGCAACGGTCACGGATAATGAAGACGAAAACAATGAGATTTCTACTGATTCAATGGCTGAAATGTCTGAGGAAGAAAATTTTGATGAAGAGAGTGAGAGACTTTATAACCAAGCTGTAAAGATTGTTATGCGTGATAAAAAATGTTCAACATCTTATATTCAGCGCCGACTTTCAATCGGCTATAATAAAGCAGCTTCTCTTGTTGAGCGTATGGAAGAAAAAGGCATTGTGGGAGCCGCTAATCACGTTGGTAAACGTGAAATTTTACTCAATGAAGGAAAATAAACAAGCATATTTAAAACAGCACATTTAACAATATGCGATTTTTAAAATGTCTGACAGTCATTATTTAAAGAGTGAATACGTGTTTTATTTTTTCAAGTCAGATGTGATCATCTATTTATTTTTTTGAGAGCCTTATTAAAAAATTGAGTAGAGAATAATAAAGCAACCTTTAAACTGCTTATGGAGAGAACAGACTGATACAAAAGAGCGGAGATGTTTTTAACATTTCTGGAGGGGCTTGAATGTAAGGAAATGAAATAAATCTTTATAGGAGAACGGATGATTTTTATTGTTTTTTCTGATTACAAAAAGATTATTTAGTCAAAATAGTACAATAGTATATTTTTTGTTTTTTTCTATAATGGTTTTGATGAAAAAAGGGTCTTTGAAGTCTTCTAGAAAACATCATAAGAAGATGTCCCCAAAGGTTTAGGATGCTTTAAAACGCTACGCTGAATTTATAATCATTTGATGTTTTGGCGTAAGATAAGATGTTGTGACTGAAAACTTTATTTGAAAAAAATTTTTAGTCTCAAGTATCGTAAAATTTTCTTGTCTCAACTCTGTTTATATTGAAAGAATCAAAACCGTTTTTTGTCCATCATAGTAGAAGCAGTGGAGGGTACAAAACATTTAAAAGGAATAAGAATACCTTTTATGAACATTTGCAAACATAAGAACCATTGGCTATATTATGGACTAGACGAATATAATAATAGTGCAAACGAGCTCTTTTAGCAGGATAAAAAGGTAAAGCATAATGCCTTGATATCCGTGATGGGGGCCTTTACATTACAACATTTACCGATGTCGACATAATAAAATAAGCTTGGAACAAGATGTCTCTTTAAGACAGGTGTATGAATGCGCAAGTATATTCTTCTGAGAGGACTATTTTATGTGAGGGGCATTTTTCTTTGTAACAAGCTTTATTACAATAATAAGAGAATAAGTAACAGTGTTGGAAGATTCTTTTTACTCTTGTTTTGTTGGTGAAACAGTCAAAATTTTGCTACAGATAATTGATAATGAGATATCCAGTTATTTTAACGAGAGCAGGTATTTTTTAATAAATGAGCATTATTCGTTTGAAAGTTAATCCAACACTTTTTTAGTTTTAGTTATGTCATTAAAAGCAGATGAGTTAAGTACAAGTGAATTAGAATGTAAGCAAGAAGCTTTTTGTTTTATACCAGAGCTTTTGCCTCGACCTTTTACATGGGAAATCGATCACAATGGTTTATTTTGTGAAGTCTCAAAAGAGCTAGCTGAAGTTGTTGGTCCTTTCTCTTCCTCTATTCTAGGATATAGTTTTCATGAGCTTGCTCATCAATTTCATGATGATCGATATCAGGTTCTCAGTCGTTTTATTGAAGCAGCTATGCCGTGGAGTAAAGAGATTGTTCAATGGCCTGTTGATGGTTGTTCACAATGGCTTGATGTTGAATTGTCGGCTTTACCAATTTTTGATGTTAAAAAGCAACTTAAGGGGTTTTGTGGCTTTGGTGTTTTAAAAATACAAGAAAGAGTTCAAGAAAAAAGAGACGAACAGCTGGAGACGGAAATGCCGCGTCTTACGGAGATAGAACGCTCAGCTTTTCGTGAGATTGCAGAGCAATTACGTGATGAATTGAATTCATCGGTAAAAGAAGAGAATTTTGTTGAAGAAACAGCTATCCAGTTATCACATCCACAAACATTGCCAGTAAATGCTATAGAACAAGTGCTCATAAAAGAACCCGCTGCAGTTTTATCATTGTTGGAGACAGCAACAGATGGTGTTTTATGGTTAGATGAACACGGCTTTATTCAATCGGCAAGTAAGACTGCTTTAGCATTAATAGGTTATGAAATAAATGAACTACGAGGACAGCCACTCTCTTCCCTCTTTACTTTGCAAAGCCGATTTTTGGTTGAAAAATATTTTAAATTAATCCGTATGAAGGGGAAAAATCAGGTTTTAAAGTGCAATGAAACAGCTGATTTAATGACGAAAAATCATAAAAATAGAACCGTTCTTATAACGATTGTATTTTTGACACAGCAAGGCAATTACGCTGTTATGTTGCGTGATATGACAAAAACAGTTCCATCAGAAGAAAAAAAAGCAGAAGAGAATAAAATCGTTGGAGTTGTTCATGAAATACGAACACCTTTGAATGCTCTTATTGGTTTTGCAGAAATTATGAAAGAGGGACGTTTTGGTTCGATAGACAATGAACGTTATCATGGATATTTGCGCGATATTATCTCTTCTGGAAAACATATATTATCACTCATTAATCAATTACTAGAATGTTCGAAGATCAATTACTCTGGTTCCAATAACCAGATTGATTCTTCCCTTATTTCTGAAACATTTGATGTGATATCTTGTTTACGTGCGACGATAGCTTTTCTTGAAACAGAAGCCAATCATAACGGCATTATCATGCGCATTGTTGCTCCACCGCATGTTCCATTTATTCCTGTATCACAACAAATGTTTCGCCAGATTATATGGAATCTTCTTTCCAATGCCATTCGTTTTACACCTCTGGGTGGTCAGATTATTATTCATGTTTCTTATAGAAAAGAACGCGTAAAAATTTCAGTGAGTGATAATGGTATAGGAATGAGCGAAGAGGAGATTGTACAGGCCCTACAACCTTATGGTCAAATAGAGCGCAAAGATGGTCGATCTGGAGACAGTGCTTTTATGGGTACAGGCTTAGGGCTCCCAATGTGTAAGGCAATGGTAGAAGAAAGTGGGGGAGAATTTTTATTGTTTTCAAAATCCAATCATGGAACGACTGTGGAAATGTTTTTTCCTCGTGTTCCATGATGTCAATTATCCCATAAATTTACTTTTTCTTAGCCAAGAGATCTCTAATTTCTGTTAGAAGTTGTTCTTCTGAAGAGGTTTTTTTAGGGTTTTCTCCTTCTTCTTTTCTACGGATTTTATTCATAGCTTTAACGAAGAAAAAAAGAACCCAAGCAATAATAAGAAAATTGATCAATAAAGTGATAAAGTGCCCATAGCTAATGGTTGCTCCCGCTGCTTTGGCGGCACTCAAAGTCGCTTGTTTTTCGCCAGCAAGTTGAATAAACATATTAGAAAAATCAATTCCACCTGTAACAAGTCCAATGATGGGCATAAAAATATCATTGACAATTGAGTTGACTAAGCCACCAAAAGCGCCCCCGATAATCACACCAATAGCAAGATCAATCATATTACCTTTTAGGGCAAATTCTTTGAATTCTTTAAGCATTGCAGTTTCCCCTTTATGTAAGCGATATACGGTAATTTACTTACCGCTTTTAAGGAAAAAGGAAAGGGCAGATTTTATTTTTAAGATTATACTACAACATTAATATTATTTTCCAAGAACTTTATGAGGCTTAATAAAGAGCCTAGGCGTTCTGTTTTATACAAGGGGCACACCTCCCATTGGATCACGTTTTCATCAGTTGGTAGATTGTACCAGTTTATAGATTGCAGAACAATAGAGTTTGCGAGCCGTTGGTATGATAAGTGTGCGTTAATGATCAACTGTCATCACTGAAACTGTATGTTAGATAAAGCATCTATAGATGCAAAATTATATTTCGTGCATCAGTAATGGTAATAACGCAGGTTCTTCAAAACTTTATAATACAGGAAAAACGGTTGAATACTACGCTGCTAAATGGTGCAACAATGGCATGAATGTGAGATGATTTTACGAACTGTGTACTCTCAATACTAGGAGAAAAACAGCTTTATGGAGCAAGCTTTATTCTGTTGAAAACAATATTATACAAAGGAATTTAGGGAATAGAAGTCATTTTCTTTTATTAAGGGGATTATGAGCTTGCTTGCGAGAGACAAGAGATAAGACCATGGTTTGGCGAAGGGGCATTGATGTCTCAATTCATACAGGCATTTTACATTTTATAAGATTTAGAATTTACAGAATATTTAATTAACTGGACAATTGTGAAAAAGATAAATGTTTTTTCTATTCAGGGTTCGTAAAAATTCGCGTGAATGCCGATGAGGTGATGAATTTTCTTATGAAAGGGTGGAGTATTATTTGAATAATATGCTTTCTTGGCGATCTTTTGTGTTAAAAGGTGTATGTGAGGTGTGATGGATCATTTTTATGTTGTGGAGAAGGATTGATGAGTTTTTTTCGTTGTATTGGCCGTTCTGCTTTATTTATGTTAGATCCAGAGCATGCGCACCGTTTAGCGATTGTGGGATTAAAAAGTGGATTAAACGGTTGTCAAAAGGTTGTTGATAAGCGGTTGTATGTAAATATTGCAGGGCTTGAGTTTAAAAATTTTATTGGTCTTGCAGCGGGGTTTGATAAAAATGCAGAGGTTGTTGATGAAATTTTTCGTTTAGGATTTGGTTTTACTGAAATTGGAACAGTGACACCAAAGCCTCAGATTGGCAATCCTAAACCCCGGCTTTTTCGTTTAAAAGAAGATGAAGCAATTATTAATAGAATGGGTTTTAATAATGACGGGCATCAAGTTGTTTACGACAGACTGCGGACATGTAAAAAAACTGATATTGTAGGAGTCAACATTGGAGTCAATAAGGATACGGTTAATAAGATTGACGATTATACTGTTGGCATTGCTCATTTTTATGATGTTGCGGATTATTTTACGGTTAATATTTCTTCTCCTAATACACCAGGTTTACGCGATTTACAGATTCGTGATAGTTTACATCTTTTGTTGAATGCCATTTCACAAGCGCGAAAGGAGCAAAAGAAAAAGCGTGGATTCTCGATTCCCATTTTTTTAAAAATTGCTCCAGATTTATCAGAGAAAGAATTGGATGATATTGCTGAAGAAATAAAACTTTCTGATTTTGATGGGCTCATTGTTTCCAATACAACTCTTTCACGTCAAGGTCTTAAAAATAGTCTCTTACGCAATGAAGAGGGAGGGCTTTCTGGACGTCCACTTTTTGAGCGTTCTACGATTGTGCTTGCAAAAATGCGTCAAAAGTTAGGGAAGGAGATTGCAATTATCGGCGTTGGCGGTGTAAAGGATGCTGAAACCGCTTTGGAAAAAGTAAAAGCAGGTGCAGATTTAATTCAATTATATAGTGGGATGGTTTATGAAGGTCCAAATCTTGTCATAACTATTTTGAAAGAGATTTTACGGATGATGCAACAAGATGGTGTTGATAACATAAAAGACTATCGTGATCATGGTCTTGAGCATTGGGCAAAATTTCCCTTGTAAAAATTTTCTTTGTAAAAAACATTTTTTCTTCACAAAAAATTGCGAGATTTTTTTTAAGGGGCTTGCAAACTTTGTTGATCTTCCTTATGTCACATAAGCGAAGAATAAATGTTTACAAAATCGTGAACAATTATGATAGATTTGCTTTTTATGCGGTTGTAGCTCAGTTGGTTAGAGCGCTGGTTTGTGGCACCAGAGGTCGTAGGTTCAAATCCCACCAACCGTACCATTTATCTTTTCCAGCTTTTCTAATTCTTATTTTTGGCGTTTTGTGAGGCGGTTAGAAGCCGCGCTTGGCGGGCTTTTTTGCGTGTGAGCCGTCACGGAGCAGACACCTTGCGCGGATGATTTTTCTCAAATTTTGCCAAAACTGGCTAAGCCGTCTAAAATAGCGGAGACTTTTTTAAAAAGTCTCTGATCTTTTTATGCTTTATTTTCAACGTATTATAAAATCGCTCCTTTTTGGGTTGGCGCGCATTTCATGGGTAGCAGACGAGATACAAACATAAGATCCTCGTTTAAGTAAAATCGCTATAAATCCCCTATAACGTTTTGTTTTTCTACGATAAGCTTGCAATATGCATGAAAATAAATATCCTATTCTTCTATACTGAGCATAAGGGGAAACGCGGGGATGAGTATAATAACGGGTGAAGATAAAATCGATGGCTTAAGCCAAACACCAGATGATCAAGCTCTAGCAAAGCTTAAAGAGGCCTTTCCGCAATGTTTTGGGGAGGGCAAGCTTGATATAGATCAGCTCTTAAATCTATGCGGCGAATATATCGATAATGATTTTGAGAAGTTTAAATTTGAGTGACAGGGCAAGGGGGCATCTTTAAAATTTGCGCAAAAACCTTCCTTAGCAACGTTGTGGCCTAAAATTGTAGAGAGTGTGAATTTTGACAAGACGCATAATGTTGATATTAAGGGCGATAATCTTGAAGTCTTAAAGCTTATCCAGCGGGCCTATTTCCAGTAAGTGAAGATGATTTATATCAACCTGCCCTTTTAACCAGAAGACGCGGAAGGTATGATCAGGCATCTTCCAGCCAAAGTGATTATGCTAGAAGGTGCGTTTAGAGATGCGAATGATCTGGTCAATTGCGTGCATATTTTGCGCGATAATGATGTGAGTTTTTCCAGAATTGAAATAAGTAACAAGCCAAGCGTGGGCTCTATGAAACTTCAATTTAAAAACCAGGGACTTTCAAAGTGAAGCAGTAAAAAGCGTTACAGATTTATTTAGGGGGCAGCAAATGCGTGCCTCTTCTTTTGCTCTGCCCGTTGGTGAGGGACAGTTCGCTTTGAATGAATTTGGTTATGGCAATCAATTGCTGCTGGATGAAAAGGCTTTATTAGGTAATTTGCGTGCAGTGCAAGCAGGGCAATAGGCTGTTTGCAAGTAAAGAATTGGCGCAAAAACACTTTTCTATTGAGATGGAAACGGGCACAGGCAAAACCTATGTCTACAGTAAAACGATTTTTGAGCTCAACCAACAATATGGGTTTACTAAATTTATCATTGTCGTGCCAAGTGTGGCTATTCGCGAAGGTGTATATAAATCGCTGCAAGTAACAAAAGAGCATTTTAACGCAGAGTTTGCCAATTTGCCTTATTGCTTGTTTATAATTCAAAAGACCTTGCGCAGATCCGCCAATTTGCTAGCTCGACCAATATCGAGATTATGATCATCAATATTGATGCCTTTAAAAGGCCGAGAATATTATCAACCTACCGCAAGATAGGCTGAATGGCGAAACCGCCATGCGCTATATTCAAGACACTAACCCAATTGTGATTATTGATGAGCTACAATCGGTCGACAATACACCAAAAGCAAAAGAGGCCATTGCCAGCCTTAACCCGCTTTGTGTGTTGCGCTATAGCGCGACGCATAGGGATGAGGTAAATCTGCTCTATCGTTTAACTCCCGTTGATGCGTATCAAAAGGGGCTGGTCAAGCAAATTTGTGTCTCGTCCAATCAGATAGAACAAGATTTTAACCGCCCCTATATAGCGCTAAAATCTGTTTCGCAGGAAAATGGCTTTAAGGCGCGGCTAGAGCTAGACGTTGCGGGCAAAGACGGCACTGTCAGCCACAAGACCATGACTGTTAAACCAGGGGATGATCTTTATCTCGTTACGGTCGGGCGTGATTTTTACAAGGGCTATGTGGTCTCTGGTATTAATTGCATGGAGGGGGATGAAGAGGTTGAATTTTCCGATACGGAAGATATCAAATTCGGCCAAGCGATCGGTGATGTTAATGAAATGCAGTTGAAGCGCACACAAATTTATCGCACCATAGAGACGCATTTGGATAAGGAATTGCGCCTTTTCCCACTAGGCATAAAAGTGCTCTCGCTATTTTTCATTGATGAGGTTGCCAAATATCGCAGCAGCGATGGCGAGAAGGCGCTTTATGAGCATATATTTAAAGAGTGCTATGAGGAGCTTATCGTTCAGGAGAAATATGCGCCTTTGCGTAATAAATTTGCGCAAGATATGATGGCGGTGCATGACGGCTATTTCTCGCAAGATAAGAAGGGGGTGTATAAGGATACAAAGGGCGACAGCCAAGCCGATGATGATACTTATAACACGATCATACGCGATAAGAAGTGGTTATCTATCTTTTGCATGCCCCTTACGTTTTATCTTTTCGCATTCGGCATTGAGAGAAGGCTGGGATAATCCAAATGTGTTTCAAGTGTGCATGTTGATTGAACAAAAATCGAATTTTACCGCACGGAAAAAGATTGGTCGCGGTTTGCGCTTGTGCGTAAACTAACAAGGTGAGCAGGTGGAAGATAAAGATATAAATGTTCTGCATGTCATGGTGCATGAAAGTTTTGCTGAGTTTGTGAGTACATTGCAAAAAGAATTAGAGGCGGATATTGGTTATAAACTTGGTACATTGCAGATGGAGCAGTTGGTTGGCCGTATTTATGAAGATGTAAAATATGTGGCCGCTAAAGTGGAAGTGCCGCAAGCACAAAAAATTTTTAAAACACTTGTTTCAAAAGATTTGATTGATGAGGCGGGTGTCATTAAAGTAGATCAAGATTTAGTGGCGAATGAATTTGAAGCTATAGGGACGTCGGAAATACCACGCGAGTTGCGTCAAAAAATTGTAAAAAAATTGATGCGGGTGCATTTATTAATGTTGAGACACTGCAAGATCTGACTTATACGACAGCTGTGATGGAAACAAAGACTCTATCTTCACAAGAGGCTGCTGATATATTGGTTGAGTTGCATGAAAAAGCCTTGTTTACATCAGCAGGGAAAATCACAGATACATTAAAATGCAATGGGCGTCTGGGACGTTGGATTTAAGTGAACGTTTTAATCAAGGGCAAGAGCGAGCTGTGCTGCAGGCGTTTGAAGCGAGCCAAGCCATGCCGTTTATTCGTAATGCTACGCGCGAGGTGCAGGTTAAGCTTAAAAAGCAAACAGTGGCTTCTCCGAAGTTTTTGTCCTTGTGGGAGAAGATCAATAAAAAGACCACTTATCGTGCAAAACTTGATTGCACAGAGTTTGTTGCCAAAGCAGTGGATGCAGTGAAAAAAATGGCGCCAGTTGTGCCCGCACATTTGGTTTATCAGACAGCAGAGCTAGAACTGGATAGTACTGGTGTGACCTATGAAGAGCAGTTATTAAAGCAGAGAGCACTTGATTATAGTTCATGTGCACTGCCGAACATTGTACATTATTTGACTTTAAAGCTGAAATTAACTGCAAAGACAATTATTGGCATTTTGATAAAGAGTGGTCGTGTGTATGAGTTTGTGAAAAATCCACAAGCTTTTTTAGAGCGCATAGAAGAAATACTCAATAAAATCCATGTTAATCTTATAATTGATGGCATTAAATATTTAAAAGTTGATTGGGCAAGAATATAGTGTGCAAGAGCTTTTTATCAGTGAAGAGCTTGTAGCGAATTTAGAGCGTACAGCTGTTGTGAGTGAGAAGAGTGTGTATGATCATGTGGTTTATGAAAGTAGCGTGGAGAAAGAGTTTGCACAAAGTCTTGAAAATGATCCTGAAGTCAGATTGTTTTTTAAACTGCCAAGAAGTTTTAAAATAGCCACTCCCATTGGTTCTTATACACCTGATTGGGCGGTCTTTTTAGAGTGGGATGGCCAAGAAAAGCTTTATTTTGTTCTGGAAACAAAAGGGGCAAACAGCGAGTTTGATTTGCGCCTTAAAGAAATGCTGAAGATTAAATGCGGCAAAGCGCATTTTGATGCACTGCAAACGAGCGTTGCTTTTAATGACAAGCCGGTGACAAATTGGCGTGAATATAAGCGTACTTTTCCCGAAGGGGCGCATGAGTGTCCAAGTACTGCGGTGGTTGTTACAGAATGATTGGTGCATGAAATATTGAATATGAACGTAGGGGGGGAGAGCAAAGCTTATTACATCAAAATAATAAATTGACAAAAGGTAACTATAATATACGCTTCATATTAAATTTAATTGTCTTCATTTAATACAGGGGTAAAATTATGAAAACTAAACATATGTGTAAACCGCTGAAAAAAATTAAAATTAAGCGGAATGATGTTGTTGCGCTCAAAACCCTATCAAATAAGCAGAAAATGGCTGCTCGACGCAGCCTTCTGAATTGAGGTTTTTAAATATATAAAGCTGGCAGCAAAAAAAGCTGCCAGCTTTATAGTTTTTGGATATATTAACGACGATAGATTATGAAGTTAAAAAGTTACTCTATGGCTGTGCGGCAATGAGCGGAGTTCGGTTGATTACCGGTTCTTTCCATGCTTTTTTTCTGTTGCCTATGGGTATTAGTATAACACAGTTAGCTTTACTGCAAATTGTGTTTAGCGTGAATATTTGTATTTTTGAAGTGCCGTGTGGGATTTTAGGAGATAAAATCGGTGTTAAATAAAATGTTATCTTATCATGCTTCTTTTTTTATGTATCTACGCGCCTAGTCTGTTTGTCTTAATTCCGGCAGAAATTATTTATGCTTTAGCCTTTGCTTTATGTTCTGGCGCTGATAGCGTGTGGATTAAAGGTTTAATCGACGGCGGTAGTTACAAGGGTAGTTTGATCTACCACCAAACAAACGCCTATAAGAGGGAACTGACAGCATTCATGAATATGATAGCTGGTGCACTAGGTGTTCTTATTGTTTTGTGTATGGGTAATTATCAGTCGGCATATTATTTTTGTTCTTTCGGGTTTCTCGTGCTTGTATTCTGGTTTAGTCGGGTGACGGGGATAGATATTGCATCCGTTTGGAGTCGTCAGCCAAGAGACTCGGGTTCTTTGTTGCGTGCAACAGAAGCGTTTGCTTATTTAGTTCCCTCAAAAGTCGGGTTATATTTTATATATTGATATGTGGTTTTATTGTTGCTGCATTGCAGCCAATATTTCATTTTTGGCAACCTTTTATTTTGGGGCAAACAGGAGTATTAGACAATGCAACAGGAAAGACTGAAATTCTTATTCTTGGCCTGTGTTTTGTGTCTTATAGTTTTGTCAAATACTTATTTAATCGCTTTGTCATTAAATATCTTATGCAAAAATATGCTCCTATGGCGATAACTTTGTGCTCACTCGTTCTGAGTGCTGTTGTTATGCTTGCTCTGCTTCTCGTTGCAAACAGTTGGGCTCCTATTATTTTATTCACCGTATTTCACAGTTTTTTTTCTATCCCTGTGACGCAGTTTGAAGCAGAATTTTTTAAACATATTCAATAAAAGAATAGCGAATACGGTTTTATCCATTGCTAGTTTTCTTGCCCGTATTTTTGGTATTTTAGTGCTTGTGCTGATTGGTTGGTTGGCAAGTAATGTTTGTATAAAAGCAGCTTTTTGTTTCACCTTGCTTTGTATATGTTTCGTTATCCCACTTAATTTGGTCTGGCTTTGTACTGATAAAAAGTTAATAAAAGACGAGGGAGTCTGAGAGTGAATATACAATTGAACAGGCTTTGCCTATGACTTACATGAAAGACAGTTGGCGCATCTTTGTTATAATACAGACTGGTTATATAAATATTTGTAATTTTTTTGATAAAAACGCCGTTCACTAAGGCTAAATTCTCTTATTTCAGTGAGTAAATGTCCGAAATAGTCTTCATTAAGAGCTAGACCGTTTTCAAGGTGCTTTTTGTCTAGGACATAGCCTTTAATTGCAAAATCACGTAGTATTTGCGTGCTCCATTGTTGAAATTGTGTTGCGCGTTTGGAGTTGACCCGATATCCAACGGCGATAACGGCATCTAGGTTGTAAAATTGTGTCTTATAGTTTTTACGGACAGAAGCAGTTATTCAGAAAATCCGGATAACTAAATTTTCATCTAATTCTTGAGTTTCAAATATATTTTTTAAATGTTCGCTGATTGTACGGACATCTGCGCTAAATAACTCTGCCATAAGCTTTTGACAGCCGAGGGAAAATTAGAAATTCAGCAGTGCTATTGTGGATGATTAATTTTTTAGGAGATATCTGATACCCTTTTAAAACGCGTCTTTTGCTGCTGAATATTACAAATTTTCTGTCGGCTGTCAGATGATATTGGCAAGAGGCTGGGCGCGATGATTATGCTCGTTTGCGCTGATTTTTATACGGTGCAGGTTAGCAGGCGATGTGTTGCAGTACCATTTTCCCATCATGTTTGATATAATCAGTAGCTTATAATGAGGGTAAGGTCATTTTATCTTGATAGAAGTTATGTATTTTATCAAAATTAAGTTGATTAAGATTTTTTGTGACATTCATGCATGGGATGGTACCATGAATTGCGGGACTTGATTGTTTTGTTAAGTTGGTGTGTTATGGCTGTGAAAAATGGTAAACAAGTGGGAAAAAAGGATTCTAAGCCTGTCGCTCATTTCCTTAAAAATTTAAGGGGTGTAAAAAATTGGGAACAAGTTTTACAATGGCTTGCTTTCCGTAAGGTAGAGGATATTGAGTGTATCACGCCTGATCAAGCAGGAGTGCCGCGTGGCAAGATGATGCTTTCTAAAAAATTTACATCGGAAACATCATTGGCATTGCCTTCAGCGGTTTTTATGACAACAATTTCAGGAGATTATCCTGAAGATGGTCATGGCTTTGAATATCCTAAAACTGATGGTGATCTACGTCTTGAGCCTGATTTGTCTACGCTAAGCATTGTGCCATGGGAAGATGCTCCCACAGCACAGGTGATTTGTGATCTTGTATATCAAAATGGCCAAGTTGTCGATTATACACCACGAAATGTTTTGCGAAAAGTAGTCAACTTTTATACGCAAATGGATCTAAAGCCGGTTGTTTCACCAGAAATTGAGTTTTATTTAGTAGAGAAAAATCCTGATCCTGATTATCCTTTAGTTCCTCCCGTTGGTCGTTCTGGTCGTTCGATTGGTGGGGGGCAGGGCTATTCGATTGCTGGTGTGAATGAGTTTGATGAGTTCATTGATGATATTTATCATTTTTCGGAAGCGCAAGGATTGGAGATTGATACACTTATTCACGAAGAGGGGGCAGGTCAGTTTGAAATCAATTTACGTCATGGCGATCCGATTGAATTGGCTGATCAAGTTTTTATGTTTAAACGAACGATTCGTGAAGCAGCACTGAAACATAATATGTATGCAACTTTTATGGCAAAGCCCATTCAAGGGCAGCCGGGTTCTGCGATGCATATTCACCAATCAGTCGTTAATAAGAAGACAGGTATAAATATTTTTACGCAAGAAGATGGTAGAGAAAGTGTTTGTTTTCGCCATTTTATCGGTGGATTACAAAAACATATGGCGGGAGGACTTGTCATGCTTGCGCCTTATGTTAATTCTTATCGACGCCTTATGCCGGATGTTTCAGCACCTGTTAATTTACGATGGGGCTATGATAACCGAACCACAGCATTTCGTGTTCCTCGTTCTGCTCCTCAAGCGCGACGTGTCGAGAATAGGCTTCCTTCGTCAGATGCAAATCCTTATTTAGCTCTTGCAGCTTCTTTAGCGTGTGGTCTCATTGGTTTAAAACAGAAAATTGAACCGGATGAGCCAACGACAAATAATGTGAATGCTGATAAGATTGAGTTACCGCGTGGACTCATTGAGGCTGCCAATTTGTTTGAACAAGATACAGAAATACGTGCTATTTTAGGGGACGTGTTTGTCAGTACTTATGCTGCAATTAAACGACAAGAATTTGAAACTTTTATGGAAGTGATTAGTCCGTGGGAACGCGAATATCTCTTGCTTAATGTTTGAGGTTTATCACGATGATTGACTCTAATCCAATTTCTCCAGGACTTTCTTGGTATGAAGATACTTTAAAAGAGCGTCCCTCTTATCCTTCTTTTTGTGAAGATAGACAGTGTGATGTGGTCATTATTGGGGGTGGATTGACAGGCCTTTCAGCTGCTTATCATTTAGCGAACACTGGAGTGGATGTTGTTTTATTTGAAGTATCACGTTTGGGGGATGGAGCTTCAGGGCGCAATGGTGGACAATTGGGAACGGGGCAACGGCAATGGGTCGAAACATTAGAGAAAAAATATGGTTTTGAGCGCAGTAAAGTGCTATTTGATTTAGCAGAAGAAGCTAAAAGAGATATTTTATATTTGTGTACGATACCTGATTTTCAATGTGATTTTATGGCAGGACAGCTTTCTGTAACCCACAAAAGGCGTGAGCTTCTCTCTTATCAACGGCATATTGAGGTGATGCAGCGTTATGGCTATCACGCGCTTACTTTTATGAATAGGGCTGAAACATCTAGGCGACTTGGATCGTCTTTTTATTGTGGTGGTATTTATGATGCAGATACCGGCCATATAAATCCCTTAAAATTGGTTATTGGGTTGGCAAAAAGAGCCAAAGATGCTGGTGCTAAGCTTTATGAGAACACACAAGTAACAACCGTGAAGAGCAAGGGAGCTCATTGGAAAGTAATAACAGAAAAAGGGAGTATAGCAGCAGAGCATGTTTTACTCGCAACGAATGGGTATAAACTTGGTTTGCAGCATTTTGTTCAGAAAAAGATTTTTTCTATTCGCTCGTATATTGGAGCAACGGAACCATTACCAAAGAACAGTTCAATTCTCATGAGGGGTGAATCGGTTGATGATTCCCGTTTTATGGTTCGCTATTTTCGCAAAAGCATTGATAATCGTCTCTTATTTGGTGGTGTAGAAAGTTACAATAATAAGAAACCTGTAAATTTAGATGCACGTATAAAACGGCAAATTGCTGAAATTTATCCTCAATTACATTCTATCAATCTCAGCCATCGTTGGGGGGCAACGGTTGCCATCACGGTTGAGCGTATGCCTTATGTTCGCCAACTTTTCTCAAGGATGACTTATTGTGGCGGTTATTCAGGGCATGGTGTTATGCTTGCTCCTTTTATGGGAAAATTATACGCAGAATGGTTGACTGGGAATCATGAACGTTTTGCCCATTTTCAGAACTTAAAGATTTCATCCTTTCCGGGAGGAAACGTTTTACGCTATCCGCTTATATTTTTAGCAATGCGTTGGTTTTCTTTAATGGATCGTCTTTAACAGAAATATTGATTGAAATGTAGAAAATTAATGGCTTATTTAGGTTCTGTCTGCTTTAATGATGGAAGCTGTTATAAGTAATTATAGGATTGAATAATCGAATAGAAAAATAAAATAAGTTCATGGTAAGTAAAATTATTCCAGTTTCTCCCTTTGATTGTATTGTTTTTGGTGGTAACGGTGACCTAGCAGCACGCAAACTTATGCCTGCTCTCTATCATTGTCAGTGTGTTGGGCAATTTAATGAGCCCACCCATATTATTGGGGTTGCACGTTCTGCATGGAATAATGAAGAATATCAAAATTTTGTTCGTGCGTCTTTAGAAACACATGTTCATCCAAAAGATCTCAATTCAATTGAACTTCATCGTTTTCTTGCACGTTTAACTTACGTTTCTGTTGATGTTTCCTCAAACCGAGGGTGGCAAGATCTTGCGCTGGTATTGTCACAAGATTCAGCAGATATTCGAGCTTTTTATTTGGCTGTTGGTTCGCCACTTTTTGCTGATATTGCGATGCAGTTGGGGAAAAGCAATTTGGTAACACCACAAACACGAATTATCATTGAAAAACCTATTGGCCGTGATGTAAAAACAGCTGTTTCGCTTAACGATGCATTTGCAAGTGTTTGTAATGAAAATCAAATCTTTCGCATTGATCATTATCTTGGAAAGGAAACTGTTCAAAATTTGATGGCATTACGGTTTGTGAATACACTTTATGAGCCGTTATGGAATTCTAATTATATTGATCATGTTCAGATAACCGTTGCTGAATCTTTAGGTTTGGAAGGGCGTGCAGAATATTATGAGAGTGCAGGTGCGCTACGCGATATGGTGCAAAATCATATGTTGCAATTGCTCTGTTTGGTGGCGATGGAAATACCATTTACGAATAGAGCAAATGCTGTACGTGATGAAAAACTGAAAGTTTTGCATTCTTTAACACCTCTTGATATTCATAATGTAGAACAACATACTGTGCGTGGGCAGTATGTTGCGGGTACATTGAATGGTGTTCGTGTGGGATCTTATCTTGAAGATTTGGGAAGAGCAAGTGAGAGCGAAACATTTGTAGCGTTGAAGGTTAAGATTAATAATTGGCGTTGGGCAGATACGCCTTTTTATTTACGAACTGGTAAGCGTATGCCTACGCGAATGTCTGAAATTGTGGTTGTTTTCAAATCCATTCCACATAATATTTTTAATGTGGATTCGGATGAGATTTTTTCTAATCGGCTTGTTATTCGTCTCCAGCCTGATGAAGGTGTCAAACAATGGTTGATGATTAAGGATCCGGGTCCTGGTGGTATGCGATTTCGTCATATCCCCTTGGATATGAGTTTTGCTTCTGCATTTTCTCAACGTAATCCTGATGCTTATGAACGCTTATTAATGGATGTTATTCGTGGAGATCAAACACTCTTTATGCGTCGTGATGAAGTTGAAGCGGCTTGGCGTTGGATTGAGCCTGTTCTTGAGGGGTGGCAAGCAATAAAGCAGCCTATTTATGAATATAGTGCGGGCTCATGGGGACCCATTGCTTCGACGATTTTAATGGAACGTGATGGGCGTCTATGGAACAATTTGGTTTAGAACAATAAGTATGTATAAAATGAATATTGATCGTTTAGATTTTAAAACCCCTCAGACTTTAGCTTTGGCATTAGCAGATCGAGTTGCAGCAGAGCTTAGTGTGTCTGTTCTTGAGCGCAAGAGAGCCATTTTAGCGGTTTCTGGTGGTAAAACACCGGAATTGTTTTTTCATTATTTGTCAAAAGCGGATATTGAGTGGCAAAATATCATTATCACTTTGGTTGATGAGCGTTTTGTACCTGCTCACCATGAGCGTTCAAATGAACATATGGTACAGCGTTATTTGTTACAAAATTTTGCTGCAAAAGCGCGTTTTGTAGGACTTTATCATAAGGCACGCACCGTTGAACTTGCTGCTTTTTCAGCAGCAAGTCGTGTTAATACTTTGCCTAAACCCTTTGATGTTGTTGTTTTAGGAATGGGGATTGATGGACATACGGCTTCCTTTTTTCCTGATGCTGATCGTTTAAAGCAAGCGCTTGATCTTCGAACACAAGCTCTTGTTTTACCTCTTTATGCTAAGAGTGCTGTTGAGCCAAGGCTCTCTCTAACTTTGCCAGTTATTATGCAATCGCGTTGCATTATTCTCCATTTTGAAGGTTTTCAGAAACGCGATTGTTTTGAAGAAGCTTGTCAAGATGGATCTGATATAGAAATGCCGATTCGAGCGATTTTGCGTAATTCTCCTCATCTTGTTCAAGTCTATTGGTCACCTGCAGAAAATGAAATAAGTGAAGCAGAATATGAGAGACAAGGGGAATAGAAACGCAATCTCTCTTTAATGAATGAGGGGGAGCATCAATGAAAGGGGGAGGTAAATATGGCACTTTCCAAGACAATTTCCACAGTTACACAAGGATTTATGAACGCTCTCGATCAACACGAGAAATTTATTTAAATCGTATTGCGAACGCATAAGCTCATCGTCCCCAGTGGAGTTTTGGGGATGCGCTAATCAGACTCATGGTTTTGCTGCTTGTGGAGCAATAGACAAAGAGCGTTTGAAGGGAAATATCGTTGGGCATATTATCATAACCTATAACGATATATTTTCAGCACATCAATCTTTTGAAAAGTTTCCTCACTTAATTAAAGAGGAGGCTCGTATGGTTGGAGGTGTTGCATAGGTAGCAGGAGATGTCCCTACGATGTGCGATGGTGTTATGCAGAGGGAATGCAAGGATGGAGCCTTCCTTTTGTTTCCGTGAAGTGATTGTGCAATGGCGACAGCGATAAGCTTATCACATGATGTCGTTGATGAAGCATTGTATCTCGGGGTGTGTGATAAAATCATCCCCGATTTATTGATTGGTGCACTTACATGTCACTTACCAGGAATTTTTATCTCCGCTGATCCTATGACAATGGGGCAAGATAATGATGAAAAAGCAAAAATACGTCAACTTTACGCGGAAAACAAAATAGATCGCCAAACTTTGTTGGAATCAGAAACCCGTGCTTATCATGGACCAGGAACATGTACATTTTATGGAACCGCTAATTCCAATCAGGTGATACTGGAGATGGTGGGGCTGCATATGCCGGGTCGGCAGCTTCTTTGGTCAATGCGAATACACTGTTGAGTGATGCTTTAACAAAAGAAGCGACAAAGTGTGTACTTGAAATGACTGATCTCGGTGATCATCATAGACCACTTGGTATGATCATTGATGAGCGTTCTTTTGTGAATGCCATTGTAGGGTTAAATGCAACAGAAGGTTCTGCCAATCATACGATTCATTTGATGGCTATAGCTGTGGCTTGCGATATTCAATTGACATGGCATGATATTGCAGAAATTTCATGTCATGTGCCTCTTTTAGCGCGAATTTATCCGAATGGTTTGGCTGATATCAATAATTCTTATGCAGCAGGGGGATAGGATTTATTATTCGTGAGCTTATTGAGGTAGGTTTAGTGCATGAAGATGTTTCTACAGTTTATGGTAAAGATCTCAATGTTTATGCAATTGAAGCCAAGCTTTCTACGGATGTCCTTGTGGTACATGAATCGGCTCTCAAGGAACGTGGTGATTGTAAGATGTTAGCAGGGTGGAAAAAACCATTTTAGCTTGACGGTGGTCTTCGTATTTTATCGGGAGATTTGGGAACAGCTATTATAAAAGTTTTATCTGTAAAACCAGAATATTGGCAGATTAAAGCACCAGTCCTTGTCTTTAATGATCAAGAAGAGCTCCAAAAATCTTTTCAATCTGGAGCGTTGCATGATAAAGATTTTGTCACTGTTATTCGCTACCAAGGACCAAAAGCCAATGGTATATCCGGAGCATCAGGGAAAATTCCTGCTGCCATCCATGTGACACAAGAAGCTTTAGACAATGGTTTCATTGCGCGTTTGCAAGATGGTGACATTGTTTTCTTTGACATTGATGAGGGTAAATTAACTCTTTTAGAGGATTTAGCAAAATTTAACGCGTGAACAATTACACCTCCGGATCTTTCAAAAAACGAACAGGAAGTTGGAAACGAACTTTTTTGTGTTTTTCGTCAATCGGTTAATTGGGCAGATCAAGGGGCATCTGTTTTTATGACATAAGAAATGCAAAAAGAAATAAGATGAATCATATACAAGAAACCATGTACAATGATAGTTAAAATTTTTAGAATTTTGGTATAGGAAGATTGTGTAATCGGGCAGCGGCTTTGAGTGTATTAACCATAAGCATAGCAATTGTCATGGGGCCGACACCTCCTGGAACAGGGGTAATTGCAGCAGCTTTTTCTTTTACATTTTCAAAATCGACATCCCCAACAAGACGCGTTTTTCCTACACCTTTTTCTGGTGCGGCAATGCGGTTAATCCCAACATCAATAACAATTGCACCATTTTTCACCCAGTCTTTTTTAATCATTTGAGGACGGCCTACAGCCGCTACGAGAATATCGGCGCTCCGACATACATCATCAAGGTCACGGGTACGGCTATGGGCAATTGTCACAGTAGCATTGGCTGCTGTTAAAAGTGCAGCCATAGGTTTTCCAACAATATTAGAGCGTCCAACAACGACAGCGTCCAGTCCAGATAAATCGCGCCCACAGTGTTGTTCAATCATCATCATAGCACCAGCTGGTGTACAGGGAATAATAGCATCGTCAAGTGCATTTGCTGCGAGTTTTCCTACATTGACATAATGAAAACCATCAACATCTTTTTGAAAAGCAACGGCTTGTGTTATGCAGTTTGTATTGATGTGGGCGGGAAGAGGTAGCTGTACCAAAATACCATGAATTTTTGGATCAGAATTTAATGTTGCAATAAGTTGAAGAAGCTCTTTTTCTTGCGTTTCTTTGGAAATGACATGTTTAATTGAAAGAAACCCACATTCTTCAGCTTTTTTATTTTTTGAGGAGACATAGACTTGACTTGCAGGATCGTCTCCAACGATAATGACAGCGATACTAGGTTGTATATTATAGTTATTGCGGAGTTTTGTGGTTTCAGCCTTAACTTTTACAATAATCTCTTCAGCAAGTTTTTTTCCGTCGATAATATTATTCATGAGAGAGGTCCTTTCGGTAAGGCTGTTTGTTTTTTTGTAAAGCATTTTCTAATAATACAATAGAGTTTTATAGCAATATTTATAAGAGAACAGTAAGAATGGTTTAATAATGTTGTGGATTTATAGTTTTAGTCGACTCTTAAATAATTGCTTTATAAAGAAGCAGCAATATTGCCGTTTGAATAAACTTTGGATAAAGAAAAAAATAGTGAAAATTACAAAATGGATATGGTTAACTGTAGGATTATAAAAAAATCTTTAACGATTATTTAAGTTTGTTTTTAATCTGTTGCTAGGGGGATACGTATAGAGGGATATTGTGCGCATCAGAATAATAAAATTTTTGAGCGGAATCTTTATTACAATTATCTTTTTATCTGGAGTGGGGGGGCTTGTTTTACCTTATCTTGTTTCTACGGATGCGATTCGTGTTCGTTTAGCGCAAGAATTGAGTGCCTGGACAGGTTATAATGTGCAATTGCGTGATCCACCGCGGTTGAATCTTTTTCCTTATCCTAAAGCGTTGCTTTCCGGAGTTACTTTAACATCAAAAATGGATGATGTTGCGCCACTCATGGAAGCTGAATCCATAGAAGTTGATCTTTCTGTCGTCGATCTTCTTTGGGGGCGTGTTTCTTTTTCAGAGACGCGGATTATGCGTCCTCAATTTGTTATGGAAAAGCCCGTTAAAACAATGGCAGATTTTTTTGATCGATTTTCTCGTTCACAAGGGACTTTAGGATTAGCCATACGTAAGGCGCGTGAAATATTAAAACATACTCCTGAACATCCAGAGATAAAGCACCTTTTAAAACAACCTTTTGGGCGGGTTATCATTGAAAATGGTGTTCTTGTGTATCATGATAGTCTTTCAGGAGTATCAGAAAAAATAACAGGATTAAATGCGACTTTAGATTGGCCAGAATCGACTGAGGAAGTACGGTTGCGTGCAGATGCTCGTTGGCGCGGAGAATTTACAAAATTATCAATTGATGCTTCTCAAGCATTGTTGCTTCTGGCAGGAGGAAAAAGCCAGATTAAGGCAAGTCTCAATTCTGTACGTGGGGGAATAACTTTTATAGGACAGGCTCGGTTATCTGAATACTATATTTTTGACGGTAAGGTATCGATGCGTTCTCCGGGATGGAATCAGACTTTGTCTTGGGTTGGTGGAAATCAGTTTTGGGGCCATAGATTAAAAATACCCATTGTATGGGAATCTCATTTTTTAGCGCGCCCCATGCATATCCAAATGAACAATGTTACATTTAGGATGGGGAAAGTTAATGCACGTGGGGCTTTGGAACTTGATTTTCAAGCTTATGTACCAAATGTTATGGGCTCTTTAGCATTTGATAACCTAGATCTTAACCTTTTGAGCTCCATGCTTTTTTCAGTTAAAAAGGAAAATTCATTCTTTGATATGGCGCCTTTTGATCGTATTGGGGTGGATATACGACTTTCTGCGCCACAAGCCAAAATAGAAAATATTTCACTCACAAATTTAGCTGCTGCGATACAAATAAAAAAGGGGCATGGGATTTTTGATCTTGGACATGCAAATATTTGGGGTGGATCCGTTCAAAGTACTATTGAAGTTACGCCGGTTGGACAGAAAATACGTATTGGAGGGAATATTTCAGGGTCTTCTATTGATACGCAGGAGGCTTTAGAAACTTTAGGATTTATTCCATTTGTACAGAGCAAAGCAAATTTTACCGCAACGATACAAACACTTGCGGGTTCTTGGATGGAAGTTTTTACAAAAATACAGGGTGGATTAACACTAAAGATGTCTTCTGGTCGGCTCTTAGGGTATGATTTGAATGAATTACAAGCAAGACTTTCAAGCAAACAACAATTTCTTTTAACGAATAGTGATTCTCTCTCAACAACTTTTGATCACTGGGATATTCAGGCAAGCTTTTCAGAAGCTATGATGAAGGTGATAGAGTCATTGATGCGTACAACAGATTTGAGTTTATCCATACAGGGGGCTGTTATAACGGCTATTACTCAAGGGAGGAAGAATGAATTGATATTACAGGCACAATTGCGCAAAAATCATAGATCAGAAACTTTATGTAAAGATGTCCAATGTCTTGCTAACAGCCTTGCATGGCCTTTTACATTTTCTTTAAGCTCTAAAGGACAGGATCACGGTAATTTTTGGGTTACAAAAGACATTGACACAGATTGAACATTGTTTTTTATCTGCATAACACTCTATTCTATAATAATTCGTCCCTTTGCAACTTAAAGTCATTTTTAAATTTAAATAAGAGATCACAAGATTCTCTTACTTTAAATCTATTCGTGATGAAACCAAAAATCTTCTTCTTCCTCACATAAATGCAGTTGTTATGTGGATAAACAATTTAAGAGAGGAATAAAAACACCTCTCTCTGGAATTTTCCAAATATAGGAGAGTCATAATATGAGTGCAAATCTTAGAAAGTTGCTACAAAATATTTTGTAGCCTTAAAATATTCAGGGCATATCAGCCAGTGCTTATTGAATCTGAGAAGAAATACCATAACCATCTTTGGTCACTGTATGCTTTCCATCTGCTCCAACAGAACCAATTCCCACTGTAATCAAAATAAAGGCTAATAGGGTTGTAATCGTAATAATGGTAGCTTTTTTAGCAGACATATCTTTTCTCCACTGATGCATCAATGACTGAATACAGAGATGAATGGTGTATTATTTAAATTTTATGAAAGCAGAATCACTTAATGATCTATAGGTTCCTATCATTATTTCATAAAGCTAAAAAACTCTATAATTCTTTAATATATTAGAGTCTTATAGATATAATTTTTTCTTTTTGTTATATATTTTCTTTATTTCTCGATGACGATAGTAAGCATTGGCAAGATTTTATGCGCATAAATTATAAACTTAAAAGATTATTTATCCGACAGACATTGTCTTTGAGTGAAGAAATAAAGATAGAAGGGACACAAGCTTTTTATCTTGTGCATGTTTTGCGGATGAAAGAGGGAGCAGAAATTCTACTTTTTAATGGACAGGATGGTGAGTGGCTTGCTAAACTTATTATTATTAAGAAAAAATTTGTTGTGGTTCAGCCTATTCATCAAGAAAGATTACAAACGACGCATTCCAATCTTATTTATTGCTTTGCTCCACTCAAAAACGCGCGGTTGGATTATATGGTGCAGAAAGCTGTTGAAATGGGAGTATCGGTTTTACAGCCTGTTATAACGCATCATACACAGGTTACGCGTATCAATATGGCGCGTATGAAAGCCAATGTTATTGAAGCTTCTGAACAATGTGGTATTTTATCTCTCCCTGAATGTGTATCGGCTCTATCATTAGCAGAGCTTTTAGCACGTTGGGATGAGACACAGCCTTTATTCTTTTGTGATGAAGAGCATCAATCGCATAATCCATTATCTTCTTTTAAAAAGCGTGATGTTACAGCACCTGGTGTTCTCATTGGACCAGAAGGTGGATTTAGTGAAGAAGAGCGGAGCTTTTTAAAAAAGTATTCTTTTGTAGTTCCAATATCATTAGGTCCACGCATTTTACGTGCTGACACTGCCGCTGTTGCGGCTTTGGCTCTTCTTAATGCCACCGTGGGGGATTGGTCAATGGATTGAGATGTCTGTAAAATCATTCTAAACAATTCATTTAAGATGATAATACTAATGATAGGGTACGATAAGTTATGGCGCTTGATGTAATGGATGAAAGTGAAGTTTATAACTTAGATTCCTTGGTTAGCTATTTCCAAGGGGGGTATAAAGCAGAAGGAGATTGGCGTATTGGTACAGAACATGAAAAATTTCCGTTTTATAGAGATGGTTTTCGTCCTGTCCCTTATGACGGTGAGAGGGGAATTCGAGCGCTGTTAGAGGGGATGCAAAGCGCTTTAGGATGGAAACCTATTTTAGATGACGGGAATATTATAGGGCTCGTAGGATCAGTTGATCAGGGGGCTATTTCTTTGGAACCTGGAGGACAGTTTGAATTATCTGGGGCACCATTAAAAACAGTAGGTCAGACGTATCATGAGTTAATGGAACATTTAACGCTTCTCAAGAAAATTGCAGAACCATTGGGTATTGGTTTTTTGGGGATGGGAGCGAGCCCAAAGTGGACATTAGCTGAAACGCCGAAAATGCCTAAATCACGTTATCAGATTATGACTGATTATATGCCGAAAGTCGGGCATAATGGTCTTAATATGATGTATCGCACATCAACAGTTCAGGTTAATCTTGATTTTTCATCTGAAAGTGATATGCGGCGAAAAATGCAAGTATCCATGAAGTTACAGTCTGTTGCGACTGCATTATTTGCAAGTTCACCTTTTACAGAAGGACGCCCAAATGGCTTTTTGTCATGGCGTTCTGAAATTTGGCGTGATACGGATAATCACAGGACAGGTGTTCTTCCCTTTATATTTTCTGAGCGTTTTGGTTTTGCCGATTACGTTGAATGGGCTCTTGATGTTCCCATGTATTTTGTTGTACGCGATGGCCGTTATTATGATTGTACACATATAACCTTTCGTCAGTTTATGAATGGAGCATTAAGAGGACACGTTGCAAATTCAATTCCGAACATGGGGGATTGGATTAATCACTTATCAACGTTATTTCCTGAAGTCCGCTTAAAAAGATTTTTAGAAATGAGAGGCGCTGATTGCGGTTCTTGGAAACGCATCTGTGCATTGTCGGCTTTTTGGGTTGGGCTTCTTTATGATAGAGAAGCGCTTAACGAGGCAGAGGCTTTGACCAAAGATTGGTGTGTTGAAGAAGTTTTAGATATGCGTCAACGCGTTCCCAAAGAAGGGTTAAAAACCCCTTTTCGTCAGACCATTCTTTTAGAATTAGCTCGTCAAGCTATTGCGATTGCACGCAAGGGCTTAAAAAATCGCAAACAGTATGATGCAAATGGTTTTGATGAAACAAATTTTCTTAATCCTTTAGAAGAGGTTATGGCAACAGGGCAAACAGATGCTGAAAAACTTTTGTTTCATTACTCTTCTATTTGGAATGAGTCTATCGAACCTATATTTTTAGAATGTGCCTATTAAATTGAAAGCAAAGACACTTTGTACTCTTTTAAAACTGTATATTATCATAGCGGTTCATTTATTCATTTTTTTATAGAGAATATCCCCGTTTCTTTCAACTTTGCTTATAAGGGATATAATACAAAGACCTCAAGAATACTAAAGATGACAACGATGACGATATTTCTGTAATCTCCATGTTATATCGTTGTGCTAAAGATGATTTGATCTATTTAGCTTTTTATCAAACATTTTTTATCTGCTTGGCTTATTTCTCTTATGGCGGAGGATAGAAAATAATTTTATTACTTTTAAATAAGAGATAAAAAAAATATTATTTATATTCAATAGCCTCAATGCTATACTTATAAAAATACGAAGTGTTTTATTCTGGAAAGTAAAAATGCAAAACCTTATTTTGTTATGCTGATAAGCCACAAACACACCTCTTGTATTATTTAAAAATTTAGAGTACACTTCCTAACTGCTTGTTGCTTCCGTGTTTTAAGAGCAAGATGGCGGGGGGATTTGTGTACCTTTTTCGTGACATTTACGATATCGTTATACAATATCATCATGAAGGCAATGGCTTGGATTTTTAAAACGGGTAGAAAATTACAAGGTATTATTTTCTCTATACGTATAATGTGTTCTTTTTGGTTAATGCTCGTTGGAGAATCTAGAAATTTTCTACGTATTCAAACATCAGATCACTAAAAGTCTGCTTCAAGTTTTTTGAGGAAAAGGCCTTTTCTCAATAAATCGAATAGCATCCTATTTGACTACTTAGCAGATTTTCATATTGGGTTCTTTACTTAAAAACCAAACACTCTCCACAAGAGATAAATATCGTGTGGTAATGTTTTAAAATATCTAATTATGAAGATTCATTTGTTGTTCTATGCAATATTTTTAAAACGATCCCTTATCCTATTCTGTAGATGTGATAGATTCCATCTTACTGTTAAAGATTTTTATATATTCTTTTGCTATTTCCCCTTTTTCGCAATACCCTGAATTTTTAGTGAGATATGAATGATAAAGTTCATCGTACAAATTCAGATCGCTCACTTTCGTATATCCAAGTGATATTAATACAGCAAACAAAAGTATCAATAGAGAAGATAAAATAATAAATGTTATGGTACGTTTCATGCGTGATTTAACTCCTTATCTTTGATAAATAGATCGATATTGAATACGATTATTATGACGGTTGATATCACTTAATTTGACTATATCGATAGGATATAGGGTATTTTTGTTGGTATTATGTTTTAGGTTGTATTAAATAATATTATTCATTATTGGTTGTATTTCCTTTCAATAGGATCGTGATTTTTCAAGCCTTCACATTTGCGATTTTTTTGTTATTGAGAGGGCATATTTTTATGCCTAAGGGAATTTCTAAAAGTAAAAAAGTTTTCCTAAAAAGCTTTTGAGAGCGCAGTCCATAAAATTGCTAAGATGGTTTATTTTTCAGAAAATTCATGAATGTTTTTTTGTTAATGAATGATTTTTTAAGAAAGCTTTTTTCAACTTAAAGGGAAAAAGAGAGTGAGATAAGGACTTTGATAGAATAAGATAGGTTGGAATTATTCAGTATTAAAATGCAATGAAGGGTGTTTATATTTCTCTTTTTAAACTATTTGATAAGCTCTTTAATTTTAAAGAGTGGGGAAATAAATTTATTTATTTTCTTTAAACAGTTATTCGTGGATAAAAAATTCTCTTTTAATCTATAAATTAAAAAAATAATGATTTTTTAAAATCCTTATAAGTTTTATACCTTAGTTTTAAATATTATGCATTGATTTTGAATGATGCATATTATTCACCATCAATCATAACAATCGTGGATGTAGACTGGGCATAGACAATGACATTTAATTTTTTCATTAATTTATTTCTATTTGTTATTTTTTTATTGTGGATTGCCCAAAGTAAGAGAATGCAATGGAGTCTTTCACGCCGTGTTATGTTGGGGCTTATTTTTGGCTTGATTTTTGGTGCTGTTTTACAGGTTATTTATGGAGAAGGTGAAGTCACTTTATTGAAATCCGTTGAATGGTTTAACATTGTTGGGAATGGTTATATCTTGTTACTCCAAATGATTGTTATGCCATTGGTTTTTATCTCTATCGTTTCAGCGGTTGCTCATTTGCATTCTGTTTATGCTGTTGGAAAAATGAGTATAATGACCATTTCAATATTGCTCTTTACAACGGCTCTTTCAGCGTTGGTTGGCGTTTTAGTCGTGAATGCCTTTGGTTTAACCGCAAATGGTTTGGTGCATGAAGGGCAAAATGTTTCTACTGTTCTTGGAGATCGTATTTCTCAACTTGGAGATATGAATATTCCAAAGATGATTTTATCCTTGATTCCTAAAAACCCCTTTGCTGAGTTAAGTGGTTCCAAGCGTACATCAATTATCAGTGTTGTTATTTTTGCGTCATTTTTAGGGGCTGCGGTTCTTCTTTTGAAGAAAGATGAGCCAGAAAAAGGGGAAAAAGCACTTTTATTTATTCAAATAGCACAAGCTTGGATTATGCGGTTAGTTCGTCTTGTGATTGCTTTGACGCCTTATGGTATTTTTGCACTTATGACAAAAGTAGGTGCATCTTCGCATGTTGCAGATATTTTAAATTTACTCGTTTTTATCATTGCTTCTTATGTCGGTATTATTTTAATTTTTGGCATTCATGGAGTGTTGCTCGGCATTTTTGGGATTAATCCCTTCCGTTTTTTTAAAAAGGTTTTGCCGGTTTTAACATTTGCTTTTAGCAGTCGTTCAAGCGCTGCAACTATTCCTTTGAATATTGAAGCGCAAACACAGTGGATCGGTGTACCGCAATCCATTGCGAGTTTTGCAGCTTCTTTTGGGGCAACAATTGGACAAAATGGGTGTGCAGGTCTTTATCCAGCGATGCTTGCGACCATGATTGCACCGACTATGGGGATTAATCCTCTTGATCCTACTTGGATTGCGACGCTTGTTGGGATTGTAACATTGAGTTCCATTGGTGTTGCTGGTGTGGGGGGAGGGGCTATTTTTTCAGCATTGATTGTGTTACCAATCATGGGGCTTCCTGTGACTTTGGTCGCTGTCCTTATCTCTATTGAGCCGCTGATTGATATGGGACGTACCGCTTTAAATGTGAGTGATTCAATGATAGCAGGAACAATCACCAGTCAAATATTACAAACAACGGATAAAAGTATTTTTGAAAAATAATTTTGGGTTATATTTTTTTGGGTTTTAAAACCTCTGTAAGAGATATTTGCCCAGAACCAGGGTGTAGAGGTTTTTGTTGGTTGGGGTGAGGAGCCCAACCAGAGAGCCAGATGAAAGAAAAATGGGCACGAATACGTCCATCAGGATCGCTAAATTTTTGTGCATAGATTTCAGCAGCGCGGAGAAAAAAGCGTTTGGAGACAGGGCGTCGTGAGCGATTGATGAGGGCATTTTGCATTCCCATTGCTTTAAGATCGTGCATAAGGTCAAACATTGTATTATAACGTATTGTAATCTCTTCAACGTCTGCTACAGGAAGAGCAAATCCAACACGCTGTAAAAGAGCGCCTGCATCACGAATGTCGACAAAAGGATAGATCCTAGGGCTTGCTCCACCATAGATCTCAATTTCAGCCTCTAGGAGACATTCACGTAATTCTTTGAGTGTCCCTGCTCCTGTCATAACAGCCAGAAATAAGCCATCTGGTTTAAGGGTGTTTTTTATCTGGCTTAGAACACCAGGGGTATCATTCGTCAATTGTAATGAAAGAAGTGAAACAATAAGATCACAATAGTTTTGAGGGAAATCAAGAAATTCTCGATGACGTAAATGAAATTTTTTATCATGGCTTTGATAAAGCGTATCGGTTTCAATACGTTCTATAGAACAAACCCTTCCAGATTTTATGAGAGCTTGTGTGGCAAGATCTGTATGGCTGTGTAAATCAAGGGCTAATGTAAAGATACGCTCAACAGTGCTAAGACGTTGATAGAGATCTTCTGCCGTGAGAGAGAGTAAAAAGTCATATCCTTTTTTTGCTTTTTGGAAGGCGCGTTTGCGGAATTGTTCAATGCAGTTATGATCAAAAATTAAAGGATACGGCATATTATGGAACACTTTCGATTTATGAAAGAATATATTTTGAAAAGGTTCATGTTTGTGCGCGCTCTGTCAAGTTTATAATGTGAAAGAAAAATAAGTTTATAGAAGCTTAAGAGTTTTTAAAGAAATTAAATTTATAAATTGAGGAAATACAAAGGAACTTTTGTTCTACGGGAAACTTGTAAAAGCCTAAATTTATAATGTTTTACTTTCGAGAAGCGGCTTTAAATAGCGGGGATGTACTCAGTCAATTCATTGAGCGCTTTAAAACGATGCTTTATCCACCAATTTGTCCTGGATGTAAGCAAAATGTCTCTACTTATGGTACGATTTGCTCTGAATGTTGGAAAGACCTCCAATTTATTACGAAACCTTATTGTCCTGTTATGGGGACACCTTTTGTTTGTGATATGGGGGATGGTTTTCTCAGTGGTGAAGCGCTGCGTAATTCTTACCCTTTTTCACGTGTTCGCTCAGTCATTGTTCATAAAGGTCTTGCACGCACTTTGGTAACGCGCTTAAAATATGGTGATCATATAGAATTGGCCTCTTTTATGGCAAATTGGATGATATCTGCTGGACGTGAGGTTATCGATGAGTGTGATGTTATTATTCCCATTCCATTGCATTTTCGTCGTTTTTGGGAGAGGCGTTATAATCAATCTGCTGAGCTTGCGCGTTATATTGCAGCATCACAAAAAAAGCTTTTAAAACCCAGTTGGCTTGTTCGTTGTCGGCATACGCGCCCGCAGGTTAGCCTTTCTTCAAGAGAAAGAAAACTTAACGTAAAAAATGCTTTTAAGGTTTCGCATAAAGTTAAAAAATATCTCAAAGAATGTTCCGTTTTACTGATTGATGATGTATTTACAACGGGTGCAACAGTTACGGCAGCTGCTGCTGCACTAAAATATGCAGGTGCACGACGGGTTGATGTGCTAACATTTTCGCGTGTCCTTAAAGAAGATTCTATATTTCCTTCTTCTCAATAGGAATTTAAAGTGGATTTTATTAAAAAATACTTGGAGGATAATACTTATGAAAGAGATAATTATTTATACACGTCCTAATTGTCCTTATTGCACAAAAGCACGTGATTTGCTTGATAAAAAAGGCGTAAAATATACAGATATTGATGCCTCCACGTCCCTTCGTCAAGAAATGGTACAGCGTGCGAATGGACGTAATACGTTTCCACAAATCTTTATAGGTGATTATCACGTTGGTGGTTGTGATGATCTTTACGCTTTAGAAGCTGAGGGAAAACTCAATTCTTTATTGCAAGGCATATAATCGCTGTAAATGACATACTTTTAAGATTATGACATACCCTTAAGACCGTTTTGCGAGAAGGAGATAGTTAACATCCATGTCTTTTGAGCGATTCCAGCTGTCGTTTAATGGATTATAAGTAATCCCTATCTCATCAATGACAGACAGAGCGTTTTTTGATAAGAAATTTTTAAGCTCTCGAGGTTTTAGAAATTTTTTATAATCATGGGTTCCTTTAGGGAGCCAACGGAGGATATATTCAGCGCCTACAATAGCAAGCCCCCATGCCTTCCACGTGCGGTTGAGTGTTGCAACAAACATCAACCCTTGTGGTTTTAGCATTTTTGCTGTCGCTTTTATGAAGAGATTAACGTCAGCGACATGTTCAACAACTTCCATATTAAGGATGATATCAAATTTTTCTCCTTCATTGGCGAGTGCTTCTGCTGTTGTCGTGCGATAATCAATTGAAAGGTTATTTTGGGCTGCATGGATTTTTGCAACTTCAATATTCGTTTGTGCGGCATCAACGCCCACAACAGTAGCGCCAAGACGTGCCATTGGTTCACATAACAATCCTCCCCCACAGCCAATATCAAGAATTTTCAAATTATCAAAGGGCGTCAGTGAAACAGGGTCACGATTAAATTCTAAACAGATTTTTTCTCTGATGTAAGCAAGACGTGTTGGATTAAATTGATGAAGAGGTCGAAATTTTCCTTGTGGATTCCACCATTCTGTAGCAATCCGTGAGAAGTGATCAATTTCACTTTGATCAACAGTTGTTTGTGTTTCATCTATCATGTTGCCTTCCTTTTATTTTTAATGATCAAGTCCAGTAGGTTTTATACAAAGTCAAGAAAAATTAATATAATCATAATGCAACTTGCACAAATGATAGATATTCGCTATGTCGAGAAAATGGTTAGTTGATACAGCATCTTATTTTCATTATCGTTTGAGATAAAAGATGTAAAGGTAAGAGTGTTATTAATGGCGCGCATTATCATGAAATTTGGTGGAACGTCTGTCGCAAACATTGAATGTATTCATAATGTTGCTCGGCATGTTAAAAGAGAGGTTGATGCAGGCCACGAAGTTGCTGTTGTAGTCTCTGCGATGGCCGGTAAAACCAATGAACTTGTTCAGTGGACGCGTGATGTTTCGCCTATCCATAGAGATGCTCGTGAATATGATGTTGTGGTTGCTTCTGGTGAACAAGTTACTTCAGGTTTGCTGGCTTTAACTCTTCAAGAAATGGGTGTTGATGCACGTTCATGGCTTGGCTGGCAGATCCCTATTCATACAGACAATGCGCATGGTCGTGCACGTATTATTGATATTGATGGATCTTTTTTAATAGAGCGTTTTCAGGAAGGTCAGGTTGCTGTTATTGCTGGTTTTCAGGGGGTAGCTCCGGATAATCGGATTTCTACCTTAGGACGTGGGGGATCAGATACAAGTGCTGTTGCTATAGCAGCGGCTGTACAAGCTGATCGCTGTGATATTTATACCGATGTGGATGGTGTTTATACAACGGATCCACGTATAGAACCAAAAGCCCGCCGCTTACCAAAAGTAGCTTTTGAAGAAATGCTGGAAATGGCTTCTCTTGGAGCAAAAGTTTTACAGGTTCGTTCTGTTGAATTGGCTATGGTTCATAAAGTTCGTACCTTTGTACGTTCAAGTTTTGAGGATCCTGATGCATTAGGCATGGAGGATCCAATGAGTTCTTCTGGAACACTTATTTGCGATGAGGATGAAATCGTGGAACAACAAAATGTTACTGGTATTGCTTTTGCTAAGGATGAAGCACAAATTTCGCTGCGTCGGCTTGCCGATCGTCCAGGGATTTCGGCAGCAATTTTTGGTCCCTTGGCTGAAGAATGCATTAATGTTGATATGATTGTGCAAAATATTTCTGAAGATGGCTCAAAAACAGATATGACTTTTACGGTCCCATCAGCTGATGTAGAAAAAGCCGTTGCACTTCTTGAAAAAAATCGGAAAGAAATTGGATTTGATGTTCTCCAATTTGAAAGTGATCTTGCCAAAATATCTGTGATTGGTATTGGAATGCGCAGCCATGCAGGTGTTGCGGCGACAGCTTTTAAGGCTTTAGCTGAAAAGGGCATTAATATTCAAGCAATCACGACTTCTGAGATTAAGATTTCTGTTTTAATTGATAGCGCTTATACTGAACTTGCGGTGAGAACATTACATGCTGTTTATGGACTGGATAAGAGTTAAGTATTTTTAAACGCTCAATTTCAAGAACATAAAGTTTTTATATGTATGAATGATTTTCTTTATAAGCATAATTTATATTTTTAATTTAATAAGATAATGAATACAGTGAAATTCTTTCATTGAGAATTTTCTTTTTATTTGGTTCAAAATTAAAAATATTATCCTAGCAGTCAATAATTTATAAAAATTTCAAGCTCCTCCATGCATTGATAACACATTGATTTATAATGATAATTCACTGTTTTGCATATTGAATGAGAGCCCCGAATACCGTAAGATTCTCTCATTTCAAATCTGTTTATGTTGAATCAATCAAAATCATTCCCTTGCATATCAAAAGCGGGATGAATGTGTGGATAAAATTTGTATAAGAAAGGATTAAAAATGGCTCTTATGAACCGTCTTAATGCAAGATCTGTCGCAACATTGGGGGCTGGCAAATATAACGATGGTGCCGGCTTGTTACTCCATAAGCGTAAAGATGGGGGTGCTCAATGGGAACAGATAAGCATGAATCTGAATTTATCAAGGTTCATGACAACAGCATCATTCAAGGTAAAAAACGTCTATATATGACAGCAACGCCTAAGATCTTTGCTGACAATGCTAAAAAACAAGCTCATGAAATGAATGGCATTCTGGCGTCTATGGATGATGAAGCGCTTTATGGAAAAGAGCTTTACACCTATACATTCTCAAAAGCCGTCCAGAATGAACTCTTAGTTCCTTATAAGATTATTATCTTGGGTGTTGATGAGGGGGAAATCAGTGAATCCATTCAATATCTGATGACCGATGAGAATTATGAACTTACCCTTGATGATAAGACTAAGATTATAGGCTGTTATCAAGCTCTGAGTAAAATAGATCTGAAAGTTGACTTGAGTGATGACCCCAAGCCTATGCGGCGGGCTTTGGCTTTTTGTAAAGATATCAAGACCTCTGAACGTATCCGTGATACATTTAACTCTCAAGACATACAGAAAGAATTATTAAATCTTCATAAGCTCTATAAAGAGACACCGCCTCTTCAGTGTACCTTTGCACATATTGATGGGGAGGGGGCTCTTGATATCATACTTCTGATGTCAAGAGATAAAATGTCTTATCTGTAAACAAGAAGATTTTGGATGTAAAATGATGTAAATTATATGGATGGAGAGAAAATGTAATCTTAATAAAGATATTTATCATTCCATGTGGTCTCTAAAAAAATATTCTGGCTCTTTTATTACTTTATGTGGATTCGATGGGAGTGGAAAGACAACTCAAACAAAAGAAATTTCTCGTCATTACTCACAAGAAAAACATATCATACAAACTTTTCAGCCTAGTAATTGGTATAGAAATAAATCAGAGGTTAGAGATTATTTAGAGAGTGGAAAACAGATTGATCCATTGCTTTTAGCTCTTTTAGCCGCAACAGATAGACGCAAACATACGCTTGAAATTATTGCCCCTTCTTTAACTTCATCGCAAAATTTATTAATCAGTGATCGATATGTTTATTCTAGTCTTGTTTATTTCTACGCTCGAGGTCTTTCTCTTGAAAGTGTGATTCAATTAAATCAAGCTATTCCAAGACCTTAGATCACATTTTACCTTCATTTGCCTCCTGCTGCTCTTATCGAATGATTGCAAAAAAGGGATGGTCTAGCCTTAAAATACGAAGAAAAACGCTTATTTATTGCAAAGGTTTATGAAAGATATCAACTTTTATCAGAAATAGACGAACGATTTATCATCATTGATGGAACCGCCTCTGTTCCTTTAATTCATAATCAAATACAACATCATGTAGACAAGACTTGTTTTGACAATAAATAAAATATACCCATTTATGAATATCATTTAAAAATTTATCTGTGATCTATTCTCCTTTATGATCTAGTTTCTATGTGGGATCTAAAGTTTTAAAGGTTTTCTCACGATAATTTAAGAGTACTGAAAAAATATTATATATCTTAATATTTTAATTGAGACGATTGCTAATCATTAAATTGTAACCCACTTTTTTAAAAAGTTTGAAAGAGGAAAGCTCTGCCAAAAAGATTATTAATCTCTGTTGTGATCATGGTAGTTTTCATTCTTGTAGAGACGAATATAGCGATATAAGAACGATCTGTAGAGATATATTCAAGCATGTTTGAGGGCAGCAAATAAGCTAAGGACAGAGGCGATAATAACAGCAACTTTTTTTGAGACTTTAATATTCTTATCTCTGATAAATGAAACAACAAAAAGCAATTTTTAACGTTGTTATGGAGCTTTTCAAATCGCTCATTTAACCAGCAAGAAAGTAAGATAAAAATATCTTAGCAAGCAGATACATCCATTTCAAGAACGGTAGGCAAAATCTTGATTATGCTCAAAAATCAGTTCAACAAAGCAGATGATTCTTTGGTTTTATTCGGAACTATGAGAGATGTCTTTATTGCGCTTAATATAAATAAAGCCATATCCTAGACCAATAAGAGCAGATAAACCAGAGCCACAAAGGACACCAATTTTTGCAGCATCAAGCAGGATAATATCTTTAAAGGCGAGCATTGAAACAAAGATAGACATTGTAAAGCCAATTCCTGCTAAAAAACCAATCAGTAAAATACCGGCCCATGTCATTTGAGGAGGAAGACGACATAGTCCTGATTTTACGGCTAGATAACTGGCAGTGATAATACCAAGAGGCTTTCCAACAAAAAGACCAATGACAACACCAAGAACAATTAAGAATGATTTGTCAGAAGAAAGGTCAAAGTTTGCAAAACTTACGCCTGCATTTGCAAAGGCAAAAATCGGCATGATACCGTATGCAACCCATGGATGCAGCGCCTTTTGAACACGTGTCACTGGAGCAATCATGGCCCGTTGTCCTTTACGCATTTTTTTCAATGCAGTTGAAATATGATGGAGATCTGTTTTTGTGTTTTTTTCTTGAAGAATTTGCATAGCGTTGCTGAGCATAGTCAGTGGTGCTACAAGAGTGCGTGTAGGAAAAACGGGAGTCATCATACCCAAGATGACACCAGCAAGTGATGGGTGAACGCCTGTTACCAATAAACCCCACCAGATGATTGCACCAGGTAAAATGTACAGCCATGCTGATGCAAGTCCAATCCATTGAAAAAAGAGTACCAAAGCAATACCCGCTCCTGCAATCATTAAACCGCTAGGCTCAATGTTTGTTGAGTAGAAAAAAGCAATAATAAGAACAGCGATAATATCATCAATGATCGCTAATGATAGAAGAATGATATGAAGATTAGAAGGAATTTTTTTTCCGAGAAGAGCCAGAATACCAAGAGCAAATGCAATATCTGTTGCAGTTGGCACAGCCCAACCGTGGATATGTCCGCCGTTAGAGTTGAAAATGAAATAAATGATTGCAGGGACACAAACGCCCCCTATTGCAGCAATAATTGGTAAAATTGCTTGTTTAAAATCGGCAAGAGCACCTTCATGAATTTCGCGTCGAATTTCCATTCCTGCAACGAGGAAGAAAATAGTCATAAGGGCATCATTAACCCAAAAATGTAAATCCCATGAAAGAGTGAAATGTCCCAAATTAAAGCCAAGAGGTGTATGCCAGAAAGATTCATAGAGAGCAGCATATTGAGAATTAGCAAAAATGAGTGCAGAAGCAGCAGCAAGTAAAAGAACAATACCACTAAGAGCTTCAATATGGAGAAAACGCTCAATAGCAGAAAGCGCTTGATTGGTGACACGAGAAGCGCGATTAGGCAAGCGATTTGAAGATAAATCAGACATGAACAACTCCAACTATCGACAATTTTATGTTTCTATATTCTCTGTGTAAGTGACTCTATCATGATATTTTCTGTATCATATAAAAGCAAAAAGAGGAATAAAGTTCTTGATTTATAGACAAGATCATCATCTCTAAAACGCGATATGTTTAAGGCGATGCTTCATTTTTAATAGCGAGATCTACTTTGCTTAAAGCCTTGGATAGATCATTTTGTAGAGCGGATTCGAGATCAACCATTGTGAGCCCTTTATTATCTTTTGCTTTAATCTTAACAATTAATGTTTGTGGATTTTTAGCAAATTCACCTAAGGATTTTGAAATTTTTTCTGCATCATTTTGATTTTTGAGCAATATTTTTGGGGTTTGTGTCATCATTAAATAGAAATCGTCATAGAGTTCCTTTTTAAGATCATGTTGGCTGTCATTAAGGTTTTTTGCAAGATAAGAAAAAAGCTTATCAATAAAGCCTGCATCCCGATATTGTATATCAATTTCATTGATGCCAAGGTTTTGAGAAGCAGCTATCATGACATTTTGTTGACCAGAAAAAAGCTTTTCATCAACATCAATAACCTTAGCCGATATGTTTCCAGATCCAACATCTTTCATATTGAAAGACATTGCATCAAGAAAGAGCATACGTTTTTTTTCATCGTAAGAAATATCAAATTTTCCTGAAAAATCAATTTGTTCAAATCCCATATTTTTTAAAAGTTCTAAATCTTTTTCATTCATTTTTTTAGGTAAAACGGAAAAGTTATTGAGTGAAAGAAAAAGCTTTTTGGGGATAGGATGTTTCCACAAGCTTGGTTTAAGTTGAAATGATTCAAGCGTTGCTTTCAATGGTGGGATATCAATGGTGACATTATCAACTTTGGCATCTGCTGAGGTAATAGCAAGCAGTATGTTTAGAAGGAGACCATTTTGTGCTCTTTTTTCTGCGACTTTATTATTCTCTTTCCTTGCATTAAGATAAGCTTTGAGCAGTTTTTCAGGCGTTTGTTCAAGCGGTTTCATCTTTAGGCCAGATGTTTTAAATTGGCCGAGAAAGAAAGAGCTATTTTTTTCTGCTTCTTCAAAAATATCGACACTTATATTGTTCAGAGAGATAGGACCTGTAACGGTTTTCCCTTGATTGAGAGCGTTATTTTTTCCGAAAATGATAGAATAGGCATAATTGATGTCGATATCATAAGCCTTTATTGTATCACTTTTAGCCATCAGTTGCATTTGTTTATCGCCATTGACTGCGACCGTTTTAAGATCCATATTTTTAATACTAACGGAACGGATATGGCCGCCTTTAAAATCAGAAAGCTGGAAATTCTTAACTTCAACTGTTTCTGTTCGTTTGTTTTTATTTTCTATAGAAAGCTGTATATTCGGGGCACTTATTGAAGCAAGATCAATACGCATCATTGATTGTAACAGACGTGATGTGATTGTTCTGTCTTTATCTTTTAAGGATACATTTTTAACAGAAATTTGGGGTATTTTTACATGAATATTATTATGTTTTAAATCAACATTATAAAATGTAAAAGTTCCAGGAATAAAAGAAAAAGGAGGACGGGCAGAAATGGCACCAATTTTCAGTGATGTACCGGCTGGAACGGGGAGTGTAACATTCTTCAAATTGACTTTACCTAGAATGCTGACTTCAGATGTTTCTGCTTTTATGGCACGACGGGCTATCTCTTGTTTTACAAAACTGTCAAGATAGGGTTTTGCAATATAAAATCCACCAACAACTATAATTGCTAAGATAGCAATAAATCCAATAATGCAAGTGAGCCAATATTTCAGGTTACTTTGATACCCACTATTAAGCTTGACCATTCTTTTTTCTTTCATTTTTATCACTCTTTAAAATTGAGAGTGAAGATAAACTCTTTTAAGCAATGACAAAGGTTAAAATATAGCGTGTACCAGTTTCAACAGTCATCTACCCTCTATATTAGAGTTATTCTCATCTTTTTTGCAATATCACTTTATCAATTTTTTATTGATTTTCTTTGGATTGAGCACGTTATAGAAAAGCACGCATAATGAAGGAGAGATAAGTTTACGCGCATCATATTTTTTATCACTTTAAATTATCATAAAATATTCCTATGTCTGCTTTTATCTTACTGCTGTTTATAGGAATATTTAAAACATATAAAGTTATGTTTTTGTTCATTATAATTTAATGGGGAGAGGTGAGTATTATGACAGAAAATCAAATAATGGCCTTTTCGATCATTGGTCTCATGATGGTTGTATTTATTTGGGATCGATTTCGTTATGATCTTGTCGCTATTTGTACATTATTAATAGCGTGTGCTGTTGGTCTTGTCAGTCCAAAGGAAGCTTTTAGCGGTTTTAGTAATGATATTGTTATTATCGTGGGAAGTGTGTTTGTTGTCAGTACGGCTGTATCACGCTCTGGTATAATGGAATTTATTATTCAGCGGATATGGCCAGATGTGAAATCGGTGCGCCTTCAATTAGCTTTTTTGGTTTTTTCTGTTGTCGTTTTATCAATGTTTGTTAAAAATATTGGTGCTTTGGCTATTATGCTCCCGATCGCTTTTCAGTTTGCTCGTCGTTCTCAGGTTTCTCCTTCTGTCTTTTTGATGCCCATGGCCTTTGGTTCTTTGTTGGGGGGGCTTATGACACAGATAGGAACATCTCCCAATGTTGTTATTTCAGCGATGCAAGAACGTTTAGCAGGAACACCTTTTACGATGTTTGATTTTACACCAGTTGGTGCGGTTATTGCGACGGTTGGTGTCTTATATTTGGTCTGTTTTTATTGGCTTTTGCCAGTGCGTGTGCGTTCTGGTGGATCATTTGATGATGCCATTGATATTCGTAATTATGTTGTAGAAGTGCATATTCCAATAAATTCACCCATTGTGGGGAAAAGTATTGTTGATTTGGTTAAGCCATCAAGTGGTGATGTTATGGTGATTCAAATCATCAGAAATAAAGTATCTATTTCGCCACTACCAGATTTTGTTTTGTCTGAAAACGATATCGTTTTGTTGGAAGGATCGCATACAGGAATAGATAGCGTGATGAATTCTGCTCGTTTAGAGTTTTCTAAGGAGCAAACTCTTTCTACAGGGGATAAGGACAGTGACATTGATATTATTGAAGCGGTCATCACGCATAATTCGCCTCTTGTTGGCATTAGTGCGAAAGAGTTTTCCCTCTTTGATCGCTATAATGTCAATTTGCTTGCGTTAAGTCGTCAACATGAAAGGGTGCGGGCAAGACTTGATGATATTGTTTTTCATCTTGGAGATGTGATTGTTTTACAAGGACAAGATGCGGTTATTCCAAATTTATTAAGGGAATTGAAATGTTTACCCTTAGCAAAACGAAATATTGTGTTTGGAAATTTACGACATGGTTTTATATCTTTAGCCATTTTATTTATAGCCATTATTTTTACAGCTTTTCATATTGTTCCAGTTGCTTT
This sequence comes from Bartonella sp. B1098, assembly GCF_944896145.1. Taxonomy (NCBI): domain Bacteria; kingdom Pseudomonadati; phylum Pseudomonadota; class Alphaproteobacteria; order Hyphomicrobiales; family Bartonellaceae; genus Bartonella; species Bartonella sp. B1098. The sequence continues at coordinate 361,549 of NZ_CALYLP010000002.1, read as the reverse complement.
TTCTTTTTTTTCTGCTGCTGCTGCAATGGTTATTTTTCGCGTTTTGCCCGTACGTGATCTGTATCAGGCATTAGATGGTCCAATATTGGTCCTATTAGCGGCTCTTATTCCAGTGAGTGAAGCGTTAGAGAAAACGGGATGTACGGATCTCATTGGTCAATGGCTGAGCCAACTGGCAATATTTTTCCCACCATCTGGCGCTTTAGCACTGATGTTGGTGACAGCCATGTTGGTCACGCCATTTTTAAATAATGCTGCGACAGTTATGATGGTCGCTCCCATCGCATCAAGTTTTGCTCATTCTCTTCATTATAAACCTGAAGCTTTTTTGATGGCTGTTGCCATTGGTGCGGGGTGTGAATTTCTTACACCTATTGGACATCAAAGCAATATGCTCGTGATGGCGCCAGGAGGATATCGTTTTAGTGATTATCCACGTTTGGGGGCTCCCTTAGCGGTGTTGATCATTATTGTTGCTGTTCCCATGCTTATGTGGGTTTGGCCGTTACAATAGGATATTTTTTGAAAGCTTTAAGGATCGATACCAAAAGATTGTTCATCGTATGCAGATAAGTTGAAGGGATATATAAAAATTTTTATTTAAAGCTTAGGAAGTATATTTAATGCTATTCTACAACCAAAGATAGGGAAAGGGTTATTTAAAAAGACTTTTAAAAATTGTCTTTTGTATGCATTAATGAGGGACGAATGATTAACATTATCAACAAGCGCATGTATGACATTACGGTTATGATCTTTTTTATAAATTCAAATTATATAAAAATGGTTATGTGAAGCAAAAGGATATTTACATCATTTTTAATTGATACAGTTGCAAAGGTCCAATCGATTGGAATACATATTGCTTTGAAATGAATAAACGGAGCAACTTAAAGTTTTTTTCGTGAATGAGGACTACCATCTTTGTCCATTTATGCGTAAAAGTGTAGAAAGTGAATTTTTTGCAAGGTATGTGATATGTCGTATGATAGTTTTATTGCTGAAGTTAATGCAGAATTTCGTCAGGAAAAGGCGCTTGCTTTTTGGAGACGGTATGGTTTTTCAATTATTGGGGCTGCTCTTCTTTTCATCCTCATGATAATTGCTTATCAAATTTATCATCATGCACAAATAAAGAAAGCCAGCCATATTGGTGATGCATTTGTAAAAAGCCTTAATTTTGCGGATACACGTCATTTTGATGAGGCGATAAAGCAATTGGAAAATGTTAAAGACTCTCATTTTGGGGGATATCCTTTTCTCGCTCGTTTGCGAGAGGCTTCTTTACGCATGGAGCAAGGTGATCTTATCAAGTCGGTAGAAATCTTTGATTCTGTTGCAGCGGATGAGAAAGCACCGCAGATTTTGCGGAAAGTTGCGAAAATTCGGGCAGCCTATATTTTGGTTGATACAGGGACCTTGGATGATGTCAAAAAGCGCGTTAAAGATATGGCAAGTGATATTGATCCTATGCGTATGTCTGCACGAGAGGTTTTAGGCTTAGCTGCTTATAAAGCAGGAAAGGTTGATGAGGCTGTTGATTATTTTCAGAAAATTTCTGCAGAAGGTGTTTTGAGATCAAATATAACAGATCGGGCTCGAATAATGCTTGAGCTTATGCAAGCTGAGGGCAAAGTAAATAAGGAATAAATCGATGAGCCTTACCATTGCTATCGTTGGTCGTCCCAATGTTGGGAAATCAACACTTTTTAATCGTTTGGTTGGGCAAAAATTGGCTTTGGTTGATGATAAGCCTGGTGTAACACGTGATCGGCGTATTCATGCGGCAAAACTTCAAGATCTACGTTTTGATGTAATTGACACGGCTGGGCTGGAAGAAGCGGGAGATCATACCCTTGAGGGGCGTATGCGTTCTCAGACAAAAGCTGCGATTGATGAAGCAGATCTTGTTTTATTTATGTTTGATGCAAAGAGCGGAATAACACCGAGTGATTTAAATTTTGCTTCACTGGTTCGCAAATCAGGAAAACCGATTGTTCTTGTTGCCAATAAGTTTGAGTCAAAAGCGGCAACAGGGGGAGAGTATGAGGCGTGGTCATTAGGTTTGGGAGAGCCGTGTCCAATATCGGCTGAACATGGTTTGGGACTTAGCGATCTTCGTGATGCCATTATAAAGGCTGTAGGGTCAGAGCGCGCTTTTGGCAACAACAAAGAGGAAGATATGACGGTACAGCCTGCATCTGTTGGTGATGATGTAAACAATTTGGAAGAAGAGGGGTTTATGTACGATGAAAGCAAGCCCATTCGGATTGCCATTGCGGGTCGTCCCAATACTGGGAAATCCACCCTTATCAATAGTATGCTGAAGCAAGATCGATTATTAACAGGACCAGAAGCAGGATTGACACGGGATTCTATTTCTGTCGATTGGGAATGGCGTGGTCGTCATATTAAACTTTTTGATACTGCAGGTTTACGTCGGAAATCGAAAATTCAGGAAAAATTAGAAAAGCTATCGGTCGCTGATACTTTACGTGCCATTCGTTTTGCAGAAGTGGTGGTCATTGTTTTTGATGCAACGATATCTTTTGAGAAGCAGGATTTACAAATTGCTGATCTTGTGATTCGTGAAGGGCGTGTTCCAGTTATTGCTTTCAATAAGTGGGACCTTATTGAAAATAGTCAGGCTACATTGATTGATTTGCATGAAAAATGTGCGCGATTTCTTCCTCAAGTTCGCGATTTGAGAGCTGTTCCTTTATCAGCACAATATGGCCAAGGGATTGATAAGCTTATGGAAAATGTCATGATGATGCACCGTGTATGGAATCGTCGCATTTCCACGGCTAAATTGAATCAATGGCTTAAAACTGTCGTGGCACATCATCCACCCCCTGCGATTTCTGGGCGTCGACTTAAGGTTAAATATATCACACAGGTGAAAACACGTCCTCCCGGATTTATGATTTTTTGCTCACGTCCCCAAGTCATGCCCCAATCGTATTTGCGTTATCTTGTCAATGGATTACGTGAAACATTTGATATGTTTGGTGTCCCAGTGCGCTTATCATTACGCGCATCTGATAATCCTTTTGCGACACGTTCTAAAAAGAAATGATAGCTCTTTATTTTAAAGTGAATGAAATCTATAGAGCCTTAAAAATAAGCCTTTTCATGATTTATAGTGTTCTAAATATCGAAAGTGAAATGATAATTTTCACAGACAAATAGCTTCTTTTTCATAAAAGAAAAAAATCTTTATTTTAATGTATTCATAAATCAATAATCATTTATCATGCGTGCTATAGAACTTTCTCAGTTTAATTTTTCTTGATAAAGCTTCTTTATTTGTATGTTATGAGAAGAATTTAATAGGGAATATTGAAGAAAGAGCATACAATCCCTTTAAGAGTGTATTTTGATGTAAAAATAAAGATAATATGAGGGGAGGGAATATAATGATGGTACTCGTTTGAAGAGAAGCATTAAATTATATTTTCATAAAACTAAAGAGTATTCATAAGCACTTTTGCTTGCGATGATTTTTTTTAATAACAAGTAAAAATATCCGCTGAATCTAACAACATTCAATTTTAAAGTGTGAGATTCAAAAATTAGATTTAAATTATATAAAACGGTATAGCGATCGTATTCGAGTTTTGTTGTACTCTATTTGAAATTGTAATTCATTATATCGCAGGCTTAAAGAAAAATCTCTTTATGCTTCTAAGCCCATTTCACGATGGTGCCTGTAAATAGGTATTAACGTACAAGACCTAGCGAATGATTTCATATTATTTTCAACTTTCAATGGTATGTTAATTTTCATGAACGCATGAGGGTAAAGCCTACACAATTGATTCACAACCAGTGAAGAGGTGTATGTTACCAAGAAGAAGACATCAGTTATGTTTGTGCACTCTTATCAAAGTGTTACACGATATGTTTTGTGTATATGAATTCACATATGTTCAGAATATTTAAAGAATAGGAAGAAAAGATATGATTTTGATGGAAAATAAGACAGCATTCCATTTGTTTGCAAGCGAGAATGATGATGTGCAAGTGTGTTAATGTTTAGCGTTATAAATTTTATAATCTTTTGATTTATTATGATAAATCATCACTTTTTATATTGATTTAAGAACGTCGAAAATCATAAAATTCTTTCATATTTCAAACATATTCATATTGAATAAATTAAAATGGTGTCTTTACCATTATGAATAAGTAGGTTTGATGTGTAAGTAAAAACGATTAAAGAAAAAAAATGCTCTTTATGCTTTTTTCAAGACGCGAGCTGTTGCAACATTGGGGTTAACAAAGTGTATAATGGTGCTGTCTTGTCGCTTCAGCATAAAGAGGGTGGGCCTATGAGTTTTATATTATTCACAGAAGCTTTTATGTATTCTTAGGAGATATTGTGAAATTGGTTTGGGGATTTTAAGAAATATCTTTAAAAAAGCATGTGAATTGAAAAATATGTTATTTAGGCGATAAAATTTATACGATAATTGGTGATAGATTTCTTTTAGTGTCTTGACGAATAAATTCGGGAACAATATGATGCACACAGTTTTATGAGATGCATTTTTACTTTGCTTTTTGATGAAGGAGCCCAATGATGGCGATGGGCGAAAAACCCGTTATAAGTCGCAAGAAGGTTGAAGAGAAAAAGCAAAGAGAGTGTTTTCATTCAGAGGATTTGGAATGTCGTAGTAAGAACTTAAGTGTAGCTTTAGTGCGCAAGCAAGCATTAAGGAAGCGTGAGCATAAGGATAGGCGGGAAAAATCACAAGGAAGGATGGCGGATGCTATTAAGCTTTCCAGTGAGTTTCTGGCAAGTGTTATTGTTGGTATTGTTTTGGGGGTAGGGTTTGATAAGTTAGCAGGTTCATGGCCGTGGGGATTGGTATTTTTCCTCTTTCTTGGATTTGCTGCTGGTGTATTGAGTATTCTTCGGTCTGTGGGGTATGTTTCCTCCAGTCAATTAGGGCAAAAAGGCGTATTGCGCCAAGATGAACAAAATAAAGAGACCAATGAGAAGGTCCGATAAATGAGGTTGAAGTGACAGCGCACGCTCCAGATCCTATTCATCAGTTTGAGATTTCACGGCTGATTAAGATTTCCATAGGGAATATGGATTTATCCTTTACAAATGTATCGTTGTTTACAGTCGTTACAGTTGTTATAACCTCTGTTTTTCTCTTTATTTCATCATCAAGTCGTGGATTGGTTCCAACGCGGATGCAATCTCTTTCAGAAATGGCCTATGAGTTTGTCGCGTCGACTTTGCGGGAATCATCTGGTGTGCAGGGAATGCAGTTTTTCCCTTTAGTTTTTTCTCTGTTTACTTTTATTTTGGTTGCTAACTTTATTGGTCTTTTCCCCTATTTTTATACGGTGACCTCACAGATCATGATCACGTTTTCGTTGGCAATGGTGGTTATTTTGACGGTGATTGGTTATGGCTTTTATAAGCATGGGGTTAGTTTTTTGAAACTGTTCGTTCCCAGTGGGGTTCCTGTCGTCGTTTTGCCTCTCGTGACAATGATTGAGATTATATCTTTTCTCTCCCGCCCCATCAGTCTTTCACTTCGTCTTTTTGCGAATATGCTAGCTGGTCATATTACGCTCAAAGTGTTTTCAGGTTTTGTTGTTTCAATGATTGGGGTAGGAATCGTGGGCGTTGGTGGTTCGATTTTGCCCCTTATTATGACTGTAGCGATTACGGCCCTTGAGTTTTTGGTTGCATTTCTTCAAGCTTACGTCTTTACAGTTTTAACATGTATGTATCTTAATGATGCAATTCATCCAGGACATTAATAAAACTGGCGGTTTTCCGTCGAATAGTGCAATTTCGCTTTAAAGGAGAATAATATGGAAATGGTGCTTGCAGCAAAATATATTGGCGCTGGTCTTGCTTGCTTTGGTATGGCAGGAACAGCTTTAGGGCTTGGTAATATTTTTGGGAGCTATCTTTCTGGTGCGTTACGTAATCCATCAGCCGCAGATAGTCAGTTTGGACGTCTCGTCTTTGGTTTTGCTGTGACAGAAGCTTTGGGTATTTTTTCATTGCTCATTGCTTTATTACTTCTTTTTGGAGTTTAATCATCATCAAAAGGGTATATTTGTTCTCGCTAGGAGGAAAGATTTACCCTTTTAGGCTCTTAACCAGAGAATTATTCGTTAATTATCATTGGTTAGAGAGGGTTTAAGCTATTTAAAGGATGAAAGAAGATGTTTGTTTCCAGCGCTTGTGCACAGAATACTGAAACGTCGATAGAACATATCAAGAAAGTGGCAGAGCATGCAAGTCGTGTGTTTCCGCCTTTTGATTTTGTTCATTTTAGTTCGCATTTTTTCTGGTTGGCAATTTCTTTCGGACTTTTTTATCTGTTTATCTCTCGTGTGATTGCACCGCGTATTGGTGGTGTTATTGAAACACGTCGAGATCGAATTGCATCTGATTTAGATCAGGCAATGCGCATGAAGCAGGAAGCAGATACTGTTGTTGAAACTTATGAGTGTGAATTAGCAGAAGCGCGTTTGAAAGCTCATACTATAGCACAAGCTGCTGGTGAAGAATTAAAAGAAAAGGCAGAGCTTGAACGGAAAGAAATTGAAGAGCGTTTAGAGAAAAAGCTTGCAGATGCTGAAAAACAGATAGCAAAAATTCGCGATAAAGCGATGCAAAATGTTGGTTCTATCGCTGAAGAAGTCGCCCTTGAAATTGTGAAAAAATTGATTGATGTTGATATCAGCAAAGAGGCTGTTCGTTCAGTTGTTAAAACTGCGGATTATTGAGGAAGACAAAGATGAGTGATACCTTTTGGGCTTTTGTTGGATTAGTTCTTTTTTTAGCTCTTTTAGTCTATTTCGAGATTCCGCAGAAAGTTTTACATCATCTTGATGCACGCGCGAAGCGTATCAAAGATGAGCTGGATGAGGCTCTACGTCTTCGTGAAGAAGCACAGGAAATATTAGCTGAATATCAACGCAAGCATGCAGAAGCAGAAAAAGATGCACAAGAAATTATTGCAGCGGCAAAGCATGAAGTTGAATCCGTGATTGCTGAAGCTCGTACAAAAGCAGAAGAATATGTAAAAAACCGCAACAAATTGGCTGAGCAAAAAATCGCTCAAGCAGAAGCGGATGCAATCCGCATGGTTTCTTCATCAGCTATCGATTTGGCAATTTCTACAGCACGTACCCTTATTGCAAAGGAATTAGATTCTAACAGGTCAGACGAACTTGTTAAAGAGGCTCTTTCGAAAGAAGCATTGAGAAAGATGAAAACATATCTTAATTAATAGCATTTTAGAGATAAAAAACAGCTTCTTTAAGTGCATAATTTTTTCAATATCAAATAGCTTTAATCTACTATATCATGATGCTAGTCTTGAGTTGGCTGTGGATTGAGTTTAAAGGGCCGTATTCTCTAGCTTAGATTGATCTTTTGATTTTCTTCATAAAGATTATAATGAGAAGCGCCATTGTCTTTGTTTGTATGAAGCGATAAGCGAGCACTGTTATTATATTATCAGTTAAGATAGTGTGACGATTTTTGTATTGAGCAATTGCTTTTATGTTGAGCAGTTTTATGGAAAATAGCTTTCTCATTTCAAAACTGTTCTATTTTGAATTAAGCAAAATCGTTTTTTTGCACGCAACAAGGGAGAATGGTTTGTGTACAAAAATTGTGCAAGAAAAGTCATCTCTTATGAACTGTCTCAAGAGCTAAGGATTATCGGCAGCATTTGGGGCTGGTAAAAGTACGTAAGGGAGCTCGCTGGCTCCTTTTACAAGTGCAAAGATAGGGGGCTAAATGGCTTTATCATTATACACACTTATGGTCTCCGTCGTAAAAAGGGCTTGGGAGACTTAAAAAATATTTTTTTAAAGAAGGTCAATGGATAAGCAATCCAATGACGTTTTGTCTTACAGAATAGCCATACGGTACACATTTATATGCTTATTTTGGAGAGAAATTCTCAACATATTTTCCTCCTTCATTTTATGACAGCATTTATGAAGAGGAACACTCCCCATAAAGTGTATAAAATCTACTGAGTATGATATCTTCTTGTTTAATAAAAGTGCAAACAGATAGCACCTATTTTACTTGGAACTATTCGTGAGGAGAACTTTTTTTCAATAAGTTATCGACACATTCACCCAGCTTGTAGGGTGCGGAGGAGTTTTTTTAATTGATTCAATAAGAGATGGGATTTATGATAAGAAAAATTTACACTATACAGTGTTTATGATTAAATATAAAGTATTATTGACGATAAAAAATTCTACTGCTTTTTAAAGTTAGAAGCAAATCCCACGAGAGAATTCTTTATAATATTCTGGAATATTCATTAATAAAAAAAATTTATCTTTATTATTTTTATCAGTTCATAGGACATTTTAGTTTTAAAGGACAAGTTTTGAGAAGTCTGCAACCGCTTGTGTAAGTGTGTGAGTACGTTTGAGAAGAGCCCGGCGGTTCGTACGAACGTCAGGGCTTTTATCGTTTACCAATACTTTTTCAAAAAATAGATCTATCAATTTTCCAAGCGGCGCTAAAATACCGAGTGCAAACGATAAATTTGTTGCATAGATGGGCGCAAGAACCTTTCTTTCTACTTCACAGATTGCATCATAGAGCTTCTTTTCTTCTTTTTCAACAAAGAGCTCAGGATTAATTTCATGCGCTATTGTTGTGTTTTTTTGAAATTCATTTTCAAGAATGTTGGCAGTACGTTTTACAGAGGCTACAAAACTCATTCCATCATGGGTATTAATAAAAGCGATAAGAGACTCGACATGACGTGCAACCAATAAAAAATCATCAGAATCTTTGTTTAAAACCGCTTCAAGGGCATCATAGCGAGCCCCTTCCTCTTTTAGATGGATTTTTAAACGGTCATGAAAAAAGAATAACAGATCAGATAAAATATACTCTGTTTTTTCTGGAAGAAAATTCTGCAATTGTGGATTTTCTTGTTGAGAGATTTCATATTTATTTTTTTGTTGTATGAAAAGATTCGTTGCCAACTGAAACAGTGGCATAAGATTAATTTTCCAGTCTCGTGAAAGGACAAGCCTAATAATTCCCAAGGCTGCTCGTCTTAATGCATAGGGATCTTTCGAGCCCGTTGGTTTTTCATTAATGAGCCAAAAGCCAACCAGCATGTCAATTTTGTCGGCGAGCATAATGGTTATAGCAAGTGGTTCTTGCGGAAGACGATCTGTTGCTCCTTGAGGTTTATAATGCTCTTCAATTGCGACAGCTACGCGAGGATCTTCCCCTTGCAGAAGGGCATATTTTTGCCCCATAACCCCTTGTAGTTCAGGAAATTCTCCGACAATTTCCGTTTGCAAATCAGCTTTTGCGAGGATTGCTGCACGCTTTGCTAAAAGAGGATCTGCTTGTATTAAAGGTGCAATTTCTTGGGCGAGTTTAGCGATGCGTTCTACTCTTGCACCTTGCGTCCCTAATTTGGCGTGAAAAGTTACATTCAAATGATCAAGTCGCGCCATTCTTTGATCAAGAGGTTTCTTTATATCAAGATCAAATTTTTTTACAGAAGATTCCAAGTGTTGAATATCGGGTAAATCACGCTGATCTGTTTGCCAAAAATAAAGGGCATCCGAAAGACGGGCATGAACAACTTTACTATTTCCTTTCGAAATTTCTTTGCCTTCATCATTGGCAAGAATATTAGAAACGAGAATAAAGTGATGAGAAAGTTTTACCTTTTTTCCTTGTTTACGGGTGACAAAACATTTTTGATTGGCTCGAATGGTCAAGCGAATAATTTCTGGAGGAATATCAAGGAATGATTTGTCAAAATCACCCATAAGAATAACAGGCCATTCAACAAGACCCGCAACTTCTTCTAGGAGGAGATTATCTTGAACCAGTTCTAAACCGTTTGCAAAGCAAAGATTTTGGGCATCTGCTAAAATAATATTTTTTCGTCTTTCAGTATCCAGAATGACTTTATGGGCTTCAAGTTGCATCACATAATCATCAAAGCGGCGCACTTGGAATGGCTTTCCGTTACTTAAGAAACGATGACCATAAGTGAGATTGTTACTTTCAAGAGAGCCAATTGTAAACGGAATAACATGCGTTTCACCAATTTCTGGTCCGAAGACGCAAAGAATATTTTGTAAAGGTCGAATCCACTTTAGAGCACCACTTTTTGCGGAATCTTTTCCCCAACGCATAGATTTTGGCCACGGAAAGTTGCGAATAATATCTGGTAAAACATCGGCAATAATTTCTTCTGCTGACCTGCCTTTTTTTACAATTTTAGCAATATAAAAATCCCCTTTTTTATCATCATGTCCAATCTGCGCTTCAGAAATATCGTTGAGCCCCGTTGCACGGAGAAAACCATCAATTGCATACTGTGGTGACTTTGTACTGGGACCTTTGCGTTCCTCATGGATATCTTTTGAGCGTATAGAAAGTCCACGTACGTCCAATGTTAGTCGACGGGGGGTCCAATATTCACGAGCAGCTTTATAGGTCAATCCAGCATTGACAAGTTGATCTGTAACAGCTTTTTTAAGATCAGCAGCAGCTTTTCGTTGCATACGTGCAGGGATTTCTTCACTGAACAGTTCAAGAAGAAGATCAGACATTAGGCTTCTCCAGTATATATTTGTCCAGCTTCTGTGAGTAAGAAGGCTTCCCCACAACGGCGTGCGAGATCACGGACGCGAAGAATATAATTTTGTCGTTCAGTTACAGAAATAACGCCACGTGCTTGTAAAAGATTAAAGATATGGCTCGCTTTAATACATTGATCATATGCAGGAAAAACACAGCGATGGAATGCATTTTCTTTATTAGGTTTTCCCGCATCAAGAAGTGCATTGCATTCGCGTTCAGCATCGATAAAATGCTGGTGGAGCAGTTTTGTATCAGCAAATTCGAAGTTATAATATGAATATTCCTGTTCTGCCTGTAGAAAGATATCTCTATAACTTATTTTATTTTCTTTCTCCAAACCATTAAAGTTAAGATCATAGACGTTATCAACCCCTTGGATATACATCGCTAGACGCTCAAGACCATATGTGAGCTCTCCTGAAACTGGGGCGCATTCAATGCCGCAAACTTGTTGAAAATAAGTAAATTGAGAGATTTCCATCCCATCGCACCAACATTCCCATCCGAGTCCCCAAGCGCCAAGGGTTGGGCTTTCCCAGTCATCTTCAACAAAACGAATATCATGTAGTTGTGTATCAAGCCCGATAGCTTGTAACGACTTTATATAAAGTTCTTGTAGATTGGGCGGAGAGGGTTTGAGAAGCACTTGGAATTGATAATAGTGTTGTAAACGATTTGGATTCTTACCATATCGGCCATCTGTTGGACGTCGAGAGGGTTGAACATAAGCGACTTTCCAAGGTCGCGGACCTAGAGAGCGTAGCGTTGTTGCTGGATGAAAAGTTCCAGCTCCAACTTCCATATCGTAAGGTTGCAAAATCGCGCACCCATAGTGGGCCCAATAATTTTGCAAAGTTAAGATTAGCCCCTGAAAAGAACGTTTAGGGTTAAGATGTTCAGGCAATTTCACACTTTATACTCTTTAAATATTGAACGACATAGAAAGAAACTAAAGAAATTCTAGTCTCTCTGTTTATTATTTTATGTGGTTTACGGTTAAGCATTGTTTATTGCAAACCAAATTTCAATTTTTCTTGAATTTGTTTAGAATTTTCTGGTTTTTCGTCAATTGCATGATTCCATTGAAATATTGCTTCACGTTTACGTCCAACTTTCCAATAAGCATCCCCTAAATGATCATTCAATGTTGGGTCCTCAGGTTGTAACCTGACAGCATTTTCCAATATTTGGACTGCTTTGTTGTATTCTTTTAGTTTATAATAAGCCCACCCTAAAGAATCAAGAATATGACTGTTGTGCGCTTGCAAAGAAGAAGCTTTTTGCAGCATGTGGAGTGATTCTTCAAGCTTCTCACCTCGTTCTACAAGCGAATAGGCTAAATAGTTTAGAACCTGCGGTTGGTTTGGAAAAAATTCAAGGGCTTTTCGCAAATCAATTTCTGCTTTCGCCCACTGTTTTAAACGTTCAAAAGCAATACCACGTTGATAAAAAAGTTTCCAATCGTCCTTCTGAAAGTTCTTTATCTGAGCAATAGCATAGTCTAGAGTTTGAGTAGCTTCAAGAAACTTATGATCCTGCATATAAAAAGCAACGAGCGTTATCAAAATGTTACGATCATTGGGAAATTTTTTATTTAACAATGTCAATAGTTTTATTGCTTCTTTATAATTGTTGTTATTGGCAAGAAGAAATGCAAGATGAATTTGTCCATCTTTATAATAAGGAGATTTAGGGGATAAAGCGCGATAAAGTTTGATGGCTTGATAAGGATCATCCAATTTAGCAGAAATATGTGCGAGCTGAAATAGCGTTGCGTCATTTTGAGGATATAAGGCGAAAGATAATTGTTTGAAAATACGTGCAATGTGTCCTGAATTTTTGTGGTTGAGAGCTGTTCCAAAATTATACAACACCTCGGCTGCTCCTTGTTGAGGTGTTTTAATCAATCTTTCTAAGAAAGTATTTTTTTCAATTTTTTCTCGAAAGTTTTTGAAAACCTCTCGAGCTGACAACATTTGTTCGCCATGCTGGATTGTCTGAAGAGCTTGTTTACGCATATTATGGCGCAATTGGAATGAAGCATAGGCTGTAATAATACGTTCATAAGTATTAGGAGCGATAAGAGTGCCCTGTTTGTTATTCAGTGCTTTAATAAAATATTTTTTTGCATCCTGTGGTCGTTCTGCAAGGTCGCTCATAAGTGCTAGATAATAAGATATAAAAAGCTCATACCAGACAGGACCTTTGAGCTTTTTAAGATCAGCAATTGCTTGAGATTTTTGTCCAGATCCAAATGTAATCCAAGCACCGATGAGTTCAGGTATTGGGTTATTGGCTATGGGAGGTTCTTTTAATTGTAGAAGAAGCTTGGCATTCTTATAGTCTTTTTTAATGAGACTTTCTATTGACAACGTTAAGGAAACAAAGGGAGTTATAACATCTTGCTCTTTGAGTTTTTTAGCTTGTTGCACAGCTTCTTTAAAGTCTCCGACTGAGAGCATAGCTTCAAGGAGCTCTTTTTGTGTTTCAATGTTATCAGGTTGATAAACAAGTGCCTGTTTAAAATAATTGATCGCAAGATCTGTTTTGTTTTCATGATTTGCAACCCTTCCAGCTAAATAAGCACCTGTAAATGAACTTGTGTGAGTCGCCGTGCTTATTTTACTGTAGGTAGGGGATGGCATCAGCATGATGCCCACCATAAAGAGGGTAAAAAGTCGGGATATCGTTGCAGAGCACATGGAGCTAATCCTTTTCAAGATAATCAATCGATTGTGTCGTTTATAAATCATATCTCATTACTTTTTAAGAAATACTGCGATTCTTACAAAGAATCAGTTTACGCGGGCAATGCAAAACTCAGCAGTTTCAACGAGAGCATTGTAAGCAAGATTTTCATGCATGGGAATAAGAGCATTAATTGCTTGTTTTCCATAGATGCGTGCTTGTTCTATGGTATCTGTGACACTATTATACTTCTCCATTAAGTGTTGCGCGTGTGCAAAGGCTTCGTCATTGCTATTGCCTTCTTCAAGCGCTTCTTTCCAGAAAGCTTTTTCACCCATATTCCCACGCTCATATGCGAGAATCACAGGCATTGTAATCTTTCCTTCCCTAAAGTCGTCTCCTATATTTTTTCCTAAGTTTTGAGCACTACCGCTATAGTCAAGCGCATCATCAATCAATTGGAAAGCCAATCCTAAAGATGTTCCATAATCACGTAATGCAGAACGCTCTTTATTTCCATAACCAGCAACAATGGGGCCTACTTCAGCAGCTGCCGAAAAAAGTGCCGCTGTTTTTGCATTGATGATTTTCAGATAGTCTGCAGGGCTGGTTTTGATATTTTTTGCGGCAGAAAGTTGCATAACTTCTCCTTCAGCAATAATTGCAGCAGCGTTTGCTAAGACAGAGAGCGCTTCTATAGAGCCAACATCAACCATCATTTTAAAAGCTTGTCCTAATAGGAAATCTCCAACAAGGACACTTGCTTGATTTCCCCAAATCATTCGTGCTGTAGATTTTCCGCGTCGTAAATCACTTTCATCAATCACATCATCGTGTAACAAAGTCGCTGTATGCATAAACTCAACGGCTGTTGCAAGTCTTATATGCCCGTCATGTTGATAGCCGAACATATGAGCAGCAGCTAATGTGATCATTGGACGTAATCGCTTTCCACCTGATGAAATAAGATGGTTAGAAATTTCAGGGATCATCTCAACTTCTGATGTTGCCATAGAGAAAATAAATTGATTGACGCGCTCCATATCTTGTTGCGTAAGGCGAATGAGAGATTGAAGAGAAATTTGATTATTTCTTATTTGTTCTTGTTTGATAACGGCACTCAATATGTTGACTCCTAGAGTGTTGCAATGGACATATATAAATTTTATTTATTCGCTAGCATAAAGGGGGTTTTGTTTTGACTCAAGCTTTTGATGGTGCTTTGAAGTGTAAGCTTGGAATGATATGGGTAAGAAATGTTTTTTAACGCGTGTAATGTTGTTCTAAGGACCAAAGGGTTGTTGATAAAGGTGAACATTAGGCTTTTAAATGGAATGGATAAAACAACGAATCAGAGTGATGAAACAATAGACAGTTTTCATCGCGGGAAATTTTATTTGGTTCAACCCCATAAACATGGTCATCGTTCTGGAATGGATGCTATGTTATTAGCCAGTTTGGTTCCCACTGATTTAAAGGGCAAGGTTGTTGATTTAGGGGCGGGGGCTGGAGCAGCAGGGTTGGCTGTTGCTTCGCGTTGTCCGCAAGTTCATGTTACATTAGTTGAGCGCTCATCTTTTATGACATCTTATGCACAAAAAACACTTACGCTAAAGCAAAATGAAAAATTTTCTGAGCGAGTTTGTTTGTTAAAAGCAGATGTGACCCTCACAGGGAGTGCTCGTATAAAAGCAGGTTTGATAGATAATAGCTTTGATTTTGCCATTATGAATCCACCTTTTAATAATCCTATGGATCGCAAGACACCTGATAAACAAAAATCTGAAGCACATGTTATGCCTGAAGCGATGTTTGATAACTGGCTACGCAGTGCAGCAGCTATCGTTAAGCCAGGTGGATATTTAGGGCTCATTGCGCGTCCACAATCACTAACGGATATCTTGCATGCTTTAGAAGGTCGCTTTGGTGGTATCTGTATCATTCCCATTCATGCGCGTGCATCAACTCCGGCAATTCGTCTTTTATTTTACGCAAAACGGGGAAGCAGAGCAGCTTTATCGATTTTACCAGCGTTGGTTATACATGAAGATGAAGAGCATGCATTTTCATCACGGGTTGATGCAATCAATAATGGATGTATAAGTTTGTGGGAACTTTTGTAATGGTCTCTTGTGTTTTTCAGTTTATTATTTAAAGTCTAAACTTTATTATTAAGGAGACTTAATCTTTGGGTGAAATTATATTTCTAGTTGTCATGTGGGGATTGATTGGCGCTTTTGGATGGTATTACGTTCTTCCTTTTTTGTGTCCTTGCTTATTTAATTGTTCTTAAATTAAGGAGATTTTGTTTTGATGGATATTTTAAAAAATCTTATTCCACGCCGTTTTTCTTCCAATAAATTTGAAGTTCCTGTTGTTCGCCTTAAAGGGGCAATTATGGATTCATCGTCTATATCTCGTACGCTTTCTCTCAGTAGATGTGCCAATCTTTTAGAAAAGGCTTTTGCGTACAAAAAAGCACCAGCTGTTGCAATTGTTATTAATTCTCCTGGTGGCTCTCCAGTGCAATCACGTTTTATTTTCAAGCGTATCCGCGATTTAGCAGAAGAAAACAATAAAAAAGTTCTTGTGTTTATTGAAGATATCGCAGCATCTGGTGGTTATATGATTGCTTGTGCGGGAGATGAAATTTTTGCAGATCCTTCTTCGATTGTTGGTTCCATTGGGGTGGTTTCAGCTTCCTTTGGTTTTCCGGAACTTTTGAAGAAAATTGGTGTGGAACGTCGCGTTTACACAGCAGGAAAGAACAAGGTTACACTAGATCCATTTCAGCCTGAAAAAAAAGCTGATATTGAGCATTTGAAATCTCTCCAACTTGAAGTTCATCAAACTTTTATTGATTTGGTAAAAGAACGGCGTGCAGCGAAGTTATCAAGTGATCCAGATATTTTTACAGGAATGTTTTGGAGTGGAAAGAAAGGCGTGGAACTTGGTCTGGTTGACGGGTTGAATGATGTGCGTTCTGTTATTAAGGAACGCTTTGGTAATGATGCAAAAATTCGACTTATTACGCCTCCAAAAAGTTTTTTAGGACTTAAAACGCCCTCAGGAGTGACTGCTCATGCAGTTTATACGGTCGTTGACAGTGCTTTGATGGCCGCAGAAGAGCGGGCACTTTGGCAGCGTTATGGTTTGTGATAAAAAGGAACATTCAAGCGAAAGGGATTTTTATCTAAAAAACAGATGTTAGAAGAAAAAAGGCTTGAAATGATACGAATGAGAACATGTCGTTTATTTTGTATGAGAGTTCTTCATAATATTTATTGTTTGTTTAGAAAAAAAATTAATAATATTTAGAACGGTTTATAGGGCTAATGGTAAAAGTGTGAATAAAAGGGGGATAGTTGTAAAAGAACCCTATAAAAGTGAATATTACGTCATATGACATCGGATGTACAAGTTTCATTCCAAAGACATTCTTATGTGTTTACACCCATTAAATTGAATTTAGCTCTGCATGTTGTAGGGCAACGTGCTGATGGTTATCATTTAATAGAAAGTTTGGTTTATTTTAGTCTTAGCGGTGATTATCTACACTATGCGCCTTGTGAAAGTGACCAGTTTATTTTAACGGGACCGTTTGCAAAAGAACTTGTATCTTATTCAGATAATTTGGTTATTCGCGCACAGAACTTTATGCGTAAGACTTTCCCTGAAAGGGCTCAACCTGCTTTTTTTCGCCTTGTAAAAACACTTCCGATTGCTTCAGGTATTGGTGGTGGCTCAGGTGATGCTGCAGGGGTTATCAGCATATTGCGTCAACAATGGAATCTGGATTGCTCTTGTGAAAAATTAGCAAAAATGAGTTTAGTTCTTGGTGCTGATGTTCCTATGTGCCTTTTTGCATTGGAATATCAGCAGCCACTTTTAGTTAAAGGGATTGGCCAAGAGATTATACGACTAAAGGAAGCTTGTTCTCTTGCAATAGTATTGGTTAATCATGGACAAGAAATTTCAACACAAGCTGTTTTTAAAGCGTTAGACAAGCGCCATCATTCTTCTTTAAAAATTGATCCAGCCGCTTTAAAGAGCGTTGATTCATTGGTTGAAGCTTTACAAGAAACGCGTAATGATCTTTTTGCACCTGCTTTAAAAATGGCATCTCAATTAACACAAGTGTTATCTATATTAGATGAATGTGGCTCTCTTTTTTCTCGTATGTCTGGAACGGGAGCAACTTGTTTTGGCATTTTTAAAGATCAGCAAGCTGCTCAACAGGCAGCTCTTTTTATCAAGTTAATGCACCCAAATTGGTTTGTAAAACCGATCATGACTTTGGGAACGATTTGAGAAATAAAAACTTCTATTTTGCCCTAATTCTATTATACATAATGAAGAGAGGATTAAAAAAATCTATTTTTTGTTTTTTGGATAAAATAAATACATACTAGAATAAGCTTTTAGAAGAGAAAATGGACGGTAGGATATTCTTTCATTTCACATTTTATTTCTATCTTTTGTGCAAGAATTCATGCAATGTTTGAAGAGCTATTTAAAACTGTAATGCTTGCAAAAAATAAGCAGGTTGCAGAAATAGATGGGTGTTTGTTGTATTTGTGATTTATCAAAGATGTTTAATTTGCCGCTTCAGCCAAACTTTTCATATGAATTGGATTTGCAAAACCAAGGTTTTTTGCATATAGCAGGGGTTGATGAAGTGGGACGGGGACCTCTTGCTGGGCCTGTAGTAACAGCGGCAGTCATCTTGGATAAAAATCATATTCCTGATGGGTTAAATGATTCAAAAAAGCTTTCTTTCCTTCAACGCAGTAAACTTTATCATGAAATTTTGCAAAGTGCATTAGCGTTTTCAGTCTCTAGTCTTTGCGCCCGTACAATTGATCAGTCTAATATTAGAAAAGCAACTTTGGAAGCAATGCGTCGCTGTATTACGGGATTAGCTGTTCCAGTTCATTATATCCTTGTTGATGGACGTGATATTCCCTCTCAGCTGCCCTGTCCCGCAACGGCATTAATTAAGGGTGATCAGCGTTCGGTTTCAATTGCAGCCGCATCTATTATTGCGAAAGTAACGCGTGATCGGATGATGGAATGTGCTGGACAAGTTTATAAAGGGTATGGTTTTGAGAAGCATGTAGGGTATGCAACGCTAGCCCATCGTACAGTTCTTGATAAAAAGGGGCCAATTGTAGGATTACATCGTTATAGTTTTGCGCCACTCAAAGAGCGTTATAGGAATGATGTGTCATGACGATTCGACCACTTAATAGCGTTTCGATAAAAGAAGCAATAGCGCTCCTTGAACAAGGAAAGTTAGTAGCGGTACCAACGGAAACTGTTTATGGATTAGCGGGCGATGCAACCAATGGAAGGGCACTCTCTTCTATTTTTTCTACAAAAAAGCGTCCGCAATTTAACCCTCTTATTGCGCATGTCAACGGTATCGAAATGGCGGAGCGCTATGTTGAAATTGATTTTCTTTCACGCCAACTCATGGAAGCCCTTTGGCCTGGACCTTTGACATTGGTTTTACCCTTAAAAGCACAACATGATATCCATCCTTTAACGACTGCCGGTTTGAATACATTAGCTATTCGTTTTCCAGACAGTCGTTTTGCGGAAATTGTACAATATTTTGGCCGTCCACTTGCGGCTCCTAGTGCGAATCAATCGGGGCGTCTTAGTCCTACTTCGGCTGAGGCTGTTTTTGCATCTTTGGGAGAATCTGTTCCTTTGATATTGGATGGAGGACCAACTAGAATAGGGCTTGAATCAACAATTATTAAGATTTGTGGTGAAAATATTTATCTTTTGCGTCCAGGGGGGCTTGCGGCTGATAAAATTGAAGAAATTGTAGGAAAGTCGCTAAAGCGGATAGATCAAAGGGCAGCGATTGAAGCTCCAGGGATGTTAAAGTCACATTATGCTCCCAATGCTGCGATTCGTTTGAATGTAGAAAAGGTGGAAAATGGTGAAGCGCTTTTAGCATTTGGTTCAAAGCGCGTTATGGGGGCTGAAAATGCCGTTTTTAGTTTAAACCTTAGCGAGGAAGGAAAGTTGGAAGAGGCAGCCTCTCATTTATTTCAATACATGAAGGAATTGGATTCATTTAAAGTGAAATGTATTGCCGTAGAACCTATTCCATCATATGGATTAGGGGAGGCTATCAATGATCGTCTTATACGGGCTGCAGCTCCAAGGGAGAAATGAACATGGAGCAGGAATTAATTGAGAGGTTTAGAGAGATTGTTGGGGCTAAGTATGCTATAACAGATCAGGCATTGATTGCACCATATTTGCTTGAAGAGCGAGGGCTTTTTCATGGCAAAACGCCCTTACTTTTACGTCCATCTTCACCGCAAGAAATTTCATTGATCATGCAGTTAGCGAGCCAAACACGCACACCAATCGTACCTCAAGGTGGAAACACAGGGCTTGTGGGGGGGCAACAACCAGATGAAAGAGGGGAGAGCGTTCTTTTATCCATGGAGCGGTTAAATAAGATGAGAGCGATAAATCTTGAGGGGAATTTTGTTGTTGTAGAAGCTGGTGTTATTTTACGGGATTTACAAAAAAAAGTAGATGAATCAGGTCGTTTTTTTCCTCTTTCTTTGGCATCTGAAGGTTCTTGCCAAATAGGGGGAAATCTTTCATCGAATGCTGGAGGGACGGCTGTTTTAGCCTATGGCAATATGCGTGATCTTTGCCTTGGTTTAGAAGTTGTTTTACCGGATGGTCGTCTTTTGGATGATTTGCGCTTTGTTAAAAAAGACAATAGCGGGTATGATTTGAAAAATCTTTTTATTGGTGCGGAAGGTACATTAGGCGTTATAACTGCAGCCGTTTTGAAGATTTTTCCAAAAATAAAAGGAAAAGCCGTTGCTTTGGTGGGGTTACATAGTCCAGAAAAGGCTCTTGAGTTTTTATCTCTGACTCAAGAATATGGAGGAGGGATGGTGACGGGCTTTGAGCTCATGGGAAATTTCAGTTTGCAAATGGCTTTAGATTATAAGATGTGTGTGACGTCTCTTTTTGAGCAGAAACATGGATGGTATGTATTAATGAACATTTCATCGTTGCAAGGCAATGATGAAGCATTGTCTGTGTTGAGTATTATTTTAGAAAAAGCCTTAAAGAGGGCGGTGATAGAAGATGCAATTGTTGCGCAATCTTTAAAACAACAAGATTTTTTCTGGCAATTGCGTGAAGCTATATCACCAGCACAGAAGTTAGCGGGAGGATCGATTAAGCATGATATTGCAGTACCACTTGCTTCCATTCCTGATTTTATTTCTAAGGCAGCACTTATTGTTGAAGATATTGCTCCAGGGGCAAGGGTGGTTTGTTTTGGACATATGGGAGATGGAAATTTGCATTATAATGTTACACAACCGATAGGCGCTGATACGACAGCATTTTTGCAGTTATGGTCAAAAATGAATCATCGCATTCATAGGTTAGTGATGGACTATCAAGGTGCATTTTCTGCTGAGCATGGAATTGGTCAGCTTAAGCGCGAAGAACTTCGT
This sequence comes from Bartonella sp. B1098, assembly GCF_944896145.1. NCBI lineage: Bacteria > Pseudomonadati > Pseudomonadota > Alphaproteobacteria > Hyphomicrobiales > Bartonellaceae > Bartonella > Bartonella sp. B1098. The sequence continues at coordinate 340,711 of NZ_CALYLP010000002.1, read as the reverse complement.
TCTTTTAAATTGCCTGTTGCATTGGATATTATGCGAGGAATAAAAAAAACACTCGATCCTTTAGGAATCATGAATCCTGGAAAAGTATTATAATTCAAGAATGCTGATCTATATTTTTGTTTAGGTTTTAATAACCAAAAAAGAAACAAGTTGTTTTTTATTCAAACTTTTAATAATCCAATGAGGAAAAGTTGCTAAAAGGTGTATGTTATTTAAGATAAATTGGGACACTGTATATGGCTAATCAATGCTTTAATCAGGCAAAAGCGGTGCTTGAATTTCGGTTGGATCCGTGCCATTTGCCACAAACGACGATATATTTTTCATCCAAAACAGGTAATAAGGTCATTTGTTCATTAAATGAGCGCGGTGTTTTTTTTAAAATGGATAAACCGTCAAGCTTATCACATTTAGTCCCCCCTTATCATTTCAAAGGAATTGCAGCACGTACTGTAAAAACACGTTCAGGAGAAAGAGCTGTTGCATTAGAGTTACTTCATGCAGATGAAGAATCTTGTATTCCACTTTTGGTTTCTAGAGATTTGAATAATGTTCTTCTGGATTGGCGATTATGGGCGGATACTTATGGTCTTCCCATGCTTATGATTGATGAAGATAATCGCATTGTGGTTGTAAAAGATCGTTCTGATTTACATCGATTTTTTTGTACAACGCCGCATTCTAAACAAAAACGTTTTTTACTTCGTTATAGCAATCCGTTAGGTTTGCGTTTGATAATTGCAAATAGAATTGCACTTCAGTAACATTCATGTGCATTCATTTTTATGCGACTATAAGCATCGATCTTATTGGGATGTAAATGCGGTTCTTTAGTGCGGTGATAGAAGATATGCGAGCTGCACACATGCGGTGTTTTAGGGGACAAGGTGAATATTCTTAAGTTTGTTTATCGAGCCTTACACCAGTAAAGCACATAAGTGGGCAGACAAGGGGAACCAACTCAATAAGAAATCTGACTGTTTAGAGATCGATTCTGGCAGGAGTTTTCGTTTTTTAAGGCAAAGAGGAAGCCAAGAATTGTAAATAAGAGTTTTTTTGACAATACATATTGGTAGCAGGGATAATTATATTCAATGTTTTTTGTTGATGATGTAATTTTTGGTTTTGCTATATCGTTAAAGAATACGCAGATTACTGAGAGTGTCTCTTTACTTTCTTTTTTATAAAGCAAGTTATTGATTTATAAAATAATGATCATTTTGTCATAGTGAATGAGAGTGACGAATATAATATTCTCATTTCATTTTTTTCTAATCAAAATCATTGTCTTGCAGGTCACCAGGAAGAGATGCTCATGTGGTTGAAGATCATAAAAAAGAGCAAAAACTCTTTGATAAATTTTCTAGATAACAAAGGTTATGGGTAAGATTAGGTGTTTGATACAACGGTGGTATCGGTTCTGCCTTTATTCAATAAAGATGGTGGAATCAATTTATACTCTCCACGGTTAATATTGTGAAATAGGTCAAAGAGCATGAGGAATATTGCTTTGTGCACAAATAACATGAAGTGCGTTCTTTTTCGGTATTTTATTTTTTAAGGAAAATAGACTCGTTTTTTCCAAAGTTATAAACAACCCAAAACAAATAAGAAAATTAGCGTATCATGCTGTTAGGTGAAAGAATCAAATCGTAACAAAGAATACCAAAAAGTTTAGTTTTCTCGCGCAATGGCGCGCCATCCAATGTCACGACGAAAAAAGCCTTCTGGCCAATCAATACAATCAATCGCTTCATAAGCACGGTTTTGTGCGTTCGTAATGGTTTTTCCTGTTGCTGTTATATTGAGAACACGTCCACCATTTGCAATAAGTTTTCCATTGCGCAATGCGGTACCAGCGTGAAAAACTTTCACATCGGGAAGAGTGTTTACTTTATCAACGTTACGGATAACAGTTCCTTTTTGGGGAGAGCCTGGATAACCATTCGCAGCCATAACAACGGTGAGAGCAACTTTTTCAGACCACTGAAGAGGTTTATTTTCAAGATTTCCTTGAGCTGCAGCAAGAAAAATCGGCAGAATATCGTCTTTGAGGCGCATCATTAAAACTTGACATTCAGGATCACCGAATCGTACGTTAAATTCAATGAGTTCGGGTCCCTTTTGCGTTATCATCAATCCAACGAAGAGAATGCCTTTAAAGGGGATGCCCATTTCATGCATGCTTTTTAAAGCGGGTTCAACAATTTTTTTGAGGGTATGATTCACCATTTCTTTGGTCATGATGGGCGCTGGTGAATAAGCCCCCATACCACCGGTATTTGCTCCAGTATCGCCATCACCCACACGTTTATGATCTTGAGCAGATCCAAAGGGAAGGGCAATTTTACCATCACAAAGACAAAAGAAGCTTGCTTCTTCACCTTCAAGAAAAGATTCGATAACAATTTTGTTTTCTACATCGCAGGAGGCACTTCTGAAGCAGGCATCAACGGCATTCAATGCTTCTTCTATTGTTGTTGCGACCACAACACCTTTGCCAGCTGCTAAGCCATCCGCTTTAATGACAATGGGAACACCTTGTTGATGAATGTAAGCTTTGGCTTTAGCTGCATCATTAAAGCATTGGTAACTTGCTGTAGGAATGTTATTCTTACGACATAAATCTTTTGTAAAAGCTTTTGAACCTTCTAGTTGAGCAGCTTTTTGAGTCGGACCAAATACACAGATGTTGGCGCTATTAAGAGAGTCAGTTATACCTGCAACCAATGGTGCTTCTGGTCCTACAATCACAAGATCAATAGAATGTGCTTTACAAAAATCAATAACAAGGGGGTGGTTATCAATGTCTAAATTAATATTTTCACCAAATTCTGCTGTTGCAGGATTGCCAGGAGCACAATATAATTTTTTGAGCAGTGGTGATGCTGCTATTTTCCATGCTAAAGCATGTTCTCGCCCACCTGAGCCAATAAGAAGAATATTCATTGCTTGCTCCTCTCATAAAAGATGATTAATCTCATCCTCTTCTCATAAGAATGAAATGTCTCTATCGCAAGACTAAAGGTAAATCATTTGATGAAAAAAAATAAAAATATTCCTCATGTTCAGTCCTATGATAGTCAAGGACGGGTTATGGATGCCTCTGCCAAACAATGGGTCTATAATTTTCTTCCCTGTTCTTTATGGTTTTATGCGCAATTGGCGCGTTGGGATCGGCCGATCGGATGGCAATTGTTGATGTGGCCTTGTTTTTGGTCAACAACAATGGCTTTTCTCTCTTATGACATGCGTTATGAGCCTCTTTTACCAATGCTTCTTCATTGGATTTGGTACCTTTTTCTTTTTTTTCTAGGATCCATCGCTATGCGAGGGGCAGGATGTACTTGGAATGATCTTATTGACCATAAAATTGATTCTCAGGTCGAGAGAACACGTTCTCGCCCATTACCGACAGGTCATGTGAGTCGGTTTCAAGCAAAAGTTTTTATACTTGTGCAATGTTTGGTTGGTTTAGGTGTTTTATCACAATTTAATAGGTTTAGTTTTTTTCTGGGCATTTCGTCTTTAATAGCTGTTGCATTTTATCCTTTTATGAAACGCGTAACCTATTGGCCACAGTTTTTTTTAGGTATTGCATTTAATTGGGGAGCACTAATGGGGTGGGCCGTTGTGTTTGGAAGTTTAAGCTGGGCACCAATTTTACTTTATGTTGGATCAATCTTGTGGACCATAGGATACGATACCATCTACGCACATCAAGATAAAGAAGATGACGCTACTGTGGGGATCGGTTCTACGGCGCTTCTCTTTGGCAAAGGAACTAAGCGTGCTTTAGTCTTTTTGTATGGTGGTTTTGTCATATTCGTGAGTTTAGCATTTTATTTGGCTAAAGTCCCTCTATTGAGTTTTTTTGGAATTTTTTTAGCAAGCATCCATATGTTGTTTCAAATTAAAGTCATTGATATCGATGACAGTGCACAATGTCTTAAGCTTTTCAAATCTAATTCGCTTATTGGTTTTGTAATTTTTACTGGTTTAGTCTGTGGTGGTTTATGGATGATATTTTATCCTGCAGTTTAACAACACGTTAGATAAAATCATATGTTCTGTGATGATGGGAAGAGGAATAAACAACTTTTTAATTGAAAGTGCACTTTTTATGTATTCATTAGAAACAACATCGGTACGACTATTTTATGATACTAGGCTTCCTTTGAATATCACTGCTTCCCTTATCAGAAGTTCAAAAGTAAAAGCATCATTTTGCTGAAGACAGCATTTTCTCTTCAAGAAGCTTATAGCTAACCTAGTTTCAAGCGATGAAGAACATTATCAACCAACGTTTATAGAAAAATAAAATTCTTCTTGAAATGAAATAAATCACCTCTTTTTAGAATTTAGCAAATAGAAAGTCATCATTTAACTGTGAAAAAAAACTTTGTAACGATGAAGCTTGAAGGATTAAGGGTAAAGTTTTTGTCTTTTCCAATTGTTGTGTTTAACACAATCGCGGGTAAAAAGTAGACGATCATGTAAACGAAATGGGCGATCACACCAGAATTCTATAGAAAGTGGTTTAACACGAAACCCAGACCAATAAGGTGGTCGTGGAATATTGCCTAGAGCATAACGCGCAGTATATTGAGCAATGGCTTTTTCGAGGACAAAACGATTTTCTAAAGGTTGAGATTGTTTTGATGCCCATGCACCAATTCGACTCCCACGGGGGCGCGATTGGAAATAAGCATCGGCTTCCTGCTGAGTTACTTTTTCAACAATTCCTCTTATTCTGACCTGACGACGAAGCGATTTCCAATGAAACCCTAAGGATGCTTTCATTGATTTTAAAATTTCTTTTCCCTTTTGGCTTTCATAATTGGTATAGAAGATGAAGCCTTGAGGACTATAGTCTTTGAGGAGAACCATTCGAACATTAGGGAGACCTGTTTCGTCAACTGTTGCGAGTGCCATAGCATTTGGATCATTTATTTCGCTTATCGTTGCCTCTTCAAGCCACTTTGCAAAAAGTTCAAAAGGTTTTTGCATGTGCATAAAATGATCGTCTATTGGTATTTTATCACTCATAGTGTCTCCAAATGGCAGTGATCATGGACATTTTCTCATTTACTTTTTCATCAAAAAGTAAAGTACCATTTTTTCTTATTTTCAAAAAGCCAATGCTTTCATATATTTTTATGGTGTTTCGTTATTTTTGTCTTTAGCATAGAAGACAATGAGCTATATTAAATAAATATCTCATTTTATCTGGTATTTTACTTTCTTGATAGACATATAAAGAAAAGAAGAAATTATCTCTAGAATAAACAGATGAAGCTATGAGGAATATTGAGCAACATATCCGTTGATATTTTGAAAACGAAAAAATTGAAAAGAGGGCAATATGCGTGATCCCTACACGATTCTGGGTGTGGCACGTACCGCAAAACCGCAAGAGATTAAATCAGCATTTAGAAGATTAGCAAAGAAGTATCATCCAGACCACAATAAAGATGATGCAAAGGCTAAAGAAAAGTTTGCTGAAATTAATCAAGCTTATGAGATTATAGGTGATAAAGATAAAAAGGCACAATTTGACCACGGTGAAATTGATATGGAAGGCAAACCACTTTATCAAGCCTATGGTGCTGGTGAAAATTTTAGCAATAAACAAAATCCTTTTTCAGGAAGAACAAAAGGATTTGACTTTTCCTCTTCAGGGGGGGCGGGTTTTGATGCGAGTGATATTTTTCGCGATCTGTTTGGAGGAGCTGGTAGCTTCTCGAATTCCACACACTATAATCGCCCTCAACAAGGAGCCCATATTCGCGCTAATCTTACCATAACATTAGAGCAGATGCTTGGTGCAGAAAAAGTGGAAGCTGTTTTTCCTCATGGAAAAAAGTTAAAAATTAAACTTCCAGATTATATTGAAGATGGGCAAACTATTCGTTTAAAAGGTCAGGGAGAAGAGGTGCCTCATGGTCAAGCAGGAGATGCGTTGATAACCATTCAAATTCAAAAACATCCTCGTTTTCGGGTTGAAGGAAGGACGCTCCATCTTGATTTACCCGTTTCTCTTAAACATGCTGTTTTGGGAGCAAAAGAAGAAGTTGAGACATTGGAAGGACGTGTGGTCTTAACGATACCTGCTTGGTCAAGTTCTGATCGCGTTTTGCGGTTGAAAGGAAAAGGGCTTCGTTTGAAAAATGGTACAAGAGATGATCTTTATGTGCATGTTCGTGTTATGTTGCCGGAAGGTGGAAATGCTGCGCTAGAACAGTTTTTGCAAACGCAAAAGGATTAATTTTTAAAATTTTTATATATACAGTGTAGTTTTTGTTTGATTTTAAACCAATTACTTGAAGAAAAAGTTGACCTGTGTCATAGGCAGATAAATAATATTAATTTTAAGTAACAATGGGGCAGTGCTGATGGCTAAGGGTAATGGTTTATTGTATGGTAAGCGTGGTTTAATCTTGGGGTTGGCTAATAATCGCTCCATCGCTTGGGGAATTGCTAAAGCGGCGAGTGCTGCAGGAGCAGAGCTTGCTTTCACCTATCAGGGTGAAGCAATGAAAAAGCGTGTTGAGCCTTTGGCTGAAGAATTAAAGGGGTTTGTTTGTGGACATTGTGATGTTTCTGACAGCGCCTCTATTGATATGGTCTTTAAAGCTATAGAGAAGAAATGGGGCAGACTTGATTTTTTAGTTCATGCTATTGGTTTTTCTGATAAAGATGAATTAAGTGGTCGTTATATTGATATCAGCGAATCAAATTTTATGATGACCATGAATATTTCTGTTTATTCGCTAACAGCTCTAGCAAAACGTGCAGAAAAGTTAATGCGAGACGGTGGTTCAATCTTAACACTAACCTATTATGGGGCAGAAAAGGTTGTTCCCAATTATAATGCCATGGGTGTTGCCAAAGCAGCTCTTGAGGCGAGCGTGAAATATTTAGCGGTAGATTTAGGTCCCCAAAAGATTCGTGTTAATGCAATATCTGCTGGACCCATTAAAACGTTAGCGGCTTCAGGTATTGGTGATTTCCGTTATATTCTAAAATGGAATGAATATAATGCGCCCTTACGTCGTACGGTATCCATTGAAGAGGTGGGTGATTCTGCCCTTTATTTTCTTTCGGATTTGTCTCGTTCTGTTACCGGTGAAGTTCATCATGTCGATTCAGGTTATAATATCATCGGTATGAAAGCCGTTGATGCTCCAGATATTTCCGTCGTTAAAGAATAAGTTTGGTTTATAGGATTTATATTGGACAGCGATGATTTGACCAAATTTAAAGTAGCCAAGAATATTTGGGAATAAAGAGCTGTTTTGTATATAGTTCAACATGCGTTGTCATTGCATATATTTGACAGAGAAACGGATCTTTTTTGATGTCGCATAATACATTTGGTCATTTGTTTCGTGTAACAACATGGGGTGAAAGTCATGGTACTGCTCTTGGTTGTGTCATTGATGGTTGTCCCCCCGGAATTATTTTTACGCGTGCAGAAATTCAAGCTTATCTCGATAAGCGTAGACCTGGGCAATCCTTATATACAACACAGCGCCGAGAACAAGATCAAGTAGAAATCCTTTCAGGAGCAATTGCTCAGGAAGACGGGGTAACATTCGTTACAACAGGCACACCAATTTCTCTATTGATTCGAAATACAGATCAACGCTCTCAAGATTATGGAGAAATTGCTCATCAATATCGTCCTGGTCATGCAGATTATACTTATGATGTTAAATATGGCATTCGTGATTTTCGAGGGGGAGGGCGTGCTTCAGCACGCGAGACAGCAGCACGTGTTGCGGCTGGTGCGTTGGCCCGTAAAGTTGTTCCTGGTTTGGTTGTACGAGGAGCCGTGATAGCCATTGGTTCCCATAAGATTAATCGTGATCGTTGGGATTGGTCGGAGGTTGAAAATAATCCTTTTTTTACAGCTGATGCAGAGATGGTTCAAATTTTTAGTGATTATATCCGTAAAATTCGTAAAGAGGGTACATCTGTTGGTGCGGTTATTGAGATCGTTGCAGAAAATGTTCCAGCAGGTTTAGGAGCTCCTATTTACGCAAAACTTGATCAAGACATTGCATCATACCTTATGTCAATTAATGCGGTAAAAGGAGTTGAAATTGGTGATGGTTTTGCGGCAGCCTGTTTGAGGGGAGAAGAAAATGCCGATGAAATGCGGATGGGAAATGACGGAAAACCACTTTTTTTATCCAATCATGCTGGTGGTATTTTAGGGGGAATATCGAGTGGACAGCCAATTGTTGCACGTTTTGCTGTAAAACCTACGTCATCCATTTTAACGCCTCGTCGTTCCATTGATGTTGATGGTCATAATGTAGACGTAATAACGAAGGGACGTCATGATCCATGTGTTGCGATTCGGGCTGTTCCTGTTGGTGAAGCGATGGTTGCTTGTGCACTTGCTGACCATTATTTAAGACATCGCGGTCAAGTTGGATGATTGAGAAGGTGAATAATGGCGTATAATGAAGAAAAAATTATTTCTGCGCTTAAAGCTTTTGAAGGTGGTGAAATTGTTGTGGTGACAGATGATAATGACCGTGAAAATGAAGGTGATTTAACGGTTGCTGCAGCTCATTGTACAGAAGAAAAGATGGCATTTATTCTTCGTCACACAACGGGTATTGTGTGTACACCTATGCCTAAAAAAGAAGCACAACGATTTAATCTTGCTCCTATGGTACCAGATAATAACTCTGCACACGGAACGCAATTTACGGTTACTGTTGATTTTAAACACGGCATAACAACAGGGATTTCAGCGCATGACCGTACATTAGCGGTGCGTAATCTTGCAAATTCAAATGCAAATGCGAATGATTTTGTTCGTCCAGGGCATGTTTTCCCTCTGATTGCGCATGAAGGGGGAGTTCTCATGCGTTCAGGTCACACGGAAGCTGCTGTTGATTTATGTCAATTAGCTGGTTTACCACCGGTTGGTGTTATTGGTGAGTTAGTCAATGATGATGGAAGTGTTAAACATGGCGATCAGATCACAAAATTTGCACAAAAACATCGGTTGCATATCATAACGGTTGCAGATTTAATTGCTTACCGCCAGCATAAAGAAATATTGATCAAGCATGTTGGAGAAATGCCGATTGAAACACCTGTAGGACCTGCTCTTATTCAAAGTTATCAACTCCCTTGGGAAGCTGTTCAGCATAGTGCGGTTATTTTTGGTGATATCCGTGAGGGTGAAAGTATTCCTGTACATTTACATCATGAAAACATTATAAATGACATTTTTTGTCAATCTTCAGATATCATGGTGATAATGCGGCGTATGATGGAAAAAGAAAAACGTGGCGTATTTATTTATTTGCGTGAAGGATCTATTATACGATCAACTCTTGGCATTCAAAATGTGGCAAGAGACGGTTCAGAAAACCATGTGCAGGCGATTGAACGCGAAGAAGAATGGCGCAAAATTGGTTTAGGATCGCAAATTTTAAAATATTTAGGAATAGGCTCTGTTATTGTTTATGCTTCTAAAGAGCACCATTATCTAGGTTTAGAAGATTTTGGAATTCGTATATCTAGGACAGATATTTTTTGAGGTTCATATGAAAAAAGAGATACAAGAGGGAGATATTACAGCCTTAAGCTTTGAGCAAGCGCTTAAGCAACTTGAAGCTATTGTTGAGAATTTGGAACGTGGCGATGTGCCTTTGGAACAATCCATTGATATTTATGAACGTGGTGAAGCGCTGAAAAAACATTGTGAAAAACTCTTGAAGGTTGCTGAAGCCAAAGTTGAAAAAATTCAGCTTTCACAGACAGGTTCTCCAGAAGGCGTAGAGCCGCTTGACGCTCAATAATATTAAATATTTTGGGATATTTATTGTGGGGCTTAAGAAATGCAATAATCTTCGTTGATAGAGAGTAAATTTTATTGATTTCTTTTTTATAAAATAAGTTAAAAATAGGAAAGATCATCAATCATCTCAAAGAGAGAAGAGTATTTTTTCAGTAAAAAAGATGTAAAACGCTCAATAAAAGAGTAGAAAAGATATATTTTTATTGTTGCTTTCTCTTGAGTTAAGATAATAGAAAGGATTTTTTTTGTCTCAGGCCTTAACACCATTGCTTGATCGTGTTTGTTTTCCGAAAGATTTGCGGGCATTACCTGAGTCTGATCTGGTACAGTTGGCTGATGAGTTGCGGGCCGAAACAATTGATGCGGTTTCTGTAACAGGTGGCCATCTTGGGGCGGGACTTGGTGTTGTTGAGCTTACGGTTGCGTTGCATTATATTTTTAATACACCAGAGGATAGGATTATTTGGGATGTTGGTCATCAAACCTATCCGCACAAAATTTTAACGGGGCGTAGAGAAAAAATTCGCACGTTACGTCAAGAGGGGGGGCTATCAGGTTTCACAAAACGTTCAGAAAGTGAGTATGATCCATTTGGAGCGGGACATTCATCGACTTCTATTTCGGCGGGGCTTGGCATGGCGGTGGCAAGTGCTTTGAAAGCAGAGACAAGACGCAATATCATTGCTGTCATTGGTGATGGTGCAATGTCTGCAGGCATGGCTTATGAAGCAATGAATAACGCTGGTGCTTTGGATGCACGCTTGATTGTTGTTCTAAATGATAACGATATGTCTATCGCACCGCCTACAGGTGCTATGAGTGGGCATCTTGCACGATTAGTATCACGTCCCTCTTATCGTCATTTGCGTGAACGTGTAAAGATGTTGAGTGAAAAATTGCCAAAGTTTTTTTTGGATAAAGCACGTCGTTCAGAGGAATTTGCGCGTGGACTTTTGGTTGGGGGAACGTTATTTGATGAGCTTGGCTTTTATTACGTTGGCCCCATAGATGGGCACAATTTGGGGCATTTATTGCCTGTTTTAAAAAATGTTCGTGAATACCCTCATGGTCCTGTTTTGGTGCATGTTGTAACGCATAAGGGAAAGGGATATCCACCTGCAGAAGCTTCCTCTGATAAATATCATGGTGTTAATCGTTTTGATGTCACAACAGGAAGGCAGGTTAAAGCATCAAGTAATATTCTACCCTATACCAAGGTATTTTCTAAAGCTTTAATAGAAGAAGCTTGTCATGATGATAAGATTGTTGGCATAACGGCAGCGATGCCAACAGGGACAGGTCTTGATGCTTTCGCAGAAAAGTTTCCTAAAAAGATGTTTGATGTTGGGATTGCTGAGCAACATGCCGTAACTTTTGCAGCAGGACTTGCTTGTGAAGGGTATAAGCCTTTTGTTGTAATTTATTCTACTTTTTTACAGCGTGCTTATGATCAAATTATTCATGATGTATCAATTCAAAAATTACCGGTACGTTTTGCTATTGATAGAGCCGGTTTTGTGGGGGCAGATGGTGCAACGCACGCTGGTAGTTTTGATATTGTTTTTTTGGCCACGCTTCCTGAGTTTGTTGTTATGGCGCCTTCAGATGAACTTGAACTGATGCATATGGTGCGTACAGCTGCAGCTTATGATCAGGGCCCCATTTCTTTTCGTTATCCACGTGGAGAAGGTATTGGTATAGATTTACCGCAACGTGGTGAGATATTAGAGATTGGAAAAGGACGTGTTCTGCGTGAAGGAGATAGGATTGCTCTAGTTTGTTTTGGAACACGGATGTTAGAAGTGTTGCGAGCTTCTGAGATGTTGGAAGCTAAAGGGCTATCGACAACGGTTGCAGATGCACGATTTGCAAAACCTTTGGATAAAGATTTAATGTGTCATTTAGCACGTGAGCATGAAGTATTGGTGACCATTGAAGAAGGTGCGATTGGTGGGTTTGGAGCGCATTTATTACAATTTTTAGCACAAGAAGGGCTCTTAGAGCATGGTTTGAAAGTTCGTACACTAAAATTTCCTGATGAATATTTGAATCATGGTTCACCAGAAAAAGTTCTCTCAACGATTGGGCTTGGTGCTATGGGGATTGTCAACACGGTGTTGACGGCTTTGGGGCGCGAGATTCGAATGGAATAGAAAATTCGAGTATGAAATGGCTTCCAAAAAAAGGCTTGATATTCTTTTAGTTGAAAAAAACTTTTTTACGACACGTTCCCGCGCACGTGATGCTATTATGCGCCAAACGGTTAAAGTTAATGGTGAAATCGTTTTAAAAGCGGGACAAATCTTTTTTGATAATGCAGAGATTTTCGTTTGTGATCCAGCGCAGAATTATGTTTCACGGGCAGCATTAAAATTGATTGCTGCACTTGATGCATTTCCAATTGTAACGGATAAAGTGACGGCCATTGATGTTGGTGCATCAACAGGTGGTTTTACACAAGTTCTCTTAGAACGTGGAGCAGCACATGTCATTGCTGTTGAGGTTGGACATCATCAATTTGATAAACGTTTATTGGGCAATAGTGCTATAACCTTATTAGAAGGCTTAAATGTTAGGGATTTTCAACAGGAACATTTAGGTGGGCGGGAAATTGATCTTATTGTTTCAGATGTTAGTTTTATTTCTCTCAAACTTGCATTGCCTCCCGTTTTGTCTTTAGCTAAAAAGGGAGCCCAAGCTGTTTTACTGGTAAAGCCTCAGTTTGAGGTTGGTCGTAAGCACCTTGGTAAGGGAGGAATATTAGATCCATCAAGGGCTAAAGAAACCGCTGAAGAGCTTTTTGTCTGGTTAAATACTCAAACAGGGTGGCGTGCAAAAAATTTACTCCCCTCCCCCATTACAGGTAGTGATGGTAATGTGGAATATTTACTATTTGGAGAAAAGCAACAGTGAGTGACGATATCATAATCGACCATATAGGAGCAAATGGTTATGGTGTTGCTAAGATGCCGTACGGCTCTGTTTATGTGCCTTTTACTTTGCCAGGAGAGTGTGCAGAAATTATTGTTCATGGAAAATATGCGACATGTATAGCATTAAAACAAAAATCACCAGAACGCATTGATGCTCTTTGTCAGCATTTTGGAGAATGTGGAGGCTGTACTCTTCAACATTGGCGTGCTGATGCTTATCGCGTATGGAAACGACAATTGGTTGTTGATGCGCTTAAAAACTATGGAATTAAGAGCGTTGTTGCGCCTTTAATAGAATGTAAACCCTATAGCCGACGACGGATAACTCTAACAGCATTCATGACTCCACAGGGTCAAAAAGTTGGTTTTAATCGTTATCTTTCTCATGAGATCGTGGCTATTGAGGAATGTCCGGTAAGCTGCCCAGAGCTTATTTCTCAGTTGCGTAATATCAGAGAGCTCTGTGCTTTTCTAAGCAGCTCTGTCAAACGGTTTCATGTTACGATTACCCGCATTGAAAATGGCTTAGATGTTGCTTTAAGCGGTTGCATTATACACCATGAATCACTTCGCCAGAAAATGATCAGTGCAGCTCTTTCATATGGGATTACACGTTTATCTGTTGACGGTGAAGTTTTGATTGAACGAGAAAAACCAGAGATTTACTTTGGAGATGTCCGTGTTGAATTTTCTTCTGGTGGTTTTCTTCAAGCAACCTGTGAAGCTGAAAATATAATGGGCAATATTATTTTGACTCATTTAAAAAAAATGAAGAATGCTCTTGATTTGTTTTCAGGGGTAGGAACATTTACCTTGCGTATGGCAAAAAAGATGAATGTTCATGCAATAGAAAATGATGAGAGTGCGTTAGAAAATTTAAGTTCAGCAGCACGTTTTTCAACAGGTTTAAAAACAGTCACTTGTGAAAGACGCGATCTTTTCCGCCATCCACTTTCTGTAAAGGAACTTGAGTGTTTTGAGAGTGTTGTTTTTGATCCTCCTCGTGCGGGTGCAGAGGAACAAGTCCTTGAACTGGCGAAGGCAACAATACCCCGTGTTGTAGCAATTTCGTGTAATCCTGCTACATTTGCGCGTGATTTATCTCTTCTTGTTGCTGGGGGGTATGAAGTAGAAAAAATCACACCAATTGATCAATTTTTATGGTCAGCCCATGTTGAAATTGTTGCTGTTTTGAGCAAAAAGAAAAAGAAGAAGGGCTGGAAGCTTTAGCTTGATTTTTTTTAACGCCATGAAGATTTTAAAAAATTTACTTGCGTATTATTATAAAAATCTCTTCAAAATTTATCTACAATAATAATCTTTTTCTCATTGAATTAAGAGCATTGAATATAGGAAGCCTTCTTATTTGAGACTTTTTGATTATGAAATATAAAAGACAATGCTACTCCACACAAAAGACGAACATATTATGAAAAAGGTATGTTTGAGAGGATATCTGAATAAGCCAGCAGCACCGTTATGTTGACTATCTCCCAATGACATGCTTGGGCATTTGAGACGGTTCATGAGAGGTATGTCTTTCTTGTATAGTTTTACTCCACACGGATCTTATAGTATACAAATCAATGTTTTTTATTGATTCAACATACACAGATTAAAAATAAAAGAATACGGTATAAAGGTTCTCATTCAAGTTGAATGACGTTGGATTATCTTTAAAATCAATGCATTGCATACAAAAAACATCCTCCCTCATAAACCGTTTGAATAGACGGGAAGGGGGCAATATTGGGCAGAAATGAGCAAATTTATTCTTTAAGCGCAGTTCCACCGATCGTCATATTATTGATTCGAAAATGAGGTTGCCCAACACCAACAGGAACATTTTGTCCTGCTTTTCCGCACATGCCAATACCATTATCCAGTTTACTATCATTTCCAATCATAGTGATACGTTTCATAGCATCTGGTCCATTTCCAATAAGAGTTGCACCTTTGATGGGGGCAGCAATTTTACCATTTTCTACTCGGTATGCTTCAGTACATTCAAAGACGAATTTGCCAGAAGTAATATCCACTTGTCCTCCCCCAAATGAAACAGCATAGATACCACTTTTAAGGGAAGAAATGATTTCTTCAGGTGTTTTATCGCCTCCTAGCATGATTGTATTGGTCATTCGTGGCATTGGGGCATAAGCATAGGATTCGCGCCGTCCATTTCCTGTTGATTTACTCCCCATAAGTCGTGCATTAAGCCTATCTTGCATAAAACCAACGAGTTTTCCATCTTCAATGAGAACGTTATATCCTGAAGGGGTTCCCTCATCATCAATAGTTAGAGAGCCTCGGCAATGAGGAATTGTTCCATCATCAACAACTGTTACACCTTTTGCGGCAACTTGTTGTCCTAAAAGTCCAGCAAAAGCAGATGTTTTTTTGCGGTTAAAGTCACCTTCTAAACCGTGACCTACGGCTTCATGAAGCATAACACCAGGCCATCCATTGGCTAAGACAACATCAAATGTTCCTGCAGGTGCTGCTTCTGCTTCTAAATTTATTAAAGCCATACGTAGGGCTTCATCCGCGGCTTGTTTCCAATTGTCTTCACAAATAAATTGTTCAAATTCTTGTCGCCCCCCACATCCATAAAAACCATTTTCACGTCGATTCCCTTCAGCCGCAACCACAGATATAGAAAGCCGTACAAGAGGACGCACATCACGAACCAGATACCCATCCGCCCGTAAAATTTCAACATGTTGTAGTGAACCAGAAAGAGCAACAGTTACTTGATGCAATTTATCATTTTTTGCTCGTAAATAAGCATCAATTTTTTGCAAAAGAGCACTTTTTTCTTCAAAGGATGGAGCATCAAGGGGATTATGCGGTTGATAAAGCCTTTTATTCGTTTGTTGAGGAGCTATGCTATAAGGTCCAGCATGATTATTATAGGTAACAGCTTTAGCTGCTTCACAAGCGCGGTTGAGTGCAGCAGCTGATAATTCACTAGAATGTGCATATCCAGTCGCTTCTCCAGCAACGATACGCAGACCAAACCCCATATCTTGATGGAAAGAGCCGTTTTTAAGTTGTCCATTATCAAATAAAAGGGTTTCGCTTTCTTTATACTCGAGGTAAAGTTCGCCATCATCTGCATAATGAAGTGCTTCCTGTACAAGTGATTGTACTTTAGAGGAAGCAATATCAAAATGATCAATCAGCGATTTCATAAGAGTTATCCTATTTTTATTGGGGGTGTAGAAGATTTTTATTGGTCTAATTTAAAAAGTTCTCAAAATAGATGAGGAGATTTTAATCATCCCATGGGCGTTGATTTCATTCATGTGGGTAAAGTTGCATAGGCATCGCCAAGACCATGTAGGTCAACGAGGCCTCCAATTCCTTGCTCAGGGGTTGTAAAGATAAAATAGGTTGCCATTTTTCCTTTTAAAAAGAGTTGTAATATGTCTTCTTTAAGAAAAGCTTCAGCAACACAATTATCACCAAGACAACGGCGATATTCCATTCTGCCCATATTTTTATCATCAATTTTAATTCTAACGCCAGGACGTAGCTCAACGCGAATCGGAACAAAAACACGCATTAAAGCCCCTTGCTTTTGAGGAAGTTTATAAAATGTAACGCGTAAAGTAATATCATGACGACCTTGTGTATGGACGTTTTGTACAACTTCACACTGCATATTAGGTGTTCCTGGTGGTAGACCACAAACCTTTGTCCATGCACCGTAGGTTTGTGGAACGGGAACATTTTGCGCATAAGGCGTTTGTGCAAAAGCATGATTGATCAAACTACTAAAAAGTGTGTGAAGAACAGCACCAATAAAAAAAGCTTTTTTGAGTAATTTATAAAGTATCACAGAAAATCCTATCCGATTCAACACATACACAATCATGCATAGATTTGCATAAAAAATGAATTCCCCACATAAAACCTATAACACAAAACCAGTATTTACCAAATATAGTCATCTCTATGCAAGAAATAAAGGGAAATGAGAAGAAAGAGCATTTTATAGGAGATAAATTTTCAGCATGGCTTTATGATGTTTGGTAGGATACATTTTTATGATAAATTTGTAATGTAAGAGAAAATGTTGATTGTAAAAATGTATTTTTATTGCAAATATCTTTATCTATTTTTAGGAGATGCGTACAAAAAAAGTATGTCATATTTGCTCAAAAATAAGATTGGTCTTAATAGATCATTCTCATACGCTAGATATTATTTGTCAAATAATATCTGTTTGTGAATGAAAGAAATGGAAAAGGGGCTTGAGTGGAATGTCTATTTCAGGAGAATTATCGGTTGCAAATGGTAAATCAATGCCACCAAAATCCAGTATTGGTGATTATATCACGTTATTAAAGCCGCGTGTTATGTCACTTGTGGTTTTTACAGCACTGGTTGGTTTAATGGTGTCTCCTGTTCCCATCAATCCGTGGTATGGTTTTTTAGCAATTTTATGTATTGCAATTGGCGGTGGCGGTGCGGGAGCACTAAATATGTGGTATGATGCTGACATTGATGCCGTAATGGAACGGACCAAAACGCGTCCCATTCCTATGGGCAAAATCAGCTCCCAAAAGGCATTTATTTTTGGCATGGCTCTGTCTCTACTTTCGGTATTGGTTATGGGGAGCTTCATTAATTGGTTTGCGGCATTTTTCCTTGCGTTTACAATTTTCTTTTATGTTGTTATCTATACAATTTGGTTAAAGCGTATCACACCACAAAATATAGTTATTGGTGGTGCTTCTGGGGCTTTCCCACCAATGATTGGATGGGCTGTAACAACCGGGACAGTGAGTTTTGATAGCTTTTTATTATTTTTAATCATTTTTATGTGGACCCCCCCTCATTTTTGGGCTCTTTCTCTCTTCTCATCTCTTGATTATAAGGCTGCGGGCGTCCCTATGATGCCTAATGTACGAGGTGAATACTCAACAAAAAAACAGATCTTATTTTATACTATTTTGACGGCACTATGCGCTGCTTCTCCTTGTTTTACTGGCCTTGGGGGGATTTTTTATGGTATCTTTTCGACAATTTTAGGCATTATTTTTGTTTATTTTTCCTATCGTTTATGGAAAGCTGATACCCATGATGAAACTATTTTGATGGCCAAAAAAACGTTCTTCTTTTCGTTACTTTATTTGGCAGCGATCTTTGGAGCTCTTTTGATTGAATCTCTTGTTTGGCATTTTATCGACCTTTAGGCAAATAAAATGAAAAAGTGAATTTTAAAAAGTTTTTCTGTAAGAAAATGCTGTAAGAAAACACTATAGAGTGTGTTCATGCGAAAGATGATATTGCACGTTTTTTTTACATTGCTTATTCAATGTATAATGATAGATCGTTTGAATATGAGACTAAAGCTATAGAGATTAAGGATGATTTATGTCTGGACTTCCCCCTTTAACGATACGTCTTTGTGGTCCGCGTGGATTTTGTGCAGGGGTTGATCGTGCTATCCAGATTGTTCTGCTTGCATTAAAAAAATATAGTGCTCCCGTATATGTTCGTCATGAAATTGTACACAACCGTTATGTGGTTGAGGGATTACAGCAAAGGGGCGCTGTTTTTGTTGAAGAACTTGATGAGATTCCAGAAGAACATCGCAATCAACCGGTTGTTTTTTCTGCCCATGGTATCCCAAAATCTGTATCAGAAGAGGCACGACGTTATAACTTATTTTATTTCGATGCAACGTGTCCATTGGTCTCGAAAGTTCATAAACAAGCGATACGCCATCAACGTCACGGTCGTCATGTTATATTGATTGGTCATGCGGGTCATCCTGAAGTTATAGGGACAATGGGACAACTTGAAGATGGGGCTGTGACGCTTATTGAAACGGTAGAAGATGCTTTGCATTATCAACCAGGTGATCCAGATAAATTAGGGTTTGTTACACAAACAACGCTTTCTGTTGAAGATACAGCAGGAATTCTCAATGTATTACAACAACGTTTTCCTACATTAGCAGCCCCAGCGGCTGAGTCAATTTGCTATGCTACAACGAATCGACAAGATGCGGTTAAGGCAGCTGCAAAGGGGAGTGATTTGTTTTTGATTGTTGGAGCGCCAAATTCTTCTAATTCACGACGTTTGGTAGAGGTTGCCGAAAAGTCTGGCGCGCGGCAAGCCATTTTAGTTCAGCGCGCTGATGAAATTAATTTTGAAAATCTAAAATCTCTTTCTGTTGTCAGTCTTTCAGCAGGGGCTTCGGCACCTGAAATTATTATTGATGAAATTATTTCAGCTTTTCGCGCGCGTTATGATGTAACAATAGAATTAGCTGAAACAGTGGTGGAAACGGAAAGATTTCTAGTGAGTCGCGAACTACGTGACGTCATTTTAACGTCTCAAGATATGGCATTTGTGAATGGTCAAGAAAATAATGCAAAAAATGAAAATCAGAATACAAACATGTCTAAAACGAAAGCAGAATAATGGCGGTTTATACAGATATTCACCCAAGTGATTTAAAAGTGTTTTTAACACGTTATGCAATAGGATCACTTTTATCTTATCAGGGGATAGAGGAAGGGATTGAAAATTCTAATTTTATACTGGAGACAACACAAGGGCGGTTCATTTTAACACTTTATGAAAAGCGTATTTCAAAAGATGATTTACCTTTTTTTTGTCGCTTGATGCAGCATTTGGGGCAACGTGGAATTCCTTGTCCACAACCTGTTATTCAAAATGATGGAACGATGATCGGTAAACTAGCAGGACGCCCTGCTGCTATTATTACCTTTCTGGAAGGAGAGTGGATTCGACAGCCGGATATAGGTCATTGTGGCGAAGTCGGTACAGGGTTAGCGCAATTGCATTTAGCAGGACAAGATTTTACATTCAGTCGTAAAAATACGCTTTCTATTATGGACTGGCAGGCATTGTGGCAACGTTGTCAAATAACAGAAGATTCATTGTTAAAAGAGTTTGGACAAAAAATTGAGTTGGAATTGGTTTTTTTACAGGAAAATTGGCCGTTCAATTTACCAACAGGCATTATTCATGCAGATTTATTTAATGATAACGTCTTTTTTGTGAATCATCGTCTTTCTGGTATAATAGATTTCTATTTTGCTTGTAATGACTTTTTTTCTTATGATTTAGCAATTTGTTTAAATGCGTGGTGCTTTGAACCTGATCATTCCTATAATCTTAGCAAAGCACGTAAATTATTGGAAAATTATCAAAAAATAAGATCCTTGATCCCTTTAGAATTGGACAAGATTGTTTTATTGACTCGCGGTGCATCTTTACGTTTTTTACTCACACGTCTTTATGATTGGTTTAATACACCGTCTGATAGCTTTGTTATTAAGAAAGATCCATGGGAGTATTGGCATAAGCTTTGTTTTTTCAGTAACGTAAATTCGCTAAGTGAATTAGGTTTTTAAATTTTATGGCTAATCAACAAAAAGTCGTTGAAATTTATACAGATGGTGCTTGCTCAGGAAACCCTGGAGTTGGAGGCTGGGGAGCAATTTTACGCTGGAATGGTCATGAACGTGAGCTTTATGGCGGTAAGGCTCATACAACGAACAATCAAATGGAACTCATGGCGGCAATTTGTGCATTCAAGGCGCTTAAAGAGCCCTGTTTGGTCGATCTTTATACGGATTCAGTTTATGTGCGTAACGGTATAACTAAGTGGATTGAAGGTTGGAAAAAGAATAATTGGCGCACTG
Organism: Bartonella sp. B1098; assembly: GCF_944896145.1. Lineage (NCBI taxonomy): Bacteria > Pseudomonadati > Pseudomonadota > Alphaproteobacteria > Hyphomicrobiales > Bartonellaceae > Bartonella > Bartonella sp. B1098. Next base: position 320,261 of record NZ_CALYLP010000002.1, on the reverse strand, counting down.
CATCAAAAAGTCCTGTGAAAAATATGGAGCTATGGCAAGCTCTTGAGGAGGCTTGTTCTTGCCATACAGTCAGATGGCACTGGGTTAAAGGTCATGCGGGCCATCCAGAGAATGAACGCGCTGATGCTCTTGCTCGCAAAGCAATTGCGCAATATCTCGAAAATGGGCGTTTTCCAGCATAATTATTGTTTGAGATTTTTTTCTCTTTTATCATGGGGTAGCAAGAGGGTTTGATGGCGTATGGAATATAAATGTTCCACTTAAGGCGTGATCTTTAAAAGAGACTGTATAAAAAATTTTATGGTTGGTTTCTTCTGGTACGAAATAGAGTGGAGCGCTAAAGAGTGTATATTCCGCATTCGCATTGATTTTTTTTGCTGCTCCAATTTGCATTTCTTCTCCATCTAAAAAAAGAGAGTAGGGCATTTTTTTGTTATTATTTTGTATTTTTATAAGGAGGGTATTATTATTTTTTTCGGCGCTTATTTTTAGGGCATTTTGCGTCATGCGCGGCAAAGAATCTTGGGCATTTTTTAACAAGGAAATAGGCAGAGGTTTGTTTTTAAGAGCAGATGGCAAAAAATCAAAGTTAACAGTCAAAGGAAGACAGATTTTATGGCATAATCCAAGAGTAAAAGTACCACTTAAATTTTTGCTTGAAGAAGATAGATGAAAGGGCAATACCACTTTATCTTTATAGCCTAATGACCAATCATTTTCTATTTCAAAAAGCTGTGGAGTAGGATAAAAGATTTCATAAGAAACTTGTTGGTTGAAATTAAAAAAGGGTGCCATTCCTGAATTACCTGGATTACGCCAGTACGTTTTCCATCCTGGTTTGAGGACAATTTCAATAAAGCCTTCTCTCACTTCAGAAAGAGAAGGTTCAGTGATTGCTAATCGAATACGCCCCCCCTCTGATTCATACCAAGAGGTTGAGAAAAGCTTGAGTTTTTGTTCTGTTTGAGCATTTACAGAAATGTTAAGTAATTCTAAAACTATCAATGTTAAGCTTAAAGTAACGAAAAGCTTTTTATAAAAGAAAGCTGGGATATTTTGTAAATTTGTAAATATGTGACTTTTTTTCATTGGAGTTTTATTTTCCTAGTGTACTAAATAGACAAACTTTTATCATGTAAATTATGGAGAATAACAGATTAATGAATCAGTGTAATGGCTTTTTGGGTGGACAATTACTCATAGCAATGCCTGGGATGAATGACAAACGCTTTATTCGTTCTGTTATTTATGTTTGTGCGCATTCTGATGCTGGTGCGATGGGCATTATTCTCAATCAATTGCATCATATTGATTTTCCAGAGCTTTTGCTTCACCTTGGCGTAATAGATAGCGTTCAAAAAAAACGTCTTTCTGAACCAATAAAACAGTTTCCAGTTCGCTATGGTGGCCCTGTTGATCCTTCGCGTGGTTTTGTCCTTCATTCAGATGATTATGCTTGTGAAGAAACTGTTTTTATTGCAGATAAGATCTGTTTTACTGCGACAATTGATATATTAAAAGCGATCAGTTGTGAACAAGGCCCGCAACATGCTCTGGTAGCATTAGGTTATGCTGGATGGAAAGCAGGGCAACTTGAAGCAGAAATTTCTACAAATGGTTGGCTAATCAGTTCTACATCACCTAGTTTTCTTTTTGAAAGTGATCTAAGTTGCAAATATGATAAAAGTTTAACACGCATGGGGATTGATCCAATCTATCTTGCTTCTGAAATGGGACACGCGTAGAGTTTTTTCTGAACTTTTTAATTTTGCATGTTATTCGATTCCTTATGTTTTTATTTTAAAGAAACATCCCTCAATGCACCCAAGCCCATTTCGCAACGCACTTGTGAGTTGTATTAAAATAAATCTATTGCCCCTATTTTACGCTCGTAAAGTAACAAACCGGGCACCATTGTTATATTTGCCATTCCTTAATACGATAGCTCTTGGCATTTAAGACTCTTTATAAGAGGCATGTTTATTCCTTTTTAATATTTTTTTCTCCACCTAGGTTTTGCTTACTTGTGACGTGAAAGCGAATGGTTTTGATTGATTCAACATGAAAGAAATTTTGAAATAAGAGAATTTTATGGTATTCAGAGTTTTAATTCAACTTGAATAACGATAAATTTTCCTTATAAATCAATATCTTGGTTTATAAGGAAAATGGCTTTGAACGAGAGTAATTAATTCTTCTATGGCAATTGGTTTCGTCACAAGTGTGCTTTGAACATACTTACAGCCTTCTTGACGGAGGAAGATTGCTTCTTTTTCATTCTCAACACCTTCTGCGATAATTTGCAAGTTAAGATCTGTTGCCATATTAATGATAGACTTGAGAACAAGTTTCTTCTTGAGAGAGTCGATTGAGATAAGTGAACGATCAAGTTTAACCATATCAAATGGATAACGTACGAGATAGGTTAGGGACGAATAACCTGTTCCAAAATTATCGAGTGCGAGATTCATTCCAAGTGTTTTAATTTGTTCAAGAAAGTGGGCTGATTGTTCAGGATTGTTTCTTAAGACAAATTCAGATATCTCAATCATCAAGCGCCCTTTGTGGAGAGGATGGCGAAGCAGAGCGGCACGCAGTTGACTGATAAAACGAGGATGAATCATCTCTGCGCTTGGTAAATTAATTGAAATAAAGAAAGATTGTTGGGGAAATTTTTCTTCTACATTTATAAGATCGATAATGGCATTCTCGATGATAAATTGTGACAAATCCATAACGATTTGTTCATTTTCTACGATTTTTATGAAATCAGAGGCATTTAATTTTCCATAAGTTGGGTGATGCCATTCCACAATTGTTTCAAAACCAATAATATGTCCGTCTGATAAATTAAGAATAGGATGGTAGAGGATTTTCATCTCATGACGTTTTATGGCATAATGAATATCTTTTTCCAGAGTATTCTGTTCGAGACCCAGGGTGCGAAAATTAGGACGAAAAGGTTCAATATGGTTTCCACCCATTTGTTTTGCACGAATCATTGCTAATTCACTATCATTAAAAATATCTTTAGCCGTTGATCGGCTTTCACTCCATGTAACCAATCCGATAGAGGTTGAAAGAATTATTTTATTTTCCGAAAGTGAAATAGGTGCTGAAATTGTTTTATGCAAATGATCCGCAAATGTTGCAATTTGTTGTGGTTCAGTTTCACTGAGTAAAATGATTGCAAAACGGTCTGCTGAAAGGCGCGATAAGGTATCTTGAAAGTTAATAAGACGATTTAAACGACGAGCGATTATAAGCAATACAGTATCCCCAACGGCTATGCCTAATTTGCGATTAATTTGGCGAAAATTGTCAAAATCAATCATAAAGACGGTCGGTCTAATTTTAATATTTGCTTTTGCCAAAGAGGTATAATTTTGTAGCCGATCAAAGAAAATTTGTTGGTTAGGAAGGCCAGTTAAGCTGTCGTGAATTGCATCATGCAATAAGCGTTCTTCAGATTTTTTATGGTTCGTAATATTGACAATAGTTCCAATGACACGTGTGACTTTCCCATCTTTTTGCATTGCTGGACGTGCGCGAAGAGAAAACCAATGATAATAACCACCCCCGGAAGAAAGTCGAAAAATTTGATCAATACGCCCTTTTTTATTTTTAAGAATGATATCTAATACGGCTTGAAAGCGTTCACGATCATCATAGTGCAAGGCTGAAATCCAGTTGCGCATCGTCCCATTGAGGTTGTGGATTTCAGTACCAAAAAGGGTTGTTATGTTTGGATGAACAACGATCCGATCACGCTCAATATTCCAATCCCAAATGATATTTCCAGCTCCTTTTGCTGCGAGGACTTGTTGTTCAAGATCGGAAAATATGCCTTCATGGAAAGCGTCATGAGAAAAAGTTTGTTGCAGGACAGTAAAGCTAATGAGAAGAACAATGAGCACTAATCCTCCCGCTAATGCTGGTTGGATAATATCATTGTTTAAATGTCCTGCTATGCAGGCATAGGCTCCCACACCCCAAAAGCTAATAAGCAACCATGTTGGGATAAGCATAATGGCGCGGTCATAACTTCTGATTGAAAAATAGATGATTAACAGTATGCCTAGCACAGTGGTAAGGCCAAATGATAGACGGGCAATTCCTGCTGCTCTGATTGGATCATAAATAGCAAAGGCTCCTAAACTGCAAAAGGCAATGATCCAAGCGATGGCACCATAACTAAAATGATAATGCCAGCGATTAAGATTGAGGTAGGTAAAAAGAAAAATGAAGAGTGTTGCGGCAAGGGCTACTTCTGTACCAGCACGCCAGATTGGTTGTGTTGTGAGCGTAACTGCAAAGAATTTATTTAAAAAGTTGAAGTCAATACCAATATAAAAAAGCACGGCCCAAGCGACAGCAGCTGTTGCAGGAAACAGCCCTGTTCCACGGACAACGAAGAGAACAGTTAACAAAAGGGCTAAGAGACCTGATATTCCAAGAAGAATACCATGATAAAGCGTATAAGAATTAATGGCATCTTTATAAGCTTCAGGCTGCCATAAATAGATTTGCGGTAGATTTGCAGAGTTAAGTTCGGCCACAAATGTAACAACAGCACCGGGATTGAGAGTAATATGAAAAATATCAGAGTTCATACTCGGTTGACGATCGAGAGAAAAACCTTCACTTGGTGTTATAGATTGTATCCGTGCTGATCCAAGGTCTGGCCCAAAAAATCCAGAATGCGCCATGCGGTAGTGGGGGGCAACGATGAGACGATCGACTTGTTCATCTGTTGGATTTGCAAGAGAAAAAACTGCCCAGTTTCCGGAAAATTTTTCACTTTTTGCCTGCACTTCAATACGCCATACAATACCATCTGGTCCCGGCGCTGTACTTGTTTGAAAAATAGAGTTGTTTGTATGGTGAATTTCAATTGCTTTTGAGAGATCAAGAGCAGCATCCTGAGAAGAAATCTTAATGGGCTCAATAGCGTGTGCTGATGTAAGATGGACAAAAGAACTAACGACGATAATGAAAATGATGTCAATTATTTTACGCAAACTCTTCACAATGCCCCACTCTCAATATTTAGGATGTTTAATTTTCATTTAGATTTTTAAGAAAAAACGTCCACCTTTTACTATTTATTTACAGAATAAATTGTGATCACTTCCTCTTAAGTTATATGATTTTATATACAAATAGACTATATAATTTGCTTCCATAAAACTTGAAGCGGATGGAATTGTATATTTTAAAAGCGCAAAATTATATCATGAATTTCTAAATTTCATGAATATAAACTTTACGTACTAGAATCTCTATCACATGAAGGAGAAATTGGATAGTTGTGTACGCCTCTTTGCCTAATATTTCCAAAACTTATTTAATGAGAAGAGTTTCAGTGGTAAATTTTATGATAAAATATATTCATGCTCATTATGATACATCTTTTTAAAAAGCAGTTTTTTACTTTAGCTTATATGAAAGAGTTGATGTTAAGTCATCAAAATTCATGAGGGGGCCTACAGGTCCGACAGCAGTGAGTGTGGGCGTGGAACTTGTAAAAAGGCGATGCGCTAAATCAGTTAATCTTGTAGGTGTGATGAGATTGAGGCGTTCAATTGTTTCCGCTATTGGAATGGGGCGACCGTAAAGAAGTATTTGGCGAGCAATGAGATGCGCTTGACTAGAAGGATTTTCCTGTGACATTGTGAGATTAGCACGATATTGTGTTTGTGCTCGTTGGAGTTCATTGGCGTGAATGTTTTTGCTTGCCTTGGAAAGTTCATCAAGAATCACAGGCAGGAGTTCTTTGAGCCCTTCTTGTCCAGTCGCTGCATGAACACCCAAAAGCCCAGTGTCTGAAAACCCCCAATGAAAAGCATAAATAGAATAGCATAATCCACGTTTTTCTCTTACTTCTTGAAAAAGACGTGAGGACATCCCTCCACCAAGAATGATTGAAAGAATTTGGGTCGCATAAAAATCACGCGCGTGATAAGCACGCCCTTCAAACCCTAGAACAACTTGTGTATCCATTAAATCACGATATTCACGAAAGTCGCCACCGACATAATTTGCAAGATTAGGAAGAGATGCGGTTGAATGGGGGCGAAAAGTGCCAAGACGACTTTCAACTTCTTTTATAAAGCTTTCGTGTTTTACAGCTCCAGCCGCGACGACAATCATACGATCTGCACTATATTGTTTATTGATGAAATCATGAAGATCAACAGATGTAAATGATTGAAGAGTTTTAGCTGTTCCTAAAATAGAACGACCAAGGGATTGATGACGAAAGGCAGTTTCTGTAAAGTGATCAAAAACAATATCATCAGGCGTGTCATGGGCGGCACCAATCTCCTGAAAAATGACTTGTTTTTCTCGTTCTAGTTCATCTTCGTCAAATTTTGAATGCATCAAAATATCGGCTAAAATATCGATAGCAAGTGGGATATCGCTTTTAAGGACACGTGCAAAGTAAGCTGTTGTTTCAATACTGGTTGTGGCATTGATTTCACCGCCAACATCTTCAATATCGGTTGCAATTTGAAAAGCGCTACGGTTTTCAGTTCCTTTAAAAGCCATATGTTCAAGAAGATGGGCAATACCATGCTGTGTGAAGGTTTCATTGCGTGAGCCTACTTTAACCCATATTCCGAGTGCAACACTATCAATCTGTTGCATTGTATGTGTGGCGATCGTCAAACCATTACTAAGGCGACAGACATCTACATCCATGTATTTACGACTCCATTAAACACGCTAGATAACCTCATAGTTAAAGGTATTAGAATATTTTTGATTTAAATTAATGCAGCTAACTTTAATAAGATGCACGCGATTTTAAAGAAATATAATCTTTGACTATTTTTTCATCATTAGCAAGACTTATGAAGTGTTCTTCACCTTCCATAACATCATTGAGATGAGAAGGCCATGGGGCATGAAGTCCACAAGCATTTTTAATCGTATCAGGAAATTTAGCAGGATGAGCCGTGGCAAGGACGATCATTGGAATATGTGGTTTTTTATTTTCGCGCGCTACTTTAAGGGCGACGGCTGTATGTGGATCAACAAGATAGCCACTTTCTTTATAGACACGATCAATTGTTTGTGCTGTTTCAGCCATGTTACTTTTCCCAGCGGAAAAGAGGGAACGAATATTTTTGAGTTGCTTTTCATTAAGAATGAAAGATCCCGTTTTTTTCAAGTCTTCCATTGCATTGCAAATCCACATTGGATCACGATTGCTACTTTCAAACAGTAAACGTTCAAAATTAGAAGAGACTTGAATATCCATAGAAGGTGATGTTGTATGGATGATGGGTTGTGTTTTGTAACTACCGGTGGTCAATGTCCGTGCAAGGATGTCATTATCATTTGTTGCAATAACCAGTTGAGCGATGGGTAATCCCATACGAGCAGCGACATAACCTGCAAAAATATCACCGAAATTTCCAGTAGGAACAGTAAATGAAATAGCTCTATCAGGAGCACCTAAAGAAAGTGCAGATGAAAAATAGTAAACAATTTGCGCCATAATACGCGCCCAATTTATAGAATTAACACCTGAAAGGGCTCTTTTTTTACGAAAATGATGATCATTAAACATTGCTTTGACAAGAGCCTGGCAATCATCAAAATTTCCCTCAATGGCAATGGCATGAACATTTGTACTTTGATTGGTTGTCATTTGCCGTTGTTGAACAGATGATACACGTCCTTTAGGAAATAAAATAAAAATATCTGAGTGCTCTTTTCCAGCAAAAGCTTGTATCGCAGCTCCTCCTGTATCACCCGATGTTGCAGCAATAATCGTTGCACATCTATTTTTTTTAGTCAAAACATAATCCATCAGTCGAGAAAGAAACTGCATTGCCACATCTTTAAAAGCTAAAGTAGGTCCATGAAAAAGTTCAAGGATAAATTCATCTATTCCAGTTTGTTGTAATGGACAGATTGCTGGATGATGGAAGGTTGCGTAAGATTCAGCAATCATATTTTCAAAAGCTGTATATTCGATCTCATTATTTACAAAGGGCCACAGAACTGTTTTAGCAATTGTTGTATAAGACTGACCACGAAGTGCGCGTAACGCATCAAATGATAGTTGCGGAATTTTATCTGGAAGATAAAGTCCACCATCATTTGCCAGCCCTGTCATGATCGTTTCCGTAAAGCTTAAAGCAGGAGATTGTCCTCTCGTGCTGATATATTTCATAAGTTTTATCCTTTTTTATTTCTGGCAAATTGATGAAGTTATTTATTTCATGTTTTTCATAATATTTAAATTAGTAAATGGATAGAAGCTTATTTTCTTTTTTTGACTCAATAATAAAAGAAAAATGAAAGAAATAGTCTTAAACATTTTTATTTTTGAGATCCAAACGTCAAATGTTCACAGAAAATCTGTTACAGTTGGAAATTTTCTCTCTATTATTCATTCATTTAAAACTTACAACGTATCTTCCCTTATGTAGCTTCCTGAATCATGAAATAAAATAAATAGAATGATATTTATTGGAGAACTCTTTTGTAAAATTCAATTGTTTAGAACTATTTTACGCTCTTAATACTTTAGTAACAATTAAATTTACTAAAATGAATGTTGAAATGATGCATCTTGAGATTCACATTGGAAAATTTATAAGGTAATTTTATGGCATTTCGTGCGCAAATGTATATTTTGAATAATCTTTGTTTAGCTTAAGTTATCAGCTTATATATGAATTAAGTATTATATTTGTGCTATACAATATGGTAACCTCAAGCTTATCCATAGAAAGCATAAAAACAGCCTGCCAAATGATGGCAGGCAGGCTGTAAAAATTCCTATTTAAAATAGAAAAAATAATTGAGTATCTTTGAATTATTTGCATTTAAGTTTGCCGATTCCCCATCCGATTATTCCGCTAATTATTGCCATAATAGATCCTGTCAAGAATCCAAAACCCAAAGCGCCTACTGTAGAAAAAACGCCCAGAGTAATGGGTTCAAACACTTTCTCAACTTTTCCTTCAATGGCAGATTCATTTTTTACATTATGAATGAAATTTGAGACATAGAAAGCAGCGATATTGATAGCTTGTTTCTTTTCTTGTTCTATGAGAGGAATAGTTTCCCATGGAGCATCATTTCTTAAATGATTAGCATGAACATTTATAACTTGTGAAAGTAAAAAAGCAATCACTATTAAAATATTTAATACATAAGTTTTTAATATTTGAATCATCATTTATCACCAATACTTTTATTTTAGTATGAATTGAATAGATGCATTGGTAGAATTAGTGCACATTGAGAAAAGAGAAAGCATTTAAAGCTGTTTTTCATTCTTTTAATGGGATAATTCATTGTTATTTATCATCAACAATAAATAAAAACAGAATGCATCTATATTTATATTTCATACAAAAAGATTTTATTCTTCTGAAATTTCAATTTTAACGAGATTTAAAATACGATATTATTTTTCCTATCATCCATCCGAAAAACATGCCTAGCGTACTTGATGCATATCCAATTGCCATCGCAAGACCAAAATTTCCAAATACAAGACGTTCCATGACCTTTTCAACTTTTCCTTCAATGATCGTTTCATTGTCCACATTACGATTTAGGCTTGGTATATAGAGAGAAATGGTATGAACTGCATCCTTTCTTTTCTGTTCTATTGCAGAAACAAAAATATTTTCACGATGAGTCCTCTTTTGCAAATAGTTTGCATGGGCATTTGAAATCTGTGAAAGAGAAAAGGTAAACATCATAAAAATAATTAATATATGACTTTTAAATAATTTAATCATAATTTACCTCAAATGTTTTATACTATTCAATATATATGCGTATATTTATAATTTGGATATTTGGATATAATCTACAGCATTTATATTTTAGTAAGAGGATCTTCATTATGTAATTACTTACAACAAATGAATAATACATAATGAAGTCCTTATTCTAGTGTTATACAATACATTGAATTATTTTAAGAACGTTGAGATGTCCTTTATCCAACTTATGATTGATCCTATAACATTTATTACACATCCAGTAACCAATACTCCTATTCCTATAGTCATGGGGTCAAGGACCTTTTCAACTTTTCCTTGAAAGGTTGTCCCATTTTCTGTTTGATAACTGACAGATGGAGCATAGAAAGCAGTTGTAGAAACTGCATCAGATTTTGCATACTTTATTTGTTTCATTAGGGGAATAGACAATTCCTCTTTTGGGGTAGTATTTTCTAAATAATTTGCATTAACATTTACAGTTTGTGAAAGAAAAAAAGTGCTTGCTATAAAAACACTTAAGAAATAATTTTTAAATATTTTAACCATAACCTTACCTCAAATACTTTTAACTTATATATGTAAGTAAATATACAATATATACATATAACTTACCTTATAAATAAAACACATATTTCATTATGTATTTTAAGTCAACGCTTAAAACACATATACTAAATATATTTTAAATTTTTATAAACATTATTGCAAAAAGTAACAGTAGTAATTACAAATTATATATTTTAAAACATTGTATTCAATATTTTATTATGTATTATAATATAAAACGATATGTATTAACCGTATCATTTTTATAAAATGATATTCATATTATTTTGAAATACCAATTTCATAATAAAAATATGAAAATTATGATCCATTTATGAAAACAGCTTCAATAATTTAAACATAAATAGACATATTAAATTTTATTCTATATATAATATATATTGCTTATTCATATTATTATTTAACTTTTGTCATAATAACATAGTGCTATTTCTTACTTTGCTATTAATGATATATACTTTTATGCTATAGATAATAAAAAATGTACAATTCTCTCATAGTGTAAAGGAGAGCTCAAGTTGGATAGAAATCAATGATATTGTCTTGAACCTTTTTCTCGCCAATGTGAACAGAATATTACTATGATACAAAGCAGTATGAGAATATCAATTCGGATGCTTTTATAAGGGGCGTAAAATCAGCATTGGATAATATTTTTCAAAATTTTCTTCTTGTTCAGACTGAAAAACTGCTTTTGTTTTTTAGAAAAAGTATTTTTCTTAAAGTTGAATTACTTTTGAAAAAATCTCGTTTCATTGATTATTTAAAAAATCTATTAAGTGTTTTCAAAAAATTTTGAGAAGCTGCTGATATTTCTTTACGTTTTTCAACATCAGCGATTATATGTTTCATATTTATGTTCTTGTTAAAAAAATTCTCAAGATACCAATCCTATTTCGCAATGATACGTGTGAATGATAATGATAAAGCCCCATATATAAAATTTTTAGGGTATCAGCATCTTTAACGTTTATAAAGACGAAAGAGGGCATTGTCATACACTTTGCTCATTCTTAATGTTGCTACAATCCTTGGCATTTGAGGTGCTTCATGAAGAGGCGTTTTTATTCATTTCTTTAATTGATTCAACATATCCAATATTTGAAATGAGAGAATTTTACGACATTCATTTTTTTTATTTAATCTGAACTATGCTAGATTATTATATAAATCAATATATTGCGCATCAGTTTTTTGGTAAGAAATATTTTCTATAAAAGCATATATCTTTATCAAAGATATATTTTTTAGTCTTTATATAACCTCGGAAAGATTATACCAATTGATGTTATCAAAAGCTTGCTTAAGCAGCACTATCAATAAGCCTTCAACAAATGTACGAGATTTAGTTTGAGGAAGTGTAAACTCTTGTAGCTCAACAAGAGTGTTTTTGTCGTTTTCAACAAGCTCTTGTGTTTTATAGATTCCAAGAATTTTAATATGTTATCCTATGGTCAATACGAACAAAGCATAAAAATTTTACCCTATTGCGTAATGTATTTAATAAGCTGAGGGGGCGTGGTTTTGGCATAGCAATTTGCATACTTTATTGAGTAAGGCATCGTAATATTTTTTTTGACGAATCGAGCCATTTATCAGGATGGGTAACTGATGTTGGGACTAGGATATTGGATTTGAGAAAGATAGGCAGTTTACCAGTAGATTTGATTTCTCAGAAGAGTGGATTTCTATGAGTTCGTATCCTTATTTTTGCTTCTTTTAAAGCATGTGTAATGGTTAGACTTATGGTTTCTGAGCAAGGTCCCATATTTTTTCTTCTTCACATTATTAAGATGCAATCGCCCTATGTTGAAAATCACGTATTTATTAAAATTATTAGGAAAGAAGAGAAGCAAGAAGGGGAGGACATCTGGAAAAAATGTCCTCTTACAAGAATTTACAAACGGATATCTTCAAGAGGTTTTTTTTATAAGAAATCGCGCCATACGGCCATTGCTTCTAAAACTTCTCCTAAATGAGCATGCTTTGCGATAACCGTTTCCGCACCAGCTTCTGCAAGTGCATTAGAGTGGCCAAGATAGCTATGGGAACCTCCCGTAAAGCCGATGACACGCATGCCTGCTGCTATGGCGGCATGGACACCATGAAGTGAATCTTCTATAACGATTGTGTTTTGGGGTTCTGCTTTTAATTGTTGTGCGGCAAAAAGGAAAACATCAGGGGCTGGTTTTGTTTTTTTTGTTCCAACTTCAGGTGCTGAAAATATTTTACCTTCAAAAAGGTCATAGAGATCAACAGTGATGAGCATCTCTTTTATATCTACGCTCTTTGCATTAGAGCAGATACAGTAGGGATAGCGCGTTTGAATCATTTCTATGGCTTCTCTTACATCAGCAATCGCCCGTAATTCAGTTTTTATTTGTGTACGAAAAATATTGGTCATCTGATCTATGAGATGAGCAGAAACTGGTTTTTCTGTTTCCTGTTCAACGTGTTTAAGAATATCGCGAAAGATAAGCCCAGCAAAACGCTCACTCAATTCTTCGGGTGATATTTCATATCCTGTTTGTTTTAGCAATTGAGATCCAATTTTTGCTGCAAGATATTCAGAGTCGACGAGAACACCGTCACAATCAAAAATAATAAGATCTATCTGAGGCATAAGATATTCCTTTACATGTTATGAGATGGACAACTTTCATGAAAACAATCTTAAGAGGACCTTATTTCATAAAAATACGCTTTGAAAACGATTCTTAATTCTTTTACAAAATAAAAGCTATGGGAACAGTACATTAAAAAAGAAAAATAAAGATTCATTCTTATGAAAGTTTTTTACTTAAAAAAAATAAAAACAAATATCAATTTTGTAGAATTTTAACGATACGTTTACTCTATTTTGTAAATATGGATTGGTAATGCGGGCCTATAAACTATTTTGATTGATTATAGGGCAAATTCAGTTCATTTTGTTGGGTTTTTCATGACAGTTATTCAGCTTCAAAAAGATTTCATTCGTACTCCCTCACAGATGCCATGGCGCAATAAAATTTTTAAAGGAGATTGTGTTGCCGTTTTAGAAAAATTGCCCAAACATTCCGTTGATATGATTTTTGCGGATCCCCCCTATAATTTGCAATTGGATGGTGCGCTATACCGTCCAGATCATTCGCTTGTTGATGCGGTTGATGATGCATGGGATCGGTTTGAGAGTTTTGCTGCTTATGATGCTTTTACCCGTGCATGGTTGCTTGCGTGTCGTCGTGTGTTAAAACCTAACGGAACACTTTGGGTTATCGGATCTTACCATAATATTTTTCGAGTTGGGACGGCATTACAAGATTTAGGTTTTTGGATGCTTAATGATATTATTTGGCGCAAAAATAATCCGATGCCTAATTTCCGAGGGCGCCGCTTTCAAAATGCCCATGAGACGCTTATTTGGGCTGTACGAGATCAAAAAGATAAAAAGTACACATTTAATTATGAAGCCTTAAAAGCGGCGAATGAAGATTTACAAATGCGTTCAGATTGGCTTTTTCCTCTCTGTACAGGTGCTGAACGTTTAAAGGATGATTCAGGGCGTAAATTACATCCAACACAAAAACCACAAGCGTTATTAGCGCGTATTATTATGGCTTCTAGTAAACCTGGTGATGTTATTCTTGATCCGTTTTTGGGTTCGGGAACAACAGGTGCTGTTGCCAAGCTTTTAGGGCGTGACTTTGTGGGGATTGAACGTGAGCAAGATTACATTGATGCAGCGTGTGAGAGGATTGCGGCGGTTAAACCTTTAGCACAACCAGAACTGGCGATTTTGGATAGAAAAAAAGCAGAGCCGCGCGTAGCATTCAATAGTTTGCTTGAAGCAGGTTTACTCTATCCTGGGGAAGTTCTTTATGATCGCAAGAAGCAAGTATCTGCTATTGTAAGAGCTGATGGTACGATTATGCATGGTGGTGAAGCTGGCTCAATTCATGCAATGGGAAGAAAGGCTCAAGATTCGCAGAGTTGTAACGGTTGGACCTTTTGGTATTATGAGGAAAATGGACGATTGAAATCCATAGATCATTTAAGAATGATCATACGCTCACAAATGTTAAAAACAGGTGTTTTATAAACGAAGATGATCACTTCATTCTATTGACCAGCAATGTTTAGATGCCCTTAATAGAGAGAGACATAAGGGCATTTTATGCCCTTTAAAGCGTTATTTGTATGCACGTTTTGCTTGCAAAGTTTTAAATGAGTGTTTTTTATATTTCTGTTAGAAGACATCAAAATGAAAAAGTTTCATTCTATATTCTTATTTAAGTGCCAAAATAATAAAATTTCAATATAATTTTATAAAAATGAAATATCAGAATTAAAAGCCTCACTCAGAAGTTTAAAATCAAGAGTTTTTTTGAGGTAAGACTTAGATCTATAAAGTGCGTTCAATATGTGATTTATAAAGATAATTTGCATTGTTCAACTTGAATTAGCTTCCCCAAAATATCGTAAATTTTCTTATTTCAAAGCTGTTTCATATTGAATCAATCAAAATCGCTTGTTTGCACGTTATAAGCGGGGCTAACATAGGGGTAAAATTGCTAAAAAAGGACTAAAAGTACCTCTTGTGAACTATCTCAAGAGTTAAGGGCTGTAGACAAAACATTGGAGATGAGTAAAGTGTGTGATGGGTACCGGCTTGCTCTTTCACAGGAAAAAAAAGGATAGAGCCTGAAATTTAAATCTAAGATTTCTAAGCTTTTCTATCCCTTCTTAATTTTTATCTATAGCAAGAATTGATCATTTCATTTCCTTAAATTTTTCTTTTACAGAGGAAAAAATAGTCGCTAGGGATATCAACGTCTCCGTTAACAAACATTTTTACTGATAGGGACGGTCATTTAAATCTGAAAGAATTAGGAAGTGCTATGGAGATAGCTTTTTTCATAACAGTAGGGAGTGCTTCGTTGGCAAGATGTTGAATATTGCACCACCAACCATTTTCACAATTCATTTCATGAAGATCGTCAGTATAGTAAACATCGAGTTTTAGAGAAAAGTGAGTAAAAACATGGGTAATTTGTCCTTTGAATTGCCAATTGGCAGTAAAGGGTGCATTTTGAAGTTCATTTTTGTTGTTTATACCAATATTATTAGGAATTTGGGTCATTCCGCCAAGGAGTTTTTGTGTCTGTCTTTTTTCTAAATAAATTTGTCTCTTTTTATTAAGGACCACAAAAGCAACACCTGTTTTTAAAGGGCGTTCTTTTTTAGGAGCTTTGACTGGAAAAGCTTCTGTTTGTTGCATCTTTTCCGCTTTGCATAAACTTTGAAGAGGGCAGATAAAACAAGACGGTTTGCGTGGTGTACAAATTGTTGCTCCCAAATCCATCATTGCTTGAGCAAAGTCTCCAGGACGACTTAAAGCGGTAATCTTTTGTGTTTGTTCTTTAATTTCAGCTTTTGCTTTTGGTAATATTGAATTGATAGCAAAAAGTCGGGTTACCACACGTTCGACGTTACCATCAACCACTGCTACAGGTTGGTTAAAAGCAATTGCGGCAATGGCTGCAGCTGTATAATCTCCAATCCCCGCGAGAGTTCGTAAGGCTTTGACAGATTGTGGAAATTGCCCTGCGTAGTTTTCAACAAGCTGTTGTGCACATTTTTTAAGATTACGTGCACGTGAATAATAACCAAGTCCAGCCCATGCTTTCATGATGTCATCTTGGGAGGCTTTTGCTAAAGAGGAAAGATTAGGCCAAAGTTTCAGAAATTTTTTAAAATAAGGCTTAACCGTTTCAACGGTCGTTTGTTGAAGCATGATTTCAGAAAGCCAAACGTGATAAGGATCAGGACGGATACCTTGTTTTTGCTCTTCAGGGGTAATCCGCCATGGGAGATGTCGGTGATTTTGATCGTACCAAGAAAGAAGGTGCGAAGAAATTTCATACATGATTGTTTTCAAGCATAGGGAAATGTAAAATGCAAAAGAAAAAAGCATTGATTTGGTAATCCATGTTTTTTTGCTCTTTTATTTTTATTGTCGAGATTTTGGTGAGGAGAGAATTTTTTATTTTATTGATATTATATAAATTGGAAAGGCAATAATTTTTAGATGAAGCAAATGATTGTAATTGAGTAAACGGTTGAACAATGATCTAAAAATGAGAAAACAACTAAAAAAACATGCTTTTTATTCTCTTTCTGAGACGGTACTGAAAATACTTGATCCAGTTTTACGCAAACGGACAGGGCTTAATGTTGCGCTTATAGAGCATTGGCCACAAATTGTGGGCTATGATATCAGTAAACATACAATACCTCTTAAAATTATTTGGAAACGTCGCGCCGATCAAGATGAAGTTTTTAAGCCCGCAACACTTGTTATCGCATGTGAAGGATTTACTGCTTTAAAATTGATGCATGAAACGGAGGAATTGCTTCATAGAATTAATGGATTTTTTGGTTATATTGCGATTGATCGCATCAAGATTAAACAAAGGAGTGTATCGATTTTTATGAATCATGGGCCCCTAAAGCCGACTTTGAGTGAAAAAGACAAAAAATACCTAGAAAAAATGCTCGAAGGAATTGAAGATAAAAACTTACGCCAATCACTTTATAAACTTGGCTGTTGCATTTTCTCGGAAAAAAATAATAAATAGCAAGATATTTTATATATTTTCCTTTAATATATGCAAAAGCATTGGATTCCTATTCGTTTAATAACAACAGAAAAGTATTATTTATGGTAAAATATCGTTCTTTTTTATCTTTTGGAATAATTTTTCTCTTCATAACGATTGTACAAAACAGTGTAACAGTTGCTTTAGCACGTAGCACCAAACCTGTTGCAACGGTGGATATGGCTGAGCTTCTTCAGTCGGGTAAAGTAAAGGATCGCTTTGAGGGAGAGGCGGATGCACCAGTCATCATTGTTGAGTATGCTTCGTTGACATGTACGCATTGTGCACATTTTTATAATGATATCCTTCCTCAAATTCGTAAAAAATATATCAAAACAGGCAAAGTGAAAATGATTTTTCGCGATTATGCTTTTGATCCTCGGGCAACAGCAGGTTTTATGTTAGCACGATGTGCACCAGAAGATCGCTATTTTCCTTTGATAGAAGTTTTATTTCAAAAACAAAATGAGTGGGTTTGGGTAAAAGATGCTCTGACACCGTTGAAAAAGATTAGCTTAATGGCGGGTTTTACAGATGAGAGTTTTACTGAGTGTTTGCAAAATCAGTCCATTTTAGATGAAGTGAATGCATCTTTTGAGCGTGGTAAAGAACTTGGTGTCACAGCAACGCCTACTTTCTTTATCAATGGTGATAAATATGAAGGTGCCATGAACGTAGACGAGTTTTTTTCGGTGATTGATGGTTATCTTAAAAACTGAATTTTAATCTTCCAGAAGGGGGTAAGTGAGATGTGTGATCATTTCTCTTTTGGAAGGATTGGTATTGTGTATTTATGAAGTGATTATGAAACGATATTTTTTGTTTTGCTGGTGTTTAAATCAAATCATTGTTTTTAAATGAGTCTGTGTTGAATAATGTTTTGGTGCTGATATGGGAGGATTTATATAATGAAAAAATGGGTTTATAGTTTTGGAGATGGCAGCGCAGAAGGAAGTGCAAGCGAGCGTAATCTTCTGGGAGGTAAAGGCGCTAATTTGGCAGAAATGAGTAATCTTGGTTTGCCAGTACCACCTGGCTTTACTCTGACAACAGAAGTTTGTAATTTTTATTATGCCCATGACAAATCATATCCAGAAGAGTTACAGGAATCTGTTAAGAAAGCACTAGGACGTGTTGCTGAACAAACGGGACGTGAATTTGGGAATGAACAAAGACCGCTTTTGCTTTCTGTTCGTTCGGGGGCTCGGACTTCTATGCCAGGGATGATGGATACAGTACTGAATCTTGGCATGAATGATGAAACTGTCAAAGCGATTGCTTTACAAGCCAATAATGAACGTTTTGCTTATGATAGTTATCGGCGTTTTATCCAAATGTATTCTAACGTTGTTTTAGGCGTAGACCATTCGTATTTTGAAGAGATTCTTGATGAAGCAAAAGCGCACAATGGTTACACTGTTGATACAGAAATGACAGCAGATGATTGGAAAAATGTTATTATTTCTTATAAAGCCTATGTTGAAGAACAATTAGGAAAACCTTTTCCACAAGACCCTGAAGAACAGTTATGGGGGGCGATTGGAGCTGTTTTTTCAAGTTGGATGACAGCACGTGCAGTTACTTATCGCCGTTTACATGGCATTCCTGAAAGTTGGGGAACGGCAGTGAATGTGCAAGCTATGGTTTTTGGGAATATGGGAGAAGATTCGGCAACAGGTGTCGCTTTTACACGCAATCCATCGACAGGACAAAAAGAACTTTATGGTGAATTTTTAGTTAATGCGCAAGGAGAGGATGTTGTGGCGGGCATTCGAACGCCTCAAAATATTACAGAAAATGCACGTATTGTTGCTGGTTCAAATAATCCGTCTTTAGAAAAAATCATGCCTGAAGCTTTTTTGAAGTTATGTCAGATCGCACAGAAACTTGAGCAGCATTATCGAGATATGCAAGATCTCGAGTTTACCATTGAAAAGGGTAAATTATGGATGCTGCAGACTCGTTCAGGAAAACGCACAGCGCGTGCAGCTCTCAAGATGGCAATTGAAATGGTTGAGGAGAGCTTAATAAGTCGCAAAGAGGCTGTGATGCGTATTGATGCAAAGTCACTTGATCAACTTTTGCACCCAACACTTGATCCCAAAGCAGAACGTTTTGTTATAGGGCGTGGTTTACCGGCTTCTCCTGGAGCCGCAACGGGTGAAATTGTTTTTACGTCAGAAGAGGCAGAAACAGCATCAGCGGAAGGGCGCAAAGTTATTTTGGTCCGTGTAGAAACAAGCCCAGAAGATATCCATGGGATGCATGCTGCTGAAGGAATTTTAACAACGCGCGGCGGTATGACAAGCCATGCTGCTGTTGTGGCGCGGGGGATGGGAAAGCCATGTATTTCCGGTGCTGGCAGTGTGCGGATTGATTATAACACGGATACGTTGTTTGCTTCAGGAGAAAATTTTAAAAAGGGTGATGTTATCACGATTGATGGTGGAAGTGGGGAAATTTTCAAAGGGAAGGTTGCGATGTTGCAGCCTGAGCTTTGTGGAGACTTTGCAAAGTTAATGGAATGGGCTGATAGGATGCGACGTATAAGAGTTCGCGCCAATGCTGAAACACCATCTGATGCCCGTATGGGGCGTTCTTTTGGGGCTGAAGGTATTGGTCTTTGCCGTACGGAGCATATGTTTTTTTCTGGTGAACGTATCGTTGCCATGCGTGAAATGATTTTAAGTCATGATGAAAGTGGACGACGCAAAGCGTTAGACAAGCTTTTGCCAATGCAGCGTTCAGATTTTAGTGAATTGTTTGAAATTATGTGTGGTTTGCCTGTGACCATTCGCTTGCTTGATCCGCCACTCCATGAATTCTTACCAAAAACCGATGCAGAAATTCTTGAAGTTGCAAAAGCTATGGGTGTTTCTGCAGAAGCGCTTGCTGAACGTGCACAGCAGTTGCACGAATTTAACCCTATGCTTGGATTACGAGGATGTCGTTTAGCCATTACTTATCCTGAAATTGCTGAAATGCAAGCGCGGGCGATTTTTGAAGCAGCAGCAGAAGCCGCCCAAAAATCTGGCTCTCCTGTTGTGCTTGAAATTATGGTGCCACTTATTGCGCTTAAATCTGAACTTGATTTTGTCAAAGCGCGTATTGATCAGGTTGCTAAAGAAGTGATGAAAGAAAAGGGAAGCTCTATTCAGTATATGGTTGGGACGATGATTGAGCTTCCAAGAGCAGCGCTTCGAGCCGATGAAATTGCTGAAACAGCAGAATTTTTTTCATTTGGAACAAACGATTTGACACAAACCACTTTTGGAATTTCCCGTGATGATGCGGCTCCTTTTTTGGCAACCTATTTTCAAAAAGGTCTTTTAGAACAAGATCCTTTCGTATCTATTGATCGTGATGGTGTAGGAGAACTGATTGCCATTGCTGCACAGCGTGGACGCTCAAAGCGTGCAAAAATAAAATTGGGAATTTGTGGTGAACATGGAGGTGATCCTGCTTCTATTGCTTTATGTGAAGAAAATAACCTAGATTATGTTTCATGTTCCCCTTTTCGAGTTCCAATTGCCCGTTTAGCAGCAGCACAGGCTGCAATAGCAAAAAGGATATAACAGGTTAATATTTTTTTTATGTATCGTGATTGCCGAAATAAATTTTTATGTACGTTCTTTTATTTTATTCCTTAAAGAAAATAAAAAGCATTTCTAAAATCTCCCATAATTTATAGCATGTGAGAAAGTGTATTTTTGGGGGGGTATAAAATAGGAGGCAAGATAAAACAGGGTTATTATTAATAGGCTTTCAGTATGGACGGACGCTTGATAGAGAGTTGGGCGCTTGTGCAGTTAATTTATGCATCTGCTTTTTAACAGCAGGAACGCCTCACACAAAACAGAATGCTTCAAACAAATGCATTTATTTTATACATTGATGGGCTGTTTTGAAAAAATGTTTCTTAACCCATTTCACGTCATCACTTGTGGAATGGAATTATCTAAAACTTCCTGTCAGTTTATAAAATTCCCTGTGCGCTGCCAGCTTTATACTTATGGAAAAATATAAAAGTTATATAAGGTATTGATTATAAATATAATTTATATATTTCTCATATTGAATATCCTTCCGAATATCATAAGATTTCCTCATTTCAACTTCTTTAATAATTGAATCAATCAAAACCATGTTTCTTGCTCTTTACAGACGGGGAGAACTATGTAGATAAAAAAATTAAAGCAAGGCTATTTTTTTTCATGGATCGTCCCAAGCACCAAAAGCTGTTGCATCATTGAAAGTAGGAACAATGTGTAATGATGCCAGCTTGCTCCTTTACAAGCATACAGATGATAGTGCACAGTGGAACTGCTATTATATTATTCACGGATATTGTTGCAAAATAGGTTTGGATACTTTAAGAAATGTTTCTTTAAAGAAAGTCCCATGAATGGCAAAGATTCCATTGGGGACGTTTTATTTTACATGAGGGGGTGGTGATCCGCAAAAGACACGTGATAAATAAAAGCGTGAGATAATACTCTCCATTATTTAAAAGAAGGCACGGCTTTTAGATGTCTTTGAAAGTCGTAAAGTTAAATGAAAAGAAAATGACCAAGATGACAAATGATTTCTACTCTTAAAACTTTTATGTTCTGCCCAAATTAGGCTGACTTCCTGTTTTAAGGGATTACACAAACAGCAGATATACGCGCTTGCACCCATTTGGCATACAAAAGCAATAACAGCAGAGAAAACGCCTTAGTCCTTATCTCAAACATGCGATTGAATGAGGATTGACAAGCCACAACAAAAGCACAGACTTTTTTAGGAAACAACGCCATAAAATATGAAACTTTTCCAATCATGAATTGGAGAAATGTGCCGGCTTTTTATAAAACATTTTGCGAAACAATAACCATAATATCACTAGCGTTTCGTCTCCTTATTCTTCAGATGTTCGGACATATCCTTTGCGTTATATTCACAAAAGCAAATTGACAGTAAATATGGATCATTTCTGGCTTGAGAATATGAAAGGAAGGTGTGATACAATAACAGAATTTCGTATTTTTTGATCATCAGAAGCAATAAAAATTTTAAAGTAAGTCCTTTACTTTCTTATAATGATTTTTTTCTACAACCGGTCGTGATCCCCTTGCGAGTAAATTATATGGCTCAATATGGAATGCGTAAGAAAATCATTCTGATTATTTAATATAAAAAGGTTTGCGGTAAAAAAATATTTTTGTATTCGGGGGTATTAAGCAAGAAGATGATAAATTATCATTATCAATCAAGAGATTGTTTTTTATAATATAGATGATTAGCTTTAATTTAATAAACCAATTTCACGCATTTTCATTAAAATTGTGAGATTAATTTTTCCCGTGATAGGAAGATCAAACATTTTTTGGAACTGTTTTAAGGCTTCTATGGTTTTTTGATCTTCTATTCCTGTGACAAGAACTTCCTCATGACCAAAATTACGTAAAGCTTTTTGCACCTGTAAAATATCTTCAACAGAAGGATCTAAAATAGCTTCTTTCGAATTTGTTATATTTCTTGTTGTTGTATCATTTGCCATTTCTATTTCGCTCTGCTTAATTAATATTGCAATTTCATCTGTTGTGGCGTTGGGTAAAACGTCGTTTTGCTTTTTTTGAGTAGCTTGTTGTTTCCATAAAGCGATAGCACGACGCGTTTTAGGACCATCCAGTCCATCTAAAGGTCCATTATAAAGTCCTAATTCTGCGAGTTCTTTTTGCTTTTCCAGCATACTTGCTGATGGAGGGAGAAAAGGTGAATTTGTTTGGGGATGACTTGAAGAATGTACAGAAGCCACACGAGAGGGTTCTTGTGATTTTGCTTCTTTTTCAGATAGATTAGGTTTTTTTTCGATACTTTGAGAAGAGGAAAACTTCATTTGAAAAAAAATATTTTGATGTGTTGTCATTTGAGAAAATAAAGCATTAAATGAAACAAATAAAAAACTAATGCTAAAAAGAAGAAAACCAACAAAAAATAGAGTATTTTTTCGTGTATAAAAATAAAGAGTTTTTGCTATCCAAAAAATAAAATGAAAAGTTATAAGAAGAAGAGTAATAAAAAGACTACGATGGTATTTACGATGTTTTACAGTTTTTTTTCGGGATGTCTTTCGCTTTGTTGTCATTAGTTTTGATTTTCAGTTGCGTTTATTTTTCACAAAAAAACGAATGTAAATTATTTCTTATTTCAAGATAGAAAGAAGTGCAGTGATATTATTTTTTCCTTTCAAGTGCCTAAAATAAGCAGCCTTATTATATCCATTTATAAGTTGATAAATCAACAAGAGCTCTTATCAACTTTTATTAGTTTCATATTTTACAAATCTTTAATCTGTATAAAGAGAGCATCAAATGATTAACTCTCAAGACCCTGTCGTGTTTTCAAACAAGCATTATCACATCTAATGATCTAAACAATAATGCTACGTTATTCTTCATTTTTAGCACATATATTTGCTATTCTTTAAAATCAAGTTGAGAATATTTTCCTATAACGCCAGAATGATGATAGCCATTATTATCCTTTATAATTTACATAGAGAGGGTTACTTATCCGTAAACGGTTTGATAAGAGCAATTAATTCTTAATGGTATTATATTTTGGCACAAATCCTTCTATTCATATTCAATTATTTTCATAAGTATCAATTAAATTGATGTTTACAATGTTATAAAAACATCTTGGCTTGAGAGGGAATCGTAAGAGATTCCTCTCTATTTTTATTGACATGTTGATCATGTTTATGGTGTGCCAGTAAAAATTTTATAGACAATATCAATATGTTATCGACATGAGAGTCAGAATAATAGAATTTGGCTTTTCTTTAGCCCTTTCAACTAAGCTTAAAATAATGAATTATCATTTAAAATAAGTATGTACACAATATGGAAAAGAAATTGGGCTATATGTTTAATCCTTATCTTATCGCTCACTTTCTTGTGGAATAAAAGGTGACAAATGTGGGGTATTCACTTCCTACCCCTTATGTACGATCATGATTATGTCTCTTATTTCTTATCATAGTTTATTATATATAATAATCCTATAACGAAATGATTTGATATTTTTGTATAATTTAAGTATTAATTTTTTTCCAAATAGACAATATATCCCATTTTTATACAGCGGTATCGTATCATATTTATAAAAAAGCTAATGATATAGGTCCAATAAATGAATACTCAATTTTATAAAAAACTCATTTTATAAATTTTTTATAAAGAAGCAGTGTGTAAAATACTCTTTTTTTTTATTGCCTTTACCATTGCGGTACATTGATTGCTCATGATACGTTTTTTAATCAAATTATCATTTTTTTTGTTTTTTGTTTTTGTCATTATTTCATTTTTTGTAGCAAATCCAAGCAGTAATCATTCTTCTAACTCAAAAAATAATGAGACAATAACAAGCGATGTGATTATTGCTTTTAAGGAAGCTTTAAATGACTTAGGAACATTTTGTGACCGTAATAAAGAAACTTGTAAAGTAGGAAGGTCCTTTTTAAGTTTACTTGGCGAACGCGCATATTACGGTGCAAGAGCTGTTTATGAATATTTAGGACACATATTAGGGCACAAAAATAATATAGAGGTTTCTCCTAATGCTTCTCAAAAATGAAAATAAAAAAATTCTCACAAAATCATACAATGTTATCTTAAAATAAGAATTTTTAACGTTCTTCATATTCGTTGTGTTAGGAATATAAATATTTATCTACCCATAATATATTCAACATGATGATTAAAAGGAAACAGGACTAAGATCATGGCGGAAACAATCGACAATATTATAGAAAACTTTTCGCTTTTGGATAGTTGGGAAGATCGTTATCGTTATGTCATTGAGCTTGGCCATGAATTGCCACCTTTTCCAGAAAGTGCTCGAAACGATGCCCACAAAGTTCCTGGTTGTGTTAGCCAAGTGTGGCTTTTATCGTCACGTAATAATTCAGAAGATCCAATATTAACGTTTCAAGGTGATTCCGATGCCCATATTGTGCGTGGACTCATTTATATTCTTCTTGCTTTTTATTCAGGTAAAAAAGCTTCTGAAATTCGTAACTCTGATGCTCAAGAGCTCTTTGAAAAACTTGGTTTAAATGAAAATCTTACACCACAACGATCCAACGGTTTAAAATCAATGATTAAACGAATCCGTAACGAAAGCTCTATATAATTCCCTTTCTAAAAACCATTATGCACACAAAAATTTCACAAAAAATGTGCA
Source organism: Bartonella sp. B1098 (assembly GCF_944896145.1). Lineage (NCBI taxonomy): Bacteria > Pseudomonadati > Pseudomonadota > Alphaproteobacteria > Hyphomicrobiales > Bartonellaceae > Bartonella > Bartonella sp. B1098. Next base: position 295,060 of record NZ_CALYLP010000002.1, on the reverse strand, counting down.
CTCTAAAAAGCAACTTTATATATATATTAGGAACTACTTTTTCGCAAAATATGACTATTTAGCTTTTTTCCGTTTACTTTTGCGTCCAAGCCCCATTTCTTTGGCTAAAGCTGATCGTGTTTTTGCATAATTAGGCGCCACCATAGGATAAGAGCTGTCTAACTGCCATTTTTCACGATATTCCTCTGGTAACATTCCATAATGTGTCATGAGATGACGCTTGAGAGATTTAAATTTTTTTCCATCTTCAAGGCAAATGAGATAATCAGGAAATACCGAACGCTTTGGATTAACGGCAGGCCTTTGTTTTTCAGCTTCGACTTCCGTTAATTCTAAGTTTCCTGCTTTACGAAAAGCAGCATGGACATCAGCAATCAAACTTGGCACTTCAGTCGGTCGAATAGAATTATTACTCACGTAGGCAGCAACAATATCAGCAACCAATGTAATAACTAAATTGCTTTCAGTCTCTAAGACTGCACGATGTTCCATTCTTGTTTCCTTTAATTCAAAATCGAGTAATCCAAAATTGAGATATAGTGCATATACTCATAATATAAAGATCCGATGCACATAAGTTTCATATTGTACAAAAATCTTTTTTGTCAATTCAATTATTTTATAAAATTGCCAAAACACAAAAAAATCAAATAAATACCTCTTTTTTGTCATAATACATAATAAGAAAAACGAAATTCTTACATATTAAAATACAGTTTTATTCTATAACATATCATACATATATACGATATATCACAAATATAAAAAAAATATAAGATGAAATTTATTTATTTTTTTTGAGAACGTAAAAATAAAATTACGAATTATAAAAATACAAGACATAAAACATTATTTTTATTTTAAATAATTAATAATTTATTAAATATTTTTTTATAGAATTTAAATTTATTTTTATGATTTTTATTTATTAAAATTAATAGATAAAAACAAACTATATTATAAATATGACAAAACATCACCATTTATAATATAAAACTATACATTAAAACGATATAGAATACTTTTTTATTTTTTATAATATAATATCAACAATTTATACATATTTATCCTTTCTATAAAATTATACATTTATACTGTATCAAAAAAAATCAATGCTTTCTCTTATAACTTAATTGTCTTATCCGTCACTTTTATTATAAAAGTGGTATTCTATCCCCACAAAACAATAGCTATGATAGCTAATAAAGAGAAGGATATTAATTGTAAAAATGATCACGAGGCTATTTTTGCAAGTGTGTAGAAATTATATTTTTATATTTGCATCAATAACTTCGATTTTAACATATAAACGAAGCAATTAACATATTTTAATATAGGATTATGTATGACCCGCACTTTTACAATTCCTCCCAAGGCATCTAGAATCACTCATAAGGAAATATATCACGGTATTTTTCGTGATGATCCCTATCATTGGCTACGTGCATCTAACTGGAAAGATGTTTTTAAAAATCCTAACTGTCTTGATTCCAATATTCGATATCATCTCGAAAAAGAAAATGCTTATCAAGCGGCTCAGATGGCTGATACAAAGCCATTAAGAGATTTGCTTTTTACCGAAATGAAAAGCAGAATCCAAGAGAATGATAGTTCCGTTCCTATAAAAAATGGACCTTTTGCTTACGGATTTTCTTATGTTACCGGAGGGCAACAACCACATTATTTTCGGACACCAAGGAATGGTGGAAAAAAACATGTTTATCTTAATGGAGATCTTTTGGCTGAAGGTAAAGAATATTTCAATTTTGGTTCAGTTCAAGAATCTCCAGATCATAGATATGTTGTATGGACTTATGACGATAAAGGATCGGAATTCTATACAGCTAAAATTCGTAATTTAGAAACATTATCTGATTTTACGGACACCATAATTGACACATCCGGACAAATTGTGTGGGATGCTCAATCTGAAGGTTTTTTCTATACAAAGTTGGATGAGAACCACCGACCTTCAGAGCTCTATTATCATCGCTTAGACACAGATCAATCACAAGATAAACTTATTTTTCGTGAAGATAATCCAGGTTTTTTCTTAAATGTAAGCGGTTCTAAGCTTCATGATGTTATTTATATTAATATTCATGATCATGAAACCTCAGAGATCTGGTTAATTCCTGCCAAAGCGCCTCTTAGCGTTCCTCAATGTGTACGAAAACGGCAAAAAGGTGTTGAATATTCACTTACAGAAGGTGGTGATGTCTTTTATATTCTTACTAATTTAGATAATGCAAAGGACTTTAAAATGATGGTTGCGCCGTGTTCAGCTCCGCAATCAGAAAATTGGTCAGAGCTTGTATCTCATCAGCTCGGATGTTTAATCCTATCCCATGATGCGTATCAAGGCTTTCTTATTTGGCTCGAACGCTTTGAAGGACTTCCTCGTATAAAAATTATGGAGCGTACAACGAAACAAATTCATTCCATTGCTTTTGATGAAGAGGTTTATTCTTTAGGTTTGCAAGGTGCAGCGGAATATAATAGTCAATCTATACGCTTTTCTTATTCATCGATGACAACACCTGATCAAGTACTTGATTACGAGGTGAAAAGTCGCAAACGAATATTGTTAAAGACACAAATAATTCCCTCTGGTCATAATAAAGATGAATATATAACGCGGCGTATTATGGCCACCGCAGAGGATGGTGAAAAAATTCCCATCTCACTTTTTTATCATAAAACAACACCTCTTAATGGTTGTGCACCTTGTTTGCTTTACGGTTATGGTGCTTATGGGATTTCTATTCCTGCTAGTTTCAATAGGAATGCCCTCTCTCTCGTAAACAGAGGTTTTATTTATGCTATTGCCCATATTCGTGGAGGCAAAGAAAAAGGGGTTGAGTGGTATGAGAAAGGAAAGCATCTTTTTAAATATAACACATTTACCGATTTTATTGCCTGTGGGCGCTATCTTGTAGACAATAAATTCACAGCTCATGATCGGCTTATTGCGCATGGTGGTTCGGCAGGAGGAATGTTGATGGGGGTTATTGCCAATATAGCGCCACAGGATTTTGCTGGAATTATAGCCAATGTACCTTTTGTTGATGTTTTAACAACGATGCTCGATGCTTCCTTACCTCTAACGCCTCCAGAATGGCCCGAATGGGGAAATCCTCTTGAATCACAAGAAGATTATAATCTTATAGCTTCTTATTCTCCCTATGATAACGTCAAAGCGCAAAAATACCCCCCTATGCTTGTGATTGCAGGATTAACAGATCCTCGTGTAACTTATTGGGAACCTACAAAATGGGTAGCAAAATTACGTGAATTAAAAACAGATGATAATGCAATTTTATTGCGTATTAACATGGATTCAGGGCACGCTGGTGCGGCTGGACGTTTTTCAAAGTTAGAAGAAGTTGCTTATATCTACGCATATATTCTAAAGATAGCAGGCAAAGACTGTTGTTAACCTATAATATCTTTGTTTGTCAGTCCCTATAATTTATAAGATTATAAGGACTATTATCGACACTAAAAAATTATCTAGACAGCTTACAGTCCACAATCTTCATAAAGTTTTAAAACATAATCCCAATTAATCAAATGATCCACGAAAGCTTCGAGATATTTCGGACGAGCATTGCGGTAGTCAATGTAATAGGAATGTTCCCACACATCTACACCTAGAATAGGTTGAGCATCATGAACCAAAGGATTTTCACCATTTGGCGTTTTCATAATTTCAAGCTTACCATCTTTAACAGCAACCCATGCCCATCCGGAGCCAAATTGAGCACCAGCAGTAGCAATAAAATCAGCACGGAATTTGTCGTAGCCTCCTAGATCAGATTCAATAGCTTTTACTAGTTTTTCAGGGAGTTTTTGACCACCGCCATCTTTTTTCATCCAATGCCAAAAATGGTTATGATTGTAATATTGCGCTGCATTATTAAACAAACCAGTATTTTTTCCAAAACTTTTTTTAACAATCTTTTCAAGGCTTTCATTTTCCAAGCCTGCGTCTTTTACAAGGTTGTTGGTATTGGTAAGATAAGCGAGGTGATGCTTATCATGATGATATTCAAGTGTTTCGCGTGACATATAGGGCGCAAGAGCATCGTAATCATAAGGCAATGCAACCAATTCAAAAGGCATTTAAAAGTCTCCTCGATTCTAATTGTTAAGCTCACTCCAAAAATCTAATTTGCCATTTGCAGCATCTAAAAGCAAATGTTGAATGCTTATTTGTATTAATTTTTGTATTAATTAATTTTAATATCTCTCTTTTTGTAAAAAGAGCTTTTAGGAAATGTATGGGTTCATCAATCAAAAAGGGCCTTAATTTAACTTAAAGATTGCTTATGAAAAAATTTTTATATCTATGAACGGATAAAAAATATCATGATCTTTTGAATAATAAAGTAAATGGAGATAGCTATTAACCTTTGTTCTTTTTTGTCTATTTGTCAATTTATTGGTGTGTTATGGAGTCTGCAACAGAATATAAAATATTATTTTCAAAAGGAAATTTTTTCAATGCGCTTGATTTTATTTCGTAGCGTTATCCATGAATAACACAACATAAAAGACAACTTTTGTTTTAATTGAGTAAGATGAGTTTTGAATATATCAAGAAAAACATATACTCATTTATTGGAGACATGAATAAACGATAAGATTTTCATCTTCTGTTTTTAGAGAAATTAATATAAGAGTGAAATAATTGATGGATAAATGGCTGTGACTTGTGCTAAGAGAATGACTGTCTATCCGTTTCTGTTGGAAATTTGTATCGTTGCAGTATTGTACAAGGTTTAGAGACTTTATGATAAAAAAGTAAGATCTTTTATTTTCAGATATTGCGTCTCATCATAGGAATCGCTATAAGGTGCAAAAGCAGCTGTAAAGCGTGTTTTTTTGGGGTATAGCCAAGCGGTAAGGCACCGGTTTTTGGTACCGGCATTCCCTGGTTCGAATCCAGGTACCCCAGCCATACTTTAATGAAATCAATGAGTTATCAGAAAGTACGGGAATTTTATTTCCGTTGATTCTTTTAACTTATTTTCTGTATATCCCTAACTTTTTTGAAGCTTTTTAATTGCTTCTATTGCGAGACGTTTACGATCTGCGCTCTTTGTGTAAAGAGATGCCATATTATCCTCAGTCCAGCCAAAAAGTGCTTTCATTTGTGAAACTGTAGCACCGGCATTAGCTGCGCGGGTGGCTGCTAATTTTCTCAATCCATGGGCTGATTTTTTTATCCCTGATGCATTGCAAGCTTTACGAAATAAGTTGCCAAAACTTTCCTTAGTCAGTTTTTTACCTTCTTTTCCACAAATAAATGTTTCATCGCCTATGGGACCAACTTTAAGGGTTTCTGCAAGCTCTGGTAAAATAGGAAGAAAAACATCTGTTTTAAATTGGCTCTTTTCTGTTTTGAGATGAATAATATCATCTTTGACATCTTTCCAGCCAATGCGAACGGCATCACCACGACGTAAGCCCGTATACAAAAGCACATCAATCCAAACGCGTTCATGGGTACCATGATGCCATTTGTGATAATATTTATCTATGTCTTCTTCTAACCATGGGGTGAAGCCTTCTGCGTTAAAGGATTTTGGCGGTTTTATGTTAAAAGCGGGGTTTCTGTTTAAAAGAGCATTATCAACCGCCCAATTAAAAAGACCATTTAAAGCCGTTAAAAAGTGTCTTGCTGCTGCGGGAGTATTGCGTCTTCTTTCTACAGCATCAAGAATATGTTGTTTTTCTATACTTTTATACGCGCGATTACCAATATGTTTAGAAATATTGTTTAGAATTCTATATTTAACTTTTTTCGTTGACTCTGATTGATTATGCCATTGCATACTTTGTAAATACTGATGCAATAACCAGTCAAAAGACCCTTCTGTAAGCTTAGTGCGTTTTATTATCTTAGAAGAGCCATTTTGCACGTGCTTAAGGGCAAGTGTATAATTATCAACAAATTCTTGTGTTCCATACGTTCCTTCAATCCGAACTCGTGGTCCATGACCAATACGGACATACCATATAATTTTACCATGGCGTGTGCGTTCACGAACAAGATATGGTGGACGACGTTTGGGCATGATTAGAACTCTATGCCGTCAACAGAGGGGCAAGAAGGGTGAGTACTACATTCTTCTTGTTCGTTTTCAAGAGGTGGAAAGTCTTCAATACTGTAAGCATTATTCCTTGTTGTTGGTGTTGTTATAGTTTTATTGATATGAATTAATAACTCTCCAGTAGGTTTGATTTCTACAACCTCTGCTCCTTGTTTTTTGGCTTCTCTTAAAGCGCGTGCAATGGCTGGTTGTGTTATGGTAGGTGGGCGGTGTGCCATGTCTATTCCCCTTAATTTAGGTGCAATTCACCCGTGTTGTGAATCACGTATTGATTAAAATTATTATGAAAGGGTGGGGGTGCTGGGAGGAGAGAGCACCCCCATAATATCAAGCGGCTTTCGTCAAAATCTTTTGCATCTCTTGTTCTATTTCTGCTAAAAAGATTTCGACCGCTTGATTAATCCGTTCGATTTGTTCTTCATCACGGTGAATGCGCTTGATTTTCATACGAAAATCAGATGATCTGCCTACAAAACGCGGATCATAACTGATAAAATCACACCATTTGCGCCCCGTACAAGCCATTTGAAATTGCATTTGTGCAAGATATTCAGGCTTGATATTACTATCTATAAAGAAGCGTAGATGATTTGGTGGTTGCGGGCATTTAACCTCTACTAAACCATCTTCACCAATAAACCCATCAGGACTTGCACCAGCCATTTGGATTGTGGGATGTTGAATGAAACCACACCTTGTGACCTCTGTATCATAAATGAATTCATATTCTCTCAAGGCATCTTCTTCATGTTCAATGCCCCATTGCATAGCCGGTGTTGTATAAGATTGGCTTATTTCCTCTGTTAATCGCTCTGTCATAAGCTTTATTTTGTAGTCTTCATATTTGCTTGTAGGCATTCCCTTGGCTGTTTTACTGAGTACGTTATAAACGTTTGAAGCGGTGACTTTACCTAAACGGGCTTGAAACCATTCTGCTGTTCTTTGTTCCATTTCACACCGCCTTTTGTTGCTCTTGTTGTGCTTTATTCATTTGCGAGCGTTGCTTTTTTTTCAAAGCAAACAAAACGGTTTGTGCTTGTTTATAAGACATCTGTGTTAGGCTTTTTACTCCTATGAAAGAAATAATATCGCTTTCCTTTGATTGTGTCTGTTCCATTAATTCTTTGATTTCATTCATCTGTTCAGAAGAGATACCAGCAAGAATTGTGACTCCATCTGTATCGTCTTCTTTTCTTGCTACATTAAGAAGCATGCCTAGCAGGTATCTTCGTGCATAGGTAATTGTAGAGCCAACCGCTTGTATGCTGTTTTTGCTCCCTGTTGTGTCAAAGGGAAATGTTCCTTGTGTTGATATTTCATTCCCTGATTTATGTGTTAAAGTCATTTCTACGGTTATACCGTTTGAATTCTGTTCTTTGATCTGAGAAAACAAGGCAAAGTGATGTTTTGCAAGAGGTTCCTTGATTGCATCAATATATTTATCAAGCGTTGTATAGATACTTTTAGTATGTGTATTAAGGGCATTTTGTTCGATGTTTTTATATTCCATTTGTATAGCAGAAAGATCACGGATAAAGTCTTGGCGCTCTTGTCGTTCTATCTCCTTTTCTCGCAATTCAAGAAGACTCTTGAGACGGTCCAGATCGACATCACTTTGTAAAGCTCTTTCTAAAATAAGCTCCATAGCTGTTGTTTGATTTTCACCATCATTTGTTTGTTTTTCTAATTCGGTTTTCGTGATAGTTAACTCACTCATCTTGATTTCCTCCATTAAAGCGCAACTCACCGGTGGCGTGAATCACGCATGTATTAAAAGTTGTTTGGTTTGATTGTTAAATTTTTATATCTTGAGGAATTCTCGTGTTTCCGTTAATATTAGCTAATCCACAAACCTCGGCATTTTGATAAATCTTAACTTCGTCATAAATACGAGCATTCTCATAAACTTTTGCATCTCCAAAAATCTCAACATTTCCCACGAAACAGCCTGATATAATAGCATTATCATAAATTTTTACATTGTTATAAATGCGAGCAGGACCCATAATATAGGTATTTCCAAAAACCTCTGCATTGTCATAAACACGTGCATTGCCATAAACCTTAGCATTCTCATAAATTTTGGCATTGCCATAAACATATCCAGTTGCACAGGGTATATATGAACCACCTACCCAACAATTGCCCTCATGGCTAAGATTTCCTTCATTTTCAATAAAACCACCTAGATCTCCTTTTTTAACATCTCCAAAGTCTTTCAATGCTCTAATTCGGTAAAGCGTTGTTCCATCAACTTCGATTGTCTCATCAGTCAGTTCGTATTTTTTTTCCATGATTATTTGCCCCTACCTTAAAACAGTGTCGTTTCCGGATACTTTTGTATTTCCGGTTACTTTAGCACTATCACAAACAATAGAACCACCAAACACACGAGCATTACCAGAGACCTTTGTGTGACCGCCAACCGTAGCTTTTTCATAAACATGCGCTCCGTCATAAATCTTGGCTTCACCAGTAATTTTAGCCTTTCCAAAAATACGAACATTAAAAGAAACTTCTGCAAAGCCAAAAACTTTGGCATTACCATAGATGTAGGCATCACCAGCAACTCTTGCTTTGTTATAAACTTCGGCATTATCGTAAATTGTGGCATCTTCACAAATACACGCTGTATCAGAAATTTTTGCATGTCCATAAATCAAGGCATTATTAAAAATTTCTGCATCATCATAAACAAGGGCATTCCCATAAATCTTAGCATTGTCATAAACCTTGGCATTATGATAGATACGTGCATAATCATAAACCCAAGCATTATTAGCAATCCAACAGTCGTCTTCATGGCTTAAGTTCCTTTCATGTTCAATAAAGCCACCTAGATCACCAGTCTTAATATCTCCAAAGTCTCTTAAAGCGCGTATGCGGTGGAGAGTGTGACCATCAACTTCGATTGTTTTATCGGTAAGTTCGTATTTTTTTTCCATGATTTATTTCCTTTAAGTTAGACTCTCCCTTTGCCGCTCTTGAAAAGAACGGCATTGGTTTGTGTGATAATTTTTTGAAAAAGGGGTGCTTTTAGAAACGTGACGTATAGCTTGGGTAGTTTGGAAGGACATCCCAAGGAGTTAAACGGTGCTGTTGTTCATAAGTCCCGTACATTTCGTCTTCATATTTTTCTTCTGCGATCTCTTCTAAAATTTCATTGTAGATATCACTTTCGCGTATAAAGTAATGAACTTTCCTCTCCTCATAGAGATGTTCGATATTTTCTTTTACATATGCTTCTGCCATCTCTTCAGAAATGTCTTCACAACTCTTTTCAGAAGGATTTATGCGAAAGATTTGTATAACATCATCTACTCCATAAACAATGCTTAGAATTTGGCTTGCATCAAGTGGTCCACCTTCTGCAATGTGTTGATCTTTATCGAAGTAGATTAAAAGAATTTCATCGGAATTAATAAGAATTGGCTTTTCCATAATTTCCCCTCCCTGACGCCTCGTGGCGATTGTTTGTTTGTGGTTTATGGATACCAATGTAGCGATTTTGAAAACAAAGTCAATAAAAAAATGTAGCGATTTTGAAAATTTTTTTTAAAAATGATAAATTAAAGACTTACTTGAAGAAAAGTATAAAAATATTAATTCATATTCTGGCTGGCTTAATCCAGTCGATAGGTGCACACCATTCTAATTCTACATCTACGATATCGGCATATTTTCCATTTATACTGGATAAAACCCATTTCCCTTTTTCTTTTCCGAGACGTAATACTTTGATATAAACTTTTCCACATTTAGTTTTTACGATAGCGCGGTTGTTAATAAGATCCTCTGGTGGCAGATGATAGGAATAAAAAAGAAGGCTTCCTTCTTCAATGGCTGGAAACATAGAATCACCTACCACCCGAACGGCGACAGTTCCTTTAGGAGCAGAAGGTGGGGCTTCTACTTCTTCTAGACAACCAGAATCTATAGCGATTATTTCTCCGCCGGCTCCTACAGATCCAATCAAAGGAACTAAGTGATTAGTGGGAATAGAAGCGCCTGTAAGCTTTGATATTTCTAATAATTCTCGAGCAGAAATATCTCTTGTTCCCTTTAGCATTTTATTGACGGCAGCACGATCTATAGAGCGACCTAAAGAAGCTGTTAGCCGTCTTGAAAGCTCTGATTGGCTTAATCCAGCTTCAGATAAGGCATTTTGTAGCCATTGCGAAATACTTATTGTCATATCTTTATTGTAGGTACGTTGTATACAATCGTCATTTTCTAATTTAGAAACATGTAATTTCATTATCAATTTTCCTTCTTGACATTGTTTTTATAATCGCTACATAATGGGCTATGAAACAATTTTATGAAATAATAAATCTGTTAGGTGGAGTTCGTAGGGTGTCTCAGTTGCTCGGAGTTCATAGAACACGTGTGTATGTCTGGCTGCGTCCTGTATCAAAAGGTGGAACTGGTGGGAGAATTCCGACAAAACATATCCCAATTCTTTTAAATGAAGCCAAAAGAATTGGAGCACCGATTAAGGCAGAAGATTTTTTCTCGTTTTTTTATGGAGGGCAATCATATGAGACTATATCATTTCAAGTATCTGCTTTTACACCTACTCCTACAGATAATAACGAGCACCAACAGCACAATTTTTAAAAGCTTAATCACTGTGCATGTCATCATGGCGTGCAGATAAATACACAACAGCCTTAAGGGGGGATTATGATCACGCATGCACAAACCATTCTCTGTCTTGATCTAGGGACCAAGACGGGGTGGGCTATATGCGGTGCTGATGGTCACATAACAAGCGATACAGAACATTTTAAATCACGCCGTTTTGAAGGCGGTGGGATGCGTTATTTACGCTTTAAGAGATGGCTTACAGAAATAAAGCAGACAGCAGGTAGCATTGACGCGGTTTATTTTGAAGAGGTGAGGCGTCATGTTGGAACCGATGCAGCGCATGTTTACGGTGGTTTGTTAGCAACGTTAACGGCGTGGTGTGAACATCATGAGATACCGTATGAGGGGATACCGGTTTGTACGATTAAGAAAGTGACGACGGGCAAGGGGAATGCGTCGAAAGAAGAGATTATAGAGGCAATGCGTGCAAAAGGACACGCGCCTTGTGATGATAATGAAGCGGATGCTTTAGCGATTTTACATTTAATTAAAGAAAGGGAGAGCGGGCATGTCTAATGGGATGCCGTGGATACGATTTAATTTGTATGACTGGATTAGTGGTACAGATGGAATGACATTGGAACAACGGGGTGTTTATATAACGCTTCTTGTTCGCATGTATGATAAGAAAGCACCAATTAAAACAGATTTTGAAACGCTTGCACGCGCTTGCAATTGTTCGCAGAAAAAGTTTGCAACTATTGTCGAATATTTAATAAGTGATGATAAACTTATTGAGACAGATGATGGATTGTGGAATAGGCGTGTTGAAGAAGAGCTAAAAGATTTTGCTGATAAAAAAGACTACATATCGCGAGTTCGTAGTGAAGCTGGTAAAAAAGGCGCACAAGCGAAAAGTAATATAAAACAACACGTTGATAATTTTGCTGAAGCAAACGTTAAGCAAAATAATGATTTTGCTGAAGCAAAAATTAAGCAAAACGTTTTTTTTGCTGAAGCAAACGACAAGCAAAATCAAGCTATAAAGAATAAGAATAATATATATAAAAAAAATAAAACTATCGTTTTATCAAAAAAAGAAACTGAGTTTGAAGATTTAGAAACAATCGATTTGGTTGACGAGCCAATCGAGTGTGATGATGTTGATAGCCAATCAGAGCTAATCGAAACATCATCAGAAAACCAATCACCCATTCACGAGCAAGAAAGCGTTCCGAAAAAAGCAAAACGAGCGAAAACTAATCGAGAGTGTCGATTGCCTGCTGATTTCGAACCTAATTTGCAATACGCAATCGATAAAGGGTTAACGCATGATGAGGCGTTATTAGAATTTGAAAGATTTACCAATTATTGGGAAGCCAACCCATATTCCAAGGCCAAAAAACGCGATTGGCAAATGACTTGGTACAATTGGATTACGAGCCCTATAGGGGCATTAGCCAAGAAAAAGGAAAAATTAGAAAGGGAGAAACAATATGGAAACTTTTCAAAAGATCAAAAAACTTGTGGTGGTACCGGAGAGGCAATCCGTAACCTTATCCGTGAAGCAGGATTTAGCGAATCCACTTCAAAACATTGCAGATCAGATGGTGAAGTGCGTCACAATGGAATATCCATGGACCTTGATCAATGGCGTGCAATTGACACCAGCACTAGAGGAACAAGCTTTTACAACCTATCAGACAATCCAAAACTTACTTACCTTGAAAGCGTCTGTTGAAGACATTGCAGAGGCTCTTGATGTGCTTGAAGGTGGTTTGACAATGCAAAAAGTTTCGAATGCAGAGGCACGTGCAAAGGCTTATATTGCTGCTCTTAAAGGCATTTCGTTATGGGCTTTGTTGCAGGCTGTTAAAAATCTTATACGTGGAGAAGCCAAAGGCATGTCAACGACGTTTGTTCCTTCATCTGCTGATCTTGCACGGTATTGTCGTGATTTGGAAAGCAGTCTTCTTGGAGCTGCTGAGAAAGTTTTTATCGCTGTTGAAAATACACGCAACAAGGCATTGGGTGGTAAACGCATTTCATTCACGAGAATAGGAAAGCCTAGCGAAGAGCATGATAACAATTCAAAAGCGGCTTAAAGACAGCAAAATAGTGAAAAGTGCTGATTGTTTTGAGATTAGATATGCGTTTAAACAGCTAAAAAGGTGTCGTACAGAGCGATTTAAAGATTTTTATGATGAAGAACATATCCGCAATACAAAACGCTCTGTACGGTCAAATTTGAGACAAATAAGCTCATAGGTAAAGTTAGAATTAAAACATGCCCATTTTAAAACATTTATCCTTAATAAACCGTAAACAGCCCATACAAAAAAAGTTTGTGGCAACAGCGGTAGGACATGCCCCATGGGGATTGGGAGTAGCAGAGTATTTTTACAACCTTTACGAATATGAAGATGGTGCAAGAGAATACGAGGAATTCGATGGTGGTCAATACCATGAGATGCCTGCGAATGTTGATTACAGTACCAAGGCGCAAGTGAAAGCGTGGGTTTACGGTGGCAACTTACCAAAAAGCGTTTTGAATTATGAAGCGTTGATAAAGGAGTTAAATGCGAAAATCAAAAAACGTACAAAAGATGATCAGTTGATTTGTGAGATAACGAATGATGGTGAGAGAGGTTACCCATTATCGAGTGAAGAGATAGACAGAGAGCTAGAAAAAGCAGTGGATATTCAATTGAGTAAATATCAGAATAAAAAAGTGAAAAAAATCGCAAAGGTATGTTGACAGCGAAAGAAAGTTCGTTTAGAAAAATTCCAAGTGTGTAGAAACACTTGGTGTTAAGCGGACAAACCACGATAAGGTTTTTCCAATTCTTAAAATACTGGCTGTCTTTTATGTTATGACTAGCATATAATGATTTTGTCGGGTGTGGTTATGTCATACAATACCCTTTTTAGGGGAAAGCATACAGCGGACTTAACACCGTGTTTCTAGCGCCCGACGCTCTTATAAGGTGTCAATAGAAACTTTTATGTTAAGGAAAAATTCCAATGAAAAAATATGAATTTACAGGCAGAACAAAACAGGTTTACGATATTGAAACCCGTCAACCTAGAAACATTTATCGCATTCGTGCTTTAAGAGATTTTGATGATGTCAAGGCTGGAGACCTTGGCGGCTTTATTGAAAGGGAAGATAACCTCTCTCATGATGGGGATTGTTGGGTTTATGATAATGCTATGGTTATTATGAATGCTGTCATTTCTGAAAATGCAAAAATACGTAATGACGCTGCTGTTGCTGATAATGCCAAAGTTTATGGCAATGCCAAGATTTATGGAAAAGCTAGGGTTTATGGTCGCGATACCCATGTTTATGGCAATGCCCATGTGTATGATAATGCCAACATTTGTAGTGACGTGTGGTTTCGTAACAAGGGAAAAATTTATGGCAAGTGCGTGGTTAGTGATAATGCTAAGGTTTATGGAGACGCAAAAATTTGTGGTCAAGTTTGTGACAATGCCGTGGTTTATGGCAAAGCCTTTATTTCTATAAGGGCAAAAATTTATGACGATGCAAAAGTTTGGCATAGTGCTTATGTAAAGGGTTCTGTTTATGGCAATGCTAAAGTATCAGGATCTGCTCATGTCTGTGAGGGGTCTCATATTTTTGATAATGCTAAGGTTTATGGGAAAGCGGCTGTTTATAAAGATGTCAAGATTTATGGCAATGCACGTGTTTATGAGAATGCTCGTATTTATGAAAAAGTAGAAATTTATGATGATGCATGTGTTTCTAACAGGTCTATTATTGCAGAGGGTGTCAAAATTTATGGCAATGCCGTTATTAATGGCAAGCAAAAGATTTGTGATGATACTGACGGTAGTGAACAAACTTTAGATAAAACAGTCTAAATAAGGGGCGGAGGGCTGCCTTATAGAAAAAAGCCGCGTCTTAAATGGATGCGGCTTTTGTTTTGCTATAAAAAACAAATGAAAATGCAAGCGATTAAGTGAAGTTAAGTTAGTACTAACAGCGTATATTCAGTTACTTATAACTGTTTTTTAACAAAATTAATGCCGTTCATAGTGATAATACTTAAAAAAATGTTATTATCTTATTGAAATAATTGAAAAAATAAACAAATTATGATAGGATTTTACGTATATAAAATGCAAATCAAATGGAACTTACAAACATGTTGAATAAAGTGATCTTAATTGGCTATTTAGGGGCAGATCCCGAAAGCAAAACAATGAATTCTGGTGCTGAAGTCGTCAATTTTCGGTTGGCTACTTCTGAGAGCTATACGGATAAAAATACCAATCAAAAAGTAGAGAAAACTGAATGGCATTCCGTGGTAGTTTTTAATCCACATTTGGCAAAAATTGCTCTTCAATATTTACACAAAGGTTCAAAGGTTTATGTAGAAGGAAAATTACAAACTCGTAAATGGCAAGATAAAAACGGTATTGACCGCTTCACAACAGAGATTGTCTTGTCACAATACAAAGGCGAATTGCAGTTGCTTGATGCAAAAAAAGAGCAATCCACTCCTTCATCTATCACTTCTCAAAGCTATGCTATCGCTTCAGGTACTGATGATTATGGCATATCTGCTCATGACAGCATGCCGTTTTGATTTAAAGATATAGCAAAAAGAAAAAAATGTGAGTTTCCATAGATGAGGGGATGTATGAGAAAGCAAGATGCTTACACTTCACAAGTAACAGTACGTCAAGATCCTGTTAATCAATTGGCAATTGAAATGCGTGCAAAGCGCTTCTGCTTGACCATAGAAGAGGCTAAAAATCCGCTTTCTGGTACTTATGTTGGGCGGCTGTGTTTAAAAGGTGTGCTTACCCAAGACCAGTATGATGCAGCGCAAAAATATCTTGAAGTGAAAAATGACTATTCGTGTGCAAAAGGTTTGCCAAGCGCTATTTATGACGAAATGCCATCATCTTCTGATGACAAAGCAAGAGAGAAGTGGGTTGAACGTGCAACAGAGAAGTTTTCAAATATACAAGAGGTGGTAAGAGAGGCACAGCGTCTCTATAAACAGTATAATCTTCATAGAGCTTTACAATATCTTGTTGTAGAAGATCAAACATTGCCACATCTTGTGTTATCCTTGCGAATTGCTCTGAATGCTCTCCAGAAATATTTTGACCAAAAAAATAAATGGTAAATGTTTTACGCGTCTTTTTATAAAAGCATCAAAAGCTCTTGAAATAGCTTTTAAAATGTTATATTTTTATATAATATTTTAGAGAGGGCGTTTTATGCATACAACAAAATTACGTAAAGTTGGAGGGTCAGTGATGCTTTCCATACCGCCAGCATTGCTTGATGTTCTTCATCTTACTGAAAATACGCAAGTTGGTTTGGCTGTTGATAATGGACAATTGATTGTGAAACCACAAACATTTCCAAGTTATACTCTTGATGAATTGTTAGCCCAATGCAATCCTTCAGATGATTTTGCAGATGAGGATATGGAGTGGTTTGATGCTAAACCTGTTGGTAGAGAGCTCTTGTGATGAAGCGGGGCGAAATTTGGCTTGTATCTCTTGATCCATCTTCTGGCTATGAGCAAAAAGGAACGCGTCCTGTACTGATTGTATCACCAGAAGCGTTTAATCGTGTAACGAAAACACCCATTGTCTTACCTATAACAAGCGGGGGAAATTTTGCTAGAACAGCAGGTTTTGCTGTCTCATTAATGGGAGCAGGACTACATACAACAGGCGTGATACGTTGTGACCAGCCACGTGCTCTTGATATTGGAGCACGTCAGGGTAAAAAAATGGAAACAGTCCCTCCCATGATTATGAATGAAGTCCTTGCTAAGCTAGCAACATTTCTCACGTAGTTTTGTTTACGCATCTGAACGATGTTAAAGTAAGCAGCATGGCGTGAAGTGTTTTCTGTACGTCTTCTAAATACTAGGAAAAATAATTTATTCTATGTGCAAAAAGCACCTTTTTTATTTCTGAAGAGGTGAGGAAAGAGCTTGGCTTGGACGATTAGAGATGAAAAAAAAGCTCTCAGTTTTTTTTAAAAAATGCGATAAAAAAGAAGCACGTCGGATTGTTGTTTTTTTAGATCAACATGTTGCTTTTCTCGAGGATGTGCGTGCAATAGGTAAGCCCTTAAGAGGTCAGTTATCAGGTTTATGGAGGTATCGTGTAGGAGATTACAGGATATTGTGTGATCTTTATGATAAAGAGCTTGTCGTGTTAGTTTTGGCTGTTAGACATAGAAAAAATATATATAAAAGTTAAGGAAAATCTTTTATAAAATATTTTAATCTTTAATCAAGGATTAAAAGGAGTAATATCATACAACTAACTGCGGCGGTTGTTAATAAAAATAAATAAGCAGGAATTTTTAATTTAAAACGCCAAAGTAAATTAATGATAATGGACATTATACTGATAAATATGAGTACTACTATTACAACTATGAAATCATCAAATGTTATGCGCCTTCGAGGTTTTTCATAATCAGAAACAGCGGAAAACGAAATGTTATATTGATTAATTCCACTATCTGATAAAATCTTTTTTGGGTGCTGTGCTACTACGTATTCCTTTTGCACAACTTTAATTTTTTCATGTAAATTTTCATCAGTAGTAGAAGACTGATAATGAGTAAAAATCTGTTCACTTTTGGCATAATCAGAAAGAAAAAGCCCACTGATTACTATGACTAATAAGTAACTTATTTTTTTTACTGATAAATAATTCATTATTTCTTTTATGGTTGAAGTTTAAGTATATATTAAAGATTAGGGGAAAAGACTTAATAAATATTTTGATCGTTAGACAATTTTCCAAATAAATTTGATCAACGCTATAAACGCTATAAGACAAATTAATATCAATGCTATAATCGCTACGATCCCTACAATTTCATCTAAATTTTGTATTATAGCAATAAAAATTAACACTCCTAAAAATGCTATTCCTAATACAGGATAAAATACAAAGGTTGCTGCCATAGCTGTATAGCATCCTGTTTGGAATTGGAGGGACAAGAGCTCATAAAATGCGCTGTCAATATTTTCATCTTTTAAACTTAGCTTTTCTTCTCTTGCACATGCACTTAGTATCAAGAAATACGATACAAATGCTACAAATATTGGTACAATTAATTTATCTTGTTGTTCGTTGTTTAATCCGAAGGGATCAAAACCCAATATCATCAAGCCAATTATAGCAAAGAGTGGTAAAAATAAAATTAGTGTAAATGTCTTTTTAATTCTGCATAAATCTGCTTTTTTGAAAAACCACATTTCTCCTCCCCTTTTTAGCAGTCCTCAATTGTATAATTGATTCGTTTAGATGAGGCAATTACGAGATTTTGGCTATAAAAGATACTAGATTTAGAGAAAAAAATAAAAAAATATACAATATCGTGATTTTTTTGTTGACATGGGGTAAATAATGGTGTTTTATAACGCTGCTGTACTAGTCGAATTGCGTCCAAAATTACAGTAGATCGTTTCTCGTTAAACCCCTTTTATAATGATATGATTGTTTAGAGCCCTGCGTTTGCGGGGTTTTTTGTTATCTGGAGAAAGTATTTGATGACAGCAGAAAATACAGAGGTGACTTCGCAGCCAAAAAGAATGCCACCGAAAGCAGGGCAAGGGCGTGTCAAAGGGGTACCGAATAAGAATACACGTCTTCTTAAAGAGGCAATTATTAAAGCAGCTGAATTGGCAGGCAATAAGTATGGCAAGGAAGGGTTGATCTCTTATTTGGAAAAGCAAGCACTCAAATGCCCTGCTGCTTATTTAGCGTTGCTTGGTAAGGTGTTGCCTTTGCAAGTGACAGGGGAAGATGGCGAAGCAATTAAAATGATAGGGCGTGTGGAAATAGCGCCTTTAATGAATGACGACAAGACAGATTAAGATCGTACCGAAGCTTATTCCACTTTTTGCAGGGGATGCTTTGGTTCGAGCAGCTTGGGGTGGACGGGGGTCTGGCAAGACAAGATCATTTGCTTTGATGGCGGCTTTAAAAGGCTATCAATTTGGCATGCAAGGGATATCGGGGACTATTCTTTGTGCGCGTCAGTTTCAAAATTCGTTGGCAGAAAGTTCATTGGAGGAAATTAAGCGTGCTATTGAATCGCACGATTTTTTAAAGAGCTATTACAAGGTTGGAGAGGCTTCGATTAAGTCGAATGATGGGCGTATAGCCTTTCAGTTTTGTGGACTGGACCGTAATATTGCAAGTATCAAGTCCATGGGGCGTATTTTACTCTGTTGGGTTGATGAGGCAGAGCCGGTCACAGAGACAGCTTGGCAGACGCTTATTCCAACATTGCGTGAAGAGGGAGAGGGCTGGAGAGCCGAGTTATGGGTAACATGGAATCCGTTACGGGATAATGCACCAGTTGAGAAACGATTTCGCTTTTCGGATAATGAAGCCATTAAACGTGTTGAGATCAACTGGTCCGATAATCCGAAGTTTCCCAAGATCTTGAATGAAGCGCGGCTTGATGACCTTAGAAACCGTCCAGAGACTTATAAGCATATCTGGGAAGGGGCTTATCTTACAGCGGTTCAAGGGGCTTACTACCAAAAGGAAATGTTAGCAGCCGAGCAAGAGGGGCGGATAGGGCGTGTTGCCCGTGATCCTTTAATGCAGATACGCGCCTTTTGGGATATTGGGGGGACGGGTGCTAAGGCAGATGCCACAGCGATTTGGATAGCACAATTTGTTGGCAGAGAGATCAGAGTGCTGGATTATTACGAGGCACAAGGGCAGCCATTATCGGAACATATCGGCTGGTTACGGCAAAATGGTTATGAGAAGGCACTGATGGTTTTGCCGCATGATGGTGCGACTAGAGACCGTGTGCACAATGTGAGTTTTGAAAGTGCTCTTAATGATGCGGGTTTTGAAACGCAAGTCATTCCCAATCAAGGGGCTGGTGCTGTCAAAATGCGAATAGAGGCAGTGCGGCGTATTTTACCTTCTGTTTGGTTTAATGAGGAAACGACCGTAGCGGGTCGTAAGGCACTCAGTTGGTATCATGAAAAATGGGATGAGAAGCGGGGCATTGGTTTGGGGGCAGAGCATGATTGGTCCAGTCATGGTGCGGATGCCTTTGGACTTATGTGCATTGTTTATGAAGCACCACTTATTAAACCGCAACAAGAACGTTATCGCACTATGGAAAGAGAAGCGGCATCATGGATGGCATTCTAAGTCATAACTATAAAAAAACGACATGTTTTGATGAATATGAACTCTATAGGCGCTTAAAATCTTGGTATAAGGAAGATATTGAACACGTTAATGAATGGCGTGAACAGGCGCGTGAAGATTTTGATTTTTATAATGGTCGTCAATGGGCAGAGGAAGATCTTGCGGTTTTAAAGGCGCAGCGGCGCCCCGTCATGACCTTTAATCGCATTGCACCCCTTGTTAATGCAATTGTTGGGGCAGAGCGTAACAACAAGCGTGAAGTGCAGTTTCAACCACGGCAAGTGGGAGCAGCCATATCTAATGAATTGCTAACCGGAGCAGCAGAATGGTTTCGTGATGAGGCAGAGGCGGAATATGCCGATTCCGATGCTTTTCAGGATATGATCATTTGTGGCATGGGCTGGACAGATACCAGACTTGATTATGAAACAGATCCTGAAGGAACTCCCGCTGTCCAGCGTTTAGATCCGTTGAAAATGGTATGGGATGCGAATGCCGTAAGACCCAATCTCATTGATGCACAGCGTATGTGGTATGTTGACCGTAAAACCATTGAGGATGCTAAAAGTCTTTTTCCTGATGTGGCAGTTGAAGATCTTCATGCCGATTGGGCAATTGATGATACAACTGCTTGTGAGGAGTATCGTGCATCACTTGATGCCTATCATGAGGATTCCAATACTGCATCATCATCAGAGTCATTTACTGGAAAACGCTATGTTACACTTGTTGAATGCCGTTGGTTTGAATACGAAGCTTATTTCAAGGCGCCTGATCTTCAAACAGGACAGATGCGCAATTATAGCAAACAAGAGTTCGAACAGCTTCAAAGGATAATACCACAACTACAAGGGGTGTGTTTTAATAAAAAAGTGGTAAGACGCGCTTTTTTGGGACGGCGTCTTTTAGCAAAGCCTGATAAACCATTAGCGCCTGATGGGCAGCTTGGCTGGGAATGTATTACAGGCACGTTGGATAAACTGAAGAACCAGTTTTACGGAATTGTTCGCCCCGCAAAAGATCCGCAAAAATGGTCGAATAAATATTTTAGTCAGGTTATGTATATTCTGAATAGTCAAGCCAAAGGGGGCTTGATGGCAGAACGAGGCGCGTTTGATGATGAGCGCCAAGCACTCGAAAATTGGGCACGAACCGATACCATTACTTGGGTTAAAAACGGGGCGCTTACAGGAGGAAAAATCCAGCCAAAGCCAAGTGCACAATTCCCTAGCGGCTTCTTTCAGTTGTTTAATGAATCGCGTGAAGCGATAACGCATGTAACAGGATTATCGGCAGAGTTTATCGGCACAAGAGAGGTTAATCAAGCAAATGTGTTGGAAAATACACGTCGGCAATCAACGCTTAATTTGCTTGCAGGCTTATTTGATAATCTGAAACTTTATCGCTGTCGACAGGGAAAGATTATCCTTTATCTTATTCAAAACTATCTTTCCGATGGTCGTTTGGTACGTATTTCTGGACCAGAAAATGCGCAGTATGTGCCTTTAACCCGTGAAGCTGTAACGACGCTTGAATACGACATTATTGTTGATGATTCACCAACAAGCCCCAATGAAAAAGAGAGAACTTTTGCAGCAATTACGCAGATGTTGCCGTTGCTTGGTGGTTTCTTAACACCAGAGATGATTCCAGATCTTTTAAAGCTTTCGCCATTACCGGCAACATTAGTCGCAAATTTAACGGCAAAAGCACAGCAGGCACAACAAGAACAACAACAGCAGGAGATGATGCAACAAAGACAAGGAGCACAATTAACGCCAGAACAACAAGCAAAGATTGCAGCTTTACAACAGGAGTGCCAAGCAAAGGGAACACTTTATCAACTCGATGCACAGCAGAAACAAGCAGCGTTGCAGCAGAAAAATATTGAGCTTTTCTTGAAACAAGAACAAGCGCGCATGCAGCTCGAACTTCAACGGGCAAAAAACGAGATAGAGCAGCGTGACCTAGAGCGAAAAGCGTATCGAGCGCAGTTGGAACAGTATCGAGCAACAACCGAAAGAGCGCGAATCTATTAAAGGAGCAAAAGAGAATATGGAAGAAGAGTTTACACCTGAAGAGCAAGCAATCTATGATGAACATTTCGCTAGTGATCATCCTGTTGAGTTGGTTGAGCCAGAGCAAGTTGAAGAGGTGTTTGAAGCAGAGGAAAGTTCTGAAAAGCCATTAGCAGAACCACCTCAACAGCAGCCAAGTGATGATAAACTAGAGCAAGAACGACAAGCACGCCAAAAGGCAGAGAAAAATGCCATAGAAGCGCGTGAACTTGCCATTGAGTTTGCGCAAAAATATGCAGCAATGCAAGAAGAGGCGGCAAGACACCGTGATGAAAATGTCCCCACTCTAGAAGATGATCCAAAAGCACATGTGGCATGGCTTAGTCATAAGGTACAGGAACAACAGAAATTGCTTGATGAGTTTTCTCTGATGAGAGAAAGCCAAGAACGTGTGAGGCAAGAAGAATATGAACGCCAGCAATTAGGGGATTATTTTGAACAAGCCAAAGCGCAGGTGCAAGATAAATATCCAGATTTAGATAGTATCACCGATTATCTCTATAAAATAGCAGACAATACTCTACAGGCACAAGCAGGTCTTTATCCGCAATGGAACGACCCCATGGCACGCCAACAACAAATTGGTGTTGAACTGCGTCAAATATGTCAGCAATGTCAAAAAGCCGGCATAAACCCAATCGAGGTGCTTGTGCAAAAAGCAAAGGCTTTTGGCTATAGTGGAACACCAATGAAGGATGAAGTAGGGGGAAGGGACGAAGTAGGAGCCCTTCAAGAGCGCTCTCAAGCAGCACGCACACTTACAGCGCGCGGCGGACAAGTTCCAACAGGCGGTATGGATGTGAGAACGCTCTTTTCCATGCCAGAAGCCGAATTTGCTGTATGGGTTGAGAAAAATCCTGAAAAATTTGAACAAATTATGAGCAGAGCGTGAAGATGTGCGCGGTGGCGCAACAGAGAGAATCCAAGTGATTGTTATCGTTTGGAGGTGCCGCAAGGCGAGTTTTAAAAACCAAGAAAGGCATTGATTGAAATGGCAGTAACAGAAGTAAAGCTCAATGACCCATTAGCCGTTGGCATTTGGGCTAAGATGCTAAACACAGAAACCTCAAAGGCGTTGCCCATTGCACCGCTGATGGGAAAAGGCAAAAACAGCATTATTCAAGTATTGGATATGTTAGGAAAATCCGCTGGTGACTCTGTGACGAGCGGATTACGAGTTCAACTTATGGGGGATGGCGTTAGCGAGGGACAAACGCTGGAAGGCAATGAAGAAGCACTCCAATTTATGAATGAAACGGTGCGCATCAATGAGCTTTCTCATGCTGTCCGCGTAAAATATGAAGGAACTATTGATCAACAACGTGTTTTATTTAATTTACGAACAGAAGCAAAGGATGGGCTTGTTGATTGGTATGCAGACCGTTTAAGTTTGATGTTCTTCATTCAAGCAGCAGGTTATACAGCACCATGGATTCATTTTGAAGGACGCACCATAACCCTTAAACCGGTGCATTATGGTTTTAATGCACCATTAGAGCCAAGCAAATTGCGTATTATTCGTCCAAGCAAGAAAAAAACGGATGAAGAGCTTACAAAAGAGGATGTTTTTACATTAGATCTTATAGATCAAGCTGTTGAACGCGCTAAACTTGCTAATCCACGCTTGCGCCCTGTTCGTGTTGATGGAAAATCCGCTTATGTAATGTATCTCCACCCAACACAGGTTACCCAATTGCGTACCAATACAAAGAGCGGGCAATGGTTAGACATTACCAAAGCAGCTTACGATGGCGCAAGGTCTCAAAACCCAATTTTTGATGGCTCTCTGGGTATGTATAACGGTGTCATCTTGCGTGAAGCAGAGCATGTACCAAATGGTATCAATTCAAAGACAGGGGAACCTGTAACATCTGTTCGTCGTGCCGTGTTGCTTGGAGCGCAAAGCGTGATTATGGCTTATGGGCGCGTTGGTAATGGAGCAACAGGAGGTGATGGGAAAGGCGGTACACGTTATAAACTTGTTGAAGAACTGTTTGATTATCAACGTGAATTTGGTTTGGCTGCAAAGACCATTATCGGCATGAAAAAATCACGCTATACCTTGCCCCATTCTGATCAAGGGGGACAAGACTTTAGCACGATTGTTATCCCTTCTTTTGCTGAAGCAAGCTAACAATTTTAACTTCATGAAAGGATGATAATGATGGCAGAAAATCCTACCATTACAACGGAAACTGATGAAAGCGTGGAAAGCGTTGCCATGATAGATGAGGGATTGCCGCCTGTTTTGCAAGGACGCAACAATTGTACGCAGCAGGTTAGTTTTTTACGCTCGCGTGTTAAATGTACAGACCAAGGGTTGATAACGAAAATTGGTGTTCTCCCTCGAGGAGCGTTTATCAAAAGCATTAAAGTTTATACCATAACAGACTTTGAAGACGTAACAGCCACATTGGGAAAAGAGCCTCATGGTGATGATTATGGAGATATAAATCTTTTGCAAACTATCAATGGCGATATGTACATAGCCATGGAAGAACGAGAGGTTCCATTAGAAGCTGAAAATGCGATTTATATGACACGAGACAAGAAAAGCACCAAAGGTGAAGCTGAGGTGATTGTTGAGTTTTATACCAATCGTTAAAGGCACAAATTTAAAGGCATAAGGGGACGTTTGTTTTTTGCACGCCCCCTCATGTTTGGAAGAAAGTAATATGACAATAATAGTACAGACAGGTGGTCCGATTGGCGACAAACAGACCCTTGTTCCTCATGATAAAAATTTCATTCAGATGGTGAATGATATCCAAGATGAAATAGATGATCAAACAGATGAATATGTTGATCAAGTTCAAAAGGCAATATTTTCAGCTATTCGGTTTTGTGAACGATTGCCTTTTTATTTTAATGAAAGTCGCGAAGTTGTTTTGACCACTCTCAAAGGGAAAAGCCGTTATGGAGCCGAGGAAAATCCAGTTATTTCGACTGCTGTTCGCATTGTTGATGCTTACATTTATGAGGATAATCACAGCAAATCGAAACTTTTACATACAGATCCACTCGTGATTGAGAACTTTGAGAATGATTGTAACCATGGCATGCCTACGCGATACAGTTATTTTGAACAAAAGCTTATTTTGTATCCAACTCCAGACCGTGTCTATTCTATCAGGCTACTTCTTGATCCTATCAGAATAAAAGATATTGAGAGTGTACAAGAAGCTTCAATATGGTTTTTGGAAGCCTATGAACTGATTAAAACACGTGCAAAATATGAAATTTATACGAATATTATTAAAGAACCACAGATGGCAGCGGCAGCTTTTGCTATGTTTCAAGAGCAACTCGATGCGCTTCAAATTGAGACCTCACGGCGCAAGAATTTATTGAAAATTCAACATACGGATTTCTGATGACTTTTATTCCTATTGCTGAATTTAGACCAGATGTTGCATTTATTAATACGGGTTATTCTTGTGAGATCGTCAACGTTTTGCCTGCACCCAATTCCTATATTCCAGTTCCCAAAGTTGCACCGGTTTCAGAATCTTTTCCGGATGTTATTTTAGGGGTCTATGCAGTACGCTCATTGAGTGGTGTGCGTATCATTGTCGGAACATCAACAAAGCTTTACGAATATGATAACAGCACACGCGGCTGGAAAGATGTGAGCAAGTTTGGCGAACCCTATCATGCTAATGAAACAGCCCCTTGGTCTTTTGCTGTCTTTGGTGATTACATCATTGCTGTTAATAACAATGATACGCCGCAAATATTGGCATTAAAAACAGCAGATAGATTTGATGATTTAGGAGGCAATCCCCCGCGTGCTGGACTTGTTCGTATTTGGGGAGATTTTGTCTGTTTGATGAAATTAACAGATAAACCAAATCGTGTTCACTGGTCTGGTCTTAATGATGCAACACATTGGAAGGTTGGTGAGAAAAGTTGCGATTATCAAGATTTTCCCGATGGTGAGTTTGTTCAAGGGTCTACACAAGCAACCAATCCGCTGATTTTTATGCGTTCTGCCATTTATCATGCAACCTTTGTTCCAGGGTCTAAAATAATATTTAGTTTTGTAAAAATAAAAGACAAAATAGGAGCAAAAAGCAGCAGCGCAATTGCAAGCCGTGGAGACTATACTTTTTTTGTCTCTGATGATGGGTTTTATCAAATCAACAATGCAGGTGAGATGTTACCTATTGGTTTTGGCAAAGTCGATAAAACTATCTTTACGCTTTACAATAACTTTGCCATTGATGAGATGAAAGCTTGTATTGATCCAGTCTATTCGCGTGTTTATTTTTCTATAAATGACGATATTATGGGGATGAATATCTATGTTTATGATTGGCTCTTGCAAATATGGAGCGTCATTAAAGGCGAGATACTTCTCTTATTTCCCCTCTTTGCGGCAGGTTATACATTAGAAGGCTTAGACGAAGTACAAGCATGCTTGAAAGATTTACACGCTTCTCTTGATAGTAAAATGTGGCAAAATGGGGCGCCAATGTTGGGAGCGTTTACTCCAGACAATAGGTTTGGTTTTTTTGCTGGTCCTCCTATGGAAGCTGTCATTGCTTCACAAACTGTAGGCGATACAGGCAGACAGATTAATCTTATGAGTGAGGCTTTTGTTCAAGCAGATACGACAAATGGTTTTTTAAGCGTTGGAGCTGCTTTTATCATTGATGATAGAAATCAATTAAATTGGGCAAAAGAACGTTACGCTGGCTATAGCAGCGGGATGTACAATATTCGCTCACGCGCTCGTTATCATGCTTTGCGACTTAGAATACCAGAAAGCACACCATGGACTCATATAACAGGCTTTGATGTGACACTAAAACCTGCAGGTATAAGATGAATTTTAGAATTTATAACACGCAAAAATGGAGTGCTGAACAAATGGTGCCCTATTTGGATAAGGTTATAAAATCAATATCTTATTTTCAGAAAAAATTCCCCGATGATTATAATACGCAGAGCATTTTAAACGATATTTTGAAAGGAGATAAGCTTCTCTGGATTATCGTGGATGAGAATGAAAACTTTATGGCACATGTTACAACAGAATTACAGAAACTTGTCACTGGAGTTTTACGGGCGGTTATTGTCACGCTTGGGGGAAAAGGAGGAGTACTCCTAACGAAGCTTATTCCCCAAATTGAAGCATATTACAAAGAAAAAGGGGCAAAAGAACTTATTATTATCGGTCGGCGTGGGTGGGAAAAATCCCTTAAATCGCATGGCTATTTCGTTAATCTTTTAGAATATAGAAAGCAGCTTTAATATGGGAAAAAGTTCAAAACCAATTCAGACGACGCAAAATACCACGCAAACAAATGCACCACCTGAATGGGCAAAGGGTATCTTTGAACGTGCAGCTCAAGATGCCATGAATTTTTATAATCAAGGCAGCGGAAAAGCCGTTTATGATGGTGAACGTGTTGCAGGTTTAAGTGATCAAACAAAAAATACGATTAATGGGCTTAACAACGCTGCTTCTCATTATCAGAACAGTACTTTAAATGGATTAGCCACAGGACAAAATTCAACCAGCCAAAATTTAAAAAACATGGCTTCTGGTCACGAGATAGGCAATAATCCTTACTTTAACGAAGCGCTGCAAAATGCATTAAATAAAGCGACGAACACAATTAATAGTTCATTGGCGGGTGCAGGGCGTTATGGTTCTGGTGCGCACACGGGTGTTTTGGCAGATGAGTTAGGTGGTATAGCAACAGGGGCGTTGTCACAGCAATATAACCAAGACGTCAATAATATGATGAATGCCAATAGTCTTATTGATCAAGCCAATCAAAATCAGTTGGCTGGTGCTAATAACTTTTTTCAAGGTCAAAGTCAGGCAAATATCAATGCATTGGCAGGCAGCGGTTTGCTTGATGCCAATCATCAACAACAATTAGACGAACAGCGACAAAAATGGGAACAGCAGAATAATCTTGATTGGGACCAGTTAAGTAAGCTGCTTGCAGCTGGTACGGCTTCTGCTGGAAATTACGGAATGCAAACGGGACAACAGACCCTATTTACTCCGCAACCAAAACCTAATCCATGGCAAATTATTGGGAATGTTGGAACCATACTGGGTACTTTTGCTGGACTTAGCGATAGACGGGCAAAAGAAAACATCACAGATGCAGGGCAGAAAAATGGCTATAAACTCTATGAATACAACTATAAGGGGTATCCAGAGCGCTATCGCGGGGTGATGGCACAAGACGTTTTGAAGTTAAAGCCCGAAGCCGTTTTTTTACATAATACCACAGGCTTTTTGCATGTTGATTATGGCAAGCTTGGATTTGAAATGGAAAGGGTGCAGTGATGGAACAGAACAGCTTTAATACTTTATCACTATTTACGAATCCAAAAGTTTTGCGCCCTTTAATATATCAGGGTCTTCTTCAGTTACCTAAATATCTTTTTCAAAAACATTCTACGCCCCAAACTACGCCATTTGAAGGACGATACAAGCCTAGTTTTTTAGAACGTGCTGCTTTTAGTACAAACCCTTTTGATGCTAGAGATGAGTCTAATAATCCAGAAAAAGTCGATTTTAGTGGGCTTATTCGTGGCTCTCAAACAGGAGGAGAAGTTGGAAAAAAAACGCCAGCAGAATTGATTATGTCTACGGATGATTTAAAAAACCAAATGCCTCCCTTGCCGGATTATTCAAATTATTTTGTCAAAGCAAAAGAGGCTGTAGAGCAAGACAAGCATGGCATTTCAGAGCAAAAAGTCGTTGAAACATTGCCTTCTCAATCTTCCTTTGGTGCGAACATAGATAAATCTGATGGGAATGAGGCAGGGCGACAGCAAAAAGAGGCGATGGATTATCTTGCTCAATTTAATGGGAAATCTATGGCAGAAAAACCTTTGAAAAACGATTCAGAAAATGATGAAAAAAGTTTTTTTGAGGCACCAATACGAGAAGAAAAACATTTGAATGCACACTTGCCGGAAGAAAAACATTTAAAATCCGATGATCTTTCTAATCAGGCAACAGATTATGTAAACGCCGTTGGAAATTTTATCCATAAAGACGCAAATCCAAGCAGCTTATGGGAGCGTTTTAGAAAATCAGAATTCTCCGAACATCTCATGGATTTTTTTGCAGGGTTGGCTTCTGGAAAAACACCGCAAGAAAGCTTTTCAAATGCAGCGATCATTATGCGGCAAGGCAATAATGTACGTGCACAAAATAGACCAATTTTTGAATTTTTACGCTCAAAGGGGTATAACGATAAAGATGCGCAAGCAATTATACAATACCCTGATCTTGCCATGAAAATTATTGGCAGTACATTAAGCCCTCAGACAGGTTCTAGTCAGCAAACTTTAGATTTCTTGCGTTCAAAAGGATATAGTGATGAAGACGCAAAAGCAGTTGCGCAATATCCAGATTTAGCTCAGAAGGTCATAGGGAGCACGTTAAGTCCTCAAGAAGGTTATAGAACACTTACAGCAGAAGAAAAGGCAGAACAGGGATTGCCAGAGGATATGGCTTTCCAAGTTTCAACAAGCACAGGGAAAATTATACCTATACAAGGGGGACAACGTTCCACTGCTTCTGGACTAGGAGGGGATATGAGTAGCATGCTGTCAAAGCCTGAAGCTGGCTATATGCTTGTTAAAGATGAAAATGCAGCCGGTGGTGTACGTGCGATGCCAATTACAGGCAGTGGTGCAGAACATAAATTAATCCAAGAGCAGCGCGAACAGGAAATTAAAGACCAGCAAAGACAATTGAAAATTACGGACCAGCTTACCAGAGCAAATCTGGCAATCTCATCGGCAGAGAAATTAAGAAAAATAATTGATGAAAGTCCACACACTGTTGGTAAGATTGGTTATTGGTTAGCAAAAATTCCTGGAACAGAGCCTGCACAATTTGGGCATATGCTCGATTCATTGAAGGCAAATATCGGTCTTGACGCTTTAAGAAAAGCAAAAGCATTTTCACCAAATGGCGCATCTGGCTTTGGGAATTTGTCTAATATGGAATTGCAAGCATTGCAAAATTCTGTAGCAGCACTCAATCAAGATCTTTCATCAGAGCAAATGAAAGAGTCTTTAACAACAGTTATTGAGACTTTTAATAAATCTAATGCAGCAACGCGGGCAATCCTTTTTGGTGGTGCAGAGGCAACAAGCGAACTCGTTCGCGCTGCTTATGGGGAAGATGCTTATAAGGGGAATAAGGGAAATCATGCACAGTCAAATGATTCACTAGAAAAACAGATAGAAGCATTGCCGGAAGGCATATTGTTTATAGATCGAGATGGACGCATTAAGGAAAAAACCAATGGCTGAATTAATACCCCCTCTCATTCATAGAAAAAATACAAGAGTCATAGGGCATGTGAGTGATTATACACCAGAACAACTGCAAGAGCTTTTCTCGAAGAATAAAGAAAGGCTAAAGGGTTATTTTGCAGAAAATAATGCGATCACAGAAGAAGATGATCCACATCCAAGTACGGCTGGTGCTTTTGGCTGGGGAGCGCTTCACGGGTTAACCCTAGGCTATGATGATGAAATAGCTGGAGTATTCGCTTCGGGACCTCTGGGACCTATTAATTATTGGATGGGAGATGAAGAAGCAGTCAAAAAATATAATGAAGTAACAAAGCGATGGCGAAATTATCAAAGAGCGGCAAACCGAGATCATTTTTATGCATCTCTTGCGGGGAATTTAACGGGTGCTGCGGCACCCATAATTGCTTCTGCGCTATTTCCTCCTGCGGGAGGGGCTGCTGCTGCGACGGCGTCGGCTCGTGCAGCAATTGGGGCTGATGTTGTCTTGGGGAGCAGAGCAGGTCTGGCAGGAGCACAAATAACCAGTAAAGCTTTAGCGGCAGGAGAAAGGGCGGTGCAATCTGCTTTGGCTGAGGGTGCAGAGCGGGCAGCGGCAAAAGCGGCAGGTGAAGCAGCAATGAAAGCCGCTGCAAGCAAAGAGGCGGCAAAATTTAGCTTGGGGCGCGCAGCAAAAACCGGAGCCATTTATGGGGGGATAGCGGGTAGTGGTGAGGGGGAGGGGGTAGAGGATACTGTAGCAACCACACTGTTTGGTGCAGGGCTAGGTGGTGCAACGCCATTTGTTGCCAGTGGGTTATCCAAAGTAACACCTTTTATGACAAAATCACTTAAAGCAGCATTGAGAGGACCTATAAGTCCAGCTGAAATGGCGGCAAAAGCAGCGCAAATGCCAGAAAAAGAGGCATTTCAAATAAGCGATAGAGCGCTTAGAGATGTAAGTCGTACTTTAGGCGATGAAGGGGTTGATAAGCTTGAGAGAGCATTAAAACAGCGTGGTCCTGATTCAATGATTATTGATCTTCATGATGGGCTTGCTGCAAGAGCTTTTAGGGCGGCAAAAAAAGATCCTGATACCTATTCACTCATAAGTAATCGTTTGAATGAAAGACAATATGCCAGTGATAAGCGAGTAAGTGATGCCTTGACAGAGGTTTTGGGTCCAAAGGTCGATACGCTCAATTTAAAAGAAGAAATTATTAAGCAAGCACAGAAAAAGGCTGAACCATTTTATGAGAGGGCGAAAGCTTCTCCCATTTCAAATGCTGTTCGTGAAGATTTATCGCGCTTGCAAGAAACCCCCGCATTCCAAAAAGCATACAAAAAAGCAATTGCACAAATGCCAAATGAAGTGGATGCAACCGTTATAGGAAGCAACGGATATCCAAAGCTGAATATGCGGATTTTACATAAAATGAAAGAGGTTTTGGATGATCAAATTAACGCTGCTCGTATCAAAGGAAAACGAGGGTATGCTCGAGATTTGACTCTGTTCAAACAACGCATTCTGGACATTTTGGATACGTCATCTCCAGATTATGCGAAGGCACGGAAAATTTATTATGATGAGCGTACTATCGGTGATGCTTTGGAGCGAGGGAAGCAAGCACTGAAGAAGAGTGTTGATCTTGATACAATCAACAGCCAACTTTCAGATTTTGGGGTAATGGAAAAAGAGGCTTTTCAAAAGGGTGTGCGATCACAAATAGAAACTGCGGCAGGCAATGCACAGAATTTTGAACATAATCTTTTGAGTTTGTTTGACACAAAAAATGGTCAAGAAAAATTGCGGCAGAGTTATGGTGAGGATAAAGCAAAACAACTTATGAAAGTGTTGCGACCAGAAGTGGACAGAACAAAGCTTTTTGCACGATTGCCAAACCATATGGGTGAAGTCGAAGAAAAGGCAGCAGAACAAGCTGTGAGTGGAGGAAAACTTCACCTTATCAAGGCAGCCATAACAACTTTCGCAAGAGAATTGGGACGCAAACTTTTAGGCGTTCATAGAGGTACTGAGAGAGATATTGCGGCTCTCATAACCGCGTGGGAAAAAGGAGATTTTGGGTTGGCAAGAGAAAAAGCCGTTGAATTAATTAAGGCGTTTCACGAAGCAGAAAAGAAACGCTTAATCACCAAAGAAGATCACACAAAATTTATTAATTTTCTTGGCATTCTTTTGAATAGTAGTGCTGATAGAACGGTTATAAACTAATGATCAATTTTCATCCCAATGTAAAGCATGCCATCTCACAGGCAGCACAAAAATATGGTTTGCCAGAAAGCTTTCTTGAACGGGTAGCCATGATAGAAAGTAATGGCAATCCCAATGCAAAAAACAGCAAAAGCAGTGCAGGGGGGCTCTATCAATTTCTCGATTCAACAGCAAAGCAATATCAACTCAATGATAAGTTTGATCCCTTTCAAGCAACTGATGCTATGGCACGATTGACCAAGGACAATACACGTTATTTAGCTACAGCATTAGGCAGAGAACCATCAGAGGCAGAGCTTTATCTTGCACATCAACAAGGACCCGCAGGGGCTGTAAAGCTTATCAAAAATCCAAATATGCCAGCAAGCCAGCTTTTAGGGCGTCAAGCAGTTGTCCTTAACGGAGGAAATCTGGAAGCAACCGCAGGGGATTTTATGAATCATATTTATGGGCTTTACAACAACACGCAAGATGCTTCGAATGGTATGACACAACAAAGCTGGGGCAATAGGCAGAGCAGAGCAAATGAAGAGGTTCCATTGCATGGTGTTGAGAGATTTCAAAGGGCGATTCAAGGTGTTCAAGCGAGAGAACCATTGATGGCGTATAATACGCCATTGCATGAAAATACACCATTGCAGGGGCAAGGCATTGACGCTGGTACTCTTAAAAAGGGTGTGATGAATTTGGTTGATTTGATCAGGCGTAATGCAGATGCACAAGATAAACAAACACAAATGGCACATCAACAAATGATGCAGCAACCAATGATGGCGGGGTTTTCACAATCAAGTGCACATCCGATAGACTTAACTCCCTTAATTGATTCGTCAAGAAGAAATCCTGTTCGTTCATATGGGCAGCAAAAAAAGCAACAATTACGAGAAGAGTTATTAAGAAGAACGGGGGTTTATAATGTCTGATATTTATGATTGGTCGTTAATGGCTGATAAAAATGCCCATTCTGATACCATGATTAATTGGGCAGAAGGACAACCACCTAGTTCTGTCAATGATAGTGCGCGGGTCATGATGCAGCGTGTACGTGAATATCTTGCAGATAATGGTGGTTCTCTTGATGCAAACTTTATGGTGAATGGACAAGACAAAACAACAGCCATAACGTTAACGACGGTTTCACCTATAGCAAAATATAAAAATGATATCATTCTACGTTTTAAGGCGCGTGGTGTGAACGTGGGA
The DNA here is from genome assembly GCF_944896145.1 of Bartonella sp. B1098. Classification (NCBI taxonomy): domain Bacteria; kingdom Pseudomonadati; phylum Pseudomonadota; class Alphaproteobacteria; order Hyphomicrobiales; family Bartonellaceae; genus Bartonella; species Bartonella sp. B1098. The sequence goes on along the minus strand of NZ_CALYLP010000002.1, from coordinate 261,353 downwards.
CCTACAACAATAAATGTTAATAATATAGGAGCAAAGCCACTCTATAAAGCTACCAATATGGGAATAATGCCATTGGAAGGTAGTGAGTTACAAACAGGTGGTATTTATGAAATAGTCTATAATGATGGCGTATCAACAAAAGGACACGATGGCTGGTATCTCTTAAATCCCACACCACTTCCACCTCCAAAGGTCGAAACCTTTCCTTGCGGGTTTATTGCCACCTTTGCGATGCCAGAATTGCCAAATGGTTGGCTTTTGTGTGATGGAGCAACCTATCAACGCAAGGAGTATCCGCAATTATTCAAGGCAATAGGCGTTCGATGGGGAAAAGAGAGCGATACAACCTTTAAAGTTCCAGATTTTAGAGGAATGTTTTTGCGCGGCTTTGATGATGGGCGTGGTTTAGACAGAGGTAGACAATTTGCTGATATGCAGCAAGATTGCCTCAAATCGCATACACATGTTGCCACCATTGAAGAAGCAGGGCAGCATACACACGAGTTTCGGTATGATGGAGTTGGATGGAGTGCCAATGATATCGGTAGAAGAAATCCCTCTTATCATTATGCAGTCATCGGGGGGACAACAGAACCTGCTGGTGCGCATACGCACAGGGTAACCATATCTTCAACAGGTGAGGCAGAAACACGCCCCGTTAATGCTACCGTGGTATATGCCATAAAATCGTGAGGTTTTCAGATGATCAATAATCCGTCTGCTATTGATGATATTGCGGACGCGGAGCAAATCCGCGTCCTTTTTTATGCAAGCAATCGCATGGTTCACGCACCTTTAAATAAGGTCCTTGATCTTATCAAAAGAGACATAAAGCATGATCTTTTAAGCGCTTTGACACAGTATCAAGAAGCAACAGAGCAACGTATTGAGATCATGCAAAAAACCATTGATGAATTGCGCTTACAGTGTCTCAGTTTTCACACACAATCTCAGAAAACGAACTTACTTAAGGAATGAAATACGATGCCATTACCCTATCACACACATATCTTTAAGCTTGAACCAGCAACAAAAGAAGAAGTCAAAGAAGGTGTTCTAGATAGTAAGGCTCTTGCACCGGTTTCAGTGGGCAGTGCAGCGGCTTATGGGGTAGAATATTTTGCAACGGCAGCTCAGGGGAAAAAAGCCGATGATGCGGTTGCCAAGAGAGATATCGGAGCCCTTGCTTACAAGGATAAGGTCACAATTTGCGATATTGAAGCAAGTGGAGAAGCTCATGAGAATACGATTTTATCAGGAGATGGTTGGATAAAAATATCACCTTTAGGAATTGGTGATATGAGTGCGGTTACATATGATCCCGACAATGTGAGATCAAATGTGTTTTCCATGGAAAATATGAATGAAGGTCCTACAAAAAAGATTTTGACGATACAGGAAAGATTAAAGCTGCAATGGTTAAGTCCTACCCAGCCAACGATGGAAAAGTGGCGTATGGGGGATGAAGGTGTTCACTATCCTATCTCTCCGGTAGAACTCAAAAATACCATCAATTATTTTGCAATATCAAAGTCCCTTGGTATGTCAAAGTCGATTTATGATCCGGATAAAATAGCAAAAGATGCATTTGATATGGATAATATGAAAGAGGGGAATGAGCACCTTATTTTAACCCCTCAAGAGCGTACACAAATTGCAAAAATTAATAAAGTTGAAGACGATGTAGAACAAGGGATTCATATTGCAAGTGAAGCAAAAAATGTTGCAGATGTTGCATTAAATACAGCGAAAGATGCAAAAACAACGGCTGATGTAGCACAAAAAACAGCAGACAAGGCACAAGCTGAGGCAAGTGTTGCGCAAACAACAGCCGGTAAAGCCCAAGATATAGCGTATGATGTGCAGAAAAAAGTTGATCTCATTCAACCTCTTAAAAAACAAGACTGGATTGATGGCATAAAAACAGTTGATGCATTGATATCTCCTGTCGATTTGCTTGCTTCAATTAAAGCCAATAGCTCAAATGATAGTGGATACAAAAAACCTATTGAAATTCTCATAACAGAAAGTGGCAATATTCCTTGGCCAGAAGGAATCACGGATGAAACGGAACTTGAAATATGGGCTTGGGGTGGCGGCGATGCTGGGAGTGATAGTCTTCATAATATACAAGGCGGCGAAGGTGGTTTTGGTGGTTGTTGTACGTATGTAAGAACAAAGAAGAAATTTCTTGGGAATAATTCGGTGCGTATTGGAAAAGGCGGAAAATTTCCTAAGAATCCTGCAGGATATTCCACAGTAGTTGGTCAATTTATTACAGCTTTTGGTGGAAAAGATTCAATTAAACCTTATCAAAAAGGTGTGTTTAAGGGTGAGAATGCTAAAGACAAAGATAGCGGAGATGGCGGAGATGGTTTTCTTGGCGGTCATGGCGGTAAAGGCGGTTATGGTGGTTATGACAACGGTCTTGGCAATGGTGGCAGTGGCGGTCGTGGTGGCGATAATTTTTTATCTGATGGTGGTTGGGGCGGTTGGGGTGGCGATGGTGGTGATTTTAAGGGTGGTAAAGGCGGTAGAGGTGGTAATGGTGGGAGTAGTATTTATGGTTTAGGCGGTAGAGGCGGTAGAGGTGGTGATGGTGGCACTAGTGCCATGGGCGGTAGAGGTGGTGATGGTGGTAAAGGTGGCGATGGTGGAAGTAGTGTTTATGGCGGCGGTGGCGGCGGCGGCACTGGCGGTAAAGGCGGTAAAGGCGGAAGAGGTGACGCTGTCAGACCTGACGGCATGAGCGGTAAAGGTGGTGATGGTGGAAGTAGCGTTTATGGCGGTGGCGGCGGTGGTGGCGGTAGTTATTCTAATGGTCAAGTTGGTCATGGTGGCCATAGCATGTGGGGCGGTCATGGTGGTAAAGGCGCCTTAAGTGCTAAAGGGAGTAAGGAACTTTATGGCGGTGGTGGTGGTGGTTATTTTCCCGGAAAAGATGCTACGTCCTCCTCTAGTGGCGATGGTGGCGATGGCGCTGTACTCATAAAGGTATATTTATAGAATGGAATTGGAACGATGGCACGAAAAATAAACGAAGATTGTTTATATTGTTTGAAAAAGTGGGAAGGTTTGCGATTACAGGCTTATCAAGATGTTTCTGGTGTTTGGACGATTGGTTATGGGCATACTGAGAAAGCCGGCAAACCAACAGTTGTTGAAGGCATGATCATTACAGAAAAAAAAGCTGAATCCATACTTTTAGCAGATTTGCGGCAATATGAACAAGCTGTAGAAAAAGCGGTTTGTGTGATTTTAAGTGACGAGCAGTTTGGGGCTCTCGTTTCCTTTTGTTATAATGTAGGCATTCCAGCTTTTCAAAATTCTACATTACTTAAAAGACTCAACAAAGGCGATTATGAAGCAGTCCCTGCCGAATTGCAAAAATGGACCAAAGCTGGTGGGAAACGTTTACAAGGTCTTGTCCACCGGCGTGCAGCAGAAGCAGGATTATGGGCAAAAGGCGCTTTTGTTTCCTCCAACTACCAAACAGTAGAAACAAAGGATTCAACAGGTATCTTCAAAGCAGAAGCATTGGCACCCATTATTGGTTCTTTCTCAGGTCTTGGTGGTTTTTTAGCTGGCAATGGTCCTATCCAATGGGCATTCGCAGCTATTATGGTTTTGGCAGCAGGTGCTGGTCTTTTCTTTGTTGCTAAACGCTTTCAGGAGCACTGTTTATGATCTTATGGCTGAAAAAAAATCTGATGGTAACAGGTGCGGCTTTAGCCGCTTTTTTTATAGTTTTAGTGAGAGTTTTTACACTTGGCAAAAAGGCTGAACAGCAAAAACAAACAGAGAATACTTTAAAGACAGCAATCACACGGTTTGAGGTAGAAAATGAAGTTAATCGGAAAAGTGATGTTGATGTGCGCTCTGAACTTTCTCGTTGGGTGCGCGATAAATAAACATGTCTCTTGTGTTGGTTGGTTACCAATTTATCTAGAAAAACAAGATCTTATTGTCATTACCCCAAACCTAGCAAGAGAGATTTTAAAACATAATAAGCAGGGCGAGCGCTTGTGTGGGTGGAAACATGGTTAGAAAACAAACGACAAAACACACAGAGCTTACAGAAGCGGAAAAAGAAATGCTTCAAGAAATGATTATTACCTACCAAAGTGTGAAAGTGATGTCGCGTCTCATGAAGTGGATAGCATTTTTTCTTTTTTTGCTTATCCTTGATTTTGCCCGTCTTATGGATGCAATAGATAATGTCATTGCACATCTAAAACAGTGGTTCACCAAAAATTAGATGAATCAAATTTCTTCTCAAAATAGCTAAAAAAGCACTTTGAAAGGAAGTTCTTATTCACAACTTTTGAAGAAAGTCTCAAAAATATTTTTTTCTAACAGGATTTTTAGAATGCTTACATTTTTTGGCAAAACCTTACGCAAACTTCGTATTGATCACTCAGAACGTCTTTTAGACATGGCTGAAAAATTAGATATATCTGTAGCATTTTTATCTTCAGTCGAGATTGGCAAAAGGTCTGTACCGGTTGGTATGGAAGAAAAGATCATAAAGCTTTATGCCTTAGATCAAGAAACAGCATGCATTTTAAGAAAAGAGGCTGATTCTTGCCGTAAGAGTTTCACAATAAAACCTTCTGATTCATTTGGGCGTGAAATTGCTGGCATGTTTGTCAGAAACTTAGAGAATTTTTCACAACAAGACTTAGAAAGATTGAAAAGATTGTTGGAGAAAGTTGGCAAAAAAAGATGCGCTCTGTAAAGGCACGTTGCAAAACCCTATTCCCGAACCTAATTATACATTCCCTAACTATTAAAAAATACAAATAAAATCAATATATTATAGCGTATAATTTTATGATTCGAATCCAGGTACCCCAGCCATACTTTAATGAAATCAGTCAAGTCAAATTTTTAGGAAGTTTTGAGGATGGGCTAAACCTCTTAGTGATTTATTACTATTGGTACCAATCTGGTAAACTAAAAAGTATTCGTTTTCAGCGTGTTAGCCCTCAATATGGTAAGGTTTTCTTTCACAATCGCTATTGCTCAAATAGTTTTTTTAAAGTTTCTTCTTTCAAAGAATAGGGTTTAAATGATTTGCGTACCTGGTGTGTAAAAGCTAGTTGGGTGATTTTTCTAATCCCACCATCTGCGTTGCGTCGGACAGCATAACAATGATGCTGGTGGGGAAATGCGTGTCTCTGCATGTCGCGTACGATACGAGAAGCATGACTATAAGGCCCTACAAAACCTGAACCACATATATTTTCCACTTTTCCAATCGGCATTGGCTCTCCCGTTTCAAGCATGGATTTATGATTTTTTTCATCTAAAAAAGTCCATGTGGTAAAGGCACGAAATTCTCCATGTTCGTTTTATAGAATTTGTATTGCCCAGTCTGTAAAGTTGATCCTAAATTTCGTTCAATATCCCAGATTCGCCAGTGGCGGTATAAGTGGGATTAAAGCATTAAAACAACCATAACACCCAAAGCCATTATTGGATTTATGAGTGATAAAGATGGGGTTTCATTCATACAGATTATCTTTCTTTTAGGGATTGTTCTAAAATTTTGGTAAAGGTTCAAAGAAATAAGAAATGAGACGCCGTTTGGAAGTAATAACATCAGCTGTCACGGTCGTGCCAGGAATAAATTTAAGCGCTTTGTGGTTAAAAGTGATATGATCTTGGTCGATTTTGATTAAAACAGCATAAACACCATTAATTTCTTGCTCATGGCACGCTATTGCACCTACATTCATAACGGCACCGTAGATAACGCCATAACGTTCAGGTGGAAAGGCAGAAAATTTTACGTAAGCACGTTGATCTTTTTCTAAAAACCAATATCTTGATTATCAAAAAACGCTTCAACAATGAGCACACCTAAACCAGGAACAATATGCATGAGCGTTTTACCAGTTTCTACAAAGCCACCCAAAGTGTGGATATTTAAATCGTCAATGCGTTTATCCACAGGAGCATAAAGTGATAAGTGGTCAAGACAATATTGGCTGCTGTCAAGTTTGGTTTTTAAGCTTTGCAGAGAGAGTTCTATTTCAGCACTGTTTTCTTCCAAGCGTCTTTGATTGGCTAAAATTTCATGTTCCACATTTTTAAAGTCATGTAAACCTTCTAAAAAAGAGAATGGCTTATGACTTTTGTTTCCATCAAGCTTTTGGCATCTTTGAGCTTTTCTTGGCTTAATTGCTGATCATCTCGTAATCTATCCAATTGTGCGTATTGAACAGCACCATTTCGTGTAAAACGATCAGCTTGAACACGTGCGCACTCATTTAAAGCTTCACGCGAATCCAATTGAATAAGGAGGTCTCCTTGATGAACGAATTGCCCTTCTTTTACGAGGATTTTTTCAATGTGTTCTGTATTTTGCGTTTGGACGAGTTGAATATAGGAAGTGGGAATAACCTATCCTTGCCCCGTGCAACAATCTCTGTTTTGGTGATAAAACTACCAATCACAATAAAAAAAATAAGGCGACAAAAACAGTGATCACCATATGAAGCGTTGGTGATAAAGGGCACAAATGGGGAGTCTTATCTGCCATTTTTTGCCTCCAAATCAAAGAAATTTAATATAGTTGCATGATGGAGAAAAAGAGCACGTTTGTGGGTAATGATGAGAACAATACGATCTTGTGAAAGTTTATATAAATCTCAACAATTTTTGCATTGACCCTGTCATCCAATGCGGAAGTGGGGTCATCCAAGATAAGAATCTGCGGTTCGATGAGAAAAAACAAGCCAATGCTAGACGTTGGCGTTGTCCACCTGATAAAAGGCTACTTTGCGCGCCTACTTGGGTATGAAGCCTTTGAAGCAATTGCGTAATAAGATCATGACAAGCACTTGTATGAAGGGCGGTGTTGATTTCATTCTCAGAGGCATTTTGTTTTACAAGATGCATATTTTCAAGAATGGTTCCGAAAGAAGCAAGGACTTTTAGGAAAATACGCAATTGTTTGGCGCACACTACGGATATCAAAATTTTGTAAAGATTGATTGTTAATTAATATCTGTTCATTTGTTGGAGGGTAAAGACCATAAAAAAGTTTAGCAAAGGTTGGTTTTCCACAGCCTGAAGGACCAAGTAACATAATGGGTTGTCCAGGTTTTAAACAAATATCAAGATAGTTAACAATAGGTGTTTCTCCATACGAAAAACAGATATTTTTAGCTTCAAGTTGAGGACTTATGATGAGTTGAAGGGAGGGCTTTTTTCTTCCCATAGGGAGGCAAGACTTAAGATAGGACCAGAAACATTGCCAGCGAGAAGATGAAAGGCAATAAGTTTTCCTAGTGTGATTTGATTTTACAACACTGTCTGAGCACCAAAAATATAGCTTAAAGCCCCATTTAAAAGATGAAATTCACTGGTCGTAAGATTTTGATCGAAACTGCGGGCTAAAGTTTCTTGCATGCGTATCGTATGCGCTGGTTCTTTTACGTGTGCTTTGATGGATTCAAGATTGGTAAAATTTTCAATAAGGCGTGATTTATGGGTAGCTTGCAGAGTGAAAGTACAGCGTAATTGGCGGCGTGAAAAGGAACCAACCGATACTAAAGAATCCATTTGTAAAGGTAAAATGATAAGAACAATAAAGGTAAGTTTCGGACTAATAGAAAAGGGTGCAGCAAGATAAATGATTGCGAACAAAATATTCAGTACATTGTGGCGATGGTTCCTGTTAAAAAACCGTGAATAGTATCAACCTCTCCAATACGCAAAAACAGTTCCCCTACTTGCTAATGATATAACACAGGCAAGGAGATGCTTAAAAGATGGGTATACGTCGTCCAAATTCTAGGATAAGCCGATTGGCTAAATAAGCGTCTAGGTAACCTGATAGAATAGCTAAGAGCAGTGCTAAACAGCATGATAGCAACCATCAAGACAATGACAATATAGTGCTGAAAAGGGGGAATACAGTCAATAATCGAGTGAAAAATATAAGGATTTACCAAGCCCAGAAAACGCAAAACAACAGCAACGCAACTGAGTTCGATGACATAATAAAGATATTTCTTTGTTGTTCTTGCAGACCAAGAGAAGGCTACGGTTTTTTCTTGTGAATAATTCATTTGAATTTATGATTTTGTTTAAGAGAAAGAGAGATAAATGTTGCATATTAAATAGTATTTTAAATATTATTATTGCTTAATTAAAATATATATATTTTTACAAATACAATATAAACATAATGTATTTATTATTTATACAGTATTTTTATTTATATTTTTTAAAATTGTATTTGAAAATTTTCTAAACCGTAACTAAATTTAATTGTATCACTGTGATACGTTTTTCTAATAAATAAGGCGGATTAAAATAGGTAGTTCAAGCTCATCAAATGATTTACACAGCAATTCGCATCCCCAAGGTTGGCTTTTCTCAGAAGAAGATGATTGTAGAATAGGCACTCATTTTCAAGCATCAGGTGCAGGTGGCCTCATAGGAGTAGTAACAGGAGGTATTGCTGGTGCAATCGGAGGTGTTTTTTGGGGTGGGAGGTGTCGGTTCTGGCTTTGTCAATGGAGCAATAGGAGGTGAACTAGCAGGAGCTGGTGACGCCTTGGTAGATAAGTACGATTAATGCCATCCGTAAAGTGGATGGACATTGTTTCTAATTTATTTAGAAAATAGCGAGAAAAATATTTCTGAGCTCAGTAATATTGTAAACATACTTTAAAGCTATGGCTAAGCTGATTTCAGGGATATTTTGTATGATAATAGATATTTTATTTTGAATTTTTTTGTTATGAATACTTTTACTGGCTTCTTAGTGGCAACGTTTATATATGAATTTTTAATGATATAATTAAAAGCGAGAACTATAGTATAAAAAAGTAATGTTATTAACAATCATGTTTTTTATATTATATTATGCTGGAAATTTACGAGTTGAATATATAGGAGTTTTAAAATAATATATAATTAAGTCATTACATTATTATAATAATATAATTATAATTTATTATGTATTATTATAAAAAATAAATTATTATTTTTATATAATATTCATATTTAAAAAATATTTAATGATTGCAGTTAAATAGTGTCTTTAATATCAGCCTTATCACCAAGGATTCTGTTTTTTATTTCCCATTTTTGAATCTTTTTAATTATTTTAAGAATGGTTCGATTTGAGATTATTATCTTTTGTATAAGAATGCTCAGTTTGTAGATTTTGAAAAGTGATTATTTTCTTATATATCATAATTTATTGAAAAATAAGCTTTTTTATGAAATAACGTACATTCTTGATTGTTATCCATCATCTTGTAAAAGAGGAAGTGAAGCGATTTCCGTATCAAGGGCATCCATAAAGTCGATAATAAAGGCAGCATTGCTCCCCAAATCTCTTGGCAAATAACGAGAAGAAGAACGCATATCAACAAAGGTAGTATCACCTTCATCAGTTAAGCGGATCACGATGTCTGAAATAAAACCTAGGTAAAAAGTTTTAGCTCTCGTTTCAATATAAATCTCATTTTCTTCGCCTTTAAATACTCGTTGTGCTACAATAGGCCAATCATACGCAGCTAAAACATTGAGAACGGATTCGCGAATGCGTTCAGGTGAGCCATCATAACGTCGCCCCGACATTTCTGGCCATTGTGACCTTTGTAATGTTTCTTGTTCAAGCAAAACACTTTTGAGTGGTAAAGCATCACTGGGACGTATTGTGCGAAAAAAAGCCGGTGGTCTTTGTGTATCAGTAGAAATATCGTAAAGAGCAGGCAAGGTAAACCAAAGTCCAAAAAATAATACCAATGGTGTTGCCGTTATAAGTGAATAAATAATTCCCTTTAAAGCTTTCATTCCCCCTAGAGCCCCACAGCTCCACAAACTATGAAGTGCTTTAATAGCGAGAAAAACAGAAATAATCACACAGCCAGTAGAGATACTGGTCAAAATTATAAAGTCGGTTACATGAATGACGGAAAAACGTTGTAAGGTGACCGAAAATAATAAAATAAAAAACGCTAATCCTCCAAATCGAGGGGACCATACCGCTGCTCTTGAAATTAACCGAACATATTTCTTCTTCATGAAGTTTTTTCCCCTCGATTGTAAACTATAAGCAAAGTTTTTTCAGATGACATATCCTACAAAAGTTTTTGCTCATAAGACAAAAGTAAAGCACTTATTTTTGAGATCAAGGATGCGTGATATTTCATCAATTTTTAGCGATTGTTTTAGGGCTTTCATTGATGGGAATAAGTGTTTCTTCAGCACTTTATTCTGTCATTGATTGAATTTTAGGAGAATGTTTGTCAATAAATAGCAATCAGCTCAGATAACAAGTTTTATTATTGGTATCAGTATATTTGTTTAGAACTTTCTTTTTTTTCTTCTCATTGCGGGGGATTTTTTTGTCAAATAGGCTTATCGAATAACGGAATACCATTAGAGTGCCAAATTCATGGCGTTTATTTTAAAGAGACATCTTACTCGTCACAACCATTTTGCGACAACGCTTATGAAGGCTATAACGATAAAGCGATTGAGCATATCCATCTTTACGTTTATGAAAAAGAAAACCAGCGTCATTGTTTTATTTGTTCGTCTCCAATATTGCGTCACTCTTAAGCAGACGATTCATAAGAGACATTTTTATTGTATAGTTTTTATTTAGGCGTCAATTTCGCTTGTATTATGCAAAGGACGCGGATTTGATTGATTCAACATGGGACAAGTTTGGAATGAGAGAAACCTACGATCTTTGGAGTGCTCATTCAACATTTAAATAAATTATCATTAGAAATCAAATTATTATCCAGATACCAGATACAAGATGAGTGTGTGCAACAGAGATTTCATTCTCACTCAATAAAAAAATTGATGGATTTAAAATCAGACAAACTTAAATTCGAATATTCGATTCATAGAGGAAAAAGATAACTGTTTTGATGGGTTTTGTTTTTATTAAAAAGTAAGTTGCTGTAAAAGTGAGAATATTTTTATTCATAAAATATGTTACAAGTCGCCGATGAAAGAAAAGCTTCACTTTCTTTTTTTGCAAGAGAAGAGGGGGCGAAAATACGTAAAATGGCAAAACCTTCATTTAAATTTTTAGCAACTAAAACTGAATTAGCATTTATTTTAGATTTTGATTTTTTAAGTTCTATTATTTGTATTGGTTTTCCAATGATAAGGTCGAGTGTCGCATCAGGGGCTGTTCGGTCATTAAGGCTGTAAAAAATAATTCCGTTGTGTGTGTAGGCTGCTAGTGACCAAAATTGTTGTGTTTTCAAAGCCTTTAAATGAACAGGTCCATTTTCAAGATTAAATCTGCAGACTTTAAGAAGAAAGAGTGGATCAGCAGATTGTTGAATAGGATTATCGGGAGTAAAATCAACAAATTGATAAGGGGCTTCAGATTTTTTAAGGCTTGTCCATATATTATTTTGTGCCCAAGTGGGGATCAGAAAGAGAACACAAATATGAACGATAATAGTGCCAATGATTGCAAGAAGTGCGGTATGAATAAATCTAGTCACAATTTATTTGTCCTGATGGGATTTGTTCTATTGAGGGCATTGTGAGCTGTTGTAATGCCGTTGCTGAGATGATTGAGGTATCGTATAAGGTAAGAATAAGCCCGAATTCTTTTTGACTAACGGTTGCAAGCCAATTGCCGGCTTGCGGTGTAGGTGAAATATGGATGCGCAATTCGCCATCATGCTCATAAGTAATAGCGTTCGTGTGGAGTTCAAAAGGTATTTCTTTTGATGAAGTATAGGGGTTAAGGGATTTGTCAGCTGTATAAAGGGTAAAAAGACGGGTTTCAGGGATGGTGCCTTTGAGCAAATAATGACAGTGAGGGTGGAGTGAACGCCCTTGATTATCTTGCCAAATCTGGAATTGAATACCTTCAGTACGTCCGAGTGAAACAATGCCTTGTTTGGCAGTGCGGGCGCGGGTGTAAGGATCCATATCGGTGGTACCTACTTGTGGGTAAGCACTCCATTTTCCAATTGTAAAGGGTCCAAAATGAGGAAAGGAATTGAGCACATAATCGACACTCAGTGTTCCCCATAAAATGGAAAAAGCGAAGATAAAAAAGAAAATGGTAATATTAAAAAGCATCAGTGAATATTTTGAATTCAAAATGTTGAATCTCCAGTTGTTTTCATTTTCAAAGAAATTGCAGAAGTCTTTTTCAGATCTTTTTTAATCAAGTGCACGATATTCAATGTTTCAGGAGAAAGCGTAGAGGGTATTGGGGAAAAAAATTCAGAAGCTGTATGGGAGGAAGGTGTTTGAGGCTGATAAGGAAGCAGAGAATCCTTAACACCGTAGAGCTGTTTGAGCATGATATTTTGGTGTGCTGCGAGCATAATGCGATGCCATATCATGGCAGGAACACCTCCTCCAAAAGCACGATTCATGGGTGAAAAGTTATCATTTCCCATCCATACTGCGCCAGTATAATTACCCGTAAAGCCCACAAACCAAGCATCGCGATAGGATTGTGATGTTCCAGTTTTTCCAGCAACAAGTGTCATGGGTAGAGCAGCACGCTTACCGGATCCTCGTGTTGTGACACCCACCATCATTTGGTTTATATAAGTCGCTGATTGACTGCTGAGAACTCGATGTAGTTTTTTTCCGTTATGTTCGAAATCCCACACTAAATGACCATCGAGTGTTCTGATTTGCGTGAATCCATGACGATTACCAGCTATTCCACCATTCGCAAAGACATTAAAGCCCGTTGCTTGATCCATGGGGGTCATGTTGGAAGTACCAAGAACCATCGTTTTGTGTGATAAAATATGTGCGTTGATCCCCATACTCTTGATAAGATCTATAATGGGTTTTGTATCGCGGTGAAGATATTGATAGGTGAGGTAAACAGGAACTGTGTTAATGGAAAAGGCTAAAGCCGTTGCCAAATCAATTTTTCCCAGATAACGACCAGAATTATTTTTAGGTGTCCATCCTCCCCAATTGATAGGGGCATCTAAAACAATTGTTGAAGGTGAAAGACCGTGTTCCAGTGCGGTTACGTAAACATAAGGTTTAAATGAAGACCCAGTTTGCCGTCCGCCTTGTGTTGCTCTGTTAAATTGACTCCTCTTATAATCCACTCCTCCAACAATTGCACATACAGCACCGTTATTGTCAAGTATAACAGTGGCGGCTTGTGTTACGCGATATTGTTGACCATATTGATGTAAATGATAGGCAATTGATTCTTCTGCTACTTTTTGAATTGCTGGATCAAAGGTTGTTTGAATAATTAAACGATGGCTTGGAAGTTGATCACGCATTTTTTTGACTTCCTCGAATGCCCAATCGAGAAAATAGTCAGGCTGATTATTGTCTATTTGGAGAAGGGGCCTAGCAGGATGGCGATGTGCGTTGATAATCTGGCTCTCCGTCATGAAGCCACTGTTAACAAGATTAGAAAGGACGACATTGGCACGTGTTTGAGCTGCAAAGAGATGACTATGAGGAGCGTATTTGGTTGGCGCTTTAAAGAGCCCTGCTAACATCGCCGATTCACTTAAAGAGATATGACGTATGTTTTTTCCAAAATAAAATTTTGCTGCTGCTGCAATACCAAAATTATTCCCTCCCATATAGGCACGGTCAAGATAAAGTTGCAAAATCTGTTTTTTGCTAAAATTTGCTTCAAGCCAAAGAGCAAGATAAGCTTCTTTGATCTTACGTGTTATGGTTCTCTCGTTTGTTAAGAATAAATTTTTAGCCAATTGTTGTGTGAGCGTCGAACCTCCTTGTACCACACCTTTAGCTTGCATATTTTGTGAAATTGCCCGTGTAAGCCCTTGAAAATCAATGCCCCAATGATCGAAAAAACGACGATCTTCTGTAGCGAGAACTGCTTTAATAACGGTGTCAGGCATTTCTTCAACGGGGACAGAGATCGCCGGCAGTGCACCACGATGACCAATGGAATTTCCGTAGCGATCGAGAAAAAGAATGGAAAAATTTTGTGGAGAAGACCAATCTGTTTTGGTTAGTTCAAAAACAGAAATGCCCAAAATAGTAAAAAGAGTAAAGCCTATCAACCCTAATGTGAGTATTTCATCAAAAACTTCAACGATAAAGCGTTTCCATCCTTGAAGATGAAAATTTTGTGAGATGATTTTTGCTTTATTCCAGAAAAAACTGTTTGCAGAACGAATACGATAAAGCGCTGTATCTAATCGTGCATCTAATTCGATGAGAGAAGGACTGTGAAATGGCTTATGCTGTTGTCCTTTCTTTTTTTTTAAAAATTTAAACATTTAAAAAGAACCTATGGCAAAGCAATAAAACCAAACAAATCTATAAAAATTATATGGAGTAGAAGTATTTTTTTTCTATAGTGCTACAGGGAAAGAGTTTACTGGAGAATTATTCATTTCTTGTAAGATTGTGTATTAAGCTTTTATTATTTTATCCAATAAACTTTATTATCATTATTAAAAATATTTTATTTTGAATTTTTAAAAATTTTGAGTAATATTAATATGTTATTCTGTAAGACAGAGGATAAATTATTTTTCATTTTTGGTTTTTAAATTGACCCGAAAAAAAACATTATTTCTTGTATCTTATCAGAAGATTAAGAAGATAGGTTATTGAAATATCTATGATGAAAAAATTTTTCTTGTTCGTGATAATAGCATCTTTTTTAGGAGCCGATTCTGTTATGGCTGCTGGTTGCGCTGAGATGGGTAAGAAGGTTGCAACTCAGGAGGAGGGGGTTCTCGTCCGTTCAAAACTGGTTGTTGAGGATGGAAGAGATATGTGTGCAATTGTAGTTGTTATTCCAGCCCATAATGGTGAAAAGTTGCGACGCGTTGAGGTTGTGGTTCCCGCCGATTAGCATTTGGTAGATATTGTCATGCGTATTTTAATTGCCGAAGATGATCGAAATCTCAATCATCAATTGGTAGAAGCTGTAAGACGTGCAGGATATGTTTCCGATAGTGCTTTCGATGGTGAAGAGGCTTGTTTTTTAGGCAGCACAGAGTCTTATGATGCGGTAATACTTGATATAGGTTTACCGCAGATTGATGGTATTCGTGTTGTTGAAAAGTGGCGTCAAGAAGGGCGCACCATGCCTGTTTTAATGCTAACGGCACGAGATCGTTGGTCTGATAAGGTACTCGGTATTGATGCAGGGGCTGACGATTATGTTGTGAAGCCATTTCATTTGGAGGAAGTGATGGCGCGCTTGCGGGCACTTATTCGTCGTGCGACAGGACATGCAACAAGTGCCTTATGTTGCGGAAATGTTTTGTTGGATACAAAGACATCCCGTGTTTTTGTGGATGGTCAATTGATTAAACTAACCTCTTATGAATTCAGACTTCTTTCGTATCTGATGCATCATTGTGACAGGGTCATTTCAAGAACAGAGCTGACCGAACATCTTTATGATCAGGATTTTGATAAGGATTCAAATACAGTGGAAGTTTTTGTAGGGCGGTTACGCAAGAAGCTTGGCGTGGATTTGATTGAGACTATTCGAGGTATGGGATATCGCGTGAGAACGCTAGGTGATGAATGAATGTTTTCAAAGAGGATAATTGGTTTCAGAAGTTCTTTTTTGTCATTACGCGATCGCTCAGTTTACGTGTTATGATCTTATCAACTCTATGGGTTGTTATTTCTCTTTTATCAATTTCTGCAGTGAGTATTTTATTTTATAAGCGTTCAACTGAAGAAAGCCTAGAGCGTATCCTTTCTGCTCAACTCTACAGTTTGATTGCAACAGTAACGGTGTCACCGGAAAATACTTTGAAAGGAGGAGCTGGAATTGATGATATTCGTTATGCTGATCCAACAACGGGATGGTATTGGGAAGTTGTTGCGATATCCCATAATTTAAAAGGAAGATTGACTTCCCCCTCATTGGGAACAGGAGAGATCTTTACACCCAGCGATGTTGATATACCTTTTGACAATAAATTCTTTCGCTCTTATCGGATAAAGGGAAACAATGGCCAAAAGCTAAAAGTCATAGAGAGTGATGTTGTTCTTGATAGTAAAAATCATATTGCACGTTTTCGGCTTGTTGGGAATATTGATGAAGCGCATGCTCAAGTAAAGGAATTTAAGCGAACTTTGCAAATTTTTCTTTGGAGTTTTGGTATTGGGAGTGTTCTGATTAATATTGCTCTTATTTTCTTTAGTTTTCAACCGTTGAAGCTTATTCGACGCGCATTGAATGATATTCGAGAAGGAAGAGTTCACTATGTGAATAGCGATTTAGTCAGCGAAGTGATGCCGCTTGTTCAAGAGATGAATGCTCTCATTAAGAATAATCAGCGTATTATTGAGCGATTTCGCACACAGGTTGGTAATCTCGCACATTCATTGAAAACACCTTTGTCCGTGATTATGAATGAGACAGATAAGATGCGCGGAGAAAAGGCTTGTTTGTTGAGAGAGCAAACGCAAATCATGCAAGCTCAAATCAATCGTTATCTTCAGCGGGCGCGGATTGCTGCACAATGCGATAGTATTGTCTATCATACATCTGTTCGCAGTGTGGTTGATCGTTTAGTGCGGGTTATGAAAAAGCTTAATCCTGACAAACAAATTGAATTTATTATGGATGTTGATGATATTGTTTTTTCTGGTGAAAAGGAAGATTTAGAGGAAATTATAGGGAATTTGATTGAAAATGCTACTCAGTGGTCTCGCGCAAAGGTGTTGATCTCTTGTTGTTTAGAAGAAAACATTGAAGAAGAAAAATATTTTAGTATCTTTGTTGAAGATGATGGTCCTGGTTTAACAGAAGATAAAATTGATGAAGCGTTAAAAAGAGGGCGACGGTTTGATGAAAGTAAACCGGGAACAGGTTTAGGGTTAGCAATTGTTTCAGATATGGTCAATGAATATGGAGGCACTCTCTTTTTATCGCGTTCTGTCTTGGGGGGGCTGTGTACAAAAGTTTTATTACCCAAAATGGGAGAATAACATATTTTCTCATTAAGCAGAAAATATCTAGAGAGTTTGTAAAGAAACATTTAGACAATACAAAAAATGAGGGAGGCATTTCAGAAGATCCGTATTTATAATCAAAATATGAAAATAAAGCCTTGTTTGATCTATTGAGAAATGAGAAAAATGAACAATAGATTTTATGATATTCTTTATAAAGAAATAATTTTTTATCATTTCACATTACTCTTCTCGTGAAGAGGGTAAAGGTAAGCGAATTATCTTCTGTTTGTATTGGAAAAAAATGATATGCTCTTCCTCATTTTTGCAGCATTTTTTCTCACTTTTCTGGCAATAACTCTTTTTCTTTCACTACGTTTTGATGATGGGGTAAAGAAAAAATGGCAAATTCAGACCATGGATGGTTATAGAAGTTATATCCATACGGTTGAGTCTTATAAGCTTTATAGGCATTATAAAAAAAGAAATATTCTTAAAACGCTTAGTGTTTTGTTTGTTCTTCTTATGACGTGGAGTATCTATGGGCTAACAGGTAATCCAGAAGTAAAGAGTTATTTTTTTAACGAATTAATGGCTAAGAATCCTAAACTTCTCAGTAAGCAAGAAAAACTTGTTCGCCTGCAAGTGCTTTTTTTCCGTTCTCCTTATGATGGCGAATTAGCAGATGCGTTAGCGGTAGGGTATCTCGAAGAAAGCCATTTTCAAGAAGCTGTGAATACTTATTTAGATGCCCTTCGTTTGAATGGAGAAGCAGCACCAAGGCTTGTAGGATATGGTTTAGCGTTGGTTGGTTATGAAGGGGGAGTGATAACGCAAGAGGCACAAAGAGCTTTTCAAAAAGCAGCAGATTTAGCGCCAACAGATTTTTATCCGCGTCTCTTGTTGGCGGATGCATTTCATCAAGCTGGAAAAACGGCGCAGGCAGTGCAGTTTTTACAAAGTTTTCTTGATACAATGCCTAAAAATTTTGCAGGACGCTCACGGGTTGAAAAGATGATGATACAGTTACGTGATTCATCAAGTAAACCGACAAAGAAAAGTGATCGTCGTCAATTAGAAAGATAAGAGAAGTAATCATTCTGGAAGAGGAAGGGATAGGTAAAGGAGGTTGAAGAGCAGAAATGAAGAATGTCAAGAACCAGCCCAGGTTGTTATAGAATAAATAAAAATTAGGATAAAAACTAAAAAAGGGAGAAAAGTATTGATAAGCGTGTTGGCAAAGGTGAGGTATTGGATAAAAAGTTGCACCTATAGAAAAGATGTGCAAAGCTCTTAAAAAATAAAATATGGATGTTTATAAATGTATTTAAAATTTTTTCGTAGAGTGTTTATAAACAATCAATCTTTAAAGAATTCTGTTTCGTTGAAGCTTATTTTAAAGCAGCGAAAAAAAAAGCGCTTACGGATCATCTTATTGTGTTGTTTGATTATGGCAATTGCAGTAAGCCTTCTCGTATATGCAATGCGTCATGCAGTCAGTTTTTTTAGAATGCCCTCTGAAATTACAAAAGAAGATATTTTAACGGGGCGTCCTTTGCGTTTGGGCGGCTTTGTTGAAAAGGGGAGCGTTCAATATGTTGGAGAGAGTGGTGTTATTTTTTTTGTAACGGATAACACAAAACATGAAAAGGTAATTTTCAATGGTGTTTTCCCGGATCTTTTTCGTGAAGGTCAGGGGGTAATTGTAGAGGGGCATTTTGATAAACAGGGTTTTTTTATAGGGACGCGTATTTTAGCAAAACATGATGAAACTTATATGTCTAAAGAAACCGCAGATCGCTTGAAAAAACATTACAGTGTGGAGAAATAATTCGATTGTGTTTGTCGAACTGGGGCATATTTTTTTAGCTGCTGCATTTGCCGTAAGCTTATTAGAAGCTTTCTTACCTGCTTTAGGTTTTTGGAGGCAAGAGCGTTTGTTAATGCAAACAGCTATCCCCCTCACATATATCACTTTTACATTATTGCTCTTCTCTTTTTTAGTGCTGATTTACGCTCATGTTGTCTCTGATTTTTCTGTTTTGAATGTTGTTGAGAATTCTCATTCAGAAAAACCGATGCTCTACAAAATCACAGGTGTTTGGGGCAACCACGAAGGCTCTATGTTGTTATGGATTTTAAGTCTTACTTTTTTTAGTGCATTAGTGGCCTTCTTTAGCCAAGATTTGCCAG
Source organism: Bartonella sp. B1098 (assembly GCF_944896145.1). Classification (NCBI taxonomy): domain Bacteria; kingdom Pseudomonadati; phylum Pseudomonadota; class Alphaproteobacteria; order Hyphomicrobiales; family Bartonellaceae; genus Bartonella; species Bartonella sp. B1098. Next base: position 242,249 of record NZ_CALYLP010000002.1, on the reverse strand, counting down.
AAGATTTTAAGACACTTATTTTAATTTGCCAAAGTTGGATTACAAGCGCTTTTCTTTTATTGATTCTTTTTGTATCCAACCCATTTTTACGTGTGAATCCACCTGCATTACAGGGAAATGATCTCAATCCTCTTTTACAAGATATCGCATTAGCGATTCATCCTCCCCTTCTTTATTTAGGTTATGTTGGTTTTTCACTTTGCTTTTCTTTTGCCGTTGCAGCATTGATTATCGGGCATATTGATAGGATTTGGGCGCATTGGGTTCGTCCTTGGCTTCTACTTTCTTGGTGTTTTTTGACATTGGGGATTATGGTTGGCTCCTATTGGGCTTATTATGAGCTAGGATGGGGAGGGTATTGGTTTTGGGATCCTGTTGAAAATGTCTCGTTTATGCCTTGGCTTTCCGGAACAGCTCTTTTACATTGTACTCTTGTTCTTGAAAAACGAAGAATATTGAAAAGTTGGACTTTGTTTTTAGCACTGCTGACTTTTTCTCTTTCTCTGATAGGAACATTTCTTGTTCGCTCTGGTCTTTTAATATCTGTTCATAGTTTTGCTGTTGATCCAGCACGGGGAAAAGCAATTCTTGCACTTTTATTTTTCTTTACGGGAGCAGCTTTTCTCCTTTTTGCTTTGCGCATCCCTCTTTTAAAAACAGAAAGAGTTTTTCAACCAATTTCGCGTGAAGGGTTTATTGTTTTAAATAACTTGTTACTGACAACAATAACAGCCACAGTATTAATTGGTACGCTCTATCCTTATTTTATTGAGATGTTAACAGGGCAAAAAATTTCTGTAGGAGCCGATTTTTTTAACCTTACCTGTGGACCGCTCATGCTTTTGCTGTTGTTGCTTGTTCCGTTTGGGTCAATGATGGCATGGAAACGGGGTGATTTTCTCGCAGTTTCTGAACGGTTGTGGTTGGTTTTTGTCTTGGTTGGTATTGTCTGTTTTATAATATTTTATATGACATCTGTGCGTAATATTCTCGCAGTTTTAGGCATTGGGCTCTCAACGTTTGTTTTTTTAGGCAGTTTAGCGGATCTGTGGGGAAAGAGTGGATATCACAAGGTAACTTTTGGGGTGCGGGTTAAGAGATTTATAAGATTACCATGGTCTGTTTTTGGTGCTGCAATGGCGCATATGGGACTAGGCGTTACATTATTTGGTATTATTTGTGTGGCAAGTTTTGGTCAAGAACGCATTTTAACCATGAACATAGGAGAGTGGGTGACGATAGCGGATAAAACACTTTATTTTGATGCCGTGGATAATCGTTTTGGTTCGAATTATTCGGCAATGGAGTTTTATTTTAAAATATATGAAAATAAAAAAATCGTGGGCCATATCACAGCTTCAAAGCGATTTTATTCAAGCCAAAATACATCAACAACGGAAGTTGGTCTTCAAAATTATGGCTTATCACAGCTCTATATTGTGCCGGGACATCTCGATAATCGGAGTCTTGTTGTGCATATATGGTGGAAGCCTTATATAATATGTATTTGGTTAGGGGCATTCATGATGGCTATGGGCGGATGTTTTTCCCTTCTGGGATATTGGTTTCGCACTGGAGCCTACAAGAGGGTGTTGCTTACTTTAAATTTTAGGAGAGGACATTGAGATGAAAAAAAATCTTTGGCTTTTATGTTTTTTAATCGCAATGTTTTCTTTTCGATTAGCGATAGCAGTAGAGCCGGATGAAATTTTAAAGGATACAGCTCTTGAAAAGCGCGCGCGCGATATTTCATCGCATTTACGGTGTCCGGTTTGTCAAAATCAATCAATTGATGATTCAGATACTTCTCTAGCACGTGATTTAAGGCTTTTAATTCGAGAAAAACTAAAAATAGGCTATAGCAATCAGCAAGTGATTGACTTTCTTGTTGAGCGATATGGTGAATTCATTCTCTTAAAACCGCCATTAAATAAAACAACTTGGTTTTTATGGTTTTCACCTTTGATGATTATCATCATTGGTGCAAGTGTCATATTTTTCCAGTTAAAACGGTATAAGCGTGAGAAAATAATGATTGTAAATGCAACGGGGAAAAACAGACAAAAACGCTATTGTAGTCAAAAAGATATTACATAGAGGGAAAAATTTAGCTCATCTGCAATAAGCAATCAACTTTATTGTAAATGGTATTGGTGGATACTAAAATCTTACAAAACTTTAATAATTTAGACAGAAAACGGTAAGGTCTGGTATTTTATAGGTGATCAGATTGGGATAGAAAGTATGATTGAATAGGAGCATAGAGTAAATGTTAAAAAAAACTTTCTTTAAAACATTTGTCGCAGTAAGTTTTTCCGCAGTATTGGAGAGTGCACTGTTTTTTAGTGGATGTACAGCAAGCTTATGGACGACAAAGGCTCATGCAAGTTCTGTATTTACTTCGTTAGTGCAACAACAGGGATTTGCAGATATCGTTGCTCAAGTGAAGCCAGCGGTTGTTGCGGTGCAAGTAAAGAGCAATAAAAAGAAAGCAGATTGGTTCTTTAGCAACTTTTTTAGTAGTCCAGGGATTGATCAATTACCAGATCAACATCCTTTAAAAAGGCTTTTTAAAGAGTTTTATGATTTTGATAAGCCTAAAAATAAATTTCCCCATCATTCACAAAGACTCCGTCCTATCGCTTTTGGATCGGGTTTTTTTATTTCGTCTGATGGTTACATTGTGACCAATGATCATGTGATTTCTGAAGGCACAAGTTATTCTGTTGTTCTTGATGATGGTACAGAATTGAATGCAAAGCTCATTGGGAAAGATCCAAAAACTGACCTTGCAGTCCTAAAAGTAAATGACAAAAGAAAATTTTCCTATGTTGATTTTGGAGATGATTCAAAGCTTCGCGTTGGTGATTGGGTTGTTGCTATTGGTAATCCATTTGGCCTTGGTGGAACAGTGACAGCAGGGATTGTTTCGGCCCGTGGACGAGATATTGGTACCAGTAGTTATGATGATTTTATTCAAATTGATGCTGCTGTTAATAGAGGAAATTCGGGAGGTCCAACTTTTGATTTGAATGGCAAAGTTGTTGGCGTTAATACAGCGATTTTTTCTCCTTCAGGAGGCAATGTGGGGATTGCTTTTGCTATTCCGGCAGGGACAGCGAAACAGGTTGTGCAACAGCTTATCGAAAAAGGTTCAGTTCAACGTGGTTGGCTTGGGGTTATGATTCAGCCAGTAACGAAGGAAATTTCTGATTCGATAGGTTTGCAAGAAGCGAAAGGTGCTTTGGTTACAGATCCATTAAAAGGACCAGCAGCAAAGGCTGGTATCAAGGCAGGTGATGTTATTATTTCAGTGAATGATGAAAAAATTAATGATTCTCGTGACTTGGCAAAGCGTATTGCAAATATGAGTCCGGAAGAAACTGTGACTTTAGGGATTTTTAGATCCGGTAAGGAGAAAAAGATCAAAGTTAAACTTGCTGCAATGCCTGAAGATGAAGGTAAGAAAGAAAGTTTAAAATATTTAAATGAACGGGGTAATTCAGATGAAACATTGGAAGATTATGGGTTAATTGTTGCTCCTTCTGAGGATGGTTTAGGATTGGTTGTAACAGATGTGGATTCGGATTCAGATGCTGCCGATAAGGGAATCCGCCCAGGTGATGTTATTGTGACAGTGAATAATAAACCGGTTAAAAAAGTCTCTGATATTATCAGTACAATCGAAAATGCTCAGCAGTTAGGACGAAAGGCGATACTTCTCCAAGTGCGAACAAATGATCAAAATCGTTTTGTCGCTCTTCCAATTTTCAAAAAATAGCACTTTATTATCAGTGGGACAGAGATTTTATAGATTTCTGTCCTACAATGCAATTTTATAACAATAACGGAGATGCGTTTTATGAAAATACTCGTTATCGAAGATGATCGTGAAACAGGACGTTATCTCGAAAAAGCTTTTTTAGAGGTCGGGCATTCCGTTGATGTTGCCTATGATGGTGATACGGGATACGCTTTAGCTGAAACAGAAAATTATGATGTTATGGTTGTTGATCGGATGCTTTTGCATCGTGATGGTCTTTCTATTATTTCACAATTGCGTGCTAAAGGCAATGAGACACCGGTTCTTATCCTTTCAGCTTTAGGGCAAGTCAATGATCGTGTGACGGGTTTGCGTGCAGGGGCGGATGATTATTTGACAAAGCCTTATGCTTTTTCTGAACTTCTTGCGCGTGTTGAAGTATTACAACGGCGGAAGAATCCTAAAGAAGCAGAAACTGTTTATTGCGTAAGCAATCTTGAGCTTGATCGGTTAGCCCATACGGTAAAACGGGGTGATAGAAACATTCTATTGCAACCACGAGAGTTTCGTCTCCTTGAATATTTAATGCGCTATGCGGGGCAGGTTGTTACCCGCACGATGCTTTTGGAAAATGTTTGGGATTATCATTTTGATCCGCAAACAAATGTTATTGATGTTCATATATCGCGCTTGAGAGCAAAAATTGAAAAAGACTTTGATGTTCCACTTCTTCATACGGTGCGTGGTGCTGGATATATGCTGAAAGCACCAGATAACAAAGCATGAATCGTTTGATGAATATAATGCGCACGACTGCGCTAAGGCTTTCAGCACTTTACATTTTATTGTTTGGATTGGTGGCAACAGGTCTTTCTATTTATATGACAGCATTTTCTGCTTCTCTGTTAAAAGAGCAGACAGAACAGGCTTTACATGAAGAATTAAAGTATATTGAAAATGCTTATAATTATGGGGGGCTCTCTTTATTAATGCGTACGATAGATTATCGTTCAAGACAACCAGGGGCATTTCTTTATCTTGTTACGGATCCTATGGGGCGTATTTTAGCAGGCAATGTAGCACGTATTGAATTAGGTCTTTTGCAACAGAGTGGTTTTATTTCTACTTCCTTTTTGTATTCCCGTTTTGGAGAACATGGCAAAACAAGTGAACATCGCGCTTTGGCGGTTGTTTTTGATTTACCTAATGCTATGAAAATCCTTATAGGACGCGATTTGGATGAGCCCGAACGTTTTGCGGCGGTTATTCGTAAAGCTGTAATCATTGCACTTGCTGCAATGGTGGGAGGTGCTTTACTCATATGGTTTTTTGTTGGCAGGAGAGCTTTACAAAGGATTGATCAGGTCACGGCAGCATCACGGCGCTTGATGGATGGTGATTTCAGTGGGCGTTTACCGGTTTCTGGGGTAGGGGATGAGTTTGATCGATTATCAACGAATCTTAATGTTATGTTAGACCGCATTGAAGAGTTAAATATTGGTTTACGTCAAGTATCAGATAATATTGCTCATGATCTAAAAACACCGTTAACACGTCTTAGAAATCGTGCTGAAGAGGCACTTTCGGGAAATAAGACAAAGCTTGAATATCGTCAGGTCCTTGAGAGTGTTATTGCTGAATCAGATCAACTTATTCGTACGTTTAATGCGATTTTAATGATTTCACGCATTGAAGCAAGCAGTGCAATTGAGCATCTTGAGATGATGAATATGAAACTGATCCTTGAAGATGCTGTTGAACTTTACGAACCTTTTGCTGAAGAGTCAGGTATTTTACTTCAGTTAGGAGATATCTTTGATAAAGAGCTTAAATTGAATCGTGAACTTGTTGCGCAAACAATTTTTAATCTTATTGATAATGCGATTAAATATGCTTCTAAAGATGGAGGGAAAGCGAAGGTTTGCTTATCAATGGAATATCGTGATGAACATTTATTAGTTGTTGTAAGCGATAATGGTCCAGGAATAGCAGAGGATAAACGTGAGAAAGTAACAAAACGATTTGTTCGTCTTGAAGAAAGCCGTACACAACCTGGTTTTGGGATTGGTTTAAGTATAGCAAAAGCAGTTATGAAGCTACACGGGGGTGAATTGTTACTTGAAAATGCAAATCCAGGACTTAGAGCTGTCTTGTTATTTCCTTAAAGATATTTTTTTACTTTTTTATTTTCATACGGAACGACTATTTTAAAAGTATAATGCAATAGAAAGGAAGGCAAAATGCTTTTCAAGGGAGATCAGACGAAACAAGCTTTTTTAAAAACACAGCTTCTCCCTTTATGCCCTCTCAATGAAAGTGGTTCCCAATGGTTAAAAGACATGGCAGCACAAGCAAGGAAAGAAGGTTTAGAACCGCTTGTTTCCATCATTTTAGAGAATGGAACGCAGATTAATTTTATCCGTTCGGTTATGACCTTATCTCCTTTTTTGCGTGAGGTTTTAATTGCTAATCCATCATATCTTAGTCCTTTATTGCATGTTGATATAGAAACAAGGATAAGCGAAATTATCGATGATATTACGGTTATTGATAAGGAGAAATCTATCAATGAAACTTCATTGATGGCTGCTTTAAGGTGCAAGAAACGAGAGGTGCATGTCCTCATTGCTTTAGCTGATTTGAGTGGTGTTTTTACTTATGAAGTTTCATGTGCTTGGTTGACACGTTTGGGTGAAGCAGCATTAGGTGTAGCATTGCGTTTTCTTTTAAGAGAAGCGCATGATCATGGTAAGCTCAATTTGCTGAGCCGTGAGAATCCAGAAAAAGACTGTGGTTTAATCATTTTAGGGATGGGAAAATTAGGAGCAGGAGAACTTAATTATTCTTCTGATATTGATCTTATTGTTTTCATTGATGAAACGTCTCCTCATATTGGTAATCTTTCTGAAAGTGTTGATGTATTTTCTAAAATGGTACGCCGATTAATCCGTATCATTCAAGAGCGCACGGCCGAAGGATATGTTTTTCGTCTTGATTTTCGTCTTCGTCCAGATCCAGGATCAACACCTTTGGCTTTACCAGTAAGGACTGCTTTGCGTTATTACGAAGGGCGTGGACAAAATTGGGAACGAGCCGCTATGATTAAAGCACGTCCAGTGGCCGGCGATAAGAGAGCAGGTTTTAATTTTCTTAAAGAGCTTTTTCCCTATGTGTGGCGAAAATATTTAGACTATGCAGCGATTGCTGATATTCATTCGATCAAACGTCAAATTCATGCGCATAAAAGTTACGGTCAAATTGCTGCTTATGGCCATAATATAAAGTTAGGTCGTGGTGGTATTCGTGAAATTGAATTTTTTGTTCAGACACAACAACTTATTGCTGGTGGACGTTTTCCTCAATTACGTGGCCGTCAGACAGTTGCAATGTTAGCAGAACTTCACACGCTTGGTTGGATCAGTGAGAAAACGCGAGATAGTCTTATAAAAAGTTATGCTTTTCTAAGAAATGTAGAACATCGTATTCAGATGCTTGCGGATGAACAAACGCATCTTCTTCCAAATGATATTTCTCAATTCACGAGTGTTGCTTATTTAATGGGCTATCAAGACAGGAGCAGTTTTATCCGTGATTTATTAAAAACACTTCAGGTTGTTGAAAAACACTATGCAGCACTGTTTGAGAATGAACAAGAACTCGGTTTAGAAACTGGCAATTTAGTTTTTACAGGAGAAGGAGATGATCCGGAGACATTAATAACATTAAGCCGTTTAGGTTTTGAAAGAGCGAGTGATATTTGTCGTATTATGCGCACTCTTCATTGTGGTCGTTATAGAGCAACGCAATCCGCTGAAGCGCGTGAGAGATTAACAGAATTAACACCAGCTCTTTTGAAAGCTTTTGGTGCAACAAAACGAGCTGATGAGGCAATGTTGCGTTTTGATAGTTTTTTACAGGGCTTACCCTCAGGAATTCAGCTTTTTAGTCTTTTGCAGTCTAATCCCTCCCTTTTAGATATGCTTGTTTTGATCATGGGGGCTGCGCCACGTCTTGCGGAAATCATTACACGCAGATCTCATGTTTTTGATGGAATGTTAGACCCTAATATTCTTTCAGAATTGCCCACAAAAACTTATTTAGAAAAACGACTTGAATATTTTCTTGAAGATGTTTCCTCTTATGAGGAAATTCTGGACCATTTAAGGATTTTTGCAGATGAGCAACGTTTTTTGATTGGTATTCGAATTTTGAATGGTACAATTACAGGAGAAAGAGCAGGTTTTGCTTTTACTGCGCTTGCTGATCTTATGATTACAAAAACATTTTCTGCCGTTCAAGAGGAGTTCTCTCGTCTTCATGGCCGTATTAAAGGGGGACGTGTGGGCATATTGGGAATGGGAAAGCTTGGAAGTCGTGAATTAACAGCCGGTTCGGATATTGATATCATTTTGCTTTATGAACACGATGATGATGCAGAAATATCTGATGGAGAAAAGCCTCTTTACATCCCTCAATATTATACGCGTTTAGCACAGCGTCTTGTTTCTGCTTTATCCACACTGACAAGCCAAGGTGTTCTTTATGCCGTTGATTTAAGATTACGTCCCTTAGGCAATAAAGGACCTGTTGCTGTTTCTTTTCCATTTTTTAAAAAATATTATCGTCAAGAAGCATGGATATGGGAATATCTTGCTTTAACAAGGGCTCGAGGCATTACAGGAGATTCTGATTTTTTACAAAAGCTAGAAAATGAAGTGTGCACAATTATTGCTATTTCTCGTAATAAGAATGAAGTTGCAAGAGAAGTATGTGAAATGCGTTCTTTGATTGCAAAAGAAAAACCACCAAAAAATCAATGGGATTTTAAAACGATGTCTGGTGGCATTGTAGATTTGGAGTTTATCGCTCAATTTTCTCTTATTACGCATGTCATTGAGTTTCAAATTGGGGCGACGACAGCCGATATTTTAGATCACTTACCAAGTAGTTTTCTTAATCAGTCATGTATTGCTGATTTACATTATGCCTATCGTCTCTATACAAATTTGAGTCAAATTATACGGCTTTGCTTAAGTGATCCCCTTGATCCCAATGATATGCCACCTGGATTAAGTGACCTTTTGTTAAAGAGCGTTGGGGAACCTGATTTGCTTCGTGTTGAAAAATTAATTGCAGAAACTGGGCAATTGGTCTGTTCAATTTTTACAAAAATTATAAAAGATTAAATATCTTTTATCATGATTTTATGAAAGTACTGGATGTAATTTTCAGATAAAACCTAAACAGATATTATAGAATAATAAAAACTTTTCATTCCCTTTTTATATATTAATTTTGATATTTCATTATACGCTATACCTTGAGATCTTTAGAGAGTAAAAATTTTTCTCTACTCGTTTCTCAAGTGTAATGAAAGAACTTTTCTGTTAAATGAACTTATTCTAGGCATTATTCTTCATACAAAAATCAATGGATTGATGACTTTTAGTAAATAATACTCTTTGTGAGCTTAGCTTATGGGTATGATAGAAGCATATAGCTCATTTATAAAGCAGCAGTCTATCAGATACACTTATGAATTGAGAGATCTTCAACACAAGAAGATGTGCAAGAGTGTTTTTATCACACAGATTTAGATAAAATCTTATAAAGATTATGGCTATATATGACTTCTTATAACAGGAATATTACGAAGATATTTAAGTAAATAAGATAAAAGTTTTGTTGATTATCTCTCTCAGTTTTCAAAAAATTAATATTATAATTATTGATATAATCCTGGATAATAATGGGAAATATGAATCTATAAAAGCCAATAGAGATTAAATAACTAAAGAGAAATATAAAGAGTATTTAAAATTTTTAAAATATTATTTATTAAAAAAATAATTTAATATTTAAATATAAACTTTAATTTTTTATAACTGTGTCATTTTTGCTATAGATTTTTTGCAAAAAATGTGAAACGATTCACTATTATTTACTTATCACATTAGCTTTTAGGGGAGCAATTATGATTACAAAGTATTTAGTTTCAACATCTATCTTTTCTTTAATGTCAATTTCTGTATTACGGGCAGCGGATGCTATTGTTCCTGAGCAACATGTTCCTGTTATTACAGCGCCTGCTTTTTCTTGGACAGGGTTTTATATTGGAGGACAGATTGGTTACTTTTCAAGTAAAATTAAAGCAAGTTATTTAAAAAATGAGAATGCAGGACAATGGCTTCCAATTGGAAAGGAAGATTTACCTAAACTTTCCGGTTTTATTGGTGGCATTTATGCAGGTTCCAATATTGATATCGACAATAGTTTTATTATAGGTATTGATACAGATCTCATGTGGTTTAATAAAAAGGGTACAAAAGATCATAATTCGCCACAAGAAGATAAAACCGAAGAATCAGCATCAAAATCAAAAATTATAACAGTAGGTACTAGTGATGATGAAGATCATTCGGCAGCCTCTGATAGAGTGGTGCATCACACTTTAAAACAAAAATGGGCTGGTGCTACACGAGTAAGATTTGGTTTTTCTTTTGATCGTTTGATGCCTTATGTGGCCGGAGGTGTTGCTTATACACAGCTTAGCAACATAATCTCTAACAAATCTAATACGGAAAATAAGGCGAGTGATCTTGCTCATTTAGTGTATGACGAAAAAAAGACCATGATTGGTTATACTCTTGGGGGGGGGATTGATTTTGCAATGACTGATAATATTCTTTTGCGTGCAGAATATCGTTATTCAGATTTTGGTAAGAAGAAATTTGTGCAAGATAAAGTTGAAATGGGCTACAAGACAAACGACTTCCGTGTAGGGGTCGCTTATAAATTTTAATTTTTTGCAGAATTAAACAATTTAAAAGCCTCATTTTAAAATGAGGCTTTTATTTTTCAAGTAGGTACTGGTAAATCTCCTCTATTGAGGAAAGGTACTATTTTATTTGGACAATAGTTTGATTTATAAACAAATTACTATTTCATGTGGAATAATAATTCAGAATATCGTAGAATTCTCTCATTTAAAATCTATTCCACCTCGAAACAATCAAAATCATTTGTCTGTAGGTTACAGGCTGGGAAAGCCTGTGCGTATAAAAACATTAAGGAAAGAATAAAAATATTTTTTATGAACAGTCTCAAGAGTTAAAGATTGTCCCAACATTAGGGGGCAAAGTGTGTAATGGTAGCAAATTTCTTCTTCATAAACGCAAAAATATGGGGCTTAATGGGACTTTACCATCAAACCATTCATGGGAGCCGTTGTGAAAGGATTTGAGTAGCAAAGATGCTTCTTTAAAATAAGCACGTGAATAGGCAATCCAATGACATTCTCTTGTATTTGAAAGACCTCTTATACAATTAAATTTTCTATTTTGCGTTATCATAAAATATTTTATTTAATAACAAAAAAATCGCATAAAATCACATCCACAAGATAACTCAATAATAATAAAATTCATACTATAATTTTATTATTATTAGATAATTCATGCTTTATTATAGATAATAATACAATAATAATAAAGATCTATAAAATGATTTAGGAAAAAAATAGATAGAAAATTAGAAATTTATCGAGACATAAAAAGCATTATTCTCTATGTTTATTATTAAATGAGAAGCTATGATTTTTTATAAATTTTTCAAATATTCGATAATAACTGTCACGTATAATAGTAGGGGATCATTTCAAATCTATTGGCCATAAATCAATATCATTTTTTATGAATTACAGGGGGGGATGGATTATTGAAATTATATGTTTTAGTTATTATTAAACTTTTTATCGTCATTGATATTTAGGGATGGAAACTAAATGCGGTTCTCTATATCCTATAAAATATCATGATTATAGGGGGATGAGAATTTTTCCTATGAGATCCTTTAGAGAGTGCGCGCGATGAAGTGTAATGGCAAGGTTTGTAGAACTTTGTGAAGTTAAGTCATATGCGCAATCAGCAGGTGGAACCCGTACGAAAATAATCCGAATTATTTCTAGATCAGATAGGCGAGAAAGCTTTGCCCTTAAGAATGGGAAGGAAGTAAACCAATGAATTTTTAAAGTGAGCCACATAAGAGGGATGGCCAATGGAGCTCTCTGAGAGAAATTGAGCATCGACAAAGAAGGTAGAGAGTTTTTTCTTGTTAAGAGAAGGAGGGCAATAAAATTATGATTTATGAAAGGGAGGATATGAAGTGAAAATATTTTCGTTTTTTGTTTTTTTGACAACTTTGGAAGTGTTTAAAGATTAATTGTTTCAGTACAGGCGATTTCGTTTTGGGGACTGATAACGCTATAACGTTGCAATTGACAGTGCCATTGATTTTGTAAGCGTTCAATGGAAAATAAGTTAAAACCCGCGGGTGGTTTTTTATCACCAAAAGCTTGTGATGCGGAAGGAACACCAACAATAGGAATTTTTTTAATTGGTCCTTCAGTCCACTTCAATGTGGGTAAATGAGTATGCCCGTGAAGAATAAGTTCGCAACCGTGGTGTTTGATAACCTCTAGAAAACGTTTTGTATCTCGTAGTTTTTTATGCCAAGATGTTGCTTTGGGAAAAGGGGGATGGTGGATCATGACAACACGAAAAAGGTTGCGCTGTGCTGCTTCTTTTAAAAAGTGCGGTAACGTTTGCGCTTGCATTTTACCAAAATAACCAGAAGCTTGAAAAGGTGGAGTCGCAATGGCTGAAGAAGCAGCTATGATGGCGACATCTTCGCGAATGCGCATATAAGGAAACGGAAAGGTACTTTTTTGAGGTATGTCCCCTGTGATCCAAGGTTTAAAGAGCATACATGCTTTTTGGAGGGCTCCGCGGACATAGGCATCATGATTTCCAAATATCAAAGAAATATCTTGAGGTTGTCCTAAGGTCAGGAGCCAACGACGCGCTTGCTCAAATTCCTTATCAAGAGCAAGATTCACAAGATCACCAGAGATCACAACATGATCAGGCTTTGTTTTGTTCAAGGCATCTATTAAAGTTTCGAGGACATTTGTTGCCATTTGACTCTTACGTTTTTTTTGCCAATTTAAGTAACCGGTAAGACGCTTTCCAGAAAGTTCAAAAAGGGAAGGTTTCGGGAGAGGGGAAAGATGTATATCCGATATATGGGCAAGATAAAACATAAAAGCTCGTAGAGTATTAAAAAGGATTTAAAGAATCAGCATAAGATAAGTTGGTGCTTAAAGGCAAGAAAGATTGTAAAAGGAAAAATAGCTTATTGAAAGTAGGAGAAAATTCGAAAATTCTTTGAAGAATTGATGCTGTATTGTATGTCTTATGACAAAGGACAGCATAATACAACAGACCATTCTTGGCAACCGATATGTCTTTTATATGATGGGATAAACTATAAAATGATGGTCATAAAGTTTTAAGACTTTTAAACAGCTTTTATACGAACACACATTATCATGAAAAAATCTAATCTTTCAGTGTAAAATGCAAAAGAATATATTGTATTTATCAAGAATTTTTACGGTTTTGTGCTGCCATATATCGTTTTTAATGGGAGATGTTTTTCACGCAAAACAAAACGCCTTAAGAGGAATATTCCAAATAAAATATTGTGTTGTCCATTCACATATTTTTTTGAAAAAATATTTTCCAGTGCCTTTGATCTCATTTAACGAAAGTTTTCAATATTATGAAAAACCTCGTTTATAAGGTTTATTCATGAACCAACATCTTTACGCTCATACAAGGTGTAAACCAAAACAGTTATATTATCCCATCAAAATTTTATAAAAACCCTTGTTTTAAGAAGATTCTTAAAAGGTATTCTTTTCTTCAATGGTTTTTATCCATGCAGCACCTCTTTTAAGGATGTGCAAAAGAATGATTTTAATTGATTGAATATGAACAGGATTACAAATAAGGAAAACCCTAACGGGAATAATAACTCGATATGAAGAAGTGGTAAATTATTCAATGATAAGTCAATATCTTATCTCATTGTAAAAGATAAGTAAATACACAAAAAGATCAGCTTAATTTCAAAATGATTTTACAAAATCTCAGGATTTTTTAACGGCCTTCACGATACCACATGCTGCTCAACAGTAAAAGACAAACAAGCAGGGCAAAAAAACCAGAAAATAACGAAAAATAAAAGGTATTGATTAAACGCGTTTCTGTCGCTTCTTTCAAAATAATTGAATGTGCTGGGGAAGATAATGGGTTTATTTTTGATTGAATGAGCTTGAGTGGAGGAAGATGAATGTTTTCTTTTCCCTCAGGGTGTAAACGTCCGATGTAGCCACCCGTGTGCTTAATAATGGGGGTTAATTTTTCTTTTGTTGAAATTAAATCAAACAATTCAAGATTATCGAGCATCCCTACAGAAGCAAGTATTGTTAAATCGTCATTTTTGATGGTAAAAATCCCTGTCTCATCAGTGGCTACAGTTGTGGAGAAGAGACCTTCTTGCTCTTTAGTAAGGATGATCTTTTGTTTTTTTCCAGAAGGAAAAGTTATTTCAGCGGGTTCTGGACGGTCTTTCAGAGTTTGGCGGCGAATTGTTAAATGATGATGGTTGCTGGTCGCACTTAATTTTTCTTCCTCAAGTTCTGGTTCTTTCATGAGCCAATGGGCAATTCGGCGATAAAGAGCCGCATAAGGACCACCACCTTCAAAACCTCGTGCCCAAAGCCAACTTTCATCGGAAAGCAACATACCTACACGCCCTTTATCAACATGGGAAAGAAGTAAAAGTGGCTGTTCATCGGCGCCTTTCATGAGCGCTGTGCCTTTGTATGTATCTTGAATAGCAATTTGTCGCAGCCATCGCCCCCATTGAGAAGCTGGAAGATTAAGCGTTGCAAGATCTCTTGAGACAGGATGACGTTCGCCTTCTTTGGTTAACGCTGGGCGAAAAGGTTTTTCAAGAATAGTTCCATTGGGCAATGCCGGTAGAATGCTTATTAAAGGTGTTTTTGCAAGTGAGTTTTTTTGGATAAATTCAGGTCCTGTTACCATTAGCAATGCACCACCCTTTTGTACATATTGGGCGATATAATCATAATAGATTAAAGGCAAAACGGCAGAGTGCTGGTAACCATCAAGGATGATGAGATCAAAGTTATTAATCTCTTCAACAAAGAGCTTTCTTGTGGGAAAGACCACCAAGGATAATTGGCTTAAAGGGGTATTATCTGCTTTGGTGGGGGGACGCAAAATCGTAAAGTGAACAAGATCAATATTGGAGTCACCTTTCAAAAGATCACGCCATGTCCGTTCTCCATTATAAGGGGCACCTGAAATAAGAAGAACGCGTAAATTTTCTCTGATTCCTTCAATGGTTGTTATGGCGCTGTTATTTTCAATGCTTACTTCACCTTTATAAGGTTCAGTTGTTGCTTGGATAATATTTTTTTCAGCATGGGGAAGGATAATTTCAGTTTGAAAAATAATACCAGGAGTCACAGAATAATGGCCAACTTCTTGTCCATTGACGCTGAGTGTCATATTGGCTTTCTGTGGTATTGTTTTTGGGCGGACTCCTTGATCTTTTACCAAAATGGAAAGCCTTTGTGGTTTGTTGACAAGAGCAAAGCGTGGAGGAGAAATAAACTTGATTTGACGATCAAATTCATCTGAGCGTCCTGTGATCAGAGCATTAAGAGGGGCTTCATGATGAAGATCTGATAGGTCAGGAATGTCATGTACTTGTCCATCAGTGATAAAAATGCTTCCTGCATAACGAGAGGGTGGTACATCAGAGAGTGCTTGTGTTAAAGCATCAAACAAATTTGTTGATGGGGCATATTGGTGATCAGCCAGTTTTCCAGCTTCAATAAAACGTGGTTCAAATTGTGGATAATGCGCCAATGTTTTGATTAATTGCGCGCGCGCTTTATCACTGTCATCTATCCGTGTTCCAAAAGTTTGGCTTTTGCTGCGGTCAATGACAATGCCTACTGTGCTTTTTAGCGGTTCGCGCTGTTCTTTGATAATCATTGGATTAAGCAAAGCAAGAATGAGAGCACTCAATGCCATCAGACGAAATAAAGACCCTTGACGTTGTGTAACAAGACCAAAAACGACAAAAAGAATGGATATTCCGCTTAACAGCAGAATCCAAAAGAGAGGTAAAAAAGGCTGAAAAGTGAAAAGTGGTATCATTGCCTTCTTTCTCTTTTAAAGCGTTCCAAGAGTGCTGGAACATGAATTTGATCTGCTTTATAGTTTCCAGTAAGCACATAAAGGACAATATTTAAGCCTGCGCGAAATGCCCATAGACGTTGCATTGGATCATTGGGAACAAGGGGATATTTCCATGTCCCTTTTTCATCGAGTGCCCAAGCAGCAGCAAAGTTATTTGCGGTGATGAGCAGGGAACTTACATTATCGCCGCTGGCAAGAGAATTTTTATTTTTTTTGTTCGTTGATGAGGATTCAACCCATAAAGGTGAACCACGGTAGAGACCAGGAAAATCTGGCATAATATAAAAGGAACGCGCAACAACATGATCTGTTGAGGCTGGCTCAATGGAGGGAATGTTTAACCCTTTTAAGATGGTTCGTAATCTCTGCGTTTCTGGAGTGGCATCTTCTTCAAGATTAAGATTGCTTTTTATCTGATCGCGCGTGTCAAATAAAATGGTTCCTCCATGTTTCATAAAGTTATTTATTTTTTCAAGGCTTTTGGGGGTGAGTATAGGACTCTGAACATCAATTGGCCAGTAAATAAGAGGATAAAAGGAGAGTTCATCTTTATCGAGATCAAGTGCTCTAACAGAGCCGGGGGTAAGCATTGTGCGCTCTGCGATAAATTGACTTAAGGCTTCTAGACCACTTTTACTCGTTGTATCAATTTCATGATTGTTGGTTATAACGTAGGCAAGATGTGTTGCACCAGCGGCTTGCACACTATCATGATGATTTTCTGTCGTTTGCGCATGAAGCCTTGAATCATATGAAAATAGGCCAATCAGAATGATGAGAGGAAAGAAAAACAGATTACGCCGTTTATGAAAAGAAAAAATACCTCCCATCCATAAAATGAGAAAATGATCAAAGGCAAATAATAAGAGGGCTAATCCTAAAAGGGGACCGATAAGATTTTTTTCTTTTGTATCGTAAGATAAAGGGTTCTTGTTAAGAGAAGTTGGCAATGATGATTGCTTCATCAAGCGCGATGAATCAGTTAAGAGATTAAGCGCATAAAAATTATTTTTGACACCATAAAGCCCTGGGGGAGTATGATAGGAAGGACGAGGCGGATTTTGAGTGTCAAAGACCAGTGGAACAACATCAGAGGAGGGTACTTGTAATTGTCCATCAGCGGCTATGGTTCGCCAAGGATTTTGTACCCTTGTTCTTTTTTCTCTGTGTGTTGGGTTTGTGTTTTCAAAAGACCCTAATGTGATTAGTTTTTGCAACATTTGTGCAAAAAAACCAGAAAGAGGAAGATTAGACCATGTAGGGTCAGGGGCAATATGAATGAGAATAAGGGTTCCTTTCCCACGCTTTGCTGCGGTAATAAGAGGGGTTCCATCTGAAAGACTGAGCCACGTTTTTTCGAAAAGATCTGGAGTTGGTTCTGCGAGGATTTGGCGCGAGATAGTAACATCTTCTGGAAAAGGAAAGTTAAAGAAAAAGCTATTTTTTGCAAAAGGGGCAATTTTTTGCGGTTTTGTCCAAGACATAATATTCCCGAGAGAACGTTGCCCTTGACGCAGCGGTACCGGAAGGAGACTATCGTAATGTTCTGCACTACTGAGTTTTTCTCCTGCAAAGCGGATGAGTGTCCCCCCTTTATTCACAAAATCAGAAAGCTTTTTTTCTGCTTTTTCAGGGATATTAACTATGTCACCCATAATGAAAACAGATGGATTTTGTTGAAGTAAATGATCAATATCTGTTGAAAGTTCTCTTCCACCGGAAGTTATAAGCTGTGTATGACCTTGTAGTGCTTTGATAATATAATAAAACGGAGCAAGTAAAGGCTGGGTCATTTCGTTGGTATCGGGAGAGAGAAGAGCAACACGGCTTATCCTGCTATGGCTGTCTACTAAGAAAGTTGCAGCAGCATGGTTTTGCTTATTGACTTTTATCCAAGCGATATCGTTGCGCAGTTCAAGGGGGACATCAAAAGGAATAAGTGCTGTTGTTTCGCCTACAGAGAAATTTTTCGTAAATTGACCAAGAAGTTGATTGTGTGAATCGTAAAGGCTGAGTGTAGCGGGCATCGCATCGTGTGTTGTTGAGCGAATAATACGCGCGACCATATTTCCATTGCTATTTTCTATAGATGTTATGCCGATTAAATCAGAAATATCAGCTAAATACCACAAGAAGTTTCTAGGTTTTAATTCTTCAAGTAAAGCAAAAGTTTGCTCATCGTCATTCGTTTGTAATCCATCGCTTAAATAAGCAATATCAAGAGGCTTTCCTTTGTTTATTTTACTGAATTCTTTTAAGATATGCACACGATTTACAGGCCAAGGACGCGGTTGCAAATGCATTAAATGTTGTTTTATAACCTTTGCTGGTTTGGGTTCCACATTGGAGATATCATTCTCAGCCGTTGCAACAAGATAAATATTTTTTTGCTGTTTTTCTGCCTGTACAAGGAGCATTTCAGCGATAGAGATACGTTTTTTCCATTCTTTTACAGATGCCCACCCATTATCAATAATGAGCGCAAGGGGTTGAGATCCAGAAAAGCTTATTGGCTTTTGATTCCAAGTAGGGTGGGCTAGAGCGATGATAACCAGTGCGGCTATGGTTAAACGCAACAAGAGCAACCACCAAGGGGTATGTTTTGCTGTTTCCTGCTGATGGGGTGATTTGGGTAAGAAGCGTAAAGGAGGAAAAAGCTCTTTCCGTGGAGGTGGAGGGGATATCCGCAACAGCCACCACATGATCGGTAGAAATAAGAGCCCTAATAACAGAAAGGGAGCAGAAAAACTCAAAGTGCCCTCCTTTTTTGCAATGAAGAGTCGCCCATTGTATTTACAAGATGCAAAATGGTTTCTGTTAAAGGTTGATCTGTTGTACTGACGTGATAAGACCACCCTTGGCGTGTGCAAAAATTTACCAATTCTTGTCGACGTACTTGATATAGCTTACAATAGCTCTTACGAAGATTTTCTGCTTTTCCAAAAATGTGTTTTTCTTTCGTTTCAGGATCAAAAAATTCCGTATGACCTGTGTAGGGAAAACTTTCTTCTGCAGGATCAGCAATTTCAATTAAATGAGCTGTCACCTGTTTTGTCGATAAAGGAGTTAAATGTTGGATGACTTTTTCAGGATGATCGAGAAAATCACTCATTATAATGGCATGTGAAAAGTGTGTAATCGTTGAAAAATCGGGAAATGAATTTTCATCTGAATGATTTTCTAAAGCAAATGCTATTCGTTCTACGACATTGGATGTCATTGTGGGGGGTACTAAGTTGGGAATAGCAATATGTTCGCCACTACGTGCTAGAAGTGATGCCAAGGCAAGGGTTAAAATAATGGCATGATTGCCTTTAGAGATTTTAGAAAAGCGCGAACAGTAATGCATTGATGGGCTCTGATCAGGCCAAAGCCAAACGGTTTGTGTCATTTGCCATTCATGCTCACGGAGATAGGTATTTTCATCACGCGCTGAGCGACGCCAATCAATGCGGGTAATGGATTCTCCTTCCATATAGGGGCGAAATTGCCAAAAATTTTCTCCATTACCGCGTTTGCGTTGACCATGCCATCCGGTTATCAGTGTATTGGCAATATGACGTGCTTGTAAAAGGAAATATGGCATTTTCCCATTATCCTTATACAGCTCTTTTGCCAGCGACAATGGAGGTTTTTGTAAAACTTTTTTGCCAATAGCCATTTAAAGGGCATCTTTCACAAGGTTATTGATAATATCTTTCACTGTTATATCTTCAGCACGAGCAGAAAAATTAAGCGCCATACGGTGCTGTAATACAGGATAGGCCAAAGCTTCAACATCATCAAGTGAAGGGGCTAAACGCCCATAATAAAGAGCACGCGCACGAACACAAAGTGAAAGAGCTTGTGATGCGCGCGGACCAGGTCCCCAAGAAACATAAGTATTGGCAAGGATATTGTCTTTATCAGGGCGGGCTGAGCGGACAATTTTTAAAATAGCTTCGATCACATTTTCTGAAAGAGGCATTTTGCGAACGATATTTTGAATTTTTTGCAATTTTTTGGCGGATAAAATTGCTTTTGCATTTGATTTTTTTTCTTTTGTTGTTTCTAAAATGATCCGCCGCTCTGTTGTAAGGTCAGGATAGTCAATATCAATTTGCATCAAAAAGCGGTCGAGTTGAGCTTCAGGAAGTGGGTAGGTCCCTTCTTGTTCGAGAGGATTTTGCGTTGCAAGAACATGAAAAGGTTGTGGTAAATCATAACGGGTTCCTGCAACGGTTACATGATACTCCTGCATAGCCTGTAAAAGAGCTGACTGTGTGCGTGGAGAGGCACGATTGATTTCATCAGCCATGAGAAGCTGCGTGAAAATGGGACCTTGAACGTAGCGAAAAGAACGCTTCCCTTCTTTATCGGAATCCATGATTTCAGAACCGATAATGTCCGATGGCATTAAGTCTGGGGTAAACTGGATACGTTTTTCATCAAGTCCTAAAACGGTTCCCAATGTTTCCACAAGACGTGTTTTTGCAAGCCCCGGAGCACCGACAAGAAGAGCATGACCACCAGCAAAAATAGCTGTTAAAGCATATTCAATGATATGACTTTGCCCAAAAATAACTTTGTCAATTTCTTGCTGTATAATATCTAATTCTTTGTGTGCCGTATCAATATCCTCAATAATGACTTGGGCCTCCTGTTTGTTATTAACCTTTTTCACAGAATTAGATGCTGGATCACGGTGACTCATATTTTTTCCTTAAGGCGTTTGTCGCAAAAATGGTAATTTTCTCTGCACAATAATGGACATCTTATTGTTTGTAACAGAAAATGAGAAGAAAAGAAGCATCATAAGCCGTTTTTTTTCATATTCGTGTATAGATAGAGAAAAGTTTCTTTGAAGAAAGAGGCATGTTTTATAAGGAATGTTTTAAAAACTTTGTTTTATGAAGAGAGTTTTTGAAAGCAATGAAGACAACTTTTTTGAAAGGTTAAAGGGTGAATATAAGGCAGAACTTTAAACAGGCTGCGTGGTTACAACAAAGTGATGTCCAAACACTTCTTCGTATTTTATCTTTAGAGGGGGAAGAGGCACGTATCGTGGGGGGAGCGGTGCGCAATCAACTATTAGGGCAGCCTATTAGTGATATTGATATTGCGACAACTTGCTTACCGCAACAGATTATCGCGCGTGTAGAAGAAGCAGGATTTAAGGCTATTCCTACGGGGATTGCGTTTGGTACAATAACAGTGGTTGCGCATTCATGTTCTTATGAGGTCACAACGCTTCGCAGCGATATTGAAACAGATGGTCGTCATGCAAAAGTGATATTTGGGCGTGATTGGAAAAAAGATGCTGAACGGCGAGATTTTACGATAAATGCCCTTTATTGTGATGCTGCTGGCAACCTTTATGATGATGTAGGAGGCTTGAGCGATATTGCGAGCCGAACAGTTCGTTTTATCGGTGTTTCAGAAAATCGTATTAGTGAAGATTATTTGCGTATTTTACGGTTTTTTCGCTTTTTTGCGTGGTATGGAGTGGGGCGACCTGATGGGCAAGGATTGAAGGCATGTGTTCGTTTAAAACACGGTTTAAAAAAACTTTCTTCTGAGCGTATTTGGGCAGAAATGAAAAAGCTTCTTTTAGCTTTTGACCCAACACGTGCTCTTTTATGGATGCGACAAAGCAGAATTTTGTCACTCATTTTTCCTGAAACAGAAAAATGGGGCATTGATGCAATTCACGCATTGGTGAAAACAGAACAGATGCTGGGTTGGAAAGTTGATCCATTTTTACGGCTAGAAAGTCTTCTTCCTCCTGATCCTATACGTCTTCATAAAATGGCACAGCGTTTGCGTTTTTCCCATAAGGAAACAACACGGTTAAAGGAATGGGCAGAGTTAGAAATAATAAGCCAAAACTGTTCTGATCATTTTGTACAAAAATTGATTTATTTTCATGGGCGACAGCCGGTTTTAGATCAATTATCCTTGTCTGTGGCTGCATCACATGCCGATATTCCAGAAAAAGGGGATGCTTTGCAAAAAAAAGAAGATTATCTCAAACTTTATCAGCTTGTTCAAAAATGGCAGATTCCAACTTTTCCCATTAATGGTAATGATTTAATAAAAAAAGGTTTTTCAAAAGGTATCCTTTTAGGAAAAAAGCTTAAAGAACTAGAAATGATATGGATTGAAAGTGGATTTTTAATGGATCGTCATGCCCTATTAGAAAAAATTGATTTACAATAACAAGTTACCATTACTCATATGAAATAAGAGCGCCAAATATTGTAAGATTATCTTATTTCAAATCTATTCATATTACATCAATCAAAATTATTTCCTTATTCGTCACAAGCGAGAGGAGTCCTGTGAGAAGAAACGATTATAGGGGGAAAAATGCCTCTTAATAAACCATATCAAAGATAAAGATTCTGGAAAATAAGAACAGATTAGAGGGAATAATGATAACGGTTTGTATTTTTTATGAACATAAAGAGGAGGATGCTCAATGCATTTTTATATGAGAGGTATTTAATTATTCACAGGTGGTGATATAAAATGGAGGTAATGGGCACTAAGAAACGTTTATTTTATCAGCACTTAGGTATTGGGCGATGGCAGATGTTATACACTTTAACTATATTTATAGGATAGCTTATGAGCTTTTAGCGGCTTTATTCCAGACGTATCGTTGAAGAGTATAGGTTTTTAAGATTTGTAAAATTCTTGAAAAATAATTTTTTCTATTTATTTAAAAACCAGAGTTTATGTATTTTGATATTCTATGTAATGCTTTGATAGAAGTGTTGTGTTTTTATAGATTACAGTTTTCTTCATAATAACCAATTTGGCGCAGTGCTTCTCCTGTTGTTATGGCTACGCTCATGGCGAGATTGAGAGAGCGTGCCGGTGGTTTCATGGGAATTTTCAATGTGTAATCGACAGCTTCATGGACATAATCGGGAACGCCAGCTGATTCACGACCAAAAAGTAAAACATCATTTTTTTGATAGTCTATCTGCGTATAGCATGTTTTTGCTTTTGTGCTTAAAAGCAAAAGACGGCAGTTAAAGTGTTTCATAGAGCTTAAAAAATGTTGCCAATCAATGTGTCGTTCTAAGGAAGCATATTCGAGATAATCCAATCCTGCACGTTTGAGATTACGGTCCGACAGGTTAAAGCCTGCGGGTTCAATAATGTGCACATGTAAACCAAAACAAGCACTAAGACGTAAAATTGTTCCGGTATTACCAGCAATATCAGGTTGGAAAAGAGCTATATGAAGTGTCATATTCTCTGTAATATGATTTTTTTCAGCTTTGTAAAGAAGTGCCGTAATTTATTCGAAAAATATGGTCAAGAAATATATGATTTTTGCATTTAGTTTTTATGCACTTTAAGTTTTAAGAAAAAGTTACGGTCAAAGATTTGTTTGAGATAAGAGGGAATCTCATGATTCGGGATTTCCTTCGATTGAACGATATGGTGAAAAGGAGGATATTTAATGAGGTTGGATCTTTCATTGGGACGGAGATTTGACCATAACAAGAAAGTTTTTTCTTTAAGGATCTCGATTTTTATCAGGTAAGGGAAAGGTTTTGATTGATTGAATAGGAACAGAGGTTTGAAATAAACCTAGGGTACTTAGGTTTCTTATTTACTTTGTAGGATGATAAATTATCATTAAACTAGGTTTTTGTATATCTGTTATCCAAAGAGTAGAAATTTTTTACAGAGGTATTTTTATGGGTTAAGACAGTGGTGATTGATCCAAGCATTGTGCAATGGGAGAGGGTATGATAAAAAGGTGTTTTAGCAACGTGTCTCTTTGAAGTTAAGGCAATGGGTGAGCAAACGAGGCGGGATTTTCTGTTTTTGGTAACAGCTGTTACAGGAGCAGTTGGAATGGGGGTTGTTGCGTGGCCTTTTATCCGTCAGTTGCGCCCAGATGAGGCTGTTTTGACATCTTCTTCTGTTGAGGTTGACCTTTCCGGTATTGAGGAGGGGATGTCGGTGACGGTGAAATGGCGAGGACAGCCTGTTGTTATTCGAAACCGTACGGCAAAAGAAATTGCTGATGCGCGCGCTACGAGTTTGAGTCTTTTAAAAGATCGTCAAGCCCGCAATCCTAATCTTGAAGGTGAAAAAGAAGCGACGGATTTTGCACGTTCAGCCGGTAAAGGCCGTGAAAATTGGCTTATTGTCATTAATCTTTGTACGCATCTAGGCTGTGTAACACTTGGGCAATCGGGGAAATTTGGAGGGTGGTTGTGCCCGTGTCATGGGGCTGTTTATGATACCGCTGGAAGAGTGCGGTCAGGTCCAGCGAACTATAATTTGGCGATCCCTCCTTACCAATTTCTTTCTGATACTTTGCTCAAAATAGGATAAGGTCATGACAAGGTTTCCTCCTTATTGTCCTAAAAATGCTCTTTCCCGTTGGTTTGATAAGCGTTTTCCTCTTCCTCGTTTTTTTTATAATGCATTTGTGATTTTTCCTGTTCCGCGTAATCTTAATTACTTTTATACATTTGGCGGTATTTTGACCCTTATGCTTTTATCACAGCTTTTGACTGGTCTTGTCTTGTCACTGCATTATGTTCCAGATATTCATTTGGCTTTTGAAACGGGTGAACGATTTCGGCGTGAAGGCCAGTTTGGATGGCTTTTTCGTCCATGGCATAGTGTAGGCTCTTCATTTTTTTTTATTGCCGTTTATATCCATTTGGCGCGCGGACTTTATTATGGTTCTTATAAAAATATGCGAGAAATGGTGTGGGTCACAGGGATTTTTATTTATATTATCATGATGGCAATCGCATTTTTTGGTTATGTGCTTGTTTGGGGGATGATGTCTATTTCAGCCGCCTCAGTGATTGCAGGACTTTTAAAAACGATACCTTTGGTGGGAGCATGGTTACATGAAACACTTCTTGGGGGTTATGGTGTAGGACAACCAACATTGAATCGTTTTTATGTTTTTCATTATGTTCTATCATTTGTTTTGCTTCTTTTTGTAGGGCTTCATATTTGGGCAATCCACTGTGTCGGGCAGGGAAATCCAACGGGTCTTGCGATACAATCAGATAAGGAAACGGTACCGTTTTCGCCTTATGCACTTATCAAAGATATTTTTGCCATTACTGTTTTTTTGATCTTTTTTGCTTGGTTTTTATTTTATATGCCCGATTATATGGGGCAAGCCGAAAATTATAGCGTGGCCGATCCTTTAAAGGCACCGCTTCGTGTGGTTCCAGAATGGTATTTCTTGCCTTTTTATGCGATGCTGCGTGCTATAACTTTTGATATAGGTATTTTTTCTTCAACTTTTGTAGGCTTTGTTCTCTTCGTCAGTTCGATTCTCGTGTTAATTTTTGTTCCATGGTTAGATCGTTCTAAAATATGTTC
Source organism: Bartonella sp. B1098 (assembly GCF_944896145.1). NCBI lineage: Bacteria > Pseudomonadati > Pseudomonadota > Alphaproteobacteria > Hyphomicrobiales > Bartonellaceae > Bartonella > Bartonella sp. B1098. The sequence continues at coordinate 216,986 of NZ_CALYLP010000002.1, read as the reverse complement.
GGCAAGATATCGGCCTATTTATAAAATTTTCTTTTGGGCATTGGTTTTTGATGTCGTTTTTCTTGGTTGGCTGGGTTCAAGAGAAATAAGTGACAGAATTCTTTTATGGGCGCAATTGGCTACGATTTATTATTTTATATTCTTTTTGGTTATTTTACCGATTTTGCCTACGTTTGAAAAAAGTCGTTCTCTTCCTTCTTCGATTATGCAAGATCTGCAACAGGAAAAAAAGAGACTATGGTAAATGTTTTTATTGGATTGATTATTATTGCTATGAGCTTTTCTGTTCAGAGTGGGGTCAGTCATGCCTCTGATCGATTGGATCAAGAGGAGGAACTTATTTCTTTTCCCTCACAGATTCCTACAAAACAAGAATGGAGTTTTTCAGGGCCATTTGGGTTTTATGTTAAGGCGCAATTGCGGCGTGGGTTAAAAGTTTATAAACAAGTTTGTTCCAGCTGCCATGGGCTAAAATATGTGGCTTTTCGCCATTTAAAAGCTCTTGGCTATGATCAAGAACAGATTAAAGCTTTGGCGGCACAATATGAAGTGCGTGATGGTCCTAATCGAGAAGGAAAAAATTTTAAACGTCCTGGGGTCGCAACGGATTATTTTCCTTCTCCTTTTGCGAATGAAGAAGAAGCAAGATTTATTTTAAATGGTGCTTATCCTCCAGATTTATCATTGATGGCACGGGCACGTGGTGTATCTTTGCCATTTCCTGCTTTAATTACGGATGTCTTGACTCATTATGATACAGCTGGTCCCGATTATATTACAGCTCTTTTAACAGGATACCAGGAAGCACCAAAGAAGGTAGAAGTTGCAGATGGTTATTGGTATAATCCTTATTTTATTGCCAGTAATTCTTTAACCATGGCGCCTCCTTTGAGTGATGGTGTGGTTACTTATGAAGATGGAACCCCCCAAACTGTTGAACATTACGCGCGTGATGTTTCTGCTTTTTTGATGTGGGCGGCCGATCCTCATATGGAAATTCGTAAAAAAACCGGTTTTCGTGTTATTTTATTTTTAATCATTTTTGCAGGGCTTGTTTATATTTTTAAAAATCGTATTTGGTGTCATTTAGAGGAAGAAACAAAAGAGGAAATAAAGAGAAAAGGATAAAGTGACCGCGTTTGAAAGAGGAAAAAGTATAAAGAGCATAAGGAACAAATCTGTTTATGATGCATTGAGTTTTTATAAAGTAAAAGCAAAGTAAAAACGGAGATGTTAAAATGAAAAAAATTGTATGTATTACCCTTATGTCAATTTTGATGCTTTCGAGTACTTATGCTCAGTCTTTTGAAGTGCCTTCTAAACCTGAAATAATTTCTTCAACGGGTATTGTACAGGTGGGGATCGATAAGTCTGTGCGCTATGTAACACCTTTAGCAACGGATTTTGTTGCTTCCAGCCTTATAGGTGCCGATGTCTATAATATAGAAGATGAAAATATTGGTGAAGTAAAAGATATTATTCTACGTGAAAATAATATTGTGGGGTTTGTGATTGCGGTTGGCGGTTTCCTTGGCATAGGGGAGAGTTATGTGGTTGTTTCTCCAGAAACAATCCAAATGACAAATAATTATGGTAAGTGGAAACTTATTACAAATGCGACAAAGGATTCTTTAAAAGATGCTCCAACATTTAAATATGAAGGGCGTTGGATGCGCTAATTTTATATTTTCATTCTTTAATCGATAAAAAAGTTGCTACCATAATAATATGGTAGCAACCGGTTTTTAGTTCAGAAGAACTTGGGAGTTTTTGCAACACCCTTCTATAGACTTATTGCAAAGTCTTCAAGATAAAATATTAAGGGAGAATAAAGATTTAAGTATTATGTTTAAATAACATGATATCGCCATCTTGCACAATGTATTCTTTTCCTTCATCGCGGGCCTTTCCTGCTTCTTTTGCACCGCTTTCTCCTCCCAGAGCAATATAGTCATTGTAGCTAATCGTTTGGGCGCGAATGAAGCCGCGCTCAAAATCAGAGTGAATAACGCCGGCGGCTTGGGGAGCTTTTGTACCACGCGTAATTGTCCATGCTCGTGTTTCCTTAGGTCCGCAGGTAAAGTAAGTAATAAGATCAAGTAAATAATAACCAGCGCGAATAAGGCGATTTAAACTTGGCTCAACGAACCCTAGAGCATCGAGATATTCTGATGCTTCAGCATCATTCAGTTGCGTGATTTCTGCTTCGATAGATGCAGAAATGATAATGCTTTGCGCATTGTGCTCTATTGCCATTTTTTCAACTGCTTGGGTAAAGTTATTTCCATGAACGGCATCATTTTCGCTTACGTTACAAACATAAAGTACAGGCTTGGAAGTGAGAAGATTTAAACTCTTTAGAATATGGTGTTCATCTAAAGCAATATCTTTGAGTAATAACCGGACAGGATTTCCCTGTTGCAGAATATTTAATGCTTTTTCCATAACAGGGAGAATTGTAAGAGCTTCTTTATCTTTTCCAATTGCTCGTTTACGGATTTGTACGATTCGTCTCTCCAGACTTTCAAGATCCGCCAGCATGAGTTCAGTTTCAACGGTTGTCGCATCAGAAATAGGATCAATACGTCCTTCTACGTGGGTAATATCTTCATTTTGAAAACAGCGTAAAACATGGATAATGGCATCGACTTCGCGAATATTGGCTAAAAATTTGTTCCCTAAACCTTCGCCTTTTGACGCGCCTCGTACAAGCCCCGCAATATCAACGAAATTAATGCGTGTAGGAATAATTTCTTTTGAACCAGCAATTGATGCAATTTTTTCCATTCGTAAATCTGGAACAGCAACTTCACCGGTATTGGGTTCAATGGTACAAAAAGGATAATTGGCAGCCTGTGCAGTGGCTGTTTTTGTTAATGCATTAAAAAGAGTTGATTTACCAACATTAGGTAATCCAACAATACCGCATTTAAAGCCCATGAGAATCCTTCTTTTCTGTTGATTTTATGCTCAAGATAAAATTTGTATAGCATATTTTCAGAAGAGTTATAGTCTTTGTATTGCAAGAAGTGAGAAAAAAGTCTACAGCAATAAATAATCTGCTTTTTTTACCTTCTAAAGTTCTTAATTTAAGAAAACTTCTAGTTAATGTTAATAGTGTGCTAAGTTTTTCATGGTACGCAAATCTGCATAAATAGTTTAATCGGAGAAAATAGAAGAGTGTTATCTCGTTGTGCCTTTTTAATTGCAGCACTTTTAGCTTTGGCAGGATGTGCTACAACACGTCAATCAGATATGTCATCAGCTTCTTTTCAACAAGCTCGATACATTCCACCAGAAATACAGGCTTTGTACGGTCCTGTAAAGAATGAAACTTATCCGTTACCTGCTGTTGAACTTGCAAAAATTGATCCAAAGTTTTGGCGACAAGAAGTGATTTATTATACATCTTATCCACCTGGAACGTTGGTTATCGATACGCAAGAATGTTTTCTTTACCTTATTGGTGAAAATGGGAAAGCTTTACGCTATGGAATTGGGGTCGGTAAGGAAGGCCTAGCATTTGAAGGTGAGGGGGTTGTACAGCGCAAGCGTCGCTGGCCAAATTGGGCACCTACTGCAGCAATGATGGCTCGAGAACCAGAACGTTATGGTCATTTGGGGAAAGGAATGCCACCAGGCCCCGATAATCCATTGGGCGCACGAGCACTTTATCTTTTCAAAAATGGGAAAGATACACTTTTCCGTATTCATGGCTCACATGAATCTTGGTCAATTGGGCGTGCGATTTCAAGCGGGTGTATCCGTTTGCTTAATCAAGATATTATTGATCTTTATGATCGTGTTCCCGTTGGTTCACGTGTTGTGGTGTTACAAAACAATAGGAGTGTGCCTACAGTTTACAGTCAACAATCAAATGGCTACGATCCGCTAGAGTCAACCATTCAGGCAAATGATTTTTAATTTGAGGGAGAAGATTGGAGAGAGCCATTTGAGTATTTTGGTTTTCTATTCAATCTTCTCTTTTTCAAAAGGTCTGTACAAATATGATGATTTTCTTTGTCAGCTTTTCATGTTTCCCCAACAGGCTTTACCTTTGATAAGACTTATAAGAGGCATTCTCTTTCTTTTTTCAAGAGATTTTATCCGTATACCTCTCCAATTCGTGAGGTGTACACCAATGGTTTTGATTGCTTTCATTATCAATAGATTTGAAATGAATCTTATGATATTTGATGCTTTTATTCAGCTTACAAAAAATTAATTTTATAAATCAATGTATTATATAAAATTTCTATAGAGAAGTGTTGATTTTTTGCCAATAAGAGAAATAAGCGATTAGGATAAGTTTTTGTTTTTTATCGTTTGTGAAACTTCATTCATAAAGAGAGATTTGTCACCTTTTATGAGGAGAGTAATATTTTTTGCAAGGGTATTTAAGAGAGGGAGCAACCATTCTTGATCAGATTTGGTAAAATTTCCTAGAACATGTTGATGAACAAGTTCTTTGCTTCCAGGATGACCAATTCCTATACGCAGACGACAATAGTCAGTACCACAATGGGCATCAATAGACTTAATACCATTATGTCCATTATTTCCTCCCCCAATTTTTATACGGACTTTTCCCGGTGATAGGTCTAACTCATCATAAATGATGATCAAATTCTTTAAATCTAATTTGTAAAATTGCAAAGCTTCGCCAATAGCTTGCCCCGATAGATTCATGAAAGTTTGTGGTTTTATAAGAAAAATTTTCTCATTATTTATAAAACCATTGGAGATTTCTGCTTGAAACTTCTTCGACCATGGAGAAAAAGAAAAGGACTGATAAATAGCATCCACAGCCATAAAACCAATATTATGGCGGTTATTTTGATATTGCAAACCAGGATTTCCAAGACCAGCAATAAGCCACATATGTACCTTCAGTCAAAGTGTGAGGGGAGTATACGTCTCATAAATGAAGGCGGGAAAGATTCCCGCCTGTTGTGTTTTATGAAGTTGGCGCTTCGTCTTCATCCTTTTCTTGTTCGGAAGTTTCATCAGTGATATCCAGGCTAGCGGGAGCTGCAATGGTTGCAATGGTAAAGTCCCGATCTTGGATGATGGGTGTCACATCTTTTGGCAGTTGAACGGCTGAAATGTGAATAGAATCACCAATAGAGTAGCTGGAGAGGTCAATTTCGATAGCTTCAGGAATAGCATTCGCTGGAGCTGTACATTCAATTTCGTGACGAACAATATTGAGGACACCACCCTTTTTAATTCCAGGTGCTGTATCTTCATTGAGGAAGTGGACAGGAATATTCACTTCTACAACGGATTTTGCTGAAATGCGTAAGAAATCGACATGGAGTGGAAAGTCACGCACAGGATCCAATTGGTAATCTTTTGGCAAGACCATAATTTTTTGCTTGTCGAGAACAATTGTTGCAATGGTGGTCCGAAAGCCACCGGCGTGGATTTTGTAGAAAATTTCTTTATAGGGAACTGTTATTGCCAAAGGAGGTTGTTTTTCACCATAAATGACAGCAGGGATAAGACCGTTGCGACGAAGTTCACGGGAGGACCCCTTACCAACCCGCTCGCGTTTTTCGGCCTTAAGAGTGTAACTTTTACTCATAATTTAAGTCCTTTTTACATGATTGGAGATCCTTCAAAAACAATAATAGTTTTTGCATGGATATGAAGATATGCGCTAGAAAACAGCGATTGCTCCATTCTACGTTGCCTCCAAGGGTGTCTACGTAGAAGTTTGTTCTATAATTCAAACTCTTCATAGATGCAAGAGTTGTGGGAAAAATCGATGATTTCTACCGTTAAAAAGGAGGAAATGTTACAAATTGCGGTGTGGATGGAGAATCAACCAATAGGCGCTGATATGTTTAAAATCAAACACTGGAGATGTTATGAAGGTTGAGATTGCCTTGGGTGAGATGTCAGAGTGTCGTGCTTTGCATAAAACGATGCCAGCACTTCTTGATTTGGAAGAATTATTGGCGACACGTCTTCTTGTACAAGGGAATTCCGGTTCAGGGAAATCACATCTTTTACGCCGTCTTTTAGAACAAAGTGCTAAGTGGGTGCAACACTGTGTGATTGACCCAGAGGGGGATTTTATAACTTTGGCCGATAAATTTGGTCATGTTATTGTAGAGGCTCAACGGAGTGAATTAGAATTGACGCGTATTGCCCATCGCATTCGGCAACATCGGGTTTCGGTGGTCTTTAATCTTGAAGGGTTGGATACCGAACAACAGATGCGTGCTGTGGGGGCTTTCCTTGGAGCATTGTTTGATGTGGAGCGTGATTATTGGTATCCTATGCTTATCGTTGTCGATGAAGCACAATTGTTTGCGCCAACTGCGGCAGGAGAAGTTTCCGATGAAGCGCGTAAAATTTCTCTGAGCGCTATGACCAATCTTATGTGTCGAGGACGTAAACGTGGTCTTGCTGGTGTTATTGCAACACAACGTTTGGCTAAGCTTGCCAAAAATGTTGCTGCTGAAGCTTCAAATTTTTTAATAGGACGGACTTTTTTAGATATTGATATGATGCGTGCGGCTGATCTTTTGGGGATGGAGCGTCGCCAAGCGGAAATGTTTAGAGATCTTGAGCGGGGAAATTTTATAGCCTTAGGTCCTGCTTTATCACGACGTCCCTTACCAATTATCATTGGTTCTGTTGAAACTTTAGCACGCTCTTCTAGCCCTAAATTAATGCCACTTCCAACAGAGCACATAGATGCAAAAGAACTCGTTTTTACGGCTTCACCAGAGGAAATTTTAACGCCATTTAAACAAATACGAGAGCCTGTGAGAGAAAAATCAATGCACGAGATGTTAGAGGAGGTGGTGCATAAAAAACAAGAGGACTTAGAAGAAAATCTAAGTTTATTTCCTGAACTTTCTGATGTTGAGCGTAATAGTCAAGCAGAACAAGTTATTCGGGAAATTCTTAAGGATCCTGAGGCTTTTTATCGTTCAACAGCGGTGCTTTATCAAGATTTTTCGGTTCGTTGCCGTATCCATGGTATGTCTAAGGTTCCTTTTAATCTTTCACAATTTCGGCGTAAATTGGCGATTGCTCAAGCTTTTGTCGATGAACAAACAGCTGTCAGTGAACATTGGAAATATATTTTGCAGATATCAGAAAGTTTGGAAGATGATGTTCAAGGGGTCTTCTTGAATGTGGCACAGGCCGCATTGGGTGGAAAGCCATGCCCATCTGATGCATTTTTAGCCCGTCTTTATGGGACACACTCTTTAAGTCGTGCACGTCGGCTTTTAACCTACTTTGAAGAGCGCGGCCTCATTGTTATTCATACGCATTTTAGTGGTCAACGCATCGTTGCATTTCCTGATCTTGGTGTCGAAACGGCACCAGGAGATCCCAAAGAACCACTTTAACCAAATAAGCTGGAAACAGATTGTTCTGCTGCTGTTCTGGCGATTGCTTCTCCAATGAGATCAGCAATGGGCAAAACGCGAATATTATGAGCTTTCTCAATGGCTCCTGTTGGCATAATTGAATCTGTAATAACCAATTCTTTCATTTCTGAGTGGGTAATGCGTTCGATTGCACTCCCAGAAAGAACACCATGCGTGATATAAGCCGTGACACTATTGGCACCGTGTTTCAAGAGAGCACTTGCTGCATTGCATAAAGTTCCACCAGAATCAACAATATCATCCAGTAGAAGACAATCTTTCCCCGATACATCTCCAATAATATTCATAACTTCTGATTCACCAGGACGTTCACGACGTTTATCGACAATAGCAAGCAAACTGTTCAAGCGTTTGGCGAGTGAGCGAGCGCGGACCACACCACCCACATCAGGTGAAACAACAATAACATTTTCAAGAGAATAATGCATTTTGACATCGCGAGAAATGACAGGAACAGCATAGAGATTATCCGTAGGGATATCAAAAAAACCTTGAATTTGTCCTGCATGAAGGTCTAATGTTAAAATACGATGGGCGCCTGCTTCAGTAATCAGGTTGGCAACAAGTTTTGCAGAAATAGGAGTCCGTGGTCCAGGTTTTCTATCTTGGCGGGCGTAGCCAAAATAGGGTATCACCGCTGTAATACGACGCGCAGAAGAACGACGAAGGGCATCAATCATGATGAGCAATTCCATCAAATGATCATTTGCCGGATATGATGTAGATTGCAAAACAAAAACATCTTGTCCACGCACATTTTCATGCAATTCTACGAAAATTTCTTGATCTGCAAAGCGTTTTACAGTGGCCTTACCTAAGGGTATGTTCAAATAATTTGTAACATCTTCAGCTAGGCGTGGGTTAGAATTTCCGCAGAAAAGTTTCATAGTAGAACCTCTGAATAATCATGGTAGGAATGCGACACGGTTTTTAATTTCTTTTTATTAAATTGCAAGAAAACAATTACAAAAGCCTTACAATTTTATTGATTATTATTAAAGAGCTATGCGGTATATTTTCTTTTTTTCCAAAATTTTTGTTTCCTTTAGCGTTAATTCTTGAAATTGTTAAGAAAAAACAAAGGATACGATTTTATTTGTACAGGGGGATCTGTGATAGAGCAAGATTTATTCACTTTATCTGTTGTGATCATTGAGGAGTAAAATCGCTTAAAGAGCTTTGTTACAAAATTCCATTTAAATACGTATGCTCTTTTATTTTAAAAATGAGATATTTTATAATATGAATTTTATTTCATAATTTAGAAATATTTTTTATCTCTATGAGCTTTTATATAATCCTTGTTCTAAGTATGTTTTTGCTGATCGTGATGCGTGTCATGTTTTTTATTTTTTGGGTATTTCTAGGTGTTTTGTAAAATCGATATGTTATTTTTTGTAGTGAGAGTGAAGGCAAGTGAAGATACTTTTAATCATCCAATTTAGCTTTTTCTTCAATGACTTGATTTAGAAAATAGCTTCAGTGATATTTTATGTTTAAATAATGACGTATTAAAGGTCATTAATAAGCAAACGTTGAACAGAAGAATTTGTTTTATTTCTCAATGCGACAGTTTTCGTGTTTTGTAACGCCAATAAGAATTTTTATGAAAAAAGCGTACTTATTTTATCGACATTATTTTGTTTGCGGTTTTGATCTTTTTTTGAAAAAAATATTTATTTCAACATAATAGCAGAAATTTGCCGCTCATAATCAGGTTCATTGCGGTGTATTGTACGTCGATAAGAAAAAAAATGCTGTTCATCTTGATAGGTACAAAGCTCTACACAAGAAGCATTAACGCCTGCTTCTTTGAGTTGATTGATAATAAACGTCCATAGATTAAAATGAAAATGATTGACTTTTTCTGTTTTTAAAAAATATTTTTGAAATTTGCTGTGACTCTCAATAAATTGGTTATAAAATTCACTTGTTACTTCGTAGTGGTGTGGACCAATACAAGGTCCAAGAGCTGCTGTTATTGATTGTCTTTTGGCTCCCTGTTTTTCCATAACAGCAATTGTTTTCTCAATAATTCCATTTAAACTTCCGCGCCAGCCAGCATGCGTTGCGGCGATGACCCCAGCTTGTGGATCAGCAAACAGTATTGGGCCACAGTCTGCTGTAAGAATACCGATTACAAGCCCTGGTGTGGTGGTAACGAGAGCATCTGCTTTGGGAGGTTTGTCAATAAACGCTTGATTGACTACGACAACATCAGAAGAATGTATTTGATTGACCGTGACTAAGTTTTGTACCTCAATAGAAAAATAATCAGCGATCAAAAGACAGTTCTGCACAATATATTCAGGTTGATCATTTAACCTTTTTCCAACATTAAGGCTATGACAAAGGTTTTTTGAAACACTAGCTTGACGTGTAAAAAATCCATGTTTTATTCCATGGGTGTGTAAAGTAGAGAGATTTTTTGCGAGGATGGGATGAGGGATAGGTTTCATAAAAGTTCCTTATAGGATTATTTGAAATGAGATGTTTCTATTTGTCGATAAACATTTCAGATAATGATGTGCTTATTGACACAATTGCCGATCATCAAAATTGGGGAGGTATAGATATATTTTTATCACTGAAATGTAAAACTTTAAATAGTTTACCCATTTGATCTGGGCCAGCGAGCCGTTGGATATCTTGGCGGATTTTGTCTTGCAAGGAAGCGCTTTTTCCCATTCCAAGCTGTTTTGCACGCTTCATGAGCCCCATTTTAAAAAGAAATTCTCCTTGCTCTAAGGTTTCAGCAAAACAGCCCTGTTCAAGAGCTATATTTTTTAAAAAAGAAAAATCAACATGGGATGTTAAATCATGTTCACCAGGGGCATCAAAAATATCTCGAAATTTATGTTTTGAGAGTGCTTGCAAGGTATCGCCAAAGGCAAGGTCACACGCACCATAATCGATAAGCAAAGCAGAACCTGTGACTTGCACTAAATGGTGACTGATCTGTTGCATGAATTGATGTCGTAAGGGAGCATGTTCAAAAATTGTCCCATCAGGGACTTCAGAGCAATAGGTTTGTAGACAAGAAGAAGGAAGTTTATGCGGGGCAGCAATAAAGATGAAATCTCCATCTTTATTGCTTGTGATGCGGCGTTCTCTCCATTCACCATCGATTTTAATATATTGGTTGATGGGGAGGGTATCGAGGAATTCATTACCAATGAGAAAGAGAGGTTTTGAAGGAATTTGATTAAAATTTTCAATGCTATGGATTTGTTTTCGATAAGAGAAAAGGCGCTTTTTTTGTTCTTTTGCGAGTTTTTTACTTATTTCAATCAGAAAAATTTCAGCAGCATTAAATGCTGTTGTCGAAAGCTTTTGGATGGTTCGCAAAATGTCATCCATCAAAGTTCCACGTCCTGGTCCTATTTCAGCAAGAATGAAAGGCTGAGGACAACCATGGGCCTTCCAATTTGCAAGAAGCCAAATGCCAATCATTTCTCCAAATAATTGGCTTACCTCGGGTGCTGTTATGAAATCACCAGTGCGCCCAAAAGGTGTTTGTGTTTGATAATAGCCAAATTGAGGATCTGTGAGCGCCAATGTCATATATTCACTGACAGTAATGGGGCCATGAGATGCGATGATTTCTTTAATTTTTTCTTTGAGGGATGTCATTTTCGGTAGATTTATCTTTAAACGCTTGAAGGAGGAGATAAAACCCTAAAAGAAGCATGGGAAGAGATAAAGCCATGCCATAGGTAAAGCCTGTAGAATGGAAAAGAGTAGAGAACCATTCTGGATCTTCTTGAGGAGCGCGGTAAACTTCTGAGATGCTGCGTGCTATTGCATAGCCTATAATAAATATTCCTGACACAGTCCCACGGCGTTTGAATGCTTTGAAGGCAAAAATAACGATGAGGAGAAGAGTGAAGAGAAAAAATCCTTCTGTAAATGCTTCGTAAAGTTGGCTTGGGTGGCGCGGTAAATAGTAAGGATCTAGAGGAAAACAAACTGCCCAAGGTTGTGTGGTAACGTTGCCCCATAATTCTTGATTGATGAAATTGCAGATTCGTACAATGCCGATACCGATAGGCGCACCGGCAGCAATGATATCAAACATGGATCGTACATTGATGTTATTTTTACGAGCAAACAAAATCATTGCAATGATAATACCAATAAGACCACCATGAAAAGACATTCCCCCATCCCATACGGCAATGATAGCACTTGGATGGCTGAAGTAATAAAGAGGATCCCATACAAGAACTTGTCCTAAACGCCCTCCGACAACAACACTTATGGCAGACCAGACAACGAAATCTCCGATCTTTTCCTTATCCATGGGAGGGTGGTTTTTATGCCATAGAGACGGTTTTTTTAATAATTTTTGCGCATACCACCAAGCAAAAAGAATACCAACGACATAACCAAGCCCATACCAATGAAGTGTTATGGGGCCTAGCTGGATAATGACAGGATCAAGAAAAGATGGAAAAGCAATGGCTGGACAGACAAGATTGTTCATGAATTAAGCACTTTACATTGTATAAGATGGATATGAAGTGACTCTAATGGTCAGAAATGACAGATGAATGCACAATGGTCAAGTCAGGAAGGAGAATAAATATCTATTCACATTATGGTAAAAAATTATGGCGATAAAAAGGAATATAAAAATTTTCAAACAAACTCGTCATGAAAAATCGGCATAATAGGTAAAAATAGGGTAAAAGGAACAAATTACAGTATCTAAATGTTATGAGAATACACTATAATGCGTGCGTCAATATTAAAATTTAAGGAAAAATGTTATGCGTAATGGATCAAACCGTATTCTTGATGAATTAGCAAAATTAGCAACAGATGCCGCTGACGTTGCGCAAGGTATACGACGTGAAGCTGGAACAGCTTTTCGTGTGCAAGCTGAAAAGATAGCCAACAAACTTGATCTTGTTTCACGTGAAGAATTTGAGACCTTTAAGGAGATGGTGCTGAAAGTCCATGCTGATAATGCTGATTTGAAAAAGCGTCTTGATGATTTAGAAAAAAAGCAGACACGAAAAAAGTAAAATAGTTTTTCTAAAAAAAGAATCTTCAAAAAAATATCCCCAATTTTTCAATACGATGTGTGAAACTAAAAAATGCTTAATCTTGAGTCTGTTAGAGCGGAGCATTTGTTTATTTTTAATTTTTTTGGGGGGTAAAATTCACTTTTTTGAATCAGGGGGGCTGGCGCTATGAAATTGTATCAATACACTGAAAAGACTTGATGATTCGTTTTATGATTATCAGGTTGCCCTAAAGAGCGCTATTGTGTTCTGGGGGGGTGTAGTGTCGATGTTTTTAATGTGTATTTGTTTGGTATAAAAGTTCTGATTGTGACAAAATATTGTTACAATTTAAGCGGTTTATATTCTGTTGACAATGTTTTAAGATGATTGAGGATTGTGATGAGGCTTGCATTTTGCGCCACAGAAAGAAAAGAGCATCCTGTTGACTTTATCGAACAGATTGCCTGTGAATATGATTGGTCGTTTGAGCGGGATGCCCAAGATGAAATTAGCGTTTGTGTGGAAGGAAAACGGGCAAATTATCGTCTTGCTTTTTCATGGATGGAAGAGCAAGAAGCATTGCATTTGGCCTGTTCATTTGATCTTTCTATTGAAAATGCTCGAACAGCCGAAATACAACGCTTATTGCTCGCGATTAATGAAAAGTTGTTGCTGGGACATTTTGATTACTGGCAGAGGAATAATTCGGTTATTTATCGACAAGGTCTTCTGTTGGCTGGTGGAGTGCATCCATCCCATATACAGGTTGAAACATTGTTGATACACGCACTGAAAGCCTGTGAAAGCCATTATATTGCTTTTCAGATGGTGGCTTTATCAGGAGAAAGTGCTTACAAGGCACTGCAATACACTTTGTTTGAAACTGTAGGGAATGCCTAAAATATCAAGTCCGTTATTGTTTATAGGCGGTTTGCTGAAAGATTGCTCATAGGGGGATATCAAGAATAGCGCGTAATCCCCCGAGAGGGCTCTCATCCAATTGTATGTTGCCACCATGGCTGCGTGCTATGTCTTGGGCAATAGAAAGACCAAGTCCTGTTCCACTTGCATCTTGATTTCGTGCTCTATCAATTCTGAAGAATGGCTTAAAAACTTCTGTCCGCATATCTTTATGAATTCCAGGTCCATCATCGTCGATGATCAATATAAAGGATTCTTTTTGAGAGTTGGCTGTTAGTTTAATGGTCGTTCCATAACAAAATGCATTTGAGACAAGATTGCTGACCAAGCGTGTGAACGCACGAGGGCGTACTTGTATTTGTGTAGGGCCTTCAATGGCATAAGAAAATTGACGTTTATGAAGATGCGCATCGTCGGAGAATTTTTGCATAAGAGCGTTGAGGTCAAAGGTCTTGACACTTTCACTTCCTTCGCCACGGGCAAAAGCAAGATAATCTTCTAACATATTTTGCATATCATTGACATCTTGCTCAAGCGGTTTAATATCAAAATCAGTATTTGCTAATGCTAGCTGGAGTTTAAAACGTGTAAGAATAGTTCTTAAATCATGGCTTACACCTGAAAGCATCATGGTGCGTTGTTCGATTTGCCGTTCAATACGTTCGCGCATTCGTAAAAAAGCAATACCAGCACGACGAACTTCATCGGCTCCTTGTGGTTGAAATCCTTTTGGTAAGGGGCGCCCCCGCCCAAAACTTTCAGCTGCTTCAGCCAATTGTTGAATGGGTTTTATTTGGTTGCGTAAAAAATAAATTGCTATCAGCAATAAAACAAGGGCTGTTCCTACCATCCAACTTAAAAAAATAGCAGTATTGGAAGCATAAGCTTGGCTACGTGGTGCAAAGACGCGCAAGATATTGCGGCCAAGATGGATGCGGATTTCAACAAGATCAGAATCCCCTACGGTATCAATCCAGAAGGGACGATTGATTTGGCGGGTGATTTCTTCACTGAGAAAATAATCAAGAATTGCAAAAAATGGCTTAGGTCCTGGAGGGGGTAAGGGGGTAGGAGAGAGAATAGAAATGTTTAAGCCCATACGTTGTTGTGCAATACGTTTAATATCTTCATAGTTATCTTGCTGCCGGTATGTTTCAATAATATCAATAATGGCTGAAATATCATGCACGACAGCTATTGAAAGACGCTCCGTTACCATTTGCCAATGACGTTCCATAAAGACGTAAGCAATGACCGTTTGCAGTAGCACCATGGGAGCGATAATAATGATCAAAGAGCGTGCATAAAGCCGTTTAGGCATCTTTTTCGTTAACCATCGAAAAAAAATTCTTAAAGCTTTGATCATTGTTTGCCTATGCAATTGAGAGTTTATACCCTATTCCTCGTACGGTTTGGAGCCATATAGGCAATGCTGGATTTTTTTCGATCTTATGACGAAGGCGGTTGACTTGTACATCAATGGCGCGTTCACTAATCGTGTTGTCATCCATTGCAAATTGATGACGCGGAATGATGTCACCTGCGTTTTCGGCAAAAATGACCATCATTTTTTGTTCTTTATCAGTTAATTTAATAATTTCTCCTCCCCTTTTGAGTTCGCGCCGTGAAATTGAAAAAATATAAGGCCCAAAAACGATTTGCTCAATTTTGGGTTGGCTAAGGGGAAAACCGCGTCGTAAAATAGCATTGATGCGAAGGAGAAGTTCACGAGGATCAAACGGTTTTGCTAGATAATCATCTGCACCTGCTTCTAATCCACGGATACGACTATCTATTTCTGATAAAGCTGTGAGCATGAGGATAGGAACATCTTTTGTTTGGCGCAGTGAATGGGTAAGACTAATACCGTTTTCACCAGGCATCATGACATCAACGATAAGAAGATCAAAATCTAAACTTTTCAATAGTCGTCTTGCCTCATTGGCATTGGCTGAAACTGAAACACGAAATCCATTTTTAATGAGAAACTGAAATAAAAGATTACGAATACGTGTATCGTCATCAATCACAAGAAGGTGAGGGGCATCGTCACACAAAACTTGAACGTGATTGGTCATTCTCCAAAACCTTTAAATGAAGTTTTTAAAAGATTTAACTTTACATAAGTTGCATAAAGCTGTCGAGCAGGTTATCTTATAAAAGGAAGGAAATGTTTCTTGTAAGCTTGAAAAGGGTTTCATGAGTCATTTTAGTACACATATTATTCCGGTTACGCCTTTTCAGCAGAATTGTACTCTGCTTTTTGATAAAGAACAGAAAGTAGGTGTTTTAGTAGATCCTGGTGGAGATTGGCTTCGAATTCAAGAAGTCATTAAAAAGATGGGTATTACCGTTGAGGCAATTTGGATAACACATGGTCATTTTGATCATGTGGGAGCAGCGATGCAAGTAAAAGAAGCACTTGGCGTAAAAATTATCGGTTCACATCGCGATGATAAGCCTGTGATGGATGCTGTGGTTGAAAGTGCAAGAAATTATGGTATCACGGATGCCTCTGTGTGTATTCCGGATCAATGGTTAGAAAATGGTGATAGTGTCCATTTTGCTGAACATGTGTTCAGGGTTTTTCATACACCAGGGCATTCTCCTGGTCATGTTATTTATTTTAATGAAAAAGAACGCTTTGCTTTATTGGGTGATGTTCTTTTTCGTGGTTCTATCGGACGTACAGATTTTCCTTTTTGTTCTCATGAAAAATTGATGAAATCACTTCGAGAAAAAGTTTTGCCTTTAGGCGATGATGTTCGTTTCATCTGTGGTCATGGTCCTGGAAGCCATATAGGCTATGAGCATCGGTGGAATCCTTTTCTTCAAGATCTCAGCATATAACCAAAAAAACGCTTTAAAGCGTTTTTTTGGGGTTACTTAAAATTTTCTTAGCAACGCAAAAATACTAATTCAATGGAGCATAACAAAAGTGGTCTTGTCCATCATAGCCTCTAAAAGTACCTGTTTTGGGGTTGAATGAACGATACTTTTTCTTGCAATATTGAAGCCATCCACGAGTCCATGGTTGCTGGAGCGGCTGGTATGTGGCTGTTGACTGAGATTCATAAAGGATTTGGGTTTGTGGAACTTGTTGATACACCACTTGCGGAACCTCTTGATACACAACCTGTCTTTGTGGCATAGGTTGATAGATAATTTGTGGCTGTTCTGGTTTTTTCAAAACATTGCCAAGAATCGCCCCTGCTGCGAGACCAAGAATACCTGCTGCTACAGCATCCCCTGAGTTATCGCGTGTTACATGATGCTCATGTATATGACGATGTGTTGTCTTTTTGCGTTCAACATAACGATATGTTTTGCGTTCAACATGATGACGATTATGTTCTCGTCTTTTATGGTCAACATGATGGTGGGGATGCGTATGAGAAGAGTGATATCTTTCAAAAGTAGAATGGCTGTTAGAATGATAAGAAGGAAAATAGGAATGCATTCCTTTCTTCATATCCTCCATTTGCTTATCCATACTTCTTCTCATATCATTTATTTGTTGATCAATATGACTTTCACTATGCATCCATTTCATATTGGCAAACGCTGTACTGAGTGGCATCAAAACGGTTGTTGCTGATACCACTGATAATACCGCTAATTTACTAGATTTTTTCATAGCGACACTCCTTAACTTAAATCTATATTTTTTCACATCATACACGTGACAAACTGAATATAATCTGAACAACTTTTGACTTTATTTTGACAAAACGAATAAAGAGCTATTTGGTTGACAAAAATTATTTTATAAAATCTCATTTTTACAAGAGTAAAAAAACTTTTTATTGGATAGAGAATTCTTGCATTATATGATTCCGTATAACCTAAAAAATAAAAATATGAATCAAGAATATCATTAATGTTATTATAAACTTATACTTTTATAATAAGGAGATATGTTATATTTTTGAATTCATAGATCATTGTTCATTTTTTGATAGGTCAAATCTTTTACATTAATGTGCATTTTTTTATCAGGTATAAGTCGGACGTTTTTTGTTTCACCATAAACAGGTTTGAAATGAGAAAATTTTACGGCGTTTTGGGTTCTTATGCACTATAAAAAACGATAAATTATCTTTATAAATAAATTTTTGGGGTTATAAAAAATATTCTCTTTAATTTATTATTATTGATTGAGAATTTAAAAATTTTTCTAAAAAGACTCATATTTGAGTTTTTTAATGGATCCTTTTTTCTTTATATGAGACAATTTTTATTGAAGTATAAAGCATGTTTCGTTTATGAGTATTTCGTGTAAGTCTTTCAGAAATTCAAGGTTTATTTGAGAGTCTTTGAGATTTTTAGATTATTTGTTGGGCAAAATGTTTCTTTGTTTTTTTGCCGTTTTGTTAAAAGTATTTTTGTAAGATCTTTTTCTTTTTTTGTTTTTTCAAAACGTTGATATCTATGAATGAACCTTCGTTATCATGATTTATGTCACTTAAGAGTTAAAGGGGGAACATGGGAGAAAGGTGTTCGCGATACTATTTTAAGGATCCATCCGAGATTGCGAGTTCTATTTTCTGGAGTTGTTTTATTTCATCACGAAATCGTGCTGCTTCTTCAAAATTAAGATCCGCTGCTGCTTTACGCATTGATTTTTCCAGAGATTGAATATGGCTTGCTAAATTGTTACGATCTATATTATTTTGCGTGATAAAATGAGAGATATTTGTAAAAGTTTGGCGGCTTTCACTTCCTGCATTGAGAATATCGTCGATATTTTTTTTGATACTGGTTGGTGTGATATGGTGCTCTTTATTGTAGGTTATTTGTTTTTGTCGACGTCTTTGAGTTTCTTGTAAAGCACGTTCTATAGAGCCCGTCATTGTATCTGCATAAAGAATAACGCGACCATCTACGTTACGTGCGGCACGACCGATGGTTTGGATGAGCGAGGTTTCTGAGCGCAAAAAACCTTCTTTATCGGCATCTAGTATGGCAACAAAACCACATTCTGGAATATCCAAACCTTCTCGAAGGAGGTTGATCCCAATGAGGACATCAAAGGTGCCAAGCCGCAGATCACGAAGAATTTCAATGCGCTCTAACGTATCAATATCGGAATGCATATAGCGTACGCGAATACCTTGTTCGTGGAGATATTCCGTTAAATCTTCGGCCATACGTTTGGTTAGGACCGTGACCAATGTACGGTAGCCTTTTTGAATTGTTTTACGAATTTCATTGACAACATCATCGACTTGAGTACGTGCTGGACGAACTTCTGTTTCTGGATCAACAAGCCCAGTTGGGCGGATAATTTGTTCAGCAAAAACACCATGGGATTGTTCCATTTCCCAGCGTCCAGGCGTTGCGGAGACAGCAATTGTTTGTGGGCGCATAGCGTCCCATTCTTCAAAGCGTAAAGGACGATTGTCCATACAGGAAGGGAGGCGAAAACCATATTCTGCTAGAGTGGCTTTTCTGCGAAAGTCACCGCGATACATGCCACCAATTTGGGGAATCGTGACATGGCTTTCATCGATAAAAACAAGAGCATTGAGTGGAATATATTCGAATAAGGTTGGTGGTGGTTCACCAGGATTTCGTCCTGTTAAATAACGTGAATAATTTTCAATTCCCGGACATGAACCTGTTGTTTCTAACATTTCTAAATCAAAAATTGTACGCTGTTCTAAGCGTTGTGCTTCTAGAAGACGACCGGCGTCATTCAATTCATCAAGACGTTGAACGAGTTCTCGTTTAATCAATTTCATTGCTTGATTTAAGGTTGGACGTGGTATTACATAGTGTGAATTGGCATAAATTTTAATAGATTGAAGGTCATCTGTTTTTTGTCCCGTTAGAGGATCAAACTCAGTAATTTTTTCTACTTCATCGCCAAAAAGCGAGATACGCCAAGCACGATCTTCAAGGTGAGCAGGAAAAATTTCAATGGTATCACCTCGTACACGAAAGGAACCACGAATGAAATTAATGTCTTGCCGATAATATTGTTGAGAAACTAAATCAGCCAGGAATTTTCGTTGATTGAGTTTGTTCCCTTTTTCTATTTGGGAGGTCATGGCCGTATAGGTTTCTACGGAACCAATTCCGTAGATACAGGAGACAGATGCGACGATAATAACGTCATCACGCTCTAAGACGGCGCGTGTTGCAGCATGGCGCATCCGGTCGATTTGTTCATTAGTAGAGGATTCTTTTTCAATATAAGTGTCAGAGCGTGCAACATAGGCTTCTGGTTGATAATAGTCATAATAAGAAACAAAATATTCGACAGCATTGTGAGGAAAAAAGTTTTTAAATTCTCCGTAAAGTTGTGCGGCAAGCGTTTTATTGGGGGCTAAAATGAGAGCTGGACGTTGTGTTTTTTCAATGACTTTCGCCATCGTATAGGTCTTTCCCGAGCCAGTCACCCCCAAGAGCACTTGTGTACGTTCATCTTTTTCAATTCCCTCAACCAGAGTTTTAATAGCTTGAGGCTGATCTCCCGCCGGTTTAAAGGATGTTTCGAGTTGAAATGGAATACCACCTTCAGATTTTTCAGGACGAATAGGGCGATGAGGTGTCCATAATGCTCCATTCTTAAAAAGAGGATTACCTGAAGCAATGAGAGCAGAAAGAGCTTCTACGGTTGCAGTAACACCATTTTTCATTGTTGTATCCTTTGAGAGAAAAGTGCTGGTGATTTTAAAGAAAATACTAATTTTTACAATTTTATTACGAGAACAGCAAAACGTTATTGAGTGGTTTGTTTTGGTTTACTGGCGCTTTTATGAGGATATTGATCAAGTTTTTTCTATGAGACGAGTTCTTCGAAATGTTTCTTTGGTAGGGGCATATTTGTGGTCGCTCGTGGGATATTATTGCATTCTTGCCATGATGATAAGTTATTATGGTTGTTATGAAGAATAATCCTATGGGATCTGTTTTGGAGCTAAAGACATTGTGTATGTGTGATAAAGGTCATTGCCATCTTTAAATGAAAGATAACGCGATGATACCCAACCTATTTGAGCGTTATGTCGGATATGGCACCAATTTCCTTCACAGTTTTTAACAAAAACCAATTCTCCAGCAGAGATTAAGCCACAAACTGCATACTGAATGCTAGGTCCTGTTCTAAAATTAAGATTTGTTGTCACAAAGGCATCTGCTGCTTTAGATATTGTCGTGGCTAAAAAGAAAGAGCCAAACATAAAAAAAATGACAATTTTTTTCATTTTTCTACAAAGAATTTCTTTAGAAATTATCCTTCTCTCTTTATATCCCATATGATTTCTGTTGCTAGACTATGATAAAACAAAAAAAATTACAATTCTTTCTTCTTTATGATACTTTAAAGAGGAGAGCGAAGTTTAACGTTTTAAACACCAAAATGAGATGTTTTAAACACTATTAGTGCATGTTTTGTTCCCTTTATTTATTTTTATATGGAAAACAGGGATACTGTGCTATATAATGAAAAAGATCGTAGTTTTCGGATTCCAAAAGTAATTTTGGAAGCCGTTTTTTGTGTTTTTATTAAACCTTCCGTGTAATAGAAAGGGACGGATTATGGAAAAAGTTCCGATGACTACAGCTGGTTTTGAAAGTCTTAAAGAAGAGTTGCGTTGGCGTCAACAACAGGAACGTCCACGAATTATTGAAGCAATTTCTGAGGCGCGTGCCCATGGTGATTTGTCAGAAAACGCCGAGTATCATGCTGCTAAAGAAGCTCAAAGTCATAATGAGGGGCGTATCAATGAGCTTGAAGATTATATCGCAAGAGCAGAAGTTATAGATGTCTCTCGTCTTTCAGGCGACAAAATCAAATTTGGAGCGACTATTAAACTCTTAGATGAGGATACTGAAGAAAAAAAGGTGTATCAGATTGTAGGGGATCAAGAAGCTGATGTAAAGATTGGTAAAATCTCTATTTCTTCGCCGATTGCACGTGCACTCATTGGCAAGCAAGAGGGTGATGTGATTGAAGTGAATGCCCCTGGTGGTGCGCATAATTACGAAATCATTAAGGTTCAGTACATTTGAATATCTAAATAGTTATGCGTGTATCCTTGCAAGAAACGGAGATTATTGCTCCTCACTTTAAAAAACGTTTGTCCGGAGTGACATCTACGGTCATTCAACTCATTCCATTGCAGCGAGAACATGGGGTGCGTATATCTACTTTGGGATTTGGGCTTCCAGAGAATTTGCCAGCTCTTGGCTTTCGGGACCTTTTCGGACTTTGGAAAAGTCCGAAAGGCAAGCCGTTTCGTATTTGGCATGCAAGGCGCAATATTGAGATGCTTTGTGGGATCTTTTTGCGCGATATCTTGAAAATGAAGCTTAAACTCGTTTTTACATCCGCTTCTCGGCGTCACCATAAGTCTTTTACCAAATGGTTGCTTCGACGTATGGATAGGGTGATTGCTACTAGTGTACCGACAGGATCTTATCTAGAAGTGCCCTATAGAGTTATTATGCATGGTGTGGATGTTAGGCGTTTTTCACCACCTAAAACCCTTGATGATCGCTTTTCTTCTTCAGGGATTTCTGGAAAATATGCTGTTGGGTGTTTTGGCCGTGTGCGTTATTTAAAGGGCACTGATTTGTTTGTGGAGTCAATGATAGCGTTGCTGCCACGTTACCCTGACTGGACAGCACTTATTGCTGGTCGAACGACAGAACAACATTATAAATTTGAAAAAAAATTACGCCAAAGGATTGCAGATGCTGGTTTAGAAGGGCGCATTATTTTTCTTGGTGAGCTGCTTAATACACCTTTGTGGTATCGCCGCTTGTCTCTGTATGTAACACCTTCGCGTTTGGAAGGCTTTGGTTTGACGCCTTTAGAGGCAATGGCATCACAGACAGCTGTTGTTGCGAGTGATGTAGGAGTTTTTAAAGAATTGGTTGTAGAGGGAACAGGAACAGTTGTTAAAGCAGGAGATGGAGCTGCTTTAATGGCAGCAATTGAACCTTATTTGGCTGATTTAGAAAAAACAATGGCAGCAGGGGAAAAAGCTTTAGCGCATGTTCGTACCCACTTTCCTTTGGAAAAAGAAGCAAGCGAGATTGAAAGTGTTTACAAAGAACTGTTTGCGGAAAAAACACTTTAATATTTATCGGAAATTTCCTTGAGGAATGATAATAAAGTGCGTCCCTTAAGGGTTATTTCGTAATCATCAAGAAAATAGCTCAAAAATATAAATGCTATTTTACACAATTTATTTTGTCTTTAGTAGAATGTTATAAGATTTTTTCAAAATTTGGATAAAAAAATTAAAAATGTATATGCTTGAGAGCGATATGAGGCTTATGAGAAAGCATACGAGAAGGGAGGAAAGCTGTTTTTATTCTAGTGATATTTTAGAATAAGAAAACGATGTTTTAGCTCAAATCTATAGATTTATGGACTATCTTAACAGTTTTGTCCTGATATTGTTTGTTTTGTAAGACTTAAATAGAGAGCAAAAAAGTGCTTTCTTCTCTTAAAAAAGAGAGTGATGGTTTCTCCATATTAACAGAAAGAAAATAGTATGGTGGTGCTGTTTTATATCTTATTTTATGGTACCAACTTGCACCTTATTATTTAAGTAAAAGTAAGAATACCCATTTTATACTTTTCATGAGGGTTGTTGTGAAAGAGGGGGGCTGTGAGATATTTTTTTAATAAGCTTGTGAGTTTGTAATAAATGCTATTTTGTTTTTTATAAGGAAATGACTTATCAGGAAAAAAACGTTTTTATAAGCCAATATTCATGTTTTTTGTATGGAGATTATTCGTAAAAAAGGATTGTTTTCTGTATTCATTTTATTTGATAGAGAAGCTCAAGAGTGTCATGTAAAGTGTTATATGTTACGGTGTTGAAAGCTGTTAACGCTTCAATTTTTTTCCGAAATATTTTTACGTCAATCATTTATACGATATTTGAAATTTTAGGAAATCTTCAGATGATTGATTGAAGATTAAATATTATTCCGTATATTGTTCATGCCTTTTTTATCATGGTAGAATAAAATGCTCTATGCATTAGAATTGTTCACGCCAGAAAGCGGGAATAAAAAGGACGAATATTGTTATGATTTCAAGGCGTCCTGCTAACATTAGAAAACTTAAAATCCATAAAGCATTATCGTTGATTGTAGAAAAATTGCCAACGGGGCCAATAATATCTCCAAAGCCTGGGCCAACATTTGAAAGTGCTGTTAAGACACCCGTGAAGGCAGAGGTAAAGTCAAGACCGGTTGTAAGCAAAAGTGCAATGCCGATAACAAGACAGAACATATAAAGACAGACAAAAAATAAAACAGCTTGAGCAACATCGTTTGATATATTTGAGTGATCGTAGCGCGCCTTTACAACGACATTAGGAGAAAGAAGTTTTTCTATATTTGTTTGTGTAATACGCCAAAGAATAATGAGGCGATTGATTTTCATACCACCAGAAGTAGAACCAGCACACCCGCCTGTAAAAGAAACAATGAAGAAGATTCCAAGTGCAAAAGGCCCCCAAAGTTGATAATCTTCAGCACTGTAACCTGTGGTGCTAATAATGGATGAAAGATGAAAAATAACATCAAGGAAAATCAAGTGGAAAGCACGATGATCATGAAACCGTAGCCACGCTGCTAAAGCAAAGCTGAAAAGAAGAACGATATGGAGAAAAACAATCACTTGTGGGTCAAGGAAGCGCTTGGAGTGTCCAGGAAGGACTAATTTAACATAAAGTACGAAGGGCAAAGCAGAAAGCAACATGAAAATTGTTGAAATAATTAAGATGGCTGGTGTATCAGAAAAATAGCCAAAAGAAGCATCATGCGTTGAAAAACCAGCAGTTGCGACCGTACTCATTGCATGGTTAATGGCATCAAATAAATTCATGCCCGCAGCAAAATAAGAAAGCATACAGGCCAATGTGAGTCCAACATAAGCGATGATAATTCCGTTAGCAATTTGATTGATGCGAGGCAATATTTTTTCAGATTTATCAGATGATTCCATATGAAAAAGTCGTACGCCACCCACACGCAGTGAAGGTAAAAGCAAGAGGGCTAAACCGATAAAACCAATGCCCCCAATCCAGCATATAATAGAACGCCATAACAAAATACTTCGCGATAAATGATCAAGACCAGAAAGAACTGTGGAGCCTGTTGTTGTAATTCCCGAAACAGATTCAAAAATGGCTCCTGCGAGAGAAATGGGAAGAGGGGAAAGATAAAGAGGCAAAGCACCTACAATGCTTCCTGTAAGCCAAAGACAAACAGTGAGCATAAAGCCAAGTCGTGCTGAAAAACGACAAGTAGCCCCCTTCGTAGCTAAAAGAATCAGCGTTGCTAACATGGTGGTTATGGCACAAGAATAAAGAAAGATTATCCAATTACGGTTATTGTCATGCAAATCCACCAAAATTGGCAAAAGCATTGCTCCTCCCATGATCAACGCAAAACGTGCACAGACATTGATAATAAACTGAAAAATGACCGTTCCCTATCTTTGTATCTCTTTTTATTATGGTTTTGTGCTCATAAGAATTTACGTTTTTCTCTTTATAGGATAAAGGTTAGTCTTTAACATTAGCATGCCTTGATGAATTGATAATCAGACCTTTTCATAAAACTTGAAAAGAAGTATATATATAACATAATTGAGCCTATTGAAAAATATTTTTTTAAAAGACTTACATTCCGTTAGAATTTATAGAATTATTAAGTTGTAAAAAATAAAGGGGATTTAATGCTACAATCGCATATTCGTCTGCTGATTATTGGCTCCGGTCCGGCTGGTTATACAGCGGCGGTTTATGCGGCAAGAGCAATGCTCCAGCCGGTTTTAGTGACAGGTTTGCAGCAGGGTGGACAATTGACAATTACGACGGATGTGGAAAATTATCCAGGTTTTGCTGACCCCATTCAAGGACCATGGTTGATGGAACAAATGGCAAAACAAGCTGAGAATATGGGGACAAAAATTGTCTATGATACGATTACAAAGGCAGATTTATTGAAGTATCCTTTTGTTTTATATGGAGATTCAGGAACACAATATTCTTGTGATGCACTGATTATTGCAACAGGAGCCCAAGCGCGCTGGCTTGGTTTAGAAAGTGAACAGACCTTTATGGGCGGTGGTGTTTCTGCTTGCGCTACGTGTGATGGCTTTTTTTATCGGGGTAAGGATGTTATTGTTGTAGGGGGAGGAAATACGGCCGTTGAAGAAGCCCTTTATTTATCGCATATAGCAAACAGTGTAAGCGTAGTTCATCGGCGAGCACAGTTTCGGGCAGAGAAAATTCTACAAGATAGGTTATTTGCTTGTAATAATGTACGTGTTCTTTGGAATCATGTGGTCGAAGAAATTGTGGGGCTTCCAGCTCAGGGGACAAAGGGAGCTGTTGTAACAGGAGCGCGTTTGAAGAACGTTAAAACAGGTCATGAGATGAAAGTGGAAGCAGAGGGAATATTTATTGCCATTGGGCATGATCCTGCTGTTTCTCTGTTTGAAGGGCAACTGAAACAAAAACGAGGCGGCTATTTATGGACAGCATCGGATTCAACAGCAACAAGCATTTCTGGTGTTTTTGCTGCAGGGGATGTAACAGATGAAACATTTCGTCAAGCTGTAACAGCTGCGGGAAGGGGATGTATGGCGGCATTGGAAGCAGAACGGTTTTTGGATATATCTAAGCGTTAATAATTTATTAAAAATATAGAGATCTAGAGGTAGGATTAATTGTGGTGCCACCGTTGGATTGGGATAAGTTGAGGGTTTTTCACGCTGCAGCGGAAGCAGGATCTTTTACGCATGCTGCTCAAAAACTTCATTTATCTCAATCAGCAGTTTCCCGACAGGTCTCGGCTTTAGAACAAGAGGTTGGGGTATCTTTATTCCTGCGTCATGCGCGTGGTTTAATTCTTACAGAACAGGGAGAAACTCTTTATCGTACAGCTCATGATGTTTTGATGAAGCTTGAAAGTGTACGTTTGCAATTAAGTGAAAGCTATGCAAAACCAACGGGGCATTTACGTGTGACCTCGACCTTCGGAATGGGGGCAGGGTGGATTGCAGAGCGTATGCCAGAATTTCTTAGTCTTTATCCTGATATGCAGGTTCAGCTTTTACTTTCTGATGAAGAGCTTGATTTGACGATGTGTCATGCAGATTGTGCTGTTCGCCTCCATCAACCCCAACAACCCGATCTTATACAAAGAAAATTATTTACAATTCATATGCATGTTTATGCTTCGGAAAAGTATATTGCAAATTATGGAAAACCAGAAAAATTGTCTGATCTCGATGAACATCGTATTATTTCTTTCGGTGAACCTGTTCCTCCTTATTTATCTGGTTTAAATTGGTTGGAAAAAGCCGGTAGAAGTGATGGATCATTGCGCATTTCAATTCTACAAATCAATAATATCATTTCAATAAAAAATGCGCTTATGCGTGATCTTGGGATTGCTGTACTGCCTGATTATATTGTCAATAATGATGAGCGCTTGGTGCGTCTTTTTCCTGATATGGTTGATATTCCTTCTTTTGATACTTTTTTTTGTTATCCTTATAATTTAAAGAATTTAGTAAGGTTGAATGCTTTTCGAGATTATATTTTCTTAAAAGCGCGTCAGTGGTCTTTTTAATATTCATGCCTTATTTATAAGGAACAATTAATTGTTTTTTACCTTAAGACTCTCATAATACTCTTTCGTTTCAAATTTTCCCACATTGAATCAATACAATCATTGATTGCGTGATGTTTTAAGTGTACAATTTATTGATTTATCATGATAATAAAAATTTATTCATATTGAATTATAAGCTTGAGTACCTTAAGCTTTTCTCATTCCAAATCTGTTTATATCGAATCAATCAACTCACTTGCTTGCATGTTACAAGCGGGTGGGACATATAGATAAAATTTTATGAGAAAGGCATGCCTCTTTTGAATCATCTCAAATACCAAGGGCTGTCTAAACATGAGGGCTGGTAAAATGTGTGATGGTACGAGTTTTCTTCTTCACAAGTATAAAGATGGAGGATTTCACTGGCTTTTATCGTTATAACATCCACACAGCGCTATCGCGAGTTGGGGGGTGAGGGGCTTGAGACAGATCTCTTTAAATTTAAAACAAGCGTGCCTATTATCTCATAATGATTTTTTCTGTTGAGATTGAGGTTACTTTGCTGAGAGCTGTATATCAAAGGATATGAAAAAAATAAACTTGGAGCTTGTTTGCATAGATTTTACTCTAGTTTACGCGATTGATTCGCTGAAACAACCGATGTCTTTTATGAGGTCTCTAAAACTATTTTAGGTCATACGATGGAAGGGCATTTGTGTGAATAAATATTCTTGCAGAAAGGGATAAAATATCTCTTATAAGTTCTCTCAAATGTGAAGGCTATTATAACATTGAAAATTGGACAATCGTATGGGGATGGTCTCTTTCTATTTAATGAAAGAGATACAAGATTGAGAAAAAATTAGAGTTATGTGTTTATTGCATAGCAGATACGCTTAAGTCTTTATTGTGCTTCTGCTTATAAAATGACATAGAATGCTATCTCTTGATTATGTTGCCTCCCATTGCATTTTCTTGAGTGTTCCCTTATGAAGATCTGTCAGATTGATTTTATCTCTGAGGATTTTCCAGATTTGCCGGACATTTGTCCGGCTTTTTTTTTATTCCTAAAAGAGTGCTTAGAAATTGCAACGCATGGGAAGATTGATAAGAGAAAATTTCAAAACTTATGAATATCCAACAATTTTTTTAGGTAGACTAAAAGTTCAACGAGGAATTTGAGAGAGTTTTATTCTGTTGTACCATAAAACTCTTTTAAAACTTTATATATGGAGTGTTTTTTATGAGAGTATAAGATGAATATTAAGGGCTTGTTCATAACACCTATAAAATTAATTAAGTGGTTAATAGCGAAAACTTAAGAGAAATTGGACTATTTACACAACGGAGAAGGATAGACTTTTCTTCATTTTCTGGCGAAAAGGAAGCCAAGTAATAGAAAAGGTTTCATTATAAGGGCGATTATGTTGAAAAGCACGAGGTCTTTCTTAGTGTTATAAATTGGATAGAGGAGGCTAAACAGGTTTTTCATCTCTCATGACAACAGACTGATTCATTTATTTAATTGCTGGTTTTTTTTGATTTTTATCTGCAGCTTCTATTTTTGTTATGTTTATTCATGAATATTTTTGCTGAATCGATAGGCCCTGTCCTTAATATAGCTTTCGATAGTATGTTGGATAGATTGACATTCGGCAAAAAATAATCACAAGAGATGATGTTAAAAGTTTTAAATTAAACTGTTACAAAAGCGCTGGATACGTGTGCAAGCTTCTTCAAGTAATTTTTCTGATGTTGCATAAGAAATACGAAAAGCTGACCCAAGTCCAAAAGCAGATCCTTGGACGACAGCAACAGCTTCTGTTTCTAGAAGCGCTATAGCAAAGTCTTCATCATTCCTAATACATTGGCCGTTTGGTGTTTTTTTGCCAATAAGTCCTGCGCAAGAAGGATAAACATAAAAAGCACCTTCAGGTGTTGGACAATGAATGCCAGGAGTTTGGTTTAGCATGGAAACAACGAGATTACGGCGTGCTTGAAAAATACTTTTATTTTTAGCGATAAAGTCTTGAGGTCCATTGAGTGCTTCAACAGCAGCCCATTGTGAAATAACACTCGTGCCAGATGTTTGCTGACCTTGAATGATATCCATAGCTTTAATGAGTTCTTGTGGTCCCCCTGCATAACCGATTCTCCAGCCCGTCATCGCATAGGCTTTGGAAACACCATTCATTGTGAGTGTACGCTCATAAAGCGCTGGTTCTACTTGAGCGGGAGTCACAAAGGTAAAACCTTCATACGTGAGATGTTCATAAATATCATCTGAAAGGATAGAGACATGAGGATATTTTACTAAAACATCTGTGAGTTTTTTCAATTCATGATATGTATAAGCGGCCCCTGATGGATTTGAAGGAGAGTTAAAAATGAACCATTTTGTTTTGGGAGTAATGGCCGCTTCAAGCTCTTGTGGTTGGAGTTTATAAGAAAATTCGGCTTTTGTTTCTAAAAAGACAGGCGTACCATCGTTAAGTGCGACCATTTCTGGATAACTCACCCAATAAGGGGATGGAATGATGACTTCATCTCCTTTATTCAAAGTTGCCATCAATGCATTAAAGAGAATTTGTTTTCCACCGGTCCCAACAATAATTTGTTCTGGTTGATAAAGAAGGTTATTTTCTCTTTTAAACTTTGCAGAAATTGCTTGGCGCAATTCTGGAATTCCAGATATAGGAGGGTATTTTGTTTCTCCCCTTCGAATAGCTTCAATGGCCGCGTTTTTGATGTTTTCTGGGGTATCAAAGTCTGGTTCTCCAGCACTTAAGGCAATAACATTGCGCCCTAATGTTTTTAAGTGACGAGCTTTTTGGGAAGCAGCAATTGTTGCAGAGGGTTTGATACGAGACAGCTTGTCGGCAATAAAAGCCATAATTAAAAATCCTTATATTATATCAATAGATGATTATTGCTTTAAGGATATTCTATAAGAGATTATATTGTATGCAATAAAAAACTTCTAAAATACTTTGATATGGGTTTTTATAGTGTTGTTTTTTGAGAATTTTGACAAGGAATTCTTCTCTTAAGGACTATAAAAGTATTAGAGGAAGGAGAGAAATATCTTGATAAATTGTGCAAAATAGATAAGCAGTGTTTTCTTTTGTTAAGATCAATTTTGCTTTATACAAAGTAAAAAAATCTTCGTCGTTATAGACGAAGATTTTTAAATAAAATATTGCAGAATTTAAACTTTAAAGGGCTGCAAGGTTGCCAGCAGCAAATTTTCCTGAACGACGATCTTGAAGAACATCATAAGAAATTTTTTGCCCTTCATTAAGATTGGTTAGACCAGAACGCTCAACGGCGGAAATGTGTACAAATACATCTGCGCTGCCATCACTAGGCTGAATGAATCCGAAACCTTTTGTTGTATTAAACCACTTAACTGTTCCTGTAGACATAGGAAACTCCTTAGATATATAATTATATTGTGTACTGAAGCTATAATTCTTCACTACGGTTGTAAATCGAAATTAGGTGGGAGAAGTTTCGTCAAAAGTGCAGAACGCACAGGAAAGAAAGTCACGTAACCGAAAATTCGATAGACCGCATATAAAAGCCTTTAGCATAAAAAGCAAGCTTTAATTACCATTTTTTACACAAAGAAAAAATCAAGAAAGAGTATCAAAAAGCGTGTGCTTTTCCACATGGCAAGAAATTCAACTGAAATAACTTTGCAGGGAACGTACTTCAAGGCGCTTTTTTTTGAGTGCTTTGATCGCTTCTACGACAGCTTTGGCTCCCGCTATTGTTGTATAATAGGGGACATTTTGCATGAGTGCGGCATAGCGTAATGATTTGGAGTCTGAGATAGCACTGGCTGTGCTGGTTGTATTAAAAATCAATTGAATTTGGCGATTACGAATAGCATCTTCAATATGCGGGTGACCTTCTAGAACTTTGTTGATTTTTTTTGCCTCAACATGATGTTCAGCGAGAAATTTTTGTGTTCCACTTGTGGCAACAACAGAAAAGCCAAGCTCTGTTAAACGTTTTACAGGATTTAAGATGCGTTTTTTGTCTTCATCTCTTACAGAAACGAATAAAGTTCCTTCCTTAGGGAGTTTTACACCAGCTCCAAGTTGCGCTTTAGCAAAAGCAAGCGCAAATTCATAGTCAAGTCCCATAACTTCACCGGTTGAGCGCATTTCTGGACCAAGAAGCGTATCAACACCTGAAAAACGGGCAAAAGGAAACACGGCTTCCTTGACGGCAATATGTTGTTTTTTCTGCGAAGAAGGTAATCCACCATAAGCTTGGAGAGCATTGTGCAGCGTTTCTCCTGCCATAATACGTGCAGCCATTTTAGCAATAGGGCGACCAATTGTTTTCGCAACAAATGGAACTGTCCGTGAAGCGCGGGGATTAACTTCTAAGACATAAATAGTGTCATCTTTAATGGCATATTGTACATTCATTAAGCCACGAACATGAAGTGCTTGTGCTAATGCTTTTGTTTGGCGCTCTAATTCAGCGACGATGTTCTGTGAGAGCGTATGAACTGGTAAAGAACACGCTGAATCACCGGAGTGGATCCCAGCTTCTTCAATATGTTCCATAATTCCCACAATCAGTGTTTCTTTGCCATCACACAGACAATCAACATCTACTTCAATGGCTTCTGTTAGATAAGTGTCAAAGAGAAGCGGATTTTTACCAAGCAATATATTGATTTGTCCTGTTTTATCGTTGGGATAACGAGCTTTGATATCTTCTGGAATTAATTCAGGCACACTTTCAAGTAAATAATTTTGCAAGCTTCGCTCGTCACGGATAATTTGCATAGCACGCCCTCCTAAAACATAAGAAGGACGCACAACCAATGGGAATCCTAGTTCATGGGCAATGAGGCGTGCTTGTTCGATAGAGTGGGCAATTCCATTTTTAGGTTGTGTTAAGTTAAGTTTAAATAATAGTTTTTGAAAGCGATCTCTATCTTCTGCTAAATCGATGGCATCAGGTGAAGTGCCAAGGATGGGAATGTTGTGTTTTTCGAGAGCGCTTGCTAATTTTAAGGGGGTTTGTCCACCAAATTGAACGATGACTCCAACGAGTTCACCTTTTTCCTGTTCTGCTTCTAAAATAGCGATAACATCTTCTGTTGTTAAAGATTCGAAGTAAAGACGATCAGAGGTATCATAGTCAGTTGAAACGGTTTCAGGATTGCAGTTAATCATAATCGCTTCAAAGCCTGCATCACGTAGGGCAAAAGCCGCGTGGCAGCAACAGTAATCAAATTCAATTCCTTGTCCAATGCGGTTGGGACCACCACCTAAAATCACAATTTTTTTACGTTCAGAAATCTGTGCCTCTGAGCGCTCTATACCGGCAAAGGGAACTTCGTATGTTGAATACATATAGGCTGTAGGAGAAGAAAATTCAGCAGCACAAGTATCAATCCGTTTGAAGACTTGTTTAACATTCAGTGATTTACGTAAAGCGGCGATATCATCGGGTTCTTTTCCGGTAAGGGTAGCTAATCGCGCATCCGAAAATCCCATAGCTTTTAACATACGTAAGTTATCTTGATCTTGAGGTAATCCATGGATGCGGATACGCTGCTCCATTTCAACGATGGAAGCTATTTGTTCTAAAAACCATGGGTCAATTTTGCTGATTTGGTGAATTTCATTTAAGGGTAAGCCCGCGCGCATAGCTTCAGCAACATAGCGTAGACGGTCAGGACTTGGTATGGCAATGGCTGAGCGTATAGAACTTTTTTCATCACCTTCAGCATGTTCTGGGATGATAATTTCATCAAAACCAGTAAGTCCTGTTTCAAGTCCACGGAGTGCTTTTTGTAATGATTCTTGAAAAGTACGTCCAATGGCCATGACCTCTCCTACAGATTTCATCGCAGTCGTAAGGACAGATGATGATCCAGGAAATTTTTCGAAAGCAAAACGAGGAATTTTGGTCACGATATAGTCAATAGAAGGCTCAAATGATGCTGGTATCGCACCACCTGTGATATCATTTTTCAATTCATCAAGTGTATAGCCAACGGCGAGTTTTGCAGCTATCTTGGCAATGGGAAAACCCGTTGCTTTTGAAGCAAGTGCTGAAGAGCGAGAAACGCGCGGATTCATTTCAATAACAATGAGACGCCCATTTTCAGGATTAACAGCAAACTGTACATTGGATCCTCCCGTTTCAACACCAATTTCACGCAAGACCGCAATCGAAACATTGCGCATACGTTGATATTCCTTATCGGTTAAGGTGAGAGCAGGGGCTACAGTGATCGAATCACCGGTATGAATACCCATCGGATCAATGTTTTCAATAGAACAAACAATGATACAGTTGTCGTTCTTATCACGAACAACTTCCATCTCATATTCTTTCCATCCTAAAACACTTTCTTCAATTAAAACTTCTGTTGTAGGAGAAGCTTCAAGCCCCCGTTCAATAATTTCATAAAATTCAGAGCGATTATACGCAATTCCACCCCCGGTTCCACCAAGGGTAAATGAAGGACGAATAATAGCTGGAAGCCCAACAACATCAAGCGCTTGAACTGCTTTTGCTGTTGCATGGGCGATATAATGCTGTTTGCGATCAGCTTCGGTATGTCGCCAGTTGCGTTCAAGTTCTTCGAGGGCTTTTTCAAGGGCTGCACCAGAAAGTTTTTCTTTAAGTTCAGCACGCGTTTTTGCATGTTGCTGGCGATTTTCTTCTTTCAGTTCTGTGGCATTGGCTAACATAGACCGTGGTGTTTCCAAACCGATTTTTGCCATCGCTTGGCGGAATAAAGCACGATCCTCCGCTTTATCAATCGCTTCGGCATTGGCTCCTATCATTTCAACATGATAGCGGTCTAAAATCCCCATACGCTTTAATGATAAAGCGGTATTGAGAGCTGTTTGTCCTCCCATGGTGGGCAAAAGGGCATCGGGACGTTCATGGGCAATAATTTTAGCAACAATCTCAGGCGTAATGGGCTCTATATAAGTTGCATCAGCGAGATCTGGATCTGTCATAATTGTGGCAGGATTAGAATTGACCAAAATAATCCGGTATCCTTCTTCTTTTAATGCTTTACAGGCTTGTGTGCCTGAATAGTCAAATTCACATGCCTGACCAATAATAATAGGTCCTGCGCCGATGATAAGAATAGATTTTATATCTGTGCGTTTGGGCATGGTTTTTTCCTATGACAAATATCCGTACACGATTGTGGCAAGAAAAATATTTAAGTTTTGAGGCTACAGTCATTTTATAAGTTAAGTGACAAAGAAAGTAAGCACTAAAATGCCTTTTCCATGCTTTTTTTCATAAAATTGAAAATAAATTCCTTTTTTTGGTTGAATTACCTGATCAGTATATCAAAAGGATAACATTTGATAAGAAAATAAGAGTGCTCAAAAAAACAAGAATATTCAAGCATTCGTGGGGAATAAAACATAAATCATTATGTTTTGATGAAGTTTCGTAAAATGAAAGGGGAAGTTTATCTTTTTATTTTGTAAAACACTGCTGTTTAGAGGATGATATAGGGCATGAAAATGATATATGAGGTATTTTTTGTTAGAGTATGTGATAAAATTCAATCTAGGATTTCAGGAGAATTTATGAAGTGAACTATATTGAAGTGTTTGGGGCTGGAAACTGTGAGAGAAAAAGCTGTTTTATTTCAAGATTGACTCTGGTTGCAGTCTTGTTTTTTTAGGGGAAGAAGAAAGCCAATCTCTGTCTGTTTTCAGACCATAAAATCGTGAGAGTGTATTTTAGTACAATAACGAAGAAGATAATTTCAGGATAATCATGTTTTGTTTTAAAAGATGTAAATAGTCTCCCTTTATTTTATAGGTTATCTTCAAAACTTTTTAAAATTTTAAAATAGAGAGAAAGTTAAAATGCTGAATATTTCCCAAAAGAAAATATTTTGTCTGGAAGATGTATCCGTAGGAAAACTTTTAGTGGCTAAATCTCAAAAAGGGATTTGTTATAGTGCGTTGGGCGATAGCTCAGAGCAATTATTACAGGAGTTTACAGTACGCTTTGGTGGTGCACAACAAGTTGTGGGTGACAATGCATTTAAGAGAGAGGTTGCCCATATTATAGCCATGATAGAAACGCCTAAGTTGGTAAAAAAATATAATTTACCCCTAGATATAAAGGGTACAGTTTTTCAACGGCAAGTATGGGCACAATTATGCGATATACCGTGTGGTGAAACAATTTCATATGAGGAGTTAGCATGCCGTGTGGGGATGCCAAAAGTTTTTCGTGCCGTTGCTAATGCGTGTGCACGTAATGAATTGGCTATCATTATTCCTTGTCATCGTGTTGTCCGTAAAAATGGTTTTATTTCAGGATATCGTTGGGGCGTTAAACGGAAACAGATTTTGTTACAACGAGAACAAACAGAGGAGATTAAAAACAAATTTAATCTTGTGTGATGGGCATTATAATCGTTACGGTTGTTCCTTTCATTTCTTTTGAAGTAATTTCAAGTTTCCCTTTGTGTAGTTCTAATAACGAGCGTGAAATGGCTAATCCAAGACCTGAGCCCGTATGAGATTTAGTCAGCTGATTTTCAACTTGTTCAAAAGGTTGCCCAAGTTTTTTGATGGCTGATTGCGGAATACCAACACCTGTATCGGTAATTTTAAAAATAAGGTTATTTTTTTTCTTGAAAGCGCAGACATCGATATTTCCACCAGAAGGCGTAAATTTAACCGCATTAGAGATGAGATTAAGGAAAATCTGTTTCATTGCACGCCCATCGACTTCAGCATGAAGTTCTGGTGTAATGTTTGTTGTAACAGCAATGTTTTTTTCTTGAGCCTGTGGTGTAAGCGTTCGTACTGCTTCACTAATGATGGGCTCAAGATCGGTATTTTTACAATCAAGCGTAAATCTTCCAGCTTCGATTTTTGACATATCAAGGATATCATTGATAAGAGTTAGAAGATGGGTTCCTGAATTGTAAATATCATGCATATATTCCTTATAGCGCTGTGAACCAAGAGGGCCAAAAGTCGATTGTAACATGATATCTGAAAAGCCGAGAATAGCGTTCAGAGGTGTGCGCAATTCATGAGACATATTGGCTAAAAATTCTGATTTAGCTTTATTTGCACTTTCGGCACGCTCTTTTTCTGCTTTCAGACTTTTATTAAGTTTTTCCACTTCTGTTGCGCGTTGTTGAGCACTCCCTCTAGTGCGTTTGAGTTCTTGAATAAAAGAAAAAAGACGCCTTTCACTGTCTTCAAATTTTTCCTGTTGTTGTTTAAGCTCAGAAATATCCGTGCCAATACAAACCAAACCTCCGTCTTGGGTTCGCCGTTCATTAATTTTAAGCCAATAACCATCTGCTGTTTGGCGAATACTGGTTAAGTTACCGTGACCGTCATCTTTGAGAGGGTATTCACTGAGTGCAGGGCGAGCCATGGCTTCGACGGTTGCACGTTGGATCCCTGATTGTAGAATTTGTTGAGGAATAGCGGCATATTCGCAAAATTTGCTATTGGACATGACTAAACGTCCCTCAGCATCCCACAAGACAAAAGATTCTGAAATATTTTCAATCGCGTCACGGATACGAAGATCGGCTTGTGCTGTTTGTTCAGCCAATTGTTGTTGTTCACTAATGTCGAAGGAAATACCAACCAAATGGGGTTCTTCTTCTTCAGTAACTTCGGCGCGAAATCGCATCCATACATAATGACCATCAGCATGACGCATGGGAATATTGATATCGATATGTTTTTTTTTGCCTCCCATTAATTCTTGAGCAAGGTCAAAAAAATTGGCATCATTAGGGTTGATAATGGCGCTAATTTGGGAAATGGAGAGCAATGCATCTTGAGGGACATAGCCAAGCATTTCATACATTGCTCGTGACCAATAGACGCGTCCACTTGCCATATTCCAATCCCATAATCCACAACGCCCACGCATCATTGCCATATCAATACGGTTTTGAATTTTTTCTGAAACAAGATCTGTTTTACGTGCTCGTAAAAGTTGATTATAATAAGCATAAAGAAGAACAAGAATAATACCGCTTGTTCCAATGAAGAGGGTTATATTAAGCGAAAAAAATCTGCGCCATTCCATAGTGCTATCTTGCATCTTTTCGCTAATGAATACGCCATATTGCCTGTTTTTTGTTTGATGAAATGAAGCAAGAGCAGGGGTATCCTTGCCTATTGTAATTTTCATAATTCCAGCGTGTTGTCCAAGAGATTGTAAAGCAATGCTGTCAGAGATAAAATCTTGTAAAGGTTTTCCTAAGATGATTTCTGAACTAGATGAAGCCAAGATATTGCCTTTTTGATCAACAACGGCGATGAGAGTGCTGGGATTGATAAGATCTTGATTGCGAAAAGTGGTGAGGATATTTTGCAAATGATCATGAGAAAGGACAGAGACTTTTCCTTTCTGAGAAATAACCAATAAGTCATGATCAATTGTATTGGTAATATGAGAAGCTAAGAGCGTGAGGGTAGAACGCGTGCTTTTATCAATTGTATTGCGCCAATCATAGATTGATACAAAACGAATGACTGCAAGAACAATGAGAAATGCGACAATGACAAATGGAAATGAGCGTCGTAACCAAGGTTCAATAAAGAGAAGTTTTTGATAAGCAGAACCAGAAAGCAGATGAATAGGTTTTGTCTGCGCTTTAAGATTTTGAGCGCTCGATTTTGAATCAGCATATATTTCCGTTGGCGCATTATATGCGTCCAATTTAGTCATCTCTTGTTCCTCTAATTCCGAAATAATGTGATTTAAAAACTGCTTCGATCTTCATGAGTAACCCCATCAAAGCGCAGTGAATCAAAACAGGAGTCTTCTGTCCAGTCTTTTTTTTAAAAAAAGTATTTTACTTTTATGAATGTGGAATACGAAAAGGAAAAGGCATGTGAAACATGACCGGTAAACAGGCTTGGATTGCCTATTTATCGGTTTAATGGTGATCGAGGTGTTTTTAGAATTTATTTAAAAAAAATAATATCATATTGATTTAAAATATTTTTTTGTTTTAAGTGAGCAGACGGTTGATGATATCAGCGACATCGCTTGATAATTTTGGCGCAGCAGCAATTGTTTTTAATTCAGTTTCAAGTTTTTGTTGCCGAATGGGTTCTAATTGTCGCCAAGAGCGCATCATGGTTAATAATTGTGAAGCAAGCTGTGGATTTTTTTTGTCAATTTCTAAAATGATTTGGCAAAGAAAATGATAAGATGCTCCATCCATTCTGTTGAAGCCTGTGGGGTTATGAGAGGCAAAGACACCGATCAAGGACCGTACACGATTAGGATTATCTTGTGAGAACAGCGGGTGTTGCATAAGCTTTTGAATATTCTCGAGTGTTGATGCGCTAGCAACCATTGCTTGAATAGAAAACCATTTATCCATGACTAAAGGGTCATGCCGATAGCGGTTTTCAAAATCATTTAAAGCATTTTGTGCCTGCTCACTTTCATTAAAACGCTTCATGAGAACAGCGATACTTGCCATTCGATCAGTCATATTATCAGCTGTTGCATATTGTAGAGCAGCGCGATTTGGATTGGCTTCGGCGATGGAAAGATAATCCAGTATGATATTCTTGAATGCTCGCTTTCCAGCTTGTACAGTGTTTGGTAAATAGGGTTCTTGGGTTTGCATTTGCCCATAGAACTTTGTTAAGAGCTTTTGATGTGTTTTTGCAAGTGAAGCTAAAAACTGATTGCGGATATAATGAATACGATCAGGGTCAATATTTTTACCGATTGTATGAGCAAGCTCAACTTCACTAGGTAAATTTAAACAGAAGGCACGAAATTCAGGCTCTAAGTTTTCATCTGTTAGGATCGTTTCAATCAGCTTTAGCAAAGCAGAGGAGAGTGTTGCTTTTTCTTGTGTTTTATCTTGAATGCTTTCAATCAAAGCTTGTGTCATTAATTGATTAAGAGACTGCCAGCGATTGATATGATTGTCATCATGTTGCGCAAGAAAAATAAGTTCGCTTTCATTAAATGGGGTGTGTAGAATGATTGGCGCAGAAAAATCGCGCAGCAGTGATAAAACAGGTTTTTCACAAAGCCCCTTTAATGTAAAGGTTTGGCTTTCTTTGGACAACAGCATAACGTCTGATTGAATTTCTGTTTCCGCTTCATAAGCGAGGCGTTCTCCATTAGATCCCAGCAAGCTAAATCCAATAGGAAGAAGCATGGGCTTTTTTGTATTTTGTTGTGGGGTTGCGGGAATATGTTGCTTTGCATGAACTGTTAAAACACCATCACGATAATGACTATCGATTTCTACGTTGGGTGTTCCAGCTTGTTCATACCACAGCATGAATTGGGAGAAATCTCGGCCAGATACTTCAGCAAAACAGGTGATAAAATCTTCAATGGTACAAGCTTGTCCATCATGCCGTTGAAAATAAAGATCAGTGCCTTTACGAAATAGAGAGGGACCTAAAATCGTCCGTATCATGCGAACAACTTCAGCACCTTTTTCGTAAACTGTTGTGGTGTAAAAATTATTAATTTGGCTATATTGACGAGGACGGACCGGATGAGCAAGAGGTCCTGCATCTTCGACAAATTGCGTCGCTTTTAATGTTTTTACATCTTCAATTCGCTGTAGGCTACGTACATTTTGATCTGATGAAAATTCTTGATCACGATAAACAGTGAATCCTTCTTTTAAACAGAGTTGAAACCAATCGCGACAGGTAATACGATTACCGCTCCAATTATGGAAATACTCGTGAGCAATGACGCGTTCAACATTTCTATAATCCTGATCGGTTGCTGTTTCAGGATCGACAAGAACATATTTATCATTAAAAATATTAAGACCTTTGTTTTCCATTGCTCCCATGTTAAAGTCTGAAACAGCAACAATATTGAAAACATCAAGATCATATTCGCGTCCGAAACATTGTTCATCCCAACGCATGGAACGTTTGAGCGCATCCATAGCATAAGCAGCGCGTTTGGTTTTTCCTTTTTCTACATAAATACCAAGTTCGACACGTCGTCCAGATGCAGTTGTAAAATGGTCCTCTAACTTATCAAGATCACCACCTACCAAAGCAAAGAGATAAGATGGTTTAGGATAAGGATCTTCCCAAACGGCAAAATGGCGATTATTCTCTAAAGTTCCTGTTTCCATCAGATTACCGTTTGAAAGCAAGATAGGGATTGTTTGGGAATCGGCTTCAATTTTCACTCTATAGGTAGAAAGAACATCTGGGCGGTCGTAAAAATAAGTCATACGACGAAAACCTTCCGATTCACATTGTGTGCAATAAACACCATTTGAAAGATAAAGCCCCATAAGTTGGCGGTTGCTTTCAGGATTTAGTTCTGTAACCAATTCCAACGTAAAGGGAGCGGCTGGTGGCGTGGTAATTTCTAAACGTGAAGGCGTAACTTTATAAGTGTTTGGGGCTAATATTTCACCATTAATTGCAACAGAAATTAAAGTAAGATCATCGCCTGAAAGTACAAGAGGTGTTAATTCTTTTGTATCATGACGGGGTTCAATAGACAATATGGCTGTAACAGAAGTTTTTGTTGGTGCCAATTGGAAAGAAAGTTGTGTTTTAGGGATAGCGTAAGGGGTTGGCTGATAGTCTTCCAAACGATAAAGAGCTGTTGTTGGCTGTTCCATAGTTTTTCCCATTCGTGTTTTAAGAGTTAAAGAAGGTTTTTAATTTTAGTGTCAAAGAAGATTAAAGAATTACAAAAGGCTATCGAGACGATTTTTTACTTCTAAGAAGTCTATCCATGTAAGCTTCTTTTGACTAGGGGTTCTAAGAAGGTAAGCAGGGTGGAAAGTTGGCATAACAGGTATTTTTATATTATCCTCACTTTCATAAACATGCCATTTTCCTCGTGTTCGGATGATCCCATTTTGAGATCCGGTAAGGAACTGTGCCGCAACGCCTCCCAGTGCTATAAGCACACGAGGACGTGCTAAATAAATGTGTCGTTCAATAAAAGGGCGGCACAAGGCAATTTCTCTTGGTGTTGGTGTACGATTTCCTGGAGGACGCCAAGGAATAGTATTAGCAATGTACACATTTTTTCTTGTTAAGCCAATTGATGCGAGGATTTTATTCAGTAACATTCCTGCTTTTCCCACAAAAGGAATGCCTTGTATATCCTCTTCTCGTCCTGGGGCTTCGCCTATAAGCATCAGGGGGCTTCCTGCTGTTCCATCTGAAAAACAGGTGTTTTTTGCTGTCAATTTTAATGAACAGCCATTAAATGCAAGAAGAGCAGATTTTAATTCATCAAGTGTTTTTGCATTCTTGGCACTCTCTATAGCAGCAGGTTCGTTTTGTATAGCCCTCGAGTTATGGAGTGGATGATGATCTAATTTTATAGTTGGAGATGTTTCGGGGGATGTTTGTTGATTATGAGAAATGTTCACAACAGGTGCTAATTTTCTCTCGGAAGAAGGAAGCTGCTTAAAGCGATCAATAGGCAAGTCTGTCAGGACAGCATCCACACCACTTTCTTTATAAAAGTTCAAAAGTTCTTCATAGGAAATTGAGTACGGCGTTTGATTTAACATTTTATTTTTTCTAATGATCTAGCAATTATAGATCAAACAAAATTATCCTTCAAGTTTTATAAATGTGTTTGTTCGTACCTAAAAACGCTGATAGCATTTTCTCTTTTCATAAAAAAGGCACATCATAAAATGTGGAAGTTTGCGATTATATACATTGTTAAATGTACAATTTACTTAGATACGCTATTTTAGCTTTTTAAACAAACTAATTTAGTCATAGTAAAAGAATTTTAACTTTTATGCAAGTGATTAAATAATAAAATACTTATCATTATATTTTATATTTAAAAATTAATGAAAATTATATTTTATAGTAAATTTAAGTATAAAATATTATTTATATAAATAAAATACATAAATATTACTTTTATATAAGCTTATATTATTTAAAAACTGTTTTTACAATGGGTTAAAAGAACTGTATGGGTATATGCTTTTGCTTTTTTTACAGCTGAAATAAGCGATTCATTGAGTGCTAAATGGGCTGCAATAGCACTTGAGAGAATGCATCCTGTTCCACGCATTGTCCCTTTTAAACGTGGAGCAGAAATATTGATAACTTCCATTTTGTCAATGAAGCTATCGATTGCAAGAGGTCCCTCTGCATGCCCTCCTTTTACTAAAATAGAACGAGCGCCCAATGACAAAAGTTTTTTTGCTTGTTGTATTGTCTCTTCATGATGAAATGCCAGTGGGGTTTGGCTAAGAAGAGCAAGCTCGTCTCTATTTGGTGTTAAAAGAGTAACATATGGGAGAAGCTGGTTGATCATAATTTCTATGATTTTTTCCGTTGTTAGTTTTCCTCCTGATGAGGCAATCAGTACAGGATCAAGAATGACGGGAATATGGGAATAATCTTCGAGTACACGACAAATTGCTGCTATAATGGCTTGATTTCCTGTCATACCAATTTTTATTGCGCTGATTGAATGAGCCTCTAGGGCAATGCGCATTTGCGCAGCAACAAGTTTTTCATTCATGGGCACGATTTCAGCAACGTGATGATCATCTTGTACATTGACACAAGTAATGGCTAAATTGGCTTTGATATGAAAATATGCAGCTGTTTCTATATCACGAACAATACCAGCACCTCCTGTTGGATCAGTGCCTGCAACAATGAGAACAGAAGGTGTTAACGCCATGGCTGGGTCACCTTGAGCCATTGTTCTACCCGCTCTTCAGGTTTTTTATGGAGGATAATGTCTGTGACAACAGCAGCACTATTGGCTCCTGCTTTCAAAACATCTATTGCGCGTTCTGGGTTTAAACCACCAATGCCAACGAAAGGTAAAGCACCAATCCGTTTTCTCCATTGTTTGATTCTTTCTAATCCTTGAGGTTGCCATTTCATTTTTTTTAAGATTGTCGGATAAATAGGGCCAAGAGCAATATAGTCAGGATAAACAGAGAGGGCGATATCCAATTCATGTTCATCATGGGTGCTAAGACCAAATCTTATACCATTTTTGCGAATTGCAGGAAGATCAGCATTGCTTAGATCTTCTTGCCCAAGGTGAATAAAATTGCATTTTTCATCAATGGCTATACGCCAATGATCATTAATTATGAATTGTGCTCCCCATTTATCACAGATGTTTTTTGCGCGTTTGATATGTTGACGGATTGTTTGAAGATCTTCGTCTTTCATACGCAGTTGTATGAGTTTGATACCAAGAGGAACCAAGCGTTCAATCCAATCAGCATTATCAACGATGAGATAAAATGGATCCAATTTCATGAAAATACTGCTTTTCCAATAACGGGTGTTGAAGGAACGGCGACATTGCGTGCTTCAAGAATGCCTGCTTGATATCCCATACGCCCTGCCTGGATAGCTTTAGAAAATGCTTCAGCCATCAAGACAGGATCACCTGCTTTAGCAACTGCGGTATTAAGAAGCACTGCGTCATAACCCATTTCCATAGCAACAGCAGCATGAGATGGACGCCCAATGCCGGCATCAATCACAAGAGTAACATCAGGAAGATAAGCGCGAATAGAACGCAGTCCATCAGTATTATGAGGACCTTTGGCAGAGCCAATAGGCGCACACCAAGGCATAATAACTTGGCAACCAACATCTAAAAGTTTTTCAGCAACAATGAGATCATCGGTTGTATAGGCAAAAATATGGAAACCTTCACTATTTAAAATTTGCGCTGCTTCGATGAGAGCAAAAACATTGGGCTGTAAGGTATCGGCATTCCCGATAATTTCGAGTTTAATCCAAGAGGTTTTGAAGAGATCTCGTGCTAAATGGGCTGTTGTTACAGCTTCTTTAACAGTGTAACAACCTGCGGTATTGGGAAGTATCGTTATATCAAGCTCTTGAAGGAATTGCCAAAATTGTCCCCCTTGTTTGCCACCAGCGCTTTCGCGGCGTAATGAAACGGTTACAATTTCTGTATTCGATTTATGAACAGCATCACGAAGAACAGCAGGTGAGGGATATTGCGCTGTACCTAACATAAGACGAGATGAGAATTCACGTCCATAAAGATTCAACATAAATATTAGCCTCCTTGCATTGGGCTTAAAATTTCTACTTTATCTCCTTCATGTAAAATAAATTGGTTGCGTGCCTCTACAGGAATAACTTTTGCATTAACAGCAATAGCGAGCCAATTTCCTTCATACCCCAATTCTTCAAGCAAGAGATTGAGAAAAGTGGTTTCTGTTTGAACTTTTTCACCATTAACAAAGATTTGCATGTTTTATTCCAATGCCAATTTTACCGCTTGTTTTGCCATTTCTGGAGATAAAAGAAAACCATGTCTATAAAATCCATTTATAGAAATATGATTACCATATTTGCGTACAGAAGGG
This sequence comes from Bartonella sp. B1098, assembly GCF_944896145.1. Lineage (NCBI taxonomy): Bacteria > Pseudomonadati > Pseudomonadota > Alphaproteobacteria > Hyphomicrobiales > Bartonellaceae > Bartonella > Bartonella sp. B1098. The sequence goes on along the minus strand of NZ_CALYLP010000002.1, from coordinate 172,650 downwards.
AAGTTATCAGGATAGGCTGGGCGGACTCCAACGCCAGATTCAACAATTTCTGCTTCAGCAAAAGCAGGATGCAAGGTATAGGCTGCGTTGAGCAATTCCATCATTGATCTCACAGAGATGGCACCATCAAAGTCACTTTCAATCATCGTTGCGCCAATCATAAAAATATTATCTTGTCGCGGAACAATGTAAAGTGGGATGCGTGGATGAAGAAGACGAATGGGGCGGGAAAGTTTAATATCTCTACAGCGTACGAGCAGCATTTCACCACGCACCCCCCGTATATTTTTATCTTTTCCTAAACGTGCTATTCCTGTTGCATCAATGATCATATCAAAATTTATTTCAGATGTTTTGACATCAACAAAACATGCACCGTTTTTTATCAAGATTTTTTTTAAAGCAATGAGCGCTTTACGAGGATCAAGATGGGCTTCATTTTCATAAAAAAGCGCATGGTTAAAACGTTCTGCAAGATCAGGTTCAAGACGTGCTATTTCTTCACCGTTTATAATTCTATGATGATGTGTCCGCGCTGAAAATCGTTCAAGTTCTACCCTATCTCGTGCTGGTGCGACAACGAAAGTTCCTTTTCTTATGACAAGATCTGGAAATATTTTGTGCCACCATTGTATGGCTTGTACACCAAGATCTTCAACGATCTGTTCAGTATTTTCTCTTTCACAGTAAGGCGCAAGCATTCCTCCGGCATACCAACTTGCTGTTCCTATAGGAGAAAAAGGAGGGGCCGATACAGTAACATGAGCACCTTTTTGTTGTAACATAAAAGCAACGGTTAAACCACCGACCCCCGCACCTTTTATAAGAATATTCTTCAACTATTGACTCTCTTTTTTTTGAGCAGCTTCAACATACAGGTCACCGCTTTCTTGATATTTTTCAGCCATAGCGACCATACCTTCACCTTTTGCTTTTTTGAGTGATGCAGCATCACGAATATCATGAGAAATACGCATAGAACAGAATTTTGGTCCACACATAGAACAAAAATGCACCAATTTATGCGCATCTTTAGGCATTGTTTCATCATGAAAGGCACAAGCCGTTTCTGGATCAAGAGAAAGGTTGAATTGATCATGCCATCTAAAGTCAAATCGTGCACGGGAGAGAGCATTATCGCGTAATTGTGCTCTGGGCAAACCTTTTGCAAGATCAGCAGCATGAGCGGCAATTTTATAAGTGATGACTCCCGTTTTGACATCATTTTTATCGGGAAGCCCTAGATGTTCTTTAGGTGTTACATAGCACAACATAGCGGTTCCAAACCATCCAATCATAGCCGCACCAATTGCGGATGTAATATGGTCATAACCAGGAGCAATATCAGTTGTAAGGGGGCCCAAAGTATAAAAAGGGGCTTCATGACAGAGATCGAGTTGCTGTTCCATATTTTCTTTAATTTTGTGCATTGGGACATGTCCTGGTCCTTCAATCATAATCTGTACATTTTTTTCCCACGCAACTTTTGTCAATTTTCCTAAAGTCTTAAGTTCAGCAAATTGGGCTTCATCATTAGCATCAGCAATAGAGCCAGGGCGTAATCCATCTCCTAAGGAAAGAGAGATATCATAGGTGCTTGCAATATCACAAATTTCATCAAAATGTTCATAGAGAAAGCTTTCTTTATGATGATGAAGACACCACTTTGCCATAATAGAACCACCCCGAGATACAATCCCTGTTATACGATCAATGGTCATCGGAATAAATGGTAACCTTAAGCCAGCATGAATAGTAAAATAATCAACACCTTGTTCTGCTTGTTCTATAAGAGTATCGCGAAAAATGTCCCATGTTAAATTTTCAGCAATACCTTGTACTTTTTCGAGCGCTTGATAAAGAGGAACAGTCCCGATGGGTACAGGAGAATTTCGAATAATCCACTCACGGATATTGTGAATATTTCGCCCCGTCGAGAGATCCATCACTGTATCTGCGCCCCAACGAATAGCCCAAACCATTTTATCAACTTCTTCTGCCATTGAAGATGTTACGGCTGAATTGCCAATATTGGCATTAATTTTAACACGAAAATTGCGCCCAATAATCATTGGTTCGCATTCAGGATGATTGATATTCTGGGGAATAATGGCACGCCCACAGGCAATTTCATTCCGAACGAATTCCGCAGTGTAAATTTCTGGTATTTCTCCACCCAATGGATTTGATTGCGCTTGTTGTTGATCTTTTATTGAGAGCCCTTCATTTTCTCGTATAGCGACATATTCCATTTCTTCTGTAATAATACCTGCACGTGCATATGCCATTTGTGTAATTTCTTTGCCATTTTTTGCGCGCAAAATAGATTGTTTTTTCTCAAAGGCGGGTATAGGAGAGCTCGTTAATCCATTATCTTCAGGTTTAATTGGGCGTGCAGGATAAGGTTCAGTATCATCACGCTTAGAGAGCCAAGATGAGCCAATTGCGGGTAAACCTTTTGTAAGATCAATGATTGCATCTTTGTCGGTATAGGGACCAGAAGTATCGTAAACACTTAAAGGTTTTTCACCACTCCCATCGGTTAATGAAATTTCACGCAAGGGGACACGCACATCAGAAAAAAGAGGACTCTGTTGATAAATTTTGCGTGAGGCTAGAAAGGGGCTGCAATTGATTGATGGAATATTTTGGGGCACAAATTTTTTCCTTCTAAACACAGAGTTCAAAAACTAAGGTGGTATGGGGATATATTCAAATGATCAATTACGTACTCTTGAATGAAGAAATGCTTCTAACATTTTATAGTAAGTGATCTTCAATAAAGCTTAAGAAAATTTATTTTGAAAAGATTAATGCAATATCTAAATAATATCTGCACTCCCCCATATAAACACTTTTGTTAACACTGGTATGATTGGCGTAAATACGGACATTGTCAATCACAAAGATATATTTTAAACGATTTTGGTGTATTTTTTAAGAATAAAAAGAGGCATTATGAAGTGATAAACTTATATATTAAGAAATTGTCTTTGATAACTGAGGGGGGGAGGGGTAGAAAATGTAAATCAATCGGGCATTTGTTGTTTGGATTGATGAGGCAGATGAGTTAGCAAAATAGTTTACGAGAGTGCTTACTTTTATATCGTAATCAATTAAGGAGAACACCAATAATTGCGAGATCATGTTCAAAAGGATTTATTGTTCTTGCAAAAAAAATATACCTATAATAAAATATATATAGGGAGAGAGCTGTTCTAAGTGAGGGAGGAGAGCAGGCGGTTACAGGGCGTTGGTTTAAAAAAAATCGACGAGATGTATTCATAAAAGCTTGGGGGTGAGGGTATATTTCTTAATATCCGGATCGGATACAACCTTCGGACTTGAGGAAAGTCTATGATCTTTCTTTAGTATTTCAGTTTACTGAAGGGGGAAATTGTCATTTAAATATATTCTCTATGATGCATTGAGGTTGAACAGAAGTCCGTTCAAAAAACATTAGTATTGATCTCGTAATACAAATTCAGAAATAAATTGAATGAAATAGAATAAAGCACCCTCATGTCAATAAAAACATAATGAGGTATGCAAAGAATTTGAAGCTAACTTTTAAATTTTTTAAATACAAATCATAATCAAAAGAGAGATTTAACATATTGAACAAATAAAATGTTTCATTAAAAATTTAAATCAGCGACTTTCTATGCAAATGACAAGTTATTGCATTTAATAATGGTTATATGAAATCCATAGTAAGGGAAAATTTGAACGGTATTTGTAAAACTTTGCAACAAGATACAAGATTTAAAAATACAACTGTATAACGATAGCAAAGAAACAAAACAAGATATCAAATAACATCAGATGAGGTGCCTACATTACATATGAGAAGTGGAAGCATTAAGATTGATGTTATGAAAAAAGTCTGATGAAATTAGCTTATTAAATTGAAAGGAGTGAGGAGAGAAGGAATGCGTAAAATACGGATAGTGCTGTGGTTATGATATCCCAGTGCGGCGGGAAAATTTTAGAGTACAGAACGAGAAGTTGTTAGAAAAACGATGAAAAATAATGGGGGATTTATAATGTCGAATATTTACGATTGGTCGCTAAAGGCTGATGAAAATGCTCATTCAGATAATATTATTAATTGGGCAGAAGGCCAGCCGCCTAGTTCTGTCAATGATAGTGCAAGGGCGATGATGCAACGCGTGCGTGAATATCTTGCAGATAATGGTGGATCTATCGACGCAGGCTTTATGATCAATGCGGAAGATAAAACAACATTAATTACCTTAAAGACAGTTTCACCGATAAAGAAATACAACAATGATATCATCATACGTTTTAAGGCCCATGGCGTGAATGTTGGCAAGACGACAATAAAAGTTAATAGCGTGGAAGAAAAGCCTATTTATAAAGCGACGAATACAGGTGTTATACCGTTAGAAGGGGGAGAGCTACAAACAGATGGTATTTATGAAATGGTATATAATGACAATATTTCAACGGAAGGTCGAGATGGTTGGTATTTATTAAATCCTACATCTCCAAAGATGCAAATTTTTCCGGCTGGATTTATTGCGACATTTGCGATGCAAGAAATACCAACCGGTTGGCTTTTATGTGATGGTAAGACCTATAAGCGTAAAGATTATCCGCAGTTATTCAAGGCAATAGGTGATCAATGGGGAAAAGACAGTGATACAACTTTTAAAGTTCCCGATTTTAGAGGCATGTTTTTACGGGGCTTTGATGATGGTCGGGGGTTAGATGATGATAGAAAATTTGCCGATGAACAACAAGATAGCATAAAATCGCATACGCATATCGGGACCATTGAAGAATCAGGCGAACATACGCACAATTTTAAGTATAGAGATGTTAGATGGTTAAATGGTATTAATGGGAGAATACCAAAATGTTATACCTATGATGCTTCCTTTCAAGGAACAACAGATTCTGCTGGTGCACACACACACAAAGTAACTCTTTCCCATACGGGTGAAGCAGAAACGCGACCTGTTAATACAACAGTCGTCTATGCTATAAAATCATGAGTATGATTGGGAAATACAGAATCTATATACATTTGATAATTTTGTTAACGCGGAGTAATTCCGCGTTATTTTTTATATATTTAAAGAGGAAACCTCTATACGGTTTATATGATACTTAAGAGAGTCAAAAAACAATTTTTTTAAATAGAGGAAGAAAAGTGAAAAATATGATCATATTTGATCTTCTTATTGGCTATAGAGGAAGGTAAATGATCATTATAAAACAGTATTTATCTATTGATAAAAACAGCTAAAACACATGCGTTATGAAAAAAATAATGCCACTAAAACCACAAATAAATCTTCTATAGATTTAGAGAAAAGAGTTCATTTAAAAATAAAACAGACTCTTGGATCTTTTCGTATTTTATTTTTTTATGGATTTTAATTTTTAGATTGAAGCCGATAGCTTTGAGATCTAACTTCACAGGAGGATGCCGTTTGAGGGAGTATAAATGGGATATCTTCTTTAGGTAATTCAGAAACGTTTAAGGAACAATGATAAACATTGCGGAGATTTTGTGTTGTCAAAACGGTAGAGGCATTTCCTTCGCAATAAATCTCGCCCTCTTTGAGCAAGATCATGTTATCTGCATAATGTGCTGCGAGATTGAGATCATGAAGAACAGCAAGAACGCCACCGCCAGAATGGGCAAATTGTTTTGCAATGTCCATAACGATAACTTGATGTTGAATATCGAGGCTAGCGATAGGTTCATCTAATATCATCCAACGAGGAATCCCATTATAAATGGGTTTCCAGATTTGACAAAGAACACGTGCAAGTTGTACGCGCGCTTGTTCTCCACCTGATAATTGATGATAATACAGGTTACCGTAATCAGAAAGGTCAACGCGTTCTAAAGCTTCCTGGATAAGATTTTGCAATTCGGTTTTGGCAATGGTAATTTGGTTTACAGAAAGGCCAAGCCCTACAACTTCATGGACTAAGAATGGAAATACGAGTGTTGTTAATTGTGGTAAAACGGCTCGCATTTTTGCCATTTCATAAGTTTTTGTTTGGCATACATCATAACCATTTAAGGTTATTTTCCCACTGTAAGGAATTTCCCCACTTAATGCTTTGACGAAAGTACTTTTTCCTGATCCGTTGGGACCGATAATGATGGTAAAAGCGCCACTTTTAGCTTGAAGATTAATGTGGTTAAGAATCTGTTTCTTCCCGCGCTGAACGCAAATATTTATCGCTTCAATCATGAAAAGTCTGTTCCTCGTTTGCATATAAGGATCCACAGGAAGAAGGGAGCCCCAAAAAGTGCTGTTACAATTCCAATTGGCAATTCTGCGGGAGCAACAATTAAGCGTGCAAACGTATCAGCAAAAATAAGTAATGCTGCTCCTAAGAGAGCAGAATAAGGAATGAGATAGCGGTGATTAGGACCAATAAGCTGACGTAAAATATGAGGAACAATAATCCCAATAAAACCAATACCACCACTGACAGCAACAGCACTTCCACACATAAGAGCAACAAGGGGAATGGCAATATTTTTAACGCGTTGAACTGGGAAGCCAATATGACCAGCAACGGCTTCTCCAAGTGCAAGAGCATTCAGGGCTCGTGATAAAAAGGGGGAGAAAAGAAGACCAATAAAGATGAAAGGGAGAACAAGCCATACTTTCAGCCATGTCGCACCCGCAAGAGAGCCAAGACTCCAAAAAGTAATATCGCGTAATTGCTGGTCATTTGCAATAAAAATCAACGTTCCGACAACGGCACTGCTTAAGGCTCCAAGGGCAATACCGGCAAGCAACATGGTTGCAATAGAGGTAAAGCTATGATGCGTTGCTATTATGTAGAGAACAATCGTTGATAAAAGCCCACCCAAAAAAGCGCCTATGATAACCCTGTACGGCTCTAGAAAAGGCGCAAATGAAGCAGGAAAGGCAAAACCTACAACAATGGCTAAAACAGCACCAAGACCGGCTCCTGCTGATACACCTACAATTCCAGGATCAGCAAGAGGATTACGGAAAAGTCCTTGCATCAGAACACCAGAGACAGCCAAAGCTGCTCCAATTAATAGCCCTAAGATAACGCGAGGAAGCCTTATATCAATAAATATGAGATAATCGCGTGTTTTACGACTGACAGAAAATTCTTGCGTAAAAAGGCTATAAAGGAAATCAAAGAGTGAAGTATTTGAAGCGCCATTTAAAAGTCCGCTTAAAATGCTAAAGATGAGGAATATTATGAGAGCGAATAAGAGTATTTTTCTCAAATCTTCACGCTTTATTCTTTTATGTTTTTCTGTTTCAGGTGCATAAACCATGGACAGCGTCTCTACCAATTCTATCCGTCTTTATCGTTTTGGTTTGCACCATAAAGCATATGAATAAGTTCTCTTGATGCATTTGCAGTGCGTGGACCAAATCCTAAAAGGTACATAGCATCCATTTGTTTAATAGCGTGATTTTTGGCAGCAGTTGTTGCCTGAATTGCTGGTATAGCTAAAAGCTTTTCAAGATTAATAGATTTTCCACTATGCGTTATAAGCAAAATAGCATCAGGATCTGCTTTTAGTAACGCTTCGTTATTGAGAAGTTTATACCCTTTATAATCGGTAATGGCATTGATAGCCCCTGAAAGTTTTATGATACCATCAGCCGCTGTATCTGTTCCAGATGCCATAACGCGTCCATTTTGTACAGATAAAATGAAAAGAACCCGCTTTGGTTTCGTTACTTTTGCCAAAAGAGCATCATTATCTACAAAATCACGGCTTACTTTTTGAATTAATGCAGCAGCTTGTGCTTCACGATGGATGGCTTTTCCAACGAGGCGAATTTTTTCTATGACACTTTCTCGAGAATAGTTTTCTGGTATGATCACGATAGGGATTGATGTTTTTTTGAGAATTTCAATTGTTGAAGGAGGTCCACTTCCTTCAACGAGCAAGATACCTTCTGGAGCAAGAGATAGAACACCTTCAGGTGAAAGAGCACGCATGTAGCCAAGCACAGGAAGTTTGAGGGCTTCTTTAGGATAAACGCTTGTACTATCACGGGCAACAAGTTGATCTTGTGCGCCTAATGCATAAACAATTTCCGTCAGAGAACCGCCAATGGAAACAATCCGTGCATTCTCAGAAAAATGTGTGGTAGGTTCAGCAATGACACGTTGAGAAAAAAAGCTAAGAGAAAGCAATAAAAAAAGAAGAAAAAAACTGAAGTGTCTACGCAAAAGAAGTATAAGCATATTTTATCTTTCTAAGCGACGACTAATTCTTGATAGAGAGGAAGAGACTTCAATAAAGCACGCCAATCCTCACGCTCTTTTTGACCTTCTTTACGCAAGCCAAAAAATTGAACAATCATACCATCATTTTTATCAAAAACTTCAAGTGAACTGACATAACCATCGCGGGTAGGTTTGCGAACATGCCACACACTAGCAATCCCAGACATGAGTAAGTGAAGGTCAAACCCCGGATCAAGAACATTAAGCCAAGGTCCCATTTGCTTAATATTTTTTACAGTTCCACTAAAAATTTGAATACACCCCTTATTCCCAACAAAACACATGATAGGCAGTTCTTGTTCTGCGACTTGGTTAAGCATTATTTCAACAGCATTTACCTGTAGTTCATCGGCAAATTCATTTCCAGCATATTTTACAGCATGATGCCGATTAATTTTAAATTCGGAAATAATTTTATGAAGTTGGTGTACATCTGTCATTTTACGCCAACGATCCCGAAAATTCTCAATATCCAATTCTGTTATGTCACACTGAATTGGAAGAGAAACGGGAAGAATGTCAAGAACAGAGGATTGATCTTCAAGAAGGAGCTTTTCAACAAGTTTATTCCACTCTTCCATATTAGTTATATCTTTAGAATAGACCTTTAAAATAGCAACGCCATGCTCATCAAAGAATTGCAGACTTTTTTCAGGCTTTCCAAGGATAATGACATCACATTCAAAACCGAACTTCCATTGTTTTGTAAAAATACGCAAATCAATTTCACCTAGTGTAATAGGAATATGTTGATTTTGAATAATTTTTTCAAAACATCCTGTTATTTCGTGAACAGCATATTCATTGCGTGTTAAGACCATGACTTTTCCAAGACGAGGTGCACTTTCCAAGAGAGTAGCAACATCAGCTTGCAGTCTTTTTGCTTTTCCAATGGTACAATAGGCTCCGATAAGTTCTGCTTCAGATATACCAATCGAAACCGCAAAATCGCGGTTTCGCATTTCTTTTTTTTCTTCACGCAAACGAAGAATCATTTCAGCTGTATATGCCATGGACTTTACCTTTATGTTACTTAATTCAAAAACTAACTTTCAAATTTTACAATTTCAAGGCGATAGATTAAATTCTTTTAAGAGTTAATCTATCACAAAATAATGCCCCACCGCCAACAGCTGAACAACCAAAAAAACGATAAAACAGAAAGAATTAAAACTTTTCTATCAAATCTTTGTAATTTTAAAGATGTTGAAAATAGAAACACAATAACTAATCCTTTTATCGATACAATTTTATTGATTTAATCGTTAATAAAAGTAACTAAAACTTTTGTACGAACGACACCTTAAAGTTACGACCAGGCTGGCTATAATAATCCTTCGGTGTTGAGCCTCCACTTGAAGGAAGCTCTGATACATTCCAATATTTTGTATTGAAAAGATTATAAACACCGGCTCTCAAGATAGGTCCTGTTTCACCGAATGGCTTCCACCACCCTGTCATATCAACGACATGGTATCCTGGAATTTTTTGGTAATCAGATTCTTTAGCTACTTTGTCACGTTTGGCCGCCAAAGTAAGAATAATATCACCTCCCCAAACCTCTTTTGCATATCCTAAACCGATAACTGCTTTCAAAGGAGGAATTGAGTTAAGATACTCCTTTTTATCAAGATCTTTTCCTTGTGAATAAGCAAGAGCAACACTGCTATGAAAACCATTTTTAAGGGCTAAATGCGCTTTTGTTTCAAAACCAAAAATTTGCACGCGGAAACGATTCATGTAATGCTGACGCGCAAATCTGAAGTCTTCTGATGGGCCCTTATCCTCAGTATCTATGAAATTCTTATATTGGTTAATAAAGGCATTAAAGGAACCACCAAAACTTCCATTTCCATAGCGTAACCCCACATCATAGCCATTGCTTGTTTCTGGTTTAAGGTCAGGATTTCCTTTCACGTAATAAGCACCAGGCTTGATATAAGAGACGTAGAGCTCTGAAATACGTGGTGCACGAAAAGCTTGTGCCCACTGAGCATAGAGCGTTACTTGATTACGTACATCCCACTCCATGCGCAATTTAGGAGAAAAGCGTGATCCACTTCTTTCTGGAGGGAATTTATCAGAAATCAGTGCTTTTTCATAAGGAGCTGTTTTCTGAGGAACATATTTGTACCAATCATATCTCCCCCCCGGCGTTACACGAAAACGACCATCACCTAACCCAATTTCATCTTCAAAAACAAAACCTAAATTGTAACCATTTGTGTCTGGTGAATCTGATCGATTAGAAGGAACAAAAAGACATCCTTGCGCGTGTTCTTTTATATGACAACTATCTTTACCAAACAAATAGTGATGAAATTTAGATGCTTCAACATTTGTTGCAAACTTTAACGTATGGCTCACAGTGCTAAAATCTACTTTTTTAAGTGCATCAGCATTGAAGCCATAATTGATATTACGCAAAAAATTATCTCTCAAATAATCCCCTTTGGGAGCTGAAACACGAACGCCACTCATAACGTAACGACTTGATTGTCTTTGCCAATAAAGCTTCCCACTAAACGCATCAAGAAGTGCGTCGCCATTACCATTATAATTATAAGAAAGAGAAAAGCGCTCACGAAGTTTATCATCCCGCTCATAAACGGAACCCGGAGCATATCTCTTAGATGAATTTAATGCATGGGTGTTACTATTATGACCAAAACGTTCTGCAGTCAAACCAATTCGATGGTTATCACTCAAATATTGATGAACTTTAAAAAGCAAGTTATTTTTGTCAAAATGAGAAGGGTTTTTACGCGTGCGTTCTCCATATCCTCCCACTGTTCCCATATTTTTGCGCTCATGACCTTCTATATAAGACCCTTGGAAAAGCAAAAATGTCCGGTAATTGCGCACAGCAAAAGCTTGATCGATGTGCCAGCTGTTATCAACAGAATTATAACCACCCTTTATAAGGCTTCCCCAATTTTTTCCTTCCACGATAAGATCTTCAGGATTAAGGGTACGCAATGCAATCATTCCTCCTAGAGCACCAGAACCATGAAGACTAGAATCTGATCCTTGAATAGTATCAAACGTAGAGAGAGCATTGAAATCAAAAGTTGTGTTTCCACCGCCACCACGGAATACATCATTAAACCATGGAAGAGAAATACCATCCATTGTCATAAGAATACGGTTTGCATCTAAACCACGAATAACAAAACTATTATTTTCAGAGTTATAGGAGACAGAAGGATTAAGACGACTCACGTCATACATATCAGTTATTTGTTTTTCATCAATATTCTTGTTGGTTTTACGATCAGTTAGAATGGTTATCGAATTTAAAGCATCTCCTATTTTTTGTCCTTTAATAAGGATTGGTTTGAGCTCTGTCACAACATTCCTATTGCTATTTTGTGCAAAAACAAATGAAGGTATAAAAACCGACAAAACACCTAAAATCACACAGCTTTCGTATATATTTTCTCGTCTTATTTGCATAACACATTATAACCTTTTTTTAATAATCTTTTTAAAAACATCCCCTCTCTAAGCTTGAAATTTTACATATAAAATAAAAATCCCCGCAAAAATGCTTGACTTAACTCTATCAAAAATTAGCTAACCAAGCGGGAATGATTTAACAATACAAAATCACAGAGAGACCATATTAAACATGATAGAATCAGTCAAGAAAAAAGTTGCAATTTCAAAATAGCTTGTTTTAATGAGATGAAATATCAATATTGCAATTAGAATAGTGGCAGAAGAAACAATGAACTTTGCAAATACGAGGCAGTTACCAACTCTTTGGGTTGGTGCATTTGTTGGCGCTCTTTCTTTGCATATTGCATTGGGAGCACAGTTTTATTTTCGAAAGATTGGAGTGAATAATGGTATGCTCTCGTCGACTGTTATGCTAACTCTTGCCCAAGAGAGTGTATATCTAGATGCTGATAGAGATTCGCCGAATCCAGAACATGATCCAGATTTATCAAGTCTGAGTACAAAATCAGAACTATCGCAACCAAATCTTCCTGAGCAAGAGCCAGAGATATTGGAAATGGTGGATGAAGTTCAACCAAAAGCGCCCCAACATACCTTAGAAAAAGATGATTTTACAGTAAAATCTTTAGAAGAATCTCTTCCTCAAAAAGTAGAAGATAAAATATTTGAAAAAAAAACAAGTCTAAAGACAGTTGTAAAACATCCACCTGTAAAGGCCATGCATTCATCATCCGCCAGACAGAGCGGCAGTACAGCAGGGCTTGAAGATATGATGTTAATGGAGTGGTTAGCAAAGGTACAATTGCAATTAGAAAAGCAAAAAGATTATGTTGTAGGCCAACGTACCAGCTGGGCAAAAGGAACGGTGAAGTTAGAATTTAGAGTACATGAGCGGGGGAGTATTTTTTCTAGCCGTGTTGTCGTTTCTGCTGGAGATCCAGAACTTGATCGATTGGCTATGGCGGCACTTCAACGTGTTGGTTCTTTTCCTCCCCCTCCACCATCAAAAGTGAATAAAATGATTAGAGTATCCTTGATCTTTAGCTGATTTTTTATAGGGAGCTCTGTTTGTATAATATATTGATTTATAATGATTGCTCATCATTTTATAATTTGAATGAAATATAGTTCTCTCTAATTTTTTTATGTTGAATCAATCAAAACCATTCGCTTAAAGACGTCACAAGGGCCAAGGGAGAACATGGATAAGAAACTTTAAGAGTGAACATACTTCTTATGAACGCTCTAAATGACAGGGTTATTGCAACATTGGGAATTAGGGGATGATAAGGCTTTATAGCTTTTATCGCATTAAAGGCACTCTATCTAATCGCTTTTGGTACTATTCGTGAGAGGATTTTCGTAAGCACTCTTCAGATTCACCATTGTGAAATGAACTTAGAAACATTAAAAAACGCCTTTTTAAAACAAAAAAGCTATAAGAAATGCATACTATTGGCCCTTTAGGATAGAGAAATATTGTAAGCAGAAAAAACATCCTCAAAATATGCTATTGTACAAGATTTTAATGTTGATGAATAAGCAATAGTAAAAGGATGCGCTATTCATTTCACTCTTTTTCTATTGATAACCTCTATGATATGATCGTTTATGTGTTGAGAAAAAATAAACTATTTGCGCAACATGATGATTTATAATGATAATTCATTATTTTATATTTGGAATGAGAGCTTCGAATAGCATAGGATTTTCTTATTCAACTCTATTGATACTGAATCCATTAAAATCACTTGACTTACTTGCACGTTAAGAGTGAGGCTGTATGTGAATACTCTTTAAGAGGGAATAAAGATATCTCTTAAGAATACAATGCTATTAGGGAAGATTAAGGCACATTATTTCCATCTACCAGAAAGCAGGTCGGTTTTTATATCTATTTTCCCAGTGAGTCTTGCTTTGTAGACGCCATAATTTTCCATGACGCGCATCACGTAATTCCGTGTTTCTGTATAAGGAATGCGCTCAATCCAATCAATGACGTTATCAAGAGATTGTTCTCGAGGGTCGCCATAACGTTTTATCCATTCATTGACTCGGCGGGGCCCCGCATTATAGCCAATAAGCGTTAAGATATAGGATCCATTAAAACGTTCCAATTGTTCATTGAGAAAATGGGCCCCTAATGTTGCATTATAATGAGCATCACTGCCGAATTTTTTAGGAGACCATGCGATTGAGTATTTTTTTGCTAGTGCTTTTGCTGTTGTAGGAAGCAATTGGAGGATCCCTTGTGCACCTGCTTTTGATATGGCTGTTGGATTAAATTCGCTTTCTTGGCGTGCAATGGCATAGATAAGCGATTTTTCTTCTACAGAAATATGAGCAGAAGCCGGTATAGCTCCCAGCGGATGAGAAAGTGCCCCGACATTTTTACCCTGAAAAGCAGCCATTTTTCCAATTTTGAGGCTGGTATAATAGTCACCATTTTTTTCTGCCATGACAGCCAGAAGAGCTAATTCACCGGGGCTTTCTATTTTTTTTCCGAGTTCTCTATAAAAAACTTTAGCAAGATCCGCATAGCCGGCTTCTTCAAGACGTTGAATTGCTTTGATAGCTTTTCGTGCATTAAAATGTTGTCGCTCAGCAGTTGTTGGTTTAGGAAAGGAAATGTTAAGTTTTTTTTGGTTAAGCCGTGCAGCGGCTAATTGACCATAGTAAGTTGCGCCAAAATGCGCTGCGCGATGAAAGTAGTGTTGAGCATTTTTGTGTTCTCCTAGCGTTTCTGCTGTTCGTCCCATCCAGTAATATCCACGTGATGCAGAAAAAGGTAAAGAAGAAAGTTGAGGAATGCGTGAAAAGTGCTGCATTGCTAATTTAGGGTTATGAAGAAACCGTAGTGCATACCATCCTGCATGAAACTCAGCATCGACGGCTAATGCAGATGTCATACCAGTGTGCATCGCAACGAGTTGATAAGCCATTTTGGGTTTGTTTAAATCGAGCATTTCGCGAGAAAGGGCGCGTTGTTCTTTCCACAAAGAATGAGGGTTCATAAGATGGAAGGCATCTTTTGATGTTTTCATCATGAGTGTTGCGGCTGCATCATATTGCTCTGTTCGCCGAAGATGGCGCATTCGAGCAAACTGGAAGAGAGGATCTTTTTTCCATGTTCTCTCGACAGCGCGTAATTTTTGTGTTGCTCTAGGATCATTTTTTTCAACGGCCACAAAAGCATCAAAAAGAGATTGAGCATGGGCTAATTTTGCAACGCGTGCTGCTGTATCAAAACGATGTGCATACAGCATAAACTGCATGCGTTTTAAATGATCAATAGGTTTTAAGGCCGCACTTGCACTTTTAAGAACGAACACTTCTTCTTTTGCATTAAGCGGTGTTTTATGCCACCACGGTGCAAGAACATGTTGAGCACGAGTGGTTTGCCCCATCGCGATAAGTGCTTTAGCGAAGAGAGCCATACCTTGTGCTGTAAGAGGGGGATGATGAGAAAATTTTTGGATGATAGCGCGTGTGACATTGGTTTCGTTAAGAAAAGCACGCTCAGCATTGCGTTGCATCGTTTCTATACCGGGCCATCCTTTTAGCATGTTGATGGCATTATATATTTCAGAACTTGGTATATTATCTTGGTTTGATAGCCCCAGCGCCCATGTTAAAATATAACGATCAAGGCTATGTTTTTCCAGTGAATTACGAAGACTTATTGTTTTTGCAATATTGTTGTTTGCAAGGGCATCTAGCCCAGCTTTTAGTTGTTTGAGTGTCGCAGTATTGTGCGATGTAGTGTGTCTTTGTTGAAGAGGTTGAGCTGCTTGTTTGACAGTAAGGGCGGTAGGACGTGCCGAAGGGATTGGTGCTTTCCCATGTAAAAAAGGTGTTTGTGCATAGGCATTTGAAAATAAAATTCTTATTGCCAGTATAAGTGTAGTAAAGGTTGCTACGAAAAGAGAGGTGGAAAATACACGCATAGAGAAAAGACCTTGAGACCTTGCTTTTTGTAAAAAAAAACTAAGGCTTTATAGAATACAAGCATGAAAAACACGTTAATACAGACGGCTTATTTTAAAGAAATGTTCAAAATCTAAGGAAGAATATATTGATCTTATGAAGGCTTTTTTTGAAATTCATCTTGCTTCGATGATAGAGCAAGATTATGCTCTATTTAAAATTTATAAAGGCGATTATAAAAAAAATAAAAGCGAACATTATAGGGAGTTGATCATGCTCAAGGGAGCTATAACTGCGCTTATTACACCGTTTGATCAGAAGGGTGCAATTGATGAGAAAGCGTTTTGTGATTTTGTTGAATGGCAAATCACACAAGGGATTAACGGTGTAAGCCCTGTTGGGACGACAGGTGAATCAGCAACTTTAAGTCATGAAGAACATAAGCGAATTATAGCATTGTGTGTTGAGCAGGTCGCAAAGCGTGTTCCTGTTGTTGCTGGAGCAGGATCTAATAGCACAAGTGAAGCTATAGAGCTCGCACAACACGCGCAAAAAGCTGGTGCAGATGCCGTTTTGGTTGTTACACCCTATTATAATAGACCCAATCAGTCTGGTTTATATAAGCATTTTTCTTCCATTGCCAAAGCTGTTTCTATCCCGATTATAATTTATAATATTCCGGGTCGTTCTGTTATTGATATGGCTGTGGAAACGATGAGAGACCTTTATCAAGATTTTAACAATATCATTGGTGTTAAGGATGCAACGAGCAGAATTGAGCGCGTAAGTGAACAAGGTGAAAAATGTGGTAAAGATTTCGTGCAACTTTCCGGTGATGATTGTACAGCGTTAGGTTTTAATGCCCATGGAGGTGTCGGATGTATTTCAGTTTCTTCCAATGTTGCTCCAAAACTTTGTGCAGAGCTTCAAGCCGCTTGTTTTCATGGGGATTATAAAACAGCACGGGAATTAAATGATCGCCTCATGCCTCTCAATCGTGCTGTATTTATTGAACCTAGCCCTGCCGGGATTAAATATGCTGTTGCAAAATTGGGATTTTGTGGTGAGACAGTGCGTTCTCCGATTGTTCCATTAACACAGAGCACCAAGAAGATTATTGATGCAGCTCTTAGTCATGCGGGTCTTTTAAAAGCATAAAATGATATTGAAAAGCCATGAATAAAAAAAAGAACGCACCCGTACGGAAAATAATTGCTGATAATCGTAAAGCACGTTTTAATTTTGAAATTCTTAATAATCTTGAGGTGGGCCTTGTTCTTCAAGGAGCGGAAGTAAAGTCTTTACGTTCTAATCATGCTAATATTGCTGAAAGCTATGCCAGTTTTGAAAATGGGGAATTATGGTTAGTCAACAGCTATATTCCTGAATATACGCAGGCTAATCGTTTTAATCATGAGCCGCGACGTTTGCGTAAATTATTACTTTCAAAACGTGAGATGGCACGTTTTTTTAATGCAACATCCCGTGAGGGAATGACACTTGTTCCTCTCAAACTTTACTTTAATGAACGTGGGCGCGTTAAGTTAGAGATTGCGCTAGCCCGTGGAAAAAAACTTCATGATAAGCGCGAAACGGAAAAAAAACGTGATTGGGGACGTGAAAAAGCAAGACTTTTAAAAAGATATGGATGACCGGCTTGGATATGCTTTATTGATTTAGCATTGATCTAAGTATGTTTTTGCCTCTTGAAAAATTTGGTGAAACATAGCGTCTGTCAAGCGGCCTGTATTCGTATTATAACGAGAACAGTGATAGCTGGAAAAGATGCGTAATCTACCAATGTTATTGATTGTGCCATGTCCAAAAGGATGTGCTAAAACTTTTGCATTAAGAGCGCGTACGGTTGAATGGTGTGCAATGGTACCTAAGGTAATAACGGCTTTAAGTTTGGGAAGATTTGTTAAAAGAGGCGAAAAAAAAGAGCGGCACGTATTAATTTCCGCACCGGTGGGTTTGTTTTCTGGTGGAACACAACGAACAGAGTTAACGATTGCAGCATCAATCAGTTCAAGAGTATCATCTGCTCTTTCTTCAAAAGTTCCTTGCGCAAACCCGAATTTTTTTAAAGTGGAATAAAGTAAGTGTCCAGCATAATCACCCGTAAATGGACGTCCAGTTCGATTGGCGCCGCGTAGTCCAGGAGCAAGACCAACAATGAGAAGACGCGTTGTATCTGCTCCTTTATAGGGAAAGAAAGGGCGGACCGGTGCGTTATACCAACTTGGTTCTTTCACACGCCAGTCAGCGATAAACTGATGGAGCCTGGGGCATAAATTGCAATTTTTGGGGGGCTCTGGGCAAGGCGGTGTTAATGAGTTGTTCATGGTGTTAGGCATCAATTTTTTTATTCTTTTGAGTCTTTTATGGCGTATATGATGAGTGATGTTTTTATAAATAATCTAGAATATCAATAAACTATTTTAGAAGAAATTTTAATATGAACTTATGGCTAATGATAATGGAACGAGAGGCAATCTTTCCGTAATTCATTCGATAAATAAGCGTGCAATACATATAATGTTTAAAGAAAAAATTCCGTCTTTCATAAATATAGTATCATAAAAAGTATGCATAAGATTGTTGTTATTAGAAAGGATTTTTAAGAGCTGGTTTTTCTGTTAAAAGAATAAAGACCTCAAAGAGGTATTTTGTCAAGAAACACCTTCCTTTGCTCAAATCTAATCTATTGGAATTGTTTGAAGCGCAGCTTTGATAACAAGCATGAGCAGGATATACATTTTCATATAAAGTTTCCAAGAGTTTTCTCAAATAAGTTCTTTAAGCAAAAAATATGAAAGCGTGTGTTGTTTTTCTTGTGTTTTATTTTGATTATTGTATATACTCTCCTAATCCACTATTAAATTTTTTTATTTGAGAAAGAGGCATAAATGGCCCGCGTAACGGTAGAAGATTGTATTGATAAAGTTGATAACCGCTTTGAATTGGTACTTTTAGCAGGTCATCGGGCGCGTCAGATTTCACAAGGAGCGCAAATTACAGTCGATCGTGATAATGATAAAAATCCAGTTGTTGCTTTGCGTGAAATAGCAGAAGAAACGTTGTCGCCTGCTGATTTAAAAGAAGATCTTATTCATTCGCTACAAAAGCATGTGGAAGTAGATGAGCCAGAAATGGCAAGTGAATTTATCACCCATTCAAGTGAAGCTGAAAGTGTTTTTAATTCATCATCGCAAGAAGAAGGAACTTCATTTGATCATATGTCAGAAGAAGAGCTTTTAGCGGGGATTGAAGGTTTGGTCGTTCCAGAAAAAAATGACGATTATTAATTGCATTGGTTGATACTACAGGAGTAAAAATACTTTGTCATGTAAGGGGTGGTTATTTTTTTTGTCTTTTATTGATAAGGTGTGTTCAATAAGGATTAAAGGTGTGAAAAGATAAAGGATATGCTCGTATGATGCGTCAGTGTGAGCTTGTTGAGCGTGTTCAGCGTTACAAGTCTGACGTAGACAAGGCTCTTTTAAACAGGGCTTATGATTATGCAATGAGAAAGCATGCACATCAAAAGCGTGCTTCAGGTGATCTTTATTTTTCTCATCCTTTAGAAGTCGCTGCTATTTTAACAGATATGCGATTGGACGAGGCAACGATTGCTGTTGCTCTTTTGCATGATACAATCGAAGATACAAGTGCTACACGAGCAGAAATTGATCAACTTTTTGGTTCTGAAATTGGGAAGTTGGTTGAAGGGCTTACAAAGCTTAATAAGCTTGATCTTGTATCAAAGAAAGCTGTACAGGCAGAAAATCTTCGTAAACTTCTTATTGCCATTTCTGATGATGTTCGTGTGCTTTTAGTCAAACTTGCAGACCGCCTTCATAATATGCGTACCCTTGGCGTCATGCGTGATGATAAACGTCGACGAATTGCTGAGGAGACAATGGATATTTATGCGCCACTTGCGGGCCGTATGGGTATGCAGGATATGCGTGAAGAATTAGAGGATCTCTCTTTCTTTTATTTAAATCCAGAAGGTCATCGTACGATTACCAATCGACTCTCTGAATTATCAAAGCGCAATCGTGATTTACTTTTCACAATTGAAAATGAATTGACAAAACTTTTTTTGGAAAATGGCATTAAAGCAGATGTTAAAAGCCGTCAGAAAAAATCCTATTCAGTTTTTCGCAAAATGGAAAGCAAAGCATTATCTTTTGAACAGCTATCGGATATTTTTGGATTTCGTGTGATTGTTGAATCCGTGAATGATTGTTATCGTGCTCTTGGTGTCATCCATACGACCTGGCCGATGGTTCCTGGTCGTTTTAAAGATTATATCTCTATACCGAAGCAAAATGATTATCGTTCTATTCATACAACCATTGTGGGACCTTCGAGACAACGCGTTGAGTTGCAAATTAGAACGGCTGCCATGAATGAAGTTGCTGAATATGGGGTTGCTGCCCATTCCATATATAAGGAGCAGGGTTCCAATTATTCGACTTCGAAGTTATCAAGCGAAACAAATGCCTATGCATGGTTGCGTCAAACGATACAATCTTTATCTGATGGAGATAATCCGGAAGAGTTTTTAGAACACACAAAACTTGAGCTTTTTCAAGACCAAGTTTTTTGTTTTACACCAAAAGGTCGATTAATTGCTTTTCCTAAAGGCGCGACACCTATCGATTTTGCTTATGCTGTCCACACAGACATTGGCGATTCTTGTGTGGGCGTAAAAATCAATGGTCGTATTATGCCTTTAATGACTAAATTAAAAAATGGTGACGAAGTTGATATTATCCGTTCACACGCTCAAATTCCGCCCGCTGCGTGGGAATTTCTTGTTGTCACAGGTAAAGCGCGTTCAGCTATCCGACGCGCAAGCAGAGCAGCGGTGCGTAAGCAATATTCAGGCTTAGGATATCGTATTCTTGAGCGTTCATTTGAATATATGGGAAAACAATTTTCAAAAGATGTTTTGAAGAAAGTTTTACCGCGTTTGGCGCGTAAAGATGTAGAGGATGTCTTGGCTGCTGTTGGGCGTGGAGAATTGTTTTCCGCTGATGTGATTAAAGCGGTTTATCCTGATTATCAAGAGCGTGTAGTCCAAAAATCATCTTTTAAGCCAGGGGAGGAAGGGTGGTTCAATATTGAAAATGCTCAAGGGATGATTTTTAAGGTTCCAGAAAATGAAAAGGATGCAATGATAGAGGATCATCAATCTAAAGCCTTACCTATTCGAGGAACCCGTGGAGATATACCTGTCCGTTTTTCACCAGAAGGAGCAGTGCCTGGAGATCGGATTGTTGGTATTATGCAACCAGGCGCTGGGATCGTTATTTATCCAATCCAGTCTTCGGCTTTGATGGCCTATGATGATCAGCCAGAACGATGGATTGATGTCCGCTGGGATATTGACGCTCAAATGAATGAACGTTTTCCTGCGCGAATAAATATTTTGGTTGTCAATAGTCCTGGCTCTTTAGCTGAAATTACGCAAATAATTTCTGCTAACGATGCCAATATCCAAAATTTATCTTTGATCCGAACGGCAACAGATTTTACAGAAATGATGATTGATTTGGAAGTTTGGGATTTAAAACATTTGAATCGTATTTTTTCTCAGTTAAAAAAGGCAAATTCAGTCAGTACAGTACGGCGGGTTCATGGATAACAAGGAAGATTTTGCAATGAATACACAAGATGTCATTGATATTTTTAAACAAGCAGATGCTATTCTAGAAGGGCATTTTATTTTAACATCGGGACGCCATAGTGCAACTTATATGCAAAAGGCAAAAGTGTTTATGCATGCTGACTTGACGGAAAAACTCTGTCGTGGATTGGCTGAAAAAATCAAAGAATCTATCAAGGAACAAATTGATTATGTTGTTGGCCCCGCAATTGGTGGTCTTATTCCTTCCTATGAGACTTCACGTCACCTTGGTGTTCCTTCTCTTTGGGTAGAGCGTATCAATGGCGTCTTTGAATTACGACGTTTTGAAATCAAGAAGGGTGCGCGGGTTGTTATTGTTGAAGATATTGTGACAACGGGGCTTTCTATTCGTGAGACCGTTGAGGCGTTGGTGGCAGCAGGAGCAAAGGTCTTGGCAAGTGCATGCATCCTTGATCGTTCTGGTGGTAAGGTTGATGTTGGCGTTCCGTTGATTGCGCTAGCTGAATATGAGATCACTTCTTATGCGGGTGATGAACTTCCTGCAGATCTTTCTGCTCTTCCAGCGATTAAACCAGGCAGTCGAAATATTTAATTGTCTTTCTATTTTTTTTTATGCAAAAACTTAAAAAAATTAATTTGGATGATATAGATTATTTTATCATCAAAAGATGTATATTGAGAGTCATATGCTTTTTCGTCGTCGAGAACCAGTAGATTTTGTAACGCGTATTCGACTTTGGTTATGGCCGCGTCGTTCATTTTCCCGCTCGTTTTCTTACATCTATAAACGTATTTTGCGTATATCAGCAACACCGCATGAGGTTGCACTAGGGTTTTCTATTGGTATTTTTTTAGCTTGTTCTCCTGTCTTCGGGGTGCATATTATCTTGGCAATATTTTTTTCTTGGATTTTGCGTGCAAACTTTGCGGCTGCAATCATTGGGACGGTTTTTTCTAATCCACTCACATTTTTATTGATTGTCATGGCTGATTATAAAGTAGGGTATTTTTGTTTATCGCTTTTTAGCGATGTCAATGAGATCTCTCTTTCTCAAATTCGTTCTCTTTTTAACGGTTTGACAGTGTCAAATCTCTCTCTCCTTTTTAAAGGGGCATGGGATACAATTATGAGTCCTATGATTTTAGGTGGAACTCTTTTAGGTATTGTTTTTGGTGGTTTATCTTATATAGGTGTTTACAGAGCAACGGTTCGTTTTAAACAAAAGCGATATCAAAAGATTATAAAAAAAAGGCGTTTAAAGAAGCGTTCATCGTAAGAAAGATCGGATACTTATGATTGTTGGTCTTGGAAATGATTTGGTTGATATACGACGTATTGAGAAAATGTTGGTTTGTTATGGCGAGCGTTTTATCCAGCGCATTTTTACGGATATTGAAAGGAATAGGTCCGAAAATCTCAAAAAGAAATCTTCTTCTTATGCGAAAAGATTTGCCGCTAAAGAAGCATGTGCTAAAGCCTTAGGGACAGGAATCGCTTGTGGGATCAATTGGAAAGACATGGGGGTGGTTAATTTGTCCTCCGGGAAACCAATCATGCAATTAACAAATCGTGCGCAAGGGCAACTTCAAAAGTTATTACCTCCTCATCATGAGGCGATTATTCATCTCAGCATAACAGATGATTTTCCTTGGGCGCAGGCATTTGTTATTATTGAAGCACTTCCACGTGGATAGATGGCGTGAGAGATTGTGCTTTTGTTATTTGAATATTATGATGAAAAAAAGTTATATTTGTGATGGGAAGGCAGTTGGTGATGGTCCAAAAAGATAAAGTGCATAAAAAAGAAAAAAAAGGTGGGATTCTTGAATTAATTTCTGTTTTAACACAGGCTCTGCTTTTAGCAGCGTTTATTCGGACACTTTTTTTTCAGCCTTTTAGTATTCCTTCCGGTTCCATGCGTCCTACTTTATTAGTGGGGGATTATCTCTTTGTTTCTAAGTATGCATATGGGTATTCTCATTTTTCCATTCCTTTTTCTCCTCCCCTTTTTTCTGGACGTATTTGGGCGTCTCAACCTCAACGGGGAGATGTGGTCGTTTTTCGTTTACCAAGTAATCCAAAGATCGATTATATAAAACGCGTTGTTGGGCTGCCAGGTGATCGTATACAAGTTCGTCAAGGTGTTCTTTATATTAATGATGAGGCTGTTTCACGTCACTTTATGGGAGAGATTGATAATTCTGATATA
Source organism: Bartonella sp. B1098 (assembly GCF_944896145.1). Taxonomy (NCBI): domain Bacteria; kingdom Pseudomonadati; phylum Pseudomonadota; class Alphaproteobacteria; order Hyphomicrobiales; family Bartonellaceae; genus Bartonella; species Bartonella sp. B1098. Next base: position 149,106 of record NZ_CALYLP010000002.1, on the reverse strand, counting down.
ACGGAAGTGAACTATCCTGTTGAGGTCTATCGCGAGACATTGCCAAATGGTGTTCGCTACGATACGCTTGATTTAGCTTTCATCCCAAAAGTTGATGACACGAAAGTCTTTGAGGTTCCTCAGGGGCATTATTTTATGATGGGGGATAACCGTGACAATTCAGATGATAGTCGTTTGGATGTAGGCTATGTTCCAGAAGAAAATCTTATTGGTCGCGCGAGCGTGATTTTCTTTTCTATCAGTAACGGTTCAAGTGCTTGGCAGATTTGGCGCTGGCCATTTGATGTACGTTGGAAACGTTTGTTTTCTTTCATAAATAAGGTTCATGATTTGCCGCTTATCAAGCAAGGAAAAAACGATGAAACGTCTCGTGATTGATCAGCTTTGCAAGTTGACGGGGCATCGTTTTAAAGATGAAGAGAAATTAAAAAGAGCATTAACACACGCGAGTGTACAGGATTCGGAACAAGGGAATTATGAACGATTAGAATTTTTAGGAGATCGGGTTCTAGGACTTTTGATTGCAGAGATGCTGTATCAACTTTTTCCGAAAGCAAGTGAAGGTGAATTATCAGTCCGTTTGAATCATCTGGTTAATGCGCAGACATGTGCTGATATTGCACGTGAAATGAGGCTGTCTGATATGATCCAAGTCGGTTTTGAGATGAGAAATTTTGAAGGGCGTCGACTCATCAATATGCATGCAGATGTCGTAGAGGCTTTGATTGCTGTTATGTATCTTGATGGAGGATTGGAAAGCGTTCGTCCTTTTATTCAAAAATATTGGCAAAGTCGGGCAAAGAAAATGAATGCAGCTCGACGTGATGCCAAGACAGAATTACAAGAATGGGCGCATATCCAAGGCAATGCACAGCCACATTATCAGGTAATAAAACGTTCAGGTCCAGATCATGATCCTGTTTTTATGGTAGAGGTTAGTATTTCAGGTTTTGCTTCAGAGATTGGGCTGGGGAGCTCTAAAAGATATGCTGAAAGAATGGCCGCTGAAAAAATTTTGCGACGAGAGGGAGTATGGAAAAACGTAGGAAAAAGCGATCATGAATGACGTTATGAAAACGCGTTCTGGGTTTGTTGTGCTTATCGGTATGCCTAATGCCGGTAAATCGACACTGGTTAATCAATTGGTCGGAACAAAGGTTTCAATTGTAACGCATAAGGTACAAACAACACGAACTTTAATCCGCGGTATTGTTATTCACGATAATGTGCAAATTGTGTTGGTCGATACTCCGGGTGTTTTTCGTCCTCATAAGCGTTTAGAACGTGCCATGGTCTCTGCTGCTTGGGGAGGGGCTAAGAGCGCTGATGTTCTGCTCATTTTAATTGACGCTCAAAGTGGTCTTTCAGATGAAGTTGAGATGATGTTAGAGAGTGTAAACACTATGAAACAAGAAAAAGTTCTTGTTCTCAATAAGGTTGATACAGTTGTTAAATCATCTCTTTTAGCGTTAACCACTCAAATAAATGAACGTGTAAAGTTTGCGCAAACATTTATGATTTCTGCTCTAAATGGTTCTGGTTGCAGGGATTTACTTCATGCGTTGAGTAACATGATGCAGGAGGGGCCATGGTATTATCCGGAAGATCAAATTTCCGATATGCCCATGCGTCATCTTGCTGCTGAAATTACGCGTGAAAAACTTTTTCTTCGTCTTCATGATGAGCTTCCTTATTCCTCAACGGTTGAAACGGAAAGCTTTGAAGAGCGTTCAGATGGTTCCGTTAAAATTAATCAAGTTATTTATGTAGAGCGTGAGAGTCAGAAGAAAATTGTTTTAGGAGCAAAAGGCGATACAATTAAAACGATTGGTCAAGCAGCACGCAAGGAGCTTATGGAAATTATGGATCAAAAGGTTCATCTTTTTCTCTTTGTGAAAGTGCGTAATAATTGGGATACCGATCCAGAACGTTATCGCAAAATGGGATTGGATTTTTTAAAATAATGAAAAAATGAAGTGGAAAGAACAAGCAGTTATTCTTGGGGCACGCCAATATGGTGAAACAAGTGTTATTCTTGAGATTATGACGCGTGAACATGGTCGTTATATGGGCGTGGTAAAAGGAGGGCGTTCGCGTCGTATGGCTGCTCTTCTTCAGCCCGGAAATTTTGTGGAGGCTGAATGGAGTGCACGTTTAGAAGAACATTTGGGACTTTTTCGCCTTGAAGCACTTGATTTACATGCGGCACGATTAATCTGTCTACCAGAAGCGCTTTATGCTTTGCAATTGATCGCTTTTCATTTGCGGCTTCTTCCTGAGCGTGATCCGCACCCCACTTTATATGATATTTTACACCTTTTTATGCGGAATTTTGATGAACCCTTTATAAATGCGGAATTGCTGGTACGTTTTGAAATGCGGTTTCTTGAAGAACTTGGTTTTGGTCTTGATTTATCTTGTTGTGCTGTAACAGGTCGTCAGGAAAAACTTTATTACGTATCGCCAAAATCCGGACGGGCTGTCTGTGAAGAAGCAGGGGAACCTTGGAAAAAAAAGCTTCTCATTCTTCCACAGTTTCTTGTGCAAAGAACGACTCGTCCTACTGATTTTAGGGATATAATAAATGGTTTTAACTTAACGGGTTTTTTTCTTATGCGTCATGTCTGGGAGCCACGAGATATAAAACAGCCATCAGTGCGCATGAATTTGATACAGTTGTTTGAGCGTCGATTTGGTATACAGGCAGTCATTTTTTGATGTGATTATAATTGAATAGAATGGGAAAATGAAAATTTTAAAGACAATTGCTGAAGTTCGCCAATATACTTCAGAAGAACGAAGTTTAGGCTTTTCAATTGGTTTTGTTCCAACAATGGGAGCTCTTCATGAGGGGCATCTAGCATTAGTACAGCGTGCAAAAGCAACGTGTGATCGCGTATTGGTTTCTATTTTTGTCAATCCAAAGCAATTTGGACCTGATGAAGACTTTGATAAATATCCAAGAGACTTGAGAAGCGATTGTGCTTTATTGGAAAAAGCGGGTGTTGAATGTGTTTTTGCGCCTTCTGTAGATGAAATGTGGCCCTTGGGAAATGATACAATTGTGCAAGTGAAAAAATTATCACGTATGTTGATGGGAAAATTACGTCCAGGGCACTTTTGTGGTGTAACGAGTGTGGTTGCTAAGCTTTTTAATATTGTTCAGCCCAATAAAGCTTTTTTTGGAGAAAAGGATTTTCAACAAATTTTAATTATTCGGCGTATGGTTGAAGATTTAGCTTTTCCTGTTGAAATTATTGGAGTCCCTATTTTACGTGAAGCAGATGGTGTTGCTCACTCTTCGCGGAATAAACTTTTAACATTAGAAGATCGTAAAGCCGCCAAAATTATTCTTGAAAGTGGAAAAGCTGCTGAAAAGCTTTACCATGAAGGTGAGCGGTCGGTTGATAAGTTATGCAAAATTGTTCGCAATATTTTACAAAAAGAAACGCGTGCAATCGTTGAAGCAATAGATTTACGGGATATGGAAACTTTATGCGAGGTCAAAGGAACATTGAATAAACCAGCGGTTTTACTTCTTACTGTTCGCTTTGGCGAGGTAAGGCTTATTGATCAATACATATTGCAAAAGAAGGGCGGAAAATGAGTGTACATAAAACTGTAAAGCGTATAACATCTTCTCAGATACGTGCAAGAAAGGGAGAACAGCCGATTGTTTCTTTAACAGCTTATCAAGCTTATACTGCGCGGATTGCTGACCCCTATTGCGATATCCTTTTGGTTGGTGATAGCGTTGGTATGGTGGTATATGGGTTTGAGACAACGCTTCCTGTTAATTTAGATATGATGATTTTACATGGGCAGGCTGTGGTGCGTGGATCTCAAAAAGCTCTTATCGTTATTGATATGCCTTTTGGTTCTTATGAGGAAAGCAAAGAGCAAGCTTTTTTAAATGCATCGCGTATTCTTGCACAAACGGGGTGTGGAGCCGTTAAGCTTGAAGGTGGAGTTTATATAGCAGAAACAGTAGATTTTTTATGTAAACGTGGCATACCAGTGATGGGACATATTGGTCTTACTCCCCAAGCGGTCAATCGTTTTGGTGGTTTTAAAACACAAGGACGGAAAGAGAGTGATTGGCAAAGAATTGAAGACGACGGAGCAGCGATTGAGGAGGCTGGAGCTTTTGCTATTGTTTTGGAAGGGATTGTCGAACCTTTAGCCGTAAAATTGACAGAAAAGCTTTCTATTCCAACAATCGGTATTGGCGCATCTAATCAATGTGATGGACAAGTCTTGGTGATGGAAGATATGTTGGGCTATGGTGCTCACGTACCCAAATTTGTACGCCGTTATGGAGGCCTTGAACAAGCCATGAAAACCGCAATCAAAAACTATGCAGAGGATGTTACATCCCGTTCTTTTCCAACGGATAGGGAAGTTTATAAACTGAAATAAATCTTAGCTTAAGCTAAAAAGTTCGATAAGAGAACATTTGTTTATTTTTGTAATGAATGTGCATTATTTCATATATTTTTGTATGAAATTTTAGCTATGATTTTTTTATTGCTTTAATGGAGGCAGTCTTCTGATGTAAAACAGAATGTCATTGGAATGCTAATTTACGTACTTTTTAAAAGAAATATTTAGACACCTCATTCTATTTTGCGACGGCACTCGTGAATACTATAATGGAAAAGCCCTCAGGAACTGTATAAAATTTAGAAAGTACGACCATTTTTACGCTTCATAAAAAAACAAGTGGGTAGCATTACACATTGTGCTAACTACCAATGTTGCTGACGAGCGCTTGCCACTTGAGAGGGCTCATAAGCGGCATTTTTAATCTTCTTGTACAGTTTTTATCCTTAGGGCTTTCTTTGCTTATGACGTGCAAGTAAATGATTTTGATTGATTTAATATAAACAGATTTGAAATGAGTGAATCTTGCCATATTAGAGGGAACTCATTTAATGTGAAAAACGACAAATTATTATTATAAATCAGGTTAATGAGTCTGTAATGACAAAAAATTAACAATGTGAAGAGTTTATAATTTTTGGCCATCTAAGTCATTAAAGCGCGTTAAAAAAGCGTTTTCAATTTGTTGAGTAGAGGAGGGCTGTAAATTTAGATCATCGGGTGAAATATTATTGGGAGAGCCAAAATAGCGAAGGGCTTCTTCTGTATTAAATCCAGCAAATGTGATCGCTTCATGATATGCCGCAATACGATCGGCGTGTTTAATTTTTTTTAAAAGTTTTTGAGAAAGATCAACGGGAAGAGAAAAGCGCATGTGGATTGCATCTTGGATGCGCTTTTCAATGCGTTCATATTGTTTTCCTATGACAGCTTTAAAGGGTGAAATGATATCGCCGATGACATATTCTGGTGCATCATGAAGAAGAGCACAGAGACATTCATGACGCGGCGACTGTGGAAAAAGTTTTTGAAATATTTGTTCAACCAAAAGTGAATGCTGTGCAACAGAATAGGCATATTCTCCTCGTGTTTGACCATTCCAACGTGCTACACGCGCAAGGCCGTGAGCAATATCTTCAATTTCAATATCAAAAGGAGAAGGATTGAGAAGATCAAGTCTGCGTCCAGAGAGCATTCTTTGCCAAGCGCGTGCTTCTCCACTTTTTAATAATTCAGCTTTAGCCATGTGCATTTTCTATCGTATTTTCAGGAAAGGTAAAATTCATATTTTCAGCAATGCTTATAGTGACAGGAATATTTTTTACAGTAAAGGGAATGTTATGATCCATAGCATCTTTGACGTGGTCAATACGCATTAAAGCGAGAGCCTCATTTGCAACACATGTTCCCAAGTGTCCAAGTACTTTTGTTCCTGCTTCAAGGCTCGATTGAGGGGGGAGGTCACGCTGGCCTTTTACAATCAAGATACGGCGACGTGCTGCACGTCGGTGGTGCATTCGTGAAACAATTTCTTGTCCAATATAACACCCTTTGTTGAATGCTAATCCATTAATTTGATCGTAATTAATATCATGAGGAAAAACTTTGCCGACTTCATAGTCTTGATCACTTTCTGCAATTGCATAACGAATTCGCAATTGATTCCATGTGTCATAATTTTCTGAAACCAAAAAAGGAACTTTGCTATAGATTCGTATTATTTTTTCTTGTTGTGGAAAGCGTTTATCAATAAAATTTGAATCAAAACTTAAAGTATCTGATTCATTTTTCCAAGAAACTATAACAAGTCCTTGTAATGGTTGTGTAATTTCTACTTTTTTACGCAGTTTATAGAGCAACAGACGCTTGTAGAGTGTATCGGCCAAAGACATCACAATATCGATAAAATAACTTTCCTTTCTTTTACCGATAAGAAAATCAGCAAGGACCTTTCCTTGTGGGGATAAGAGGGCTCCAGGGAAAATTTCTTGGGGACTTATTTTTTTTACATCTGTTGTGATCAGGGACTGTAAAAAATCTGTTGCTTCTTCGCCTGTAATTTGAATAATTTTGCGGTTTTTTAAGCAAATGGCATTTTGTTTTTCAATCATGGTTCTTGCCTTTCTGCTCAAAGTTACATAATCGATAAGTGAGCAATATGTAAGGAGCATGGCTATGTTTAAAACATTTGATACAATTTTTAAAGGTGCAACACTTGTGAATCATGATGGAAAAAGCAAGCGTGATATTGGTGTTACAAATGGCCGTATTGCTGAAATTGGCGACCTTACATGTGCCTCAGCTGGTGAGGTGATTGATTGTACGGGGCTTCATATTTTGCCGGGAATTATTGATAGTCAAGTGCATTTTCGTGAGCCAGGCAATGAATATAAAGAAGATTTGGAAAGTGGCTCATATTCCGCTGTGTTAGGGGGGGTTACAGCAGTGTTTGAGATGCCTAACACTAATCCATTGACAACGTCAGAAGAAACATTAAGCGATAAGGTTAAGCGCGGATTCCATCGTATGCATTGTGACTTTGCATTTTGGGTTGGAGGAACGCGTGAAAATGCTCATGAACTCTCTGAATTAGAAAGACTTCCTGGTGCAGCTGGAATTAAAGTCTTTATGGGATCTTCTACCGGTGATCTTTTGGTCGATGATGATGAAAGTGTACGCCTTATTTTGCAAAATACACGCCGTCGTGCGGCTTTTCATTCTGAAGATGAGGAAAGGCTTAAAGAGCGTAAAATACTGCGTATGGAAGGGGATGCATCTTCACATCCGATTTGGCGTGATGAGATTGCGGCGTTAAAATGTACGCAGCGTTTGGTAAAAATTGCCCATGAGACGAAAGCGCGCATTCATGTGTTACATCTTTCGACAGAAGAAGAAATTGATTTTCTCAAAAAACATAAAGATGTTGCAACAATTGAAGTGACACACCATCATTTGACTCTTACGGCTGATGATTATAAGCAGTTTGGTACATTAATTCAGATGAATCCACCTATTCGTGAACCGCGCCACCGTGAAGCTCTTTGGTACGGTGTTCGACAGGGGATTATTGATGTTTTAGGCTCAGATCATGCGCCTCATACCCTTGAGGACAAGCTTCAATCTTACCCCTCTTCACCTTCAGGAATGACAGGAGTGCAAACAACAGCCGCCATTATGTTAACACATGTGAATGCAGGAAAAATGTCTCTTGAGCGTTTTGTTGATCTCACGTCACATGGCCCTAGTCGTATTTTTGGTATAAGCTGTAAAGGACGTCTTGCTGTTGGATATGATGCTGATTTGACCATTGTTGATCTTAAGCGAGAAGAAGTTATTACGAATAGCTTAATTGGTTCGCGTGCCGGTTGGACACCTTATGATGGTCAAAAGGTTAAAGGTTGGCCTGTCGGGACTATTGTCCGTGGTATGCGCGTTATGTGGGAAGGTGAAATTGTCACACCTTCACAAGGAGAGCCTGTTAAATTTATAGAAACTTTGGTGTAAACAGCATCAGTTTTATTTTGTTATGCCCAAAATACCATCTTTTAGAGCGGTGATGTGATATAAGGCATATCAATCTCCTTGACACATAAATGTTTTTTAGTGCGTGATGAATGTTCTTAAGCTTTTTTGTAGAGTCTCAAAGCACATCACATAAGTGGGAAGCCAAGTGGAACTCAATAGAACTTGGGCGATTTACAAACCAGATTGGATTAAGAATCTTCATCTTTTAAGGGGGGAGGAAGCCAAAGAATGATTTTCTACAGAAGACAAAGGCACTCATAAGAATAAAAGCATATTGAGGCGTTATTTTTAAAAAGTCTCTCTATTTTCGAGAAGATAACTTATTGCTCTACTCATTTGTAAGGAGACATCATTAATATCACTTAAATTGAAGGAGGTACTTTTTATACAGGTTAATTGTTATAATGCATGAGAAGGTTTTCAGATAAAACTCTCCCTTCTTTAATATATTTTTGATGAGCTTCAATGGCTGCTTGTGTACAATGGTGATAATTTTCTGAGAAAGCACGATACGCTTCATTAAATGCTGCATAAAAATAAGCGCGTCTTTGTGGAATGGGGTGTTCTGCTTCAATGAGTGCGTTCATATAGTCATACCATTGATTTATTGGCCATTGGTTTGTTGGAGACTCACAAAGATTTTGGAGAAAATGCAGTGATCCTAAAATTTCTGCGAGGCGAAGTAATTTTTTCTCATAAGGTGGAGATTGTTGTGCAAAGGTTGGCATTGAAATGACAAGAAATATTAAAAGAATGATTTTTCTCAATTTATTACGCATTATTTTGATTGCTTTCTTTGAATAAAACTCTGTACAGATAAAGTAGTTGTGTCATGAGAACGCTGTTAAAAAAGAGGGTTAATTGCGACATTATTTTCAATGATTGATTATAAAATATAGGGCGTAAGAGACAGTAAGGAACCCATTGTGAAATATTGAAAATACTGACGAAGCTTTATGGGGTTAAAGTTTTAAGATTTGCTTCCTGTAATCTATTTTTCATATAAATATTCTATTGCCTATGGAATTTTTTCTAAACTTGTTTCCTTCAAGAAGGGAAAAGCTCTCTATCTATAGAATGCTTTTGTCCAATCAAATAAAAGAGATTGTTTTTAGGATAAATGATAGAGACAGCCGTAAATACCATCATAGGGGAAGAAGAATTGATGATAAGGTGAAGTTTTAGTCTAAACCGCATAATGTGATCATTTGAGAGAAGAGGCATTTAAAAGAACGGTGCGTAATATCGTTTACGGAGTATAATGATGAAAGAGTTGCGATTTTATAATACGCTGACACGTAAAAAAGAAAATTTTACACCAATAGATCCGACAAAAGTACGTCTTTATGTTTGTGGTCCAACAGTTTATGATTACGCGCATATAGGAAATGCACGCCCTGTCATTGTTTTTGATATTTTATTTCGCTTATTGCGTCATGTTTATGGCAATGATCATGTTCTCTATGTGCGTAATATTACAGATGTCGATGATAAAATTAATGCACGAGCTGCCCACGAATATCCAAACGTTTCACTAAATGATGCTATTCGTCAATTAACAGAACGCACATATTCTCAGTTTCAACAAGATACAATAGCACTTGGTTGTCTATTGCCAACCAGCCAGCCGCGCGCAACTGAGCATTTAGAGGAAATGCGCGCTCTCATCGAAAGATTGCTTGAAAAGGGACATGCTTATAAAGCGGAAAATCATATATTATTTTCTATAAAGAGCATCAAAAATCCTCCCCATTATGGAGCATTTTCAAATCGTTCTTTAGATGAAATGAGGGCGGGGGCGCGTATTGATGTTGCTGCTTATAAGCGGGAAGAGATGGATTTTGTTTTATGGAAACCTTCTGTGGAAGGAGAACCAGGTTGGGAATCGCCGGGCGGAATTCCTGTTTTAGGTCGTCCAGGTTGGCATATTGAGTGTTCTGCCATGTCAATGGCAAAGTTGTTAGCGCCCTACGGTGGTGGTTTAACTTGTGATGATCCGATCGCGAATATTTTTGATATTCATGGTGGTGGACTTGATTTAATTTTTCCTCACCATGAAAATGAGATTGCACAAAGTTGTTCCGCTTTTGGGACAGAGCGAATGGCTAATTTTTGGATGCATAACGGCTTTTTACAAGTTGAAGGCAAAAAGATGTCAAAAAGCTTTAGCAATTTTATAACCATTCGTTCTGTTTTAGAGAATAATTTTTTGGAATTTAATGGTGTTTTAGCTGATGAAATGAAGCAAAATTGGGCGGGTTTGTCTGCACGTTTTTCAATGCTCCAGACGCATTATCGTGAACCGTTAAATTGGACAGCGCAGCGTTTAATGCAATCGAGCAGTGAACTGTATCGTTGGTATGAATTGCTTCGCAGTAAAAAGAGTATGATGGAAAACAATGAAGCGATTGATGATACTTTGATAGATGCCCTCAGTGATGATCTTAATACGCCAAAAGCACTTACTCTTTTGCGAAAATTTTATAAAGCAGGCGATGCTTGGGCTCTTGCCAATGGGATGAATTTATTAGGATTATTACGACAAGAATGGGTTAAAAAAATAGACAGCCCATTATTTATAAAAAAAACATCTCTTGATTCAAAATTTATTGATCAGCGCATTGCCGAAAGACTAAGGCTTATCCATAATAAAGAGTGGGAAGCTGCGGATACAATTCGTGATGAGCTTGCAGCCGAGGGGGTTCTCTTAAAAGATAGTAAGGATCCACGGAGTGGTGAGCGCATAACCATGTGGGAAATAAAACGATTTTAATTTTCCTATTCCAGCAGTTCTCGTAAATTAAAGGGAGAATATGATGGAACTTTTATATCACTATGGATATATCGCGCTTAAGCTGGCTGTAGGTCTTGTTGCCTTCCTATTTATTCTAAGAACGATGGGTCGTGGAAGTCTTAGTCAGATGACACCTGTTGATCTGGTCAGCAATTTTGTTATGGGAGGTATTATTGGAGGAGTCATTTATAATGAGAATATTAGCAGTACTCAATTATTGCTTGTTCTACTGATTTGGCAAGCCTTGATTACCTCTTTTAATTTTTTTGCACGCTATTCAGTTTTTTTTCGCCGCCTTATTGCAGGGCGAAATGTTACATTGGTTTTAGATGGGGTCTTTCAAATGGATAAGATTAAGAGCTTAGGGATCAATGTTAATGATCTCATTACCATGTTACGTCTTAAAGGGTGTCACTTACATGAAGCTGCTTTTGTTCGTTTGGAAACCAATGGTGATTGCACTGTTATTAAGAAGGAAGAGGGGAAGAAATCGACGATTGTCGTAGAAAATGGTGAAGTTATTGATGATGGTCTTAAAGAGATTGGTAAGACAAAAAAGTGGCTTCAGGCAGAATTGAAAAAAAAGCATGTAAAAGTTGAAAATTTATTTGCAGCAGAGTGGTATGAGAATACAGATCAAAATAATAAGCTGTATAATGGATTATTTCTTGTTCCTTTTTCAAAAACAGTCTAACTTCAAACAACGAGTAGGTATAGCTTATTGAAAAGCGTAAGAAACTTATAAACAACCACAGGGGGATGCTTTGCCTTTTTCGTGTGGATGATAGAGAAGTAAGGGCTTTATGAAACGCAATGAAATGACAAAAACTGTATCATCCGATACAGGGAAGACTCTGCACACACTTTACAATTTATGGCCTTATATGTGGCCGGTAGGTCGGCGTGATCTAAAAATACGTGTACTGTGGGCAATATTTTATCTTGTTTTGTCCAAGCTCGTTCTCATATCTGTGCCGTATTTCTTTAAATATTCTACGAATGTGCTTGATACAAGCTTTCAGCTCCCTGAATGGTTTCCGTCCAGTTTGATTATCCCCATCATGCTCGTTTTGGCGTACAATGTCGCGCGGATTATGCAGGCTGGATTAAATCAATTACGCGACTCCCTTTTTGCCACTGTTGGTCAATATGCTGTTCGTCAATTAGCTTATAAAACCTTTGTTCATATTCATGAGTTATCTTTACGATTTCATTTAGAACGCCGAACTGGTGGGCTTTCTCGTGTGATTGAGCGTGGGACAAAAGGAATTGAAGCGATCGTAAGATTTTCAATTCTCAATACCGTACCGACAGTTTTAGAATTTATATTAACGGCTCTTGTATTTTATATCAACTACGGATGGCATTATCTTCTCATTGTTGTTATAACGGTTTTATTATATACTTTTTTTACCATTAAGGCGAGTGATTGGCGTATTCGCATTCGTCAACAAATGAATACAGCAGATACTGAGGCAAATACGCGCGCTGTTGATTCTCTTTTAAATTTTGAAACGGTTAAATATTTTGGCAATGAAACTCTAGAAGCCGATCGTTTTGATGCTTCTATGGTGGGTTATGAAAAAGCCGCAACAAAGATTTGGACATCATTAAGCTGGCTTAATTTTGGTCAGGCTCTTATCTTTGGTATTGGAATGACGATCATGATGCTGATGTCGGCTTATGAAGTTTTTTATAAGACACAAACTGTAGGAGATTTTGTTTTTATTAATGCCCTTTTAATGCAACTTTCCATTCCACTGAATTTTATTGGTTCAATTTATCGTGATGTTCGACAAGGTTTAACGGATATTGAAGCGATGTTCGATCTTTTAGATGTTCAGCAGGAAATCATTGATAAATCAAATGCTAGACCATTAGAGATAAGCGATGGGACCATTCGTTTTCATCAGGTAAAATTTTCTTATGATTCGACGCGTCAGATTCTCAGAGATATTAATTTTGAAGTCCCTGGAGGAAAAACAGTCGCCATTGTCGGTCCATCGGGTGCAGGAAAATCAACTATTTCTCGATTACTTTTTCGGTTTTATGATGTTGATGCAGGTTCTATCACAATTGACGGGCAGGATATTCGTGACATAACACAAAAAAGTTTGCGTGAAGCGATCGGCATGGTCCCACAAGATACAGTGTTATTTAATGATACAATTGCCTATAATATTCACTATGGGCGCCCAAGTGCGACAGATGAAGAGGTGTACAAAGCTGCTGAAATGGCACAAATATCAAAATTTATTGAGATATTACCAGAAGGTTTTCAATCTATGGTAGGAGAGCGTGGTCTCAAATTATCAGGGGGTGAAAAACAACGTGTGGCTATTGCACGGACACTCTTAAAAGCCCCCCCACTTCTTATTCTAGATGAAGCAACAGCAGCTCTTGATACGGCAACGGAACAGGAAATTCAACAAGCATTGGATATTGTAAGCCGTGGACGTACAACATTGATTATTGCACATCGTCTTTCTACGGTTATCAATGCTGATGAAATTTTGGTTCTTAAAAGCGGTCGTATTATTGAAAATGGGACGCATACAGAGCTCTTACGAAAGAAAGGTTTATATGCTTCAATGTGGAATAAGCAGCTTGAAGCATCGCAAGCTGAAGAAAAATTACGTAAAATGCGTGAAGAAGATGAAACGGGTATTGTTAATCGTAAAAAATAAGGTGGGCAAAATGTAATCTCTATCTTTATATAGAGTGATTGATAAAATACATAAAAGCAAGAGGAACAAAAAGATTTATTGCTTGTTTAAGTTTACGATGAATAGGAAATGATATGAGTATTTTACAATCTGTCCATAATAGCTTTGTGCCGATTCATAAAGAAGGCTATCCTTTTATTGTAGCATTTTTTGTTATTTCGCTCATTCTTGGTTGGATATGGAGTCCGTTGTTTTGGTGTGGTCTTGTTCTCACAGTGTGGTGTATATACTTTTTTCGTGATCCAGATCGTGTGATCCCTTTGAATCCAAATTGGGTTATGTCGCCTGCAGATGGGCGTATTTCATTTGTAGAATCATGTGTTCCACCTGAAGAATTAGGCTTAGGGAAAGATGAAATGGTTCGTATTTCCATTTTTATGGACGTCTTTTCATGCCATATCAACCGTATTCCTATCAGTGGTACAGTAGAGTCTATTATTTATCATCCAGGTAGGTTTACCAATGCGGAGTTTGATAAGGCTAGTCAGTTTAATGAGCGGAATGGGGTGGTCATTGAGAGCAAGCATGGTAAAATTGCTATCGTACAAATAGCAGGGATGTTTGCTCGTAGGATTGTTTGTTGGTCAAAAGAAAATGATGCTGTTATCACGGGAGAGCGATTTGGGTTGATTCGTTTTGGTTCTCGCCTTGATATTTATATACCAACTGAAATGAAATTGCGTGTTGCCGTTGGACAGACAGCCATTGCTGGAGAGACAGTTTTAGGGTCTTTTGATGATAAGAATGCTACAACGGATTTCAGATACGATTAGGGCCACCCAATGAAAAATTTTTCGCCATTTTCTTCATTCAATCCTGAGGGGCAGCATGATGATATTGCAAATCGGCGACGTTCATCGACATCAATGCGCTATGTTATTCCCAATATCATTACTATTTTGGCAATTTGCGCAGGGATGAGCAGCATTCGTTTGGCTTTTGAGAATCGCTATGAGGCTGCTATTTTAATGGTGCTTTTGGCTGCAGTTCTAGATGGTGCTGATGGTCGCATTGCACGTTTAATAGATGGGAGTTCATCTTTCGGGGCACAGATGGACTCTCTTGCTGATATTGTCAATTTTGGTGTTACCCCTGCGCTTATTGTTTATTCTTTTATTTTGAATCAAGCACACCACATTGGTTGGGTTGCAGCTCTTGTTTATTGTGTTGCTTGTTGTTTGCGATTAGCGCGTTTTAATGTGATGTTGGATAATGCTGATATCCCACAATGGCAGAAAAGTTATTTTGTTGGTGTTCCTGCACCTGCAGGAGCGTTACTCCTTTTATTACCTACCTATTTAGGTGCTCTTGGTTTGGTCCCCAATTGGGGGTGGGCATTGTTTTTTAGTCTTTATACAGTCATTATCGCTTTTCTTTTGATTAGTCGTTTACCAGTGTGGAATGCAAAGACAATTGATCAAAACTTGAGGCGTGATATCGTTATACCCTGCATGTTGGTCATTGTTATTTATGTCGGTTTTCTTGCGACTTACACATGGAAAACTTTATTGATTACAGCTGTTAGCTATATGATTTTTCTCCCCTGTAGTTTCGTTGCTTATAATAAACGGGCCGCTTTAGAAGAGAAAAAGGCTGATGCTAAAAAGGCTATCCAAGAATCATAAACTGCTTCATTCTTCTGTTGAGAAGTGCAGGAAAGAGAGAGTGTGGTCTATTTACATTTCAGATGATGATCAATGAGGGGCATAATAATCCACAAACCGATTTTCACGGACATTAAAGAGTTTTCCAGTTTCCTTTAAATCAGGTGAGAGCAAATGGACTATTTTTTTTGCAACCTCTTGTGGTGAGGGGAGCGTTTCTGGATCTTCACCAGGCATAGCTTCAGCGCGCATAGCTGTACGTGTGGCTCCAGGATTGACACAATTAATCTTAATAGGAGTTTGTTTGAGTTCTTCTGCCCAACAACGGGCAATCATTTCTAAAGCCGCTTTAGAGGCTGCATAAGCTCCCCAGAACGGGCGAGCAACATGCGCAACGCTTGAGGATAACAAGACAGCTCGTCCAGCATCAGATTCACGTAATAAGGGCTCAACAGCTTTTATTAAGCGCCATTGGCTGAAAAGATTTATTTGAAAGACATCTTCAAAGACCGTATTTTCTATATGCGCTATTGGTGAGAGTGTTCCAAGGATTCCTGCATTTGCAACGACAATATCGAGTTTTTTCCAGCGATTGGCAATTGAGAGTGCAAGAGCATCGATGTTTTCCATATGATGTAAATCGAGCGGAACGAGGGTAGCAAGAGCCGCGTTTTCTCGGATTTTATTATCCAATTCAGTCAGTCCGCTGACTGTTCGTGCAAGAGCAATAATATGAGCACCGCGTGCAGCGAGCTCGAGTGCTAAATAATAGCCAATTCCTCTTGATGCACCCGTAACAAGTGCGACACGCCCATGGAGACTAAAGTCACGTTTTGTCATCATTAATCTCTTGTTTTAAGGACAGATGATTGATGAATTTTGGAGAGGTTTTTTTGATCAACCAGATGCGTAGGATAATATCCAGTAAAATAATGGTCAGTAAATTGTGGATCGGCGTTATTTCGTTTTTCCCCTGCTACAGCAAGATATAATCCGTCCGTTGAAAGAAATTCTAAAGAGTCTGCTCCAATAAAATTGCACATAGATTTTAAATCTGGATATTGATTTGCTAAAAGGCTTTCAGCCTTGGGTGTATCAATGCCATAAAAGTCAGGATAGAAAATCATAGGGCTAGAGACGCGCATATGAACTTCCTTTGCTCCTGCATCGCGAAGCATTCGTACAATTTTAAGGGATGTTGTTCCCCGTACAATAGAGTCATCAACCAGAATAACACGTTTTCCTTCAATCATAGGACGGTTTGCCGAATGTTTTAACTTGACGCCAAAAGCGCGAATTTGCTGTGTTGGTTCGATAAAAGTACGACCAACATAATGATTACGAATAATACCAAGCTCGAAGGGAATTCCAATTTCTTGTGCATAGCCAATTGCAGCAGGTGTTCCACCATCTGGAACAGGAACCACAACATCCCCCTTACAAGGGGCTTCCTGTGCTAAACGGATTCCCATATTTTTGCGTGTTGTATAAACACTCCTCCCTCCAACGATTGAGTCTGGACGGGCAAAATAAACATATTCAAATAAGCAAAGTTTTTCTGGTTTTGCATTTTCTGGTTTTATAATTTTTTTCGTAATTTCTCCATTTTTTTGTATTTCACATATGATAATTTCTCCATTTTTAACATCGCGGACATATTTGGCTCCAATAATATCAAGGGCGCAAGTTTCAGAACAAAAGATAGGCTTACCATCAAGTTCTCCCATCACAAGAGGTCTAATTCCTGTTGGATCGCGTGCCGCAATAAGCTTTGTACGTGTGAGCGCTAACATAGCATACCCACCTTCTACTTGCCGAATCGCATCAACAAAACGATCAGAGGACGATTCATAACGTGAGCGGGCAATAAGATGGAGAAAAACCTCTGAATCTGACGTTGATTGACAGATAGCACCAGAAGCAATGAGTTCACGGCGCAATGTAAGACCATTGGTAAGATTACCATTATGTGCAATAGCAATACCTCCAACTTTCAATTCAGCAAAAAGGGGTTGAACATTACGTAATGCCACTTCTCCAGTTGTTGAATAACGGGTATGTCCAATAGCGCGATTTCCTGGTAAGCGCGCAAGTGTTGCGGGGTTTGTATAGTGATCACCAACGAGACCTAAATGCTTTTCTTGATGAAATATTTTATTATGATAAGAAACAATACCAGCTGCTTCTTGCCCACGATGCTGGAGTGCGTGAAGTCCAAGAGCGGTTAATGTTGCAGCATCTTCATGCCCAAGAATGCCAAAAACCCCGCATTCTTCGTGAAGGGTATCATCATCTAATGAAAATTCTTGACAGGAAATATCGCTTTTTATCATCATATTCTTTCAGTTGTGATAGAGAGGAATCATTAATATCACATTTTACATCATTGAGTTCTCTTTCCTCATGAAAAGCTATTCTCCATTTTTAAGAAGCGTTTTTTCATGAGGTTGTTTCTTCTTCGTATGTTTATCGCTGTCTTTAAACAAATTCTCTGCCTTTTCGAGAACAGATCCAAGATCTTTTGGGAGTATTTCCCAAACTTTTTGTCCCAGTGAATCTAAGATAGGCTTTGTTCTGGCATTTTTTAACCAGTCTGCTTGGTTTTCTGGTTTAATCAGGGCATTAATAAGCAACATACTGATAACCATAATCAGTAAACCACGAAGTGCTCCAAAAATAAAACCAATCGTGCGGTCAAGGATACCAATTCGACTATCAATAATAAAATCGGAGATTTTCATTGTAATAATTGAAGTAATAATGAGAACAATAATAAAAATTGTGACCAATGTTGTGATCAATGCAATCATTTTATTAGAGAAATATTGTTCAAAGAAAGGTAAAACAGGTTTGAATAAAAACAGTGTCGTAACAGCTGCAACTGCCCAAGAAATCAATGATAACACTTCACGTGAAAATCCTCGAAGCATAGCAAGAAAAGCGGACAACAGGATGATGACTAAGACAATTCCATCAAGGATTGTTATGATCATTTGTTTGTTCCTTATACATAAAGTTGTGTTCTTTAAATCTGTGTGCAAATATATTTTTGTTAGGTCATTTTTTATTCTTATAGCAAGGATATTTTGTATTTTATAGCGTTTTTTCTATATTATCCTGCCTGTGGTGTAGACCATTTTTTACTTGCGGTAAGAGTAGCAACAAGTTCGGGAAGGTCGGAGAAAGTTTTTTGTTGAAAATGGAGCGACTTTATCATTTCCGTTGTTGTTGTGGGATGAAATGCCCCCTGAAAGCCGAGTTTTTTTGCCTCATTGATGCGTTGTGCTGAATGTGCAACAGCACGAGTAGCTCCTGAAAGACTGACTTCACCAAAATATACATAATCCGTTGGCAAAGGGATATTGGCAAGAGAAGAGACCAAAGCAGCGGCTACAGCTAAATCCGCAGCGGGTTCTGATATACGATATCCACCTGCTACATTCAGATAGACATCATGCTGTCCAAAACGAATGCCACAATGGGCTTCTAAAACGGCAAGAATCATAGAAAGACGATTTCCATCCCATCCGACAACTGCACGTCGTGGTGTTCCAAGAGAAGAAGGAGCAACAAGGGCTTGAATTTCCACCAATATCGGGCGAGTTCCCTCCATACCGGCGAAAACAGCTGCACCTGGTGCTTTTTCATTGCGTTCTCCTAAAAACAATTCGGATGGATTTATCACTTCGCGTAATCCTTTATCAGACATTTCAAAAACACCAATTTCATCTGTTGGTCCGAAGCGATTTTTTACAGTTCTAAGAATACGATAATGATGTCCTCCTTCACCCTCAAAATAGAGAACACCATCAACCATGTGTTCAACAACCCGAGGACCAGCAATTTGCCCATCTTTTGTCACATGCCCCACAAGAACAACAGCGGCTCCTGTTTTTTTGGCAAAGCGAATCATTGCCTGAGCACCAATACGGACTTGTGTGACAGTGCCGGGGGCTGAATCTGCTGTATCTGACCATAGGGTTTGAATCGAATCGATAATCACCATATCAAGTTTTTTATGCTCGCTTAAGGTTGCAAGAATATCTTCAACATTGGTTTCAGCAGCAAGTTTCACCTCTGTATTATGAGCGCCAAGCCTTTGCGCACGCAAACAAATTTGCGCAATAGCCTCTTCACCTGAGACATAGATAACATTATGCCCTTTGCGGGATAAAACCGCTGCTGTTTGTGTAAGCAATGTTGATTTTCCAATACCTGGATCACCACCAACAAGGAGTGCTGATCCACGAACAAAGCCCCCACCGGTAACACGATCAAGTTCAGCAATACCAGAATGAATACGTGGAGCATCTTGGATATCTCCAGAAAGAGATGTAAGGGCGACGATGCGTCCTTTACGAGCATTCTGCTTAGGACCACTTCCTATGCCGCCATTTACATTTTCTTCAATAAGGGAATTCCATTCTCCGCAGGCGCTACATTTCCCTGCCCAACGAGAATGGACGGTTCCACAATTTTGACAGATAAATTGAATACGGTTCCGTACCATGGTGATTTAACCGATTTGTTCTGGAAGATAATTGCTATCTGCCAGATCACTAAAGCGTGTGAAATCAGATTGAAAGGCAAGGGACACAATTCCTGTCGGACCATGACGCTGTTTTGCGACAATGACATCAGCTTTCCCCATAATTTTATCCATTTCATCTTGCCATTTTGTATGTTCAAGAGTACCCAGTTTAGGTTCTTCATTTTTGAAATAATATTCTTCACGATAGACAAACAGAACGATGTCGGCATCTTGCTCAATTGAACCAGATTCACGTAAATCGGAGAGTTGTGGACGTTTATCTGTTCTGTTTTCGACTTGGCGCGAAAGTTGTGACAGAGCGATAATAGGAACATTCAATTCTTTTGCTAAAGCTTTTAATCCTGTGGTAATTTCTGTAATCTCTTGAACACGATTTTCAGACGAACGCTTTGAGCTACTTGTCATGAGTTGGATATAATCAATAAACAAGACATCTAAGCCATGTTGTCGCTTGAGACGTCGAGCACGAGCAGCCAGTTGCGTAATTGATATTCCCCCAGTTTGATCAATATAAAGGGGGGCCTTTTGGAGTTGGTTTACCGCACGAATAATTTTTGAAAATTGTTCATCTGAAATGTTCCCCCGTCGAATATCAGAAGAAGAGACTTCTGTTTGTTCAGAAATAATACGAGTTGCAAGCTGTTCTGAGGACATTTCCAGGGAGAAGAACCCTACAATACCACCTTCATTTTCTTGCTTATTACCATTATGATTATAAGCATTGGCAATATTAAAGGCAATGTTGGTTGCTAGTGAGGTTTTCCCCATACCGGGGCGTCCCGCAAGGATAATTAAGTCAGATGCTTGTAACCCTCCCATTTTTTCATCAAGTGTTTTAATATGAGTGGCTATCCCTGATAATTGCGAAGAACGCTGTTTCGCAGCACTTGCCATATCGAGTGCTTTTTTGACAGCCACATTAAAATTCTCAAATCCGCCTCCATATTTTCCTTTTTCTGCGAGCTCAAATAACTGATTTTCGACAGTTTCAATTTGTTGGGTAGGCGTAAGCTCTACAGGAGCATCAAAGGCTGTATTGACGACTTGAGTTCCAAGATTAATCAAAGAACGACGGATAAAAAGGTCGTAAATAACGCGTCCATAATCTTCAGCGTTAATAATGGTGACTGCCTCTTTGGCTAAGCGAACAACATACTGGTATACAGTGAGATCTCCAATTTTCTCTTCCATTTGGATATGGGGTTTGATCGTAACCGGATCTACACATTTGCCTGTTTTAATAAGGTGAGATAAAACAGCATAAATCTTTTGATGCAACGGTTCAAAAAAATGTTCTGGTTTTAGAAAATCCGAAACGCGGTCGAGAGAATCATTATTGATAAAGATGGCACCAAGTAATGCTTGTTCAGCTTCAATATTATGCGGAAGTTGCCGAAAAGAAGGAGAATCTTCTTTTTTTGAAGAGCTGATATTAACAACGCTAGTTTCTTCCATAAACTTTTCCCACTAAAACTCTAAGTCTAGCGACTTTAGGCAATAAATTGAAAATCTTACATTAAAAGAATAGAGCTACAAAGCTTCATTTTAAGTTAAAATCTATAATTAAAAAAAACTCTCTTCTAATGGCTCATTTATCATTCGTGTATTGTTAATATAGCATCTATTTCGTGTGTTTTATTTTTATAATATGTGATTTTAAGTGGTAGTTTCAGCGCTCTAAATCGAAACACTTTGAAATTATGTGATTTTAAAATTCTAATACTGGTGTAAGTAGAATGACTTCTTTATAAATAGAATCATTGTAGATCACACGACGATATCATTAACTTACCGCTCATGCAAAATTCATTCTTAAGAGTAGAGCTTTAAATTATTTTTGCTTTTATGCTGGAGAAACAAAAGCATTTCTCTTTATTGCTGTTATCATTTCTGATATGGAATGTGCTTATATAACATACTTCTAATTCTTCATAAAAATTAGTTCTTTACATATGATAGTCATAAAATACTCAGTTTTAAAACGTGAGTATTTTATGACCAATCTTTTAAATGGAATAAAAGATATAAAACAGAAAGCAAAAGGAGCAATTAAACTTCTTGATGAGGACTGTTTGTATCGTTGTCATTAATTTTTTCTGCCAACAATTCTTCCTGATTTCCTTCTAATATTTCTTCTTGAATATCATATATTTCTTCAGAAGAAGTAAGTGTTTCACCTTCTGCTTGGCGTTGTGCTTCACTGGTAGAGCGTGCAACGTTAATAACCACAGAAATTTGAACTTCAGGATGGAGGTTAAGAGTAATCGTATGAAGACCGATCATTTTTATTGGATGATTAAGTTCAATTTGATTTCGCCCAATAGAGAATCTTTCACTTGTTATGATTTCAGCAATATCACGCGTTGACACAGATCCATAAAGTTGTCCTGTTTCACCAGCAGAACGAACAGCAATAAATGATTGACCATCAAGTTTTTCAGCAATTTTTTGCGCTTCGCTTTTGCGTTCAAGATTACGTGCTTCAAGTTGCGCGCGTTGGATCTCAAAATGTTTTTTATTTGCTTCATTTGCGCGTAAAGCTTTACCTTGAGGCAAGAGAAAATTACGTGCATAACCATCTTTTACTGAGACAATATCACCCATCTGACCAAGACGAGGAATGCGCTCAAGTAGAATAATATCCATAGTTTTTCCTTTCGAACAAATAAATTTAGGGAAGTTTTTTGTGTGATTGAAAGTTATATTGAATAGCAGCCCAAATGCCCATCAAAAGCATCATGAAAGAAATAGGTGGGAAAAAAACAACAGTTAAAATAGCAATATAAACAAAAGAAAGTATAATAACCCGACCGCTAACCCCTTTTGTAATATTATGAAGATAGGCTAGACCACTAATTGATATGATGACAGTATAAGCAGAGCTAAAAATGCGCGTCCCTAAATTAATAGAATCACTCAATTCAGCCATTGAGGCGATGGAAACAGCGATGAAAATAATAATTCCAGAAATTGGAAGGCGAAGAGTTTTGCTCCAATCATCTCGAGGTCTTTTTAGCCACTTCATATATTGGGCTGTTATCATTGAAAAATAAAGATTACCAATGAGAAAAATCAAACTATAAACTGTCAGAGCGATTGCTGCTAAAGTTGCGGCATGTGCCATTAAAAATTCACTAACATTCAGTATATTAGCTTCTTTTAATGACTGCACTTGTTGTAAAGCTTGTATGATGTTTTCAATGATTTTTTTTGCAATGAGATGGGTGTCTGGACGGGTTTTTATATAAAGTCCAATGAAGGTAACTATAAGAGCAATAAAGTTGGTTAAATGAAAAATAACGGATGATAATGGATACCATATCAATGCGTTTTCTTTTTGTGCTGGTCGTGCCAATCCAAGAAGCCAAGAGGCATAAACAGCAGGAAGAAAAAATAACAACATAAGCCCAAGAGCAATATAGATATCCGTGGCAATGAAAAGAACAACAGTCGCGCTTATTAAGGCAACGAAACTGGCAAATGTTCCTTGACCGAACGCAACAATAAAAATTGGCAATGAAAAAAAACAGCCAAGAAAAAAAGAAAAAAAGGGAGCGATATTGGCAACACTAATAATTGCCATTCCCATCACAACAGAAAACAATCCCGCCAAAACACCAGTTAATATCTCATCAGTACGATTTTTTGTCATTTATTGCTGTCCTGCTTTCTGCAGTTAGAGGCATGTTGATACCTCAACTTTTACATTTAATAGCTTAACATAGAATACAATAAGCTATTTTTTAAACCCCTATAAGAAAAGCAACTGGAGAATTTCTCCAGTTGCAAAGTATCTTGATCGTTTACTTTATAACGTATGGAAGTAAGCCTAAAAAGCGAGCGCGTTTGATAGCATTAGCTAATTCACGCTGTTTTTTCTGACTAACAGCCGTAATTCGTGAAGGAACAATTTTTCCACGTTCAGAAATATAACGTTGTAATAATTTGATATCTTTATAATCAATTTTAGGCGCATTAGCCCCTGAAAAAGGACATGTTTTACGACGACGATGAAAAGGGCGACGTGCAGAGTTTTGATTCGTATCATTCATCATTCTACCTCTTCCATAGCATTTTCACATTGACGACGTGGGGAGCGAGAGCGCTCTTCATCCTGACCAGCCGTATTGCGATCAAGGTGTGAAAGCATCGCAGATTTTTCTTTTTCGTGTTTTTCTACACGAATGGTCATATAGCGCAAAATATCTTCATTGATTCGCATCTGACGCTCCATTTCAGCAATTGCTGCAGCGGGTGCATCAATATTGACCAAGACATAATAAGCCTTACGGTTTTTACGAATACGATAAGCAAGAGGACGAAGTCCCCAATTTTCTACACACCCAACCTTTCCACCATACGTTTCAATGACACCTTTGTAAAGGTTCAAAAGTTCATCAACTTGCTGCGGTGCAATATCCTGTCGGGCAAGAAACATATGTTCATAAAGAGCCATTGTTTTGCCTTTCTTCAATTAAATCTCACCGGTTTTAGCGCAAAGCCTCTGCGACTTGTCTTTTTGGAAAACCCAAAGAAGAAAGGACGCGTTTACAATTTGAGACATCTCAGAGCGGAGACACGGGAGGCCGGAAACATTGTATTTCCTACTGATATTTTACAGCCCTCCGTTCAACCTCCAGCTAAATGCCGGCAACGAACATCTCATATCTACAGGTTATCCTTTAAAATAGCAAGCTTATACACATAAAAAAATGGATTTATTAAATCTTGATATATTTTCAGTATATTTCCCCCTTCTATAAAGAGATAGTGCTGTAACATACAGATAAAGGAGAGAAAAATGGATTTTTTAAACCAGATTGATGTTACGCTCTTTAAGATGTTTGTCGGCAACCATCAGTCTTGGTCAATTTTAGTTTTGTTGAGTATTTTTTGTGCAAAGTTTTTAATTTACATCATTCCTCTTCATCTTTGTGTATTGTGGTTTTGTGGTGGGAGAAGGGAACGATGTGTCGTGTTAAGCATTTGCATGAGCATTAGCATAGCCCTTTTGATAGGTTATCTTATTTCTCTCATTTATTTTCATCCACGTCCATTCGTTGTAGGATTAACGACACCGCTGATTAAACATCAAGCAACAGCTTCTTTCCCTAGTAATCATGCCTTGACCATTGCAGCTTATACAGCAAGCTTTTATTTTTACCGATATAAAGGTACTTTTAAATTTGCTATGGTGTTTTTATGCTTGATCTGTTGGGCACGCATCTTTGTGGGGGTACATTATCCCTTTGATATTTTAGCAGGTACCATTTTAGGAAGTCTCATAAGTCTGGGAATTATTCAGTTTATAGCTCCATATTTTCCTAAGTTTTTATATCAAATTCCACCCTTAAGATATAATTTGAAGAGAGATATTCGTTCTAAATAAAGCACTTTATCTTGACTTTTTGCGGATGAATAAGGTCAAAAGAAAATAAGTTAATGGCACAATTTTAGGAGTCGATGAATGGGTGCAGCTTTTATTTTTCCAGGGCAAGGGAGTCAACTCGTTGGGATGGGGAAGGCGCTTGCAGAGCAATTTTGTGCGGCGCGAATGGTTTTTGAGGAAGTTGATGATGCTTTGGGTGAGAAATTATCAGAGATCATTTTTGAAGGACCAGCAGATATTTTAACGTTAACAGCCAATGCACAACCAGCATTAATGGCTGTATCCATGGCTGTCATTCGTGTGATGGAACAATTAGGGCTTCGTATAGAAGAAAAGGTAAAGTTTGTTGCCGGTCATTCTTTAGGCGAATATTCAGCTCTTTGTGCTGCTGGTACATTCAGTCTTACAGATACGGCAAGGCTTTTGCGCATTCGTGGTAATGCCATGCAGGCTGCTGTTCCAGTTGGTGAAGGCGCTATGGCAGCACTTATCGGTTTGGAAGAGCACGTTGTGGAAGAAATTTGTGAAACTGTTTCGGGAGAAGGACTATGCCAGATTGCCAATGATAATGGTGGTGGGCAAATTGTTATTTCAGGTGAAGCAAAAGCCGTTGAGACAGCGGTAGAGATTGCATCAACAAAAGGTGCAAAACGTGCGCTTCTTCTTCCGGTTTCTGCACCTTTTCATTCGTCTTTAATGCAGCCTGCTGCGGATGCCATGAAGAAAGCGCTTTTGACTGTTAACAAAGTGGCTCCTATTATTCCTTTGATTGCCAATGTTTCTGTTGCACCAGAAAGTGATCCTGAACGTATTGCTACTCTTCTTGTCCAACAAGTAACAGGCAGGGTGCGGTGGCGTGAAACAATAGAATGGATCGGTTCTCATGGGGTTGATACACTTTTTGAAGTTGGTTCTGGAAAAGTATTAACAGGTTTAACGCGTCGTATTAACAAGGATATAAAGGGGATAACAATTGGAACAGTTGATGAAATAGAATCAGCACTAGGGATGCTTGGCGTTTAATCTATGAAGGAGTTAAAAAAATGTTTAGATTAACAGGACGTAAAGCTCTTGTAACGGGGGCATCAGGAGGAATTGGTGAGGCAATAGCACGTTGTTTCCATGCAAGGGGAGCCATTGTTGGACTTCATGGAACACGTGAAGACAAGCTTAAAGAATTGGCAGCAGAATTAGGACAGAATGTTTTTGTGTTCCCTGCTAATCTTTCTGAACGTCAGTCGATTAAACAATTGGCTGAAGTTACAGAAAAAGAAATGAATGGCGTTGATATTTTGGTTAACAATGCGGGAATCACTCGGGATGGTCTTTTTGTGCGTATGCAAGATAAAGACTGGGATGATGTCTTAGAGGTTAACCTAACAGCTGCTTCTCTTTTGACACGTGAATTAATACATTCTATGATGCGTCGTCGTTATGGAAGGATTATTAATATTACATCTGTTGTTGGTGTTGTTGGAAATCCTGGACAAACGAATTATTGTGCTGCAAAAGCAGGCTTGATAGGTTTTTCTAAAGCATTGGCACAAGAAATTGCGTCACGAAACATTACGGTCAATTGTATTGCTCCAGGATTTATTAAATCTGCCATGACAGATAAGCTTAATGAAAAGCAAAAAGAAGTCATTATGGCTGCGATTCCAATGAAGCGTATGGGGAGCGGGCAAGAAATAGCCACAGCTGCTGTTTATCTAGCGAGTGATGAGGCAGCCTACATGACAGGTCAAACACTGCATATTAATGGTGGAATGGCAATGATTTAAGTATTTTCTTGTATTCCACATTGATTTATAAGCTGTATTATTTTAGATAGTAACGATTGAAATGGAAAGATGCACTATTTCTTTAACATGGTCGTTGATCAATTGATGTCGGAATGTCAGATTGGTTTATTTTGTAGGGGATATCCACAGGATGTTTTAGATCATTGCTAAAATCTTTTGAAGGAATGCATCTATTGCTTGATTAGATGAGCCGATATAGTTAACCAAATTATAGGAAAATATAAATTCGAGGATTTCAACATGAGTGATACAGTAGAGCGCGTTAAGAAAATTATTGTGGAACATCTTGGGGTTAATGCTGATAAAGTCGTAGAAAATGCGAGCTTTATCGATGATTTAGGGGCTGATAGCCTTGATACGGTTGAGCTCGTTATGGCTTTTGAAGAAGAATTTGGTGTAGAAATTCCAGATGAAGCTGCTGAAACGATTTTCACAGTTGGTGATGCCGTCAAGTTCATTGATAAAGCTTCTGCATGATGATTAAAGGGCAAAGGTATTATTGCTTTTGCCTGTATTCTTCGGAGTTCTTTTGAAAAGAGAGCTTTGAGAGCTAAAGTTTAGTTCAAGGTTAGAAGTTATGAGACGTGTTGTTGTTACTGGTTTAGGATTGGTATCTCCACTGGCTGGTAATATTGAATATAGTTGGAAACGACTTCTTGAAGGAAGAAGTGGTGTTCGGCGTATTACTGAATTTGATGTGTCCGATTTGCCATGCCAGATTGCAGCGCGTATCCCCTTAGGCGATGGAACAGAGGGGACCTATAATGCTGATTTATATATGGAACCTAAAGAGCAACGGAAAGTTGATGCATTTATTGTTTATGCAATGGCTGCTGCTAATCAAGCACTTACAGATGCTGAATGGTTTCCTAAGAGTGATGAAGATCAGATTTGTACAGGGGTATTAATTGGTTCGGGGATTGGAGGGATTGAGGGCATTGTGGAAGCTGGTTATACGCTTCGTGATAAAGGTCCGCGCCGTGTTTCTCCTTTTTTTATTCCAGGTCGTTTGATTAATCTTGCTTCTGGTTATGTGTCTATTCAATATGGTTTACGAGGACCTAATCATTCGGTTGTGACAGCTTGTTCGACAGGAGCGCATGCGATCGGTGATGCGGCGCGTTTGATTATGTTCGGTGATGCAGATGTCATGGTGGCAGGGGGGACCGAATCTCCGATAAATCGGATATCTCTTGCGGGCTTTTCTGCTTGTAGAGCTCTTTCTACTTGTCGCAATGATGAACCTGAGCGGGCCTCGCGTCCTTATGATGCTGATCGTGATGGTTTTGTGATGGGGGAGGGAGCGGCGGTTGTTGTTTTAGAAGAGCTAGAACATGCCAAAAAACGAGGAGCGCGTATTTATGCTGAGATTATCGGCTATGGTTTATCGGGGGATGCTTACCACATTACAGCGCCTTCAGAAAGTGGTGAAGGGGCTCAGCGGAGTATGATGTCCGCTCTTAAGCGTGCACAAGTGAATGTGAGTGAGCTTGATTATATTAATGCTCATGGTACATCAACGATGGCTGATTCCATAGAACTAGCAGCTGTTGAACGTGTTTTAGGACATTATGCACCACAAGTTTCTATGTCATCAACGAAGTCCTCTATCGGGCATTTGCTTGGCGCAGCTGGTGCTGCTGAGGCTATTTTTTGTGTTTTAGCTATACGAGATAATATCGCGCCAGCGACACTTAATCTTGACAATCCATCAATTGAAACAAAAATTGATCTTGTCCCGCACAAACCACGTGAACGAAAGATTGATACGATTCTTTCCAATTCTTTTGGATTTGGTGGAACAAATGCATCATTGGTGATGCGACGTTTTAGGGGATAATAAGTATTTTTATTTAATTTCTGCTTTTTAATTTTCACCTTTATTATAAGATGAATGAGAAGTTACAATATTGTCCTTAATCGCTATTGAGGGGTTATGTCCGGCGTGAAAAATGGAATGCCATTATAAGGACATGAACGATTCCTCTTCGAATCATTGAGCAGATAGTTGTGACATGTTAACACATAGAAAACAAAAGAAATCGTCTACCGTCCGTAATCCTTTGGTTATTCTTGGTCATTTTTTTCTCATGCTGATTGTGATTATTCTTTTCGGCATAAGTATTCCTCTTTATATTGGAAAAAGTATTTTTGAAGAAAAGGGAAAAATTGAGGGAGAACAGGTTATTCTTATCCATCCGGGTACAGGAATTCGTGAAATTGCTTTATTGCTAGAAAAACGTGGTTTCATTCGATCATCAGATATTTTTGTTTATGGGGTTGGTTATCATAAAAACACAAGTCACTTGAAGGCTGGTGAATATTTAATTCCAGCCCATGCTTCAATGCATGATATTATGGATATTCTTGTGAAAGGAAAATCCATTGAATATACATTTACAGTACCAGAAGGTTTAACGGTTCAGCAAGTTTTTGATCGATTAGCAGCAAATGAGATTTTGATTGGGGATCTTCCAAAAGTTTTGCCTCCAGAGGGGTATTTGATGACGGATACTGTTCGCTTTATTCGGGGGACAACGCGTCAAGAAATTATAAACAGATTGCGCGAAGGACAGAAAAAGTTAATTCATGCGATATGGGCTACACGTTCCCCTGATTTACCTATTAAGTCAATTGATGAGTTTGTCATATTGGCTTCAATTGTTGAGAAAGAAACCGGAGTTACAGCAGAGAGACCAATGGTTGCTGCGGTATTTTATAACCGTCTTGCAAAGCACATGCGTCTTCAATCAGATCCAACGGTCATTTATGGTCTCTTTGGAGGAAAAGGGAAGCCATCGGGGCGTGCAATTTACCGTTCAGATCTTGAGAAGGAAACACCCTATAATACTTATAAAATTAATGGTTTGCCTCCAACCGCTATTGCAAATCCAGGTCGCGATTCATTGAAGGCGGTAGTACATCCACCAAGCAGTGATGCGCTTTATTTTGTTGCTGATGGTTCAGGAGGACATGTTTTCTCTCGAACCTTAGAAGAACATAATATGAATGTTCGCAAGTGGCGGGAATTGAAGGCAAAACATTGATTTATAATGATATGGAATCTTTTTGCTTCGTAAATATGAACTCCAAATAGAGTAAGATTTTTCACCTTAAGCTTTTGATGAGAATAATAAAAATCATTTTCTTGTATGTTACAAGTGAGATAAACGTACAGATACAAAATATTTAAGAAAGAAAGTAATATATTTTATGATAAATTCTCTCAATGCAAGTGCAGTGTGGTATTGAGAACTGCTAAAAAACAATTGATTAGAAAAAAGGTTAAAATAATGTATCGTTCAAATTTTGAGGGAAAATTTATGAACAAAATAGAGTGGTGTGATGACAGCCTTTGAAAGTGTATTGAATACGATAAAAACAAATCAACGTCGCGGTTTTTTATTTATTCTCTCTTCACCTTCAGGGGCTGGTAAATCAACAATTTCTCGGTTACTCCTCAAAGATCAACAATTAGAGCTTTCTGTTAGTGTGACCACAAGGAAAAAGCGTCCCAGTGAAGTCGATGGACTCCACTATCACTTTATTTCAAAGGAAGAGTTTGAATATAAACGTGATAGAGATGAATTTATTGAATGGGCAGAAGTACATGGGAATTATTATGGCACGCTACGTGAAACTATTGAAAATGCGTTAAGTTCTGGTCATGATATGTTATTTGATATTGACTATCAAGGCACCAAGCAGATGCAAAAAAAGATGCCAAGAGATACAGTATCTGTTTTTATTCTTCCACCATCCATGAAAGAGCTTGTTTCACGTTTACATCGTCGAGCAGAAGATAGTCAAGATATCATCGATTTACGATTGGAAAATGCACGAACGGAGCTAACGCATTGGTGTTCTTACGATTATGTGGTTATTAATGAAGATTTAGATAAGTCTTTATCACTTATAAAATCGATTTATTTAGCTGAAACAGTGAAACGCGAGAGATGTGCTTTTCTTAGCTCTTTTGTTGATAGACTTATTGCTGAGAAGATTGATTAATATTTTTATTGTTTTGAAAAAGTTATACTTTTTAGGTTATCAAATTCGCTAAAGTTATAAATTCGGAAATAGAGAGCGTTTCAGCACGGCGAGTTCCATCAATTCTAGCTTTTTCTAAAAGGACTTCACCTCCAAGTGTTTTGAGATTTTGACGAAGCATTTTTCGTCTTTGTCCAAAAGCGGTTTTTGTAACAAAGCTTAGTTTTTCCGCAGAGCAGACAAGAGGTTGAGTTCGTGGAATGATATGAACAACGGAAGACGTTACTTTAGGCGCTGGTATGAAGGCTTGAGGAGGCACATCAAAAGCAATTTTAGCTGTAGTACGCCAGCCAGCTAGGACACTCAGGCGTCCATAGTAAGTAGATTGAGGTTTAGCCGTAATCCTTTGAGCGACTTCACGTTGAAACATCAATGTCATGGATTCATAAAAAGGAGGCCATGGTTCAACCAAAAGCCAATTTAATAAAAGTTGCGTTCCAATATTATAAGGAAGATTGGCAATAATGCGTGGCTTTTCTGGGATTGTTTCAAAGAGTTTTGAGTAATCTTGTTTCAGTGCATCATTATAAATAACTTTTAATTTGTTCGGATAGTATTTTTCTATTTCTAAGAGAGCTGGTATACAGCGCTCATCGTGTTCTATTGCTGTTACAATGGCACCTTTTGCCAGCAAGGCGCGTGTGAGCCCTCCAGGACCAGGACCAATTTCAAGAACAGGTTTTCCTTCTATATTGCCTGCTTGACGAGCAATTTTAGAGGTTAAATTAAGGTCAAAAAGGAAATTTTGTCCCAAAGATTTATGCGCTTGCAATCCATATATATCAATGACCTCACGCAGAGGAGGAAGATTATCTATTGGCATGGTATCGAATTATTTTTTGCAAGTTGATGAGCAAGTTTGAGAGCAGCAATAAAGCTTTCAGGAGAGGCTATACCTTTATCAGCAATGTCAAAAGCAGTTCCATGATCTGGAGACGTACGAATGAAAGGGAGACCTAACGTGACATTAACAGTGGTATCAAAATCTAATGTTTTAACAGGGATAAGAGCTTGATCATGATACATGCAAAGGGCAACATCATATGTTTTTCTTGCGCATTTGTGGAACATTGTATCGGCAGGAAGTGGACCTATAATATTGAGTCCTTTCTTTTTAAGATATTCAAGAGCAGGCGTGATCACTTCAAACTCTTCTTTTCCCATTGCGCCTTCTTCTCCAGCGTGAGGATTAAGACCAGCGACAGCGAGCCGAGGTGACGTTATTTTAAATCGTGTTTTTAAGTCATATTCAGTAATGAAGGCCGTTTGAATGATTAAATGACGGGTCAGCTGTGAAGGAACATCTTTGAATGGAATATGAACAGTTATTGGGACTGTTTTTAATTGAGGCCCAGCTAACATCATAACCGGATGATAAGATTTATGAAAAGCTTTATGAGCCAAATCGGCTAAAAATTCTGTATGACCTGGAAATTCAAATCCTGCATCATAAAGATTCTTTTTGGCAATAGGACAAGTAACCAATGCAGAAGCATGTCCACTTTGAATCAATTGAACACTGCGCTCAATAGCTTCAATGATTCCGACAGCATTGTTTGGAGAAGGAAAAGCTAATTGGTCACTTTGTTTGTTTTTTAAGGGTATAATAGGGAGGGCGTTTTGAAAATTTTTGACAGGATTGGTGATTAAAACAGATTCCACCTCAACATCCATCTGTAAAAAACGAGCGCGTGAACGAATAACATCTGGATCAGCGATAAGCACAAAAGCCGGAACTTGACGGTTAACACGCAAATTCCATGCTTTTAGAGCTATTTCAGGACCAATTCCGGCAGGATCACCACCACTAACAACAAGAGCTGTCATTATTGAATACGTGCTACGCGTCGCAGTTCTTCTAAATATTTTTCGCTTAATTCTTCAAGTTTTTTCGGGCTTCTGTTTTTATTATCTTGAAGAGAAAATATCAGCCGAGCGACATAATCATCAGAAACCCTTTTTATTTTGCAAACAGCAATTGCTTCGATCCCATCAGATGTTTCTTGTAATTTTGTCATTTTTCCAGCAGGTGTTGCAAGAATAGCTTGCTCCCATGCACTGGGAAGTTGAGGTTCCAGAAATTTTCCTAAATGGCGAATTGTAACGTCTAAAATACCCCTTGCTTGATTCTGGGCATTTGCACATCCACGGAAATGTGCGCGGAAATTGCTTGCTTCTCTTTGACGTCTTTCAAAGATTTCTGAACGACGATGTGCAGGAATAACAAAAACAATGCGCTGTAATGTATATTCGTTGGTTGAAGGTTTCACACCACCATTTTTTAATATTCTGCGCACAGCTTCTTGTTCGCTAACCATACCCATTTGAGCTTGATAGCGTGCGCTAACAAGACGCCCCCATCCTATTTGTCCACGGATATAATTTTTGAAATGTTGTACAGTAATATCATTTTGGATCAGAATCCGATTGAGCTGATCAATTGTCATATTATTTTGCGTTGCAAAGTTTTCAAAAGCTCTATCAACCTCATCATTGCTGACCTCAACATTACGACGTTTTATTTCAATATTTTTTAGCTCTTCGTCGATCAGCTCTTTTTTAGCCTGTGCCACCAAATTGCCTTGCTTTTGTTGCAATCTGAGAAATGCA
This sequence comes from Bartonella sp. B1098, assembly GCF_944896145.1. Classification (NCBI taxonomy): domain Bacteria; kingdom Pseudomonadati; phylum Pseudomonadota; class Alphaproteobacteria; order Hyphomicrobiales; family Bartonellaceae; genus Bartonella; species Bartonella sp. B1098. The sequence continues at coordinate 115,671 of NZ_CALYLP010000002.1, read as the reverse complement.
ACACGCCTTTGTATATCATAATTTGTGATAGGATTGCCATTAACTGTAACAACAATAGCTGTCTGCGCAAAGGCTGACGGAATCAAAAATTCATTTATGAGCAGGCTACTTACGCTCAAAGACGTAATACAAAATAAAGCAAGAACACGCTTTTTCAATTTATTCATGTAAATAAGCTTTCGCATTGTTTATTAATTCTCATCAATAACTTAAACTATACGCTTTCTTTCATAAAAACAATAATAAGTTAAATCACTTATACATTCTCTTTATAAATTTGAATCTATTTTTTTCCGGTATCTGCGATTGTACGCAATGAAAGAGAGAAATTAAAGTTCTGCAAAGGTGTTTTTCTTCCCGGATTCATTACCTGTTGATAACCGAATGTTACCCCGAAACATTCATCGGCATAATTCAAGCTAATTCCTCGTTTTATAAATATGCCAGATACGAGATCATAACCGGCGTTGCTATTAATGGACCAATAGTCTGCCAGTTTTAAGCCTGTTTGAAAAGAAATTTCTTGGCGCTCTTGTGGATATTCGTAATTCGGTTGGCTTGCGATATAAGCATATTGTACAGAGGCCCAAAAATTTTTCCACATTTGTGATGCTTCAATTTCACCACGGCGGACTTTTCCTGTTTTTTTGTCAAAGCGTCCGCGCGTTTCTAAGGAAAAACCGTTTTTATGGGTCGCACCAAACATTGCAACATAGTCTGAACGTTTTGCTTCTAAGCTAGAATGAATACCGGCGTTAACAAAGTCCTTTTCTGCAAAAGAATTCTTTCCTGCCAGATGAAAGGATTGTCCAATAAGACTATAAAGAGACCAATTGTCATTAAAGTTTCCAGAATATCTTAGACCTATATTGGCTCTTGTCCCACCTTCTACACGATCATAACCAGAAAATTTATTTCGTTGAAAAAGAGTGGTTGCATCAAAGACAAAGCTTTGTGCATCTTCATTCGGAAGTTGTCCGATATATTGTTCATTGTTGCGTATAAAAATTTGTGCGGTTGGTTCTATAATATGTGTAGAATGAGCAGCTGTAATAAGGAAGGGATAACGTGCTTCCAATCCTGCTGTTGCTATGCCACGAATTTTTGAGCCGCGAATTGCGGATAAGGCATTGTTTTCTCTAGAATCAGCATAATTTTCTTGTCCATTGATTGTAAGGATATCAGCCCGTAGAGAGAGAAGGGGGGTTAATATGAGGCCATTGTGCATGTTAAAGCGCTTTTTCCACTCAAGCTCATTTGTTAAACGCAAACTATTTCCAGCCATACCAGAAAGTCGTACAGTGTTGAGAGGATTTTTGTTCCAGTCGGGTGAACTGAAGTCGGCATGACGACGGTAAATTGATTGTATATTGCTATGGAAGGTAAGCTCTCCATTATAAATGGGTTCATCTGGTGTAAAAGAATAATCTATACGTGGTAGAACCCATACTTGTTGAGAGTGACGTTCATAATGGGGATCGTTCAATATCGAATCTTGAATTTTAAAATGATAAAAACGCATGTCAAAATAGTTTTTTCCTGCAAGACCATTCAGATAGATCTGAGAAAGTTGTGTAGGATTGCTATAGTTTTCAAGCTTGTAGGCACGACTAAAATGCCGATCGGATTGTGCAAGAATATCCCATCCATAAGTCCAGTGTGAATTAATACGAAAGTCCCCCTTTGTCGCCAGCATATAACGGTTTTTATGCTGTGCATCAATCGTATTCCTGTCAAATCTATGCGGTTTCATTTGATATATATGAGCAAAGCGAATGTTATAACGGCCCATTTTAAAACGCTGACGCCATTCCCCTTCGGTTAAAAGCCCTTGTTGAGTATAAATCGTAGAAGAAAGCGTAAAATCATAATGGGGAGCGAGATTCCAGAAATAAGAATTCTTTATCCCCATACCGAGATAATCAGTATAGAAAAAATGAGGCGTAAGTAGACCGCTAGCACGCCTGACAGTTGGATCATAGAGCTCAAAATTTGGAAATTTTATAATTGGGACACCAAAAACTTCAAAACTGCTATTTTCAAACCGAATTTTTTTAACGCTATTATTCCATATAATCTTTCTGGCTTTAATTTTCCATAGAACCTCTCTATCTGGTTTATAAGAGCAAGGTTCACAGGCTGTATAGGTTGCATTTTCAAAGATTGTTACCTGATTGTTTTGGCGTATAGCATTTTGAGCGGCAAAGTGCACATTGTTGGCTGTATCAATACGCAAAGCGTTTACAAACCCCTTGCCAAGATCTTTGGTCATATCAATTTGATTAGAATAAATTTTATTCCCATCTTTTTGAGTAATTTCAACGTTTCCTTGTGCAATAAGCCGCCCTGTTTTTTGGTTGTAAATGATTTTTTGAGCCACAACTTTATTGCCGTCATATTCAACTTGGACATTCCCTTGTGCAGAAACAGTGTTTTCATCACGATTGTAGATGAGTTCATCCGCAGAGAGCAAAAGAGGGCGCTCCGAGTTTTGAATGCGACTTTGAGGAGGAGACATAGGACTTTGCGCGTATGCACAATAAGGCAATGTTCCCCCTAAAATAACCGCCATAACACTTCTAAAAGCGAGAGCACTTAATTTTGTTAAAATGATTTTCTTACGCGTTAATGCTTTCACTTAGCCATCCTCTTTATGAAGTAAAAAAGAGATTCCCAAGAATAATGCAATAACAACAGGTGTCCAAGCGGCAATAATTGGTGGAATATATCCGGCATTACCAAAAGCCTGAACGAGTACAGAAATAACATAAAGCATAAATCCAGCGATTACGCCACCAAGAATCAACGTTCTAGATTGCCCAAAACGGGTAAAATTTAAAGATACAGTTGCTGCAATGAGAGTCATTGCCACAAGTAATGCCGGTAAGGCAATCAAAGATTGCAAATACATATCAAAATTATTCGCAGAATAGCCAAATGAACGTGCGATCATAATTTTTTTAGGCAATTGGTAAAATGGAATAGTTACGGGATTCACTAAACGTTCCGTTAAAAATTCAGGTTTTAGATTGGTTTTTATTTTCAACTCGGTAAATTTTTCAGGAGGATGTCCTATTTTATAGATTGTGCCATTTGTTAAGAACCAAGCGCCATTGGTCAAGGTTGCTTTTGGGGTGTTAATCCAATTTTTGACGGTTGCGTCATCTTTGTATTGTACAAAGGTTGCATCAAGAAGAGAAAGTCCTTGATCGGTAATCAATTTAGCGCCAATGGTTGTTCTGCCTAAATCTGTACGCTGTGTTAACCAGTGGATACGTGTATTATGAAGAGATGTTAGGACATTATTATTGCGCCACTCAATCATCATTTTTTCTGCTTGAGAAAATCCCCATGCAGCAAGTGGATTAATGAGAAAAATTGAAAATAACCCTAAAAGAAAAGCTCCAAAACAAGCAGGCATAAGAAATTGCCATGCAGAAACACCGATAGAGCGAGTAACCACAAGTTCAAGCTTTTTGTTAAGCGAGATAAGTGTTGTCATTGCAGAAAAGAGTGCAATAAAAGGGATAAGTTGTTGCATAATAAAAGGGATACGTAAAACAGAGAGGAGAAATGCATCTTTTACTGTATAATATGGAAGGGAAGGTAGCCTCCCAGAATTTTCTGTAAAATCGATTAAAAGAGCAAGGACCAAAATGCCCCCCAAAAAATAACACGTTATTTTAAGGTAACGTATAAAAAAATAGCGTCCAAGTGTCCGTCCAATCATGATATTTTATCCGGAGAATCTTGAGGTTTTTTATGTTCAAATTTGTTCACTACTTTTTGAAAAATGATTTGAAGTACCTCATTAAATTTTGCAGGGAGTCCAATTTTATGATTCGTTAAAAGCATAAAAAAAACGAATATACTTGTTCCTATAGGCGTAATATAAAGGAGAGGAATATATGCAAGATCGTTCTTTGCTTTTTCGGCGAAAAAATACCCTATCCAATAGACCAGAAAAGAAAAAGCAATCGCTAAGAAATTTGCTAAATGACGTGCTTGTCGATGAGAGCATACATTTCCTGCCGCTGCTAATGCAATAAGTGAAAAAACGATTGGATAGAGCCATTGCGTTAGTCGGCGGTGAAACTCAGCTTTATATTGGAGCGGTTTTCGTTGATAGTAGGGATCTTTTGGGTCAGGGTTTTGTAAATAAGAAAGAGACCGATCTTTTGGATAAAGAGTAGGTTTTTTATCACTAGGAATAAACTCCCCTAGGCTAAAGGTATATGCGCTAAATTGAACGATTGAAACGCTGTTATTTTGATGGTTGACCCTTTCTATTTCACCGTTATTGAGGATTAAAAAACGACCGTTTTGATTACTTATAATGGAGGCTTTTGTTGCATAATAAAAAAGATCAGTTTTAGGGTCACGCTGATCGGCAATAAAAAGACGTTCAAGTGTTCCATTTGGATTTCGTTCGCCAATTTCTATGTAAAGATTATTGGCAAGTTTTTGAAAGCTCCCTTCACTAATGAACAGATTAATAAGATCAAAATGGGCATTTGCTAACATTTGTCGCATATGAAGACGCGCTTGAGGAGCAACAAAATTAGCAATAGAAAAGGAGATACATGATGCAACAATAGCAAGAAGGAGAATAGGTTTCAAAACAGTACTTTTAGGAAAACCAGAGGCATTGATGACAGCAAGTTCTGAGTCTTGATTCATTGCTGAAAGGGTGGTTGTAACTGCGATTACTAATGCAAATGGAATGACAAGAAAAATAACAGAAGGAACTAATGAAAGTGAAAACTGCAAGACTGTGAGGAGTGTCTGTTTACTTGTTGTGAGAAAGTTTATACGTGCAAGAATTTGCACCGTCCAACTAACACCCACTGCTGCAATCATGACAGAACTAAATAAAACAAAGACACGCCTCAGGATGTAGAACTCAATAATACGCATAAAATGGAGAACACCCTCAGTCTTTAATTCGATAACAAATACTTTTGCCGCTTTCGGTTAAAATGTAATAAAATTAAAAAAACACCTTTTCAGGGACTGGGCATTTTTAACAAATAAACCATATAAAATTGCTCGTTAAATTCCCTGTAATTTTTCAACACATTATATTTTATTTTCTACGATAGTCTACAAGGAATCTAGAAAATAACTTGAAAAACTTTTTTATTAACGTTGAAAATAAAAAAGTTTTATCTTTTAAAGGGGCTCTTAAAGATACAGGCAAAAAGATAATGCATCTCAATCGAAAAAGAGGTTTATATCTTGAACCGTTTCCTTTTATATAAGGGCTATAGAAGTTTCTCTAAAAAAGATGTTAGCTTTATTGGTAAAAAGTGATGAGGATTTGAGAGGTTGGATATTCTATTCTATCATTTGACGCAGTCAACGCTAAAAGATATTTTGCCAACGCTTGTGGAGCGGGCATTGGCTCGTTTTGGTAAGGTAACCATACAATGTGTGAGTAAAGAACAACGTGATTCTATAGATATGCATTTATGGGTTTATGCTGATGAATCATTTATTGGACATGGAACAGAGTGTGATCAATATTCAAATTTTCAGCCTGTATTTCTGACTACAGGACAAGAAAATCCCAATGATTCAAAGATTCGTTTTCTCATAGAGGGAGCTGTTTGTTCGGATATTGATGTTTATCAACGTCTTGTTGTGTTATTTGATGGCAGAAATGATGAGCAGTTGAATCTTGCTCGAGCACAGTGGAAAAAATATAAAATGGAAAATCATAATTTAACGTATTGGCAACAGACTGAAGATCGTCGTTGGGAAAAACAGCTCTAATGCGTCTCGTATCTTTTATTCTGGTTTTTATAGGGTTGGTAGGAATTATAAATCCAGCACTTTTTATTGCGGAAGGATCAGGGGGAGGGCGTTGGGTCTTTGTTGTGATTTTTCTTTTAGGTATGCTAAAGATATGGCCTATAATTAAAAAAATGAAACGGCATGATGATGATTATTGATCGAATTTTGCTTGTTTTATGGGCTGTAATGTTGGCTTTTTTTTGCGTTTCGTGGTTAGGGACAACGCATATCCTATCAGGAATGTTTGCTGTTGCTGATATGAGCAATATTGCGGATTTTTTATTTTTCTTTTTGAGTGCCTTGTTTGCGGGAATATTGTGGTGGCATATACCACAACCCATGTCTTTAAAAATGAGACTGGCAGCATTTTTTCTGCCAGTCCTTATTTTATTCTTCGTTATTACATTTTAGTTGGATATTTCATCATCTGTAAATCCGACAAAGCAAATTAGTGAAACAAAAGAAGCAAAAAGCAAATAATAGCCGATGTAAGACGTATCAAAATGTTGCACTAAATATTCCGCAATATAAGGTGCGAGAGAAGCTCCTACGATACCAGATAAGTTGAAAGTAATAGAAGAGCCTGTGTATCGAATGGCTGTTGGGTATGGTGAAGCCAAAACAGCACCAAGAGGACTGTATATCATTCCCATGATAGACAAACCAATGACAGACATTGCAAGGACTCCTATAACTCCAGAATTTAAGAAATAAGGAATTGCGAAAGAATAGATACCGGTGATGATTGTAATCCAAATCATCAAAGTTCTCCGTCTAATACGATCAGCAAGTCTTCCAGTAATGACCGTAAAAATTCCACAGAAAATAGCACCGATAATTTCAACTTGGAGAGCTTGATAATATGACAACTGCAAATGATTTGTTGAATAGCTTAACAAATATGCAGTAACCAAGTAAAACAAAACAAATGTTCCCATACCAGAAAATATTCCAAGAAATAAGATTCGTGGACATTTTAAAAAGACATCAATGATAGGAACTTTGACACGTTCTTTACTTTCAAGATTTTTTTTGAATTGAACAGTCTCATTGATTGAAAGACGAACCCATAATCCTATAATCATAAAAATAATTGAAGCAATGAAAGGGATGCGCCATCCCCAAGCGACAAGTGCATCATGATCAAGGAAGTATAACAGACCTAAATAAACAGCAATGGATAAAAACAAACCGATAGGAACGCCCAATTGAGGAAACATTGCATACCAGCCTCGCTTTTCTGGAGGGGCATTTTCTGTTGCGAGCAAAACAGCTCCTCCCCATTCTCCTCCTAATCCCATTCCTTGTCCAATACGGCACAAGGTTAAGAGGAAAGGGGCAAACCACCCAGCGGTTTCATATGTGGGAAGAAAACCAATAATGACTGTTGAAAGCCCCATTGTGAGAAGAGAGGCGATAAGTGTTGCTTTTCTTCCAATTTTATCTCCAAAATGTCCAAAGATGATCGATCCAAAGGGCCGAGAAAAAAAAGCCGCGCCAAAGATCAGAAAAGATTGTAAAATGGCAATCTGATCATTTTGTGTTGGAAAAAATACATGAGGAAATATGAGCGCTGCGGCGGTGGCAAAGACATAGAAATCAAAGAATTCAATTGTTGGGCCAATAAGGCTTGCAAACAAAATGCGACGAGGGGAATTTCTGTTGCTTGTACCTTGCATTTCTAAGTTTATAGGCATGAATAGAATGTCCCTTTCAGTATATGACAAATCAAATATGAATTAATCAACTATAATTATAAAAATTTCAAATCAGTGTCGAGTCGATATTATGATGTTTCTAATATATTCGAACAACGATGATGGACTGATGAATATCAATAAGTGTTTTTGGGATTATCAAAATTGAAGTGAATAGAGAAACTATTTTAAATGCTGTAGAAATGAAAATATGGGGACATAAAAGCTTCCCCCTCATTCACAGTGCTGTTTCCTTTAAAATTTAACCATTTTTATCTATTGAGGATCAATCTTTTTCGTAGATTAGTGTTTCAAAAATATTAAAAATTTTTTTATGAATATAATTATAACACTTTTTAAGAGTATGTATTAAAAATTAAATCTTTTAGTTGTGCATACATTTTAAAGACACATGGTGTATATTTGACTGCCAGAGCTTAATCATCGAATGCTTTATTATCTTAAAAAATAGGAGGTTGAGCCATTACAGAATGTTGTTTTGGTCTATGCACTTTTTTCTAAATGGGGGATTTAAATTTGGAATGATGGAATGTGGGTAATGCAACGCAAAATGAAATTAAGTTTTTATGCGTTAATGACCAGTAGTTTTTTTATCAAGATTGCGAATGCAGATGGCGTAGAAACATTAAAAGAAAAGCTATTAACGCCAGTAGGCATCAATGAACATCTAGAAGAGACAAGAGAATTGTTCTCAAAAGTGAGGGGATTAAAAGAGAAAAAAGAGGGGGCAAAAATCATAGTGCATGAAAAGATGATAGAAGGAAGGAAGTCTTCAGAAGCAGAAAGGAAGGGGGCAGACAACCTGTTCTTTGAAGTTCTCACAAATTCAGTCATAAGCGATGGTGCTACGATTTATATTACCAACCGTGACTCTGAATCTTCTGGTGAAAAAGTAAATAGCTTTAACTATAAGAATGCAGGTTATTCCATTAACAATACGGTTCAGGAGGGTGTAAAACTCTACATTGATGCAGCAAGTGTTAGTCGGGATACGACAATAGAGCATGGTGGGATTGAGTTTGTCCAAAATCTAAGTACTTCAGAATACGCTACGGTTAAAAAAGGGGGACAACAAATTGTTGAAAGTGGTGCAAATGCTGAAGGGACTAAAATCCATGGAGGTGAGCAGATTATTTTTGGTCAGGGGATCCTTGGAGATGGCTTGGAGCTTAAAGACAAGGAAAGTAGTGCTTATGGTACTGAAATTTATGCTGCAGATGGAATGCCAGGAATACAAAGTGTCTATAGTGGGGGGATGGCTGTTGACACAAGGGTTAGGAAAGGAGGCGTCCAGAATCTTGATGGTCAAGAAAATTTTAATAACAGCTTTTCAGAAGATGCTGATACAGCCGATACAGAAGATGAGGATTTTACAATCAATGAGGGGGCTTTTGCACTGAGTACCGAACTTTTTAAAAATGGGATGCAGAATATTTTTGCGGGAGGGAATGCGAGTGAAGTTACTTTATACGATAGAGCGACTCAGAAGATATATAATTCTGGATATGCGGATACTCTAACAATTAATCATCAAGCAAGGTCATGGGTTTTTGCGGGGGCAATATTAGATAAGGGCACAAATGTTTATGATTTTGGCAGCCTCTATCTTTATGCTGGGAATGGTGAAGCCATTACGGAAGTAGAAAATCTTAATTTAAATGGGGAAGATACCAAACTCTACATTATTGCTTCTGAAGATAACAGCACAAAACCTCAGGTTAATATCCAGAACTTAAAAGGAAATGGGAGAGTTGTTTTTACCTCTTTAGGAGCTCATAAGCATTACTCTGAGCTTAATATCGGGGAGTTTTCAGGTTCTTTACATTTCGATTTCAATGTTGATTTTGCCAAGCACCTTAGTGATTATATTGTCATTAAAAAAAGTGCTTCAGGTCATCACACAATCGGTGTGACGGATTCTGGGCGTGAAATGACAAATTCTTTTCACAAAAAGCTTAAATTAATTTCTGATCGTAGTGGAAACGCTCATTTTACTCTGACAAATACTTTTGGTGAAAAAATCGAAACGATTGATGCTGGAACCTATAGGTATCGTTTGAAACATAGAAATAATAAAGGCACCGGTAAAATTTGGTATTTAGATGCGAATTATGCTCTTGATGAGACGAATTCTTTATTTTCTGATTTTAGCTTGCAACCATCTGCTATGGCTTCATTATCGCGTGATCTCACAGAATTGACTATTGAAAAGGAAATGATTGTTACGATTGCGGATCCTAGCTTTGACATGAGCAGTGAGAAAATTGAGAGCAATGGAGAAACTTCAATTAGTAATACCGTTAAAGATGGTGGAGAGCTCTCCGTTTATAGCGGTGGTTTTAGCTTGTATACGACACTTCAAAGAGGCGGGATTGAGCTTATTAAAACACAGGGTCTTTCTCAGGATAGTGCTGTTCATAAAGGTGGACAACAAAGGATTGAAGAGGGGGGAAAAGCAGAAGGGGCTAAAATTTATGGTGGTGAGCAGTTTGTTTCAGGAAAATCTAATATTCAAGGGGTGATGGTAAGGAGCAGCGCCTATGACAGCGTCATTTCTGGTGAAAATGGGGTGAGAGGATATCAGAATGTGTATGATGATGGAGAGGTTTTTCGTACAAAGATCATGGAAGGAGGGGTACAAAATCTTTATGTGGAAGAGGATCTCAACAATTATAGCAGTTTTGCATTTAATACAGTGGTTTCTTCTGGTGGAGAGCAACACGTTTTAGTGGGGGGCATAGCCCTTGGCGTTCTTTTACAAGGGAGTGCTTTTCAGAAAATAGATTTAGGGGGCTATGTAAAAGATTTAATCATTAAGGATCAAGCACAATCATGGTTACATCCTGGTGCAACATTAGAAGGAAGCACCATGATTCATGATTCTGGACGAATTTATCTTTATGCTGGCCCTGAGCAATCTCGCACTGAAGTTGAAACAATTATTTTAAATGGCAGAGATACAAGATTGTACGCTATTGCTTCTGATATGGACAATGAAAGTTCTTTAATTGAGAACTTAAGTGGTGATGGCAGTGTTATTTTTATGTCTACCGTATTTAATCCACATTACTCTAAACTTGAGGTCGGTAATCTTTCAGGGAATTTACATTTTAGATTGAATACCAATTTTGCAGAGCAGCGCGGTGATTATCTCTTTATCAAAAAGGGGAAAGGAGATTACACCATAAGCGTGATTGATTCTGGTATTGAAATTGCCGATTCTTCTCTCCTAAATCAGAATTTAGTTCTTGAACTTGATTTAATTCATGAACAAAGCGGAAATGCGCATTTTACTCTGACAGATTTTTCTGGTGAAAAGACTAGTATGATTGATGGTGGTGCCTACCTGTATAATCTAAAGACGAAAGATCATAACGGTGGAAAGACTTGGTTCTTGGCGCCGTTGGAAACAACTTCTACTCCTGTAATCCACACACCTCATGCCGAATCGCCTATAGATAAGCTTCCTGAAACAGAAGAAAATATAACGTCGTCGCAAGATGTTAATATTAATTTTGATCCATATTCTGATGTCATTAATTTCAGTATTCGTGAGGAGGGTGGCATTTTACAAAGCTTTTTGCTTGATGATGACAGGGTATTTTATATCTCTGATGATGGAGAGCAAGGTGCTTTTAAGCAATCCATTAACGCTACAATTGGGGGATCTGGAAGGCTTTATGTTGAGGGAGGTGGTTTTGTTAAGAATACAACAATTGAAAATGGTGGTTCTGAGATTGTAGGGGAACAGGGAATCTCAGAGTCTACGATTATTTACCAGGGCGGGCAACAAAAGGTAGAAGGAGGAGGAACAGCATTGCAGATTACAATCTACGGTGGTGATCAGCTGATTTGGGGAGATGGATACGTGAATGGTGGGATTGTTGGGAGCAGTGCTTATGATACGATAATTTATGGTCAAGGGGACATACCCGGACAGCAGAATGTGTATGATGATGGAATGGCAGTGAGAACAAAAGTGATGAGTGGAGGAATACAAACTCTTGCTAAATGGTTTCCTGATGATGATAACTTTGCAGAAAAAACCGGTGGTTTAGCTATAAATACTGAGGTTTTTGCAGGTGGTGTACAAAGGGTATTAGCAGGGGGTGAAGCAAATACAGTGACTTTACACCGCCATGCTGCTCAAGAAGTTCATGCTGGGGGCATTGTAAAAAATCTAATAATTAAAGAGGGAGCCAATTCATGGGTTTTTGCTGGTGCGATGTTAGGAGGAGAAATAACGGTTCAGGATTTGGGACAACTCCATCTTTATGCTGGAAATGATCGTTTTTATACTGAAAAAAATTATCTGACGACAGTAGACGATATCAATTTAGAGGGAGAAAATGCTAAATTATACTCTATTTCTAATGGATATGAAAACACAGAAACGTATATTAGGAAGCTGAGCGGTGTAGGAAATATTGTTTTTACTTCTACAGAATCTAATTTACATTACTCCAAGCTTTCTGTTGATGACCTTTCGGGGAGTCTCCATTTCGATTTTAATGTTAGCCTTGCAGAAGGAGAAGGGGATTATCTTTTTATCAAAAATGGTCATGGCTCTCACATAATAAGTGTGGTTGATTCTGGTATTGAAATTGTTGATCCTTCTTCAACAGAACTTGATTTAATTTTGGATCAAAGTGGAGGCGCTTCTTTTACTCTACAAAGTTTTTCTGGTGCAAAAATTGGAATGGTTGATGGTGGAACCTATATGTATGGTTTGAAACAAAAAATTGGGAAGGATGGGGGTGAAAAAGTTTGGTATTTATCTGCAGTCTTTATTGATAATTTTTCATTTCTTAATAGTTTGCCACAGCGTAGAAGCAGATCTGCACGGCATTTAAGTCAAAATCAACTAGTTCCTTTTCTTTCAACGCTTACAAATACACAAGAGCATGCGATTAAATTACCTCGTCAAAGAGAAAACCGCCACAACGTGAGTCAAAAATCTCCAACTTCTGTTTCTTCAATTGTTTCAAATCTGGGAAGTCAAATGATTAAAGGAGCACCTCCATCAGGTTCTCATCTTCTTTCTGCTGAAAAGCAACAGATGGCTGTTTCAGAATCGTCTCAATATTTAGCGGATCAAATGATTTTGCGTCCAAGCAATCAGAAACAATCTTCTACACAATTGGGGGAGACGCTTTCAGGTTCTCAGTTTTTAACCACACCTTCTACAGATGCGGTATTGTCCATGTCTGTCGCTCCCGCGATGGTGTTTCACAATGAAATGCAAAGCGTGCGTGCGGGAAGAGGAATTCTAGATCACAGTAAAAAGAATACAGCTTTATGGAGCTATGCGATTAAATCGAAAGAAAGCATTGCGACAGAGCATATAGATTTTAAGCTTGATCAGACAGGGATCGTTTTAGGGATCAATGGCTTAAGTGAGTGGGAAAATGGAGAGTTTTATATAGGTGGTTTTGGCAGTTATGACCACGCACGCGTTGCGCATGCTCGGGGAGGTACCAGCGGTATCAATAGTTATGGTATTGGAGCTTACGTCACTTATCTGGATCATAGTGGATGGTATCTCGATGCTCTTTTAAAATATAATTATTATCAAAATACGCTGAAGGCGGTTTCCACGAATGGTTTAGGGATTGAAGGCAGTTATAGGCAAAGGACGGTTGGGTCCTCCTTTGAAGCAGGTTATCGACTTCAGACGTCCAAGAGTAGTTGGTTACAGCCTTATGGACAATTTACTTGGTTGCACGTTGAAGGAAAAGAAATCAAGTTATCGAATGACATGACCGGTGATATACGTCCCTTTACTTCATTGCGCAGTGAGGTTGGTTTATCTTTAGGGTATGAATTTGGTTCTGGCATGGCTTCTTCCTCACAGGCGTATATTACAGCAGCATGGTTGCGTGAGAATAAAGATGAGAATCAAACGGTGATTAATGAACGCCATGCATTTACGAGCGATTTATCAGGCAATGCGGGTAAATTAGGAATAGGTTTGAGCAGTTTTGTGAGTGAGAAGTTAAAGTTATATGGTGAAGCTCATTATGTTAAAGGGCGTAAAACAAAACAGTCTCTTCAGGGCATTTTAGGGGTACGCTATAGTTTCTAATTATAACGGTAGTTTTTAATTATCTTTCAAATCTATAATTATTTTTGAAAGTTTTTAATAAAGCGTAAATAACTTTTAAGAGCCTACAGACTCGCTTTTCATGACAGATTGTACACTCTCTTTTATATTATAGTTTATGATGTGTTACTTTTTTCTTTGATGAAAAAACTTTGAAGGAATGTAGGAATTTCCTTATATTTTTGGTCAAAAACGCATTGAAGAAACTGTAAAAAACAGTTCTTTGAGTAAAGTGATGAGGCTGCTCAGAAGAATTGTTACAATCTAAGGTTGAAAATATATTTTGTAGAGCTAGTTACGTTTGGTGTCTATGCAGGCATGAAGAGGGGGGAAGGGTATGGCTACACAATATAAATGGAAACGCAATGTTTGGGTACTCATTTTGAGCAGCTGTTTTGTACAGACAGCTGTTGCAAATGAGGGGAAGATGCCGCTTTTTTGTCAATCCTCAAGTTACGAAAATAATCAAGTATTTCAGGATCAATACAATGAAGAGATGAAAACAGGAAGATGCATCCTTGGAGCATCGAATGATTTCATAGTAAGAAGGGACAATAAGTTAGGCTTTTTAAAAAGGCCTAGCGATTTTACTCTTGTTAAGGGTGCTAGAATATTTGCGAGCCAGCAGGAGTTTGATGGCAATCGTCATGACAATGTTGGAGATAATAGACAAGAACAAAAGACTACGTTTCTTAGAAAACCTGAGCTTATCTCCATTAAAGATGGGGCACTGCTCGAAAATTATGTCCTTGATAATGAGGGAAAAGCATACATTTCAAATGATGGTGAGATTGATAGTCCAGGGCTATCTATCGATAATACGGTAAAGAATGGTGCGGAGCTTTATGTGTATGCAGGAGGTTTCAGTGAGAATAGTAAAATTGAACATGGTGGAATTGAAAATGTTCAGGCTTTAAAGGGAAAACAAGGCTTTTCGAAAAATGCTGTGGTTAAAGAAGGAGGACTGCAAAGTGTTGGAAATGGAGGGAAAGTAGAGGATACTAAAATTTATGGCGGGAAGCAGCTTGTTTTCGGGGAGGCGTATATTGGAGGAAAAATTAAAGAGAGTAGCGCTTCTCATACAGTTATTTATGGTCAAGAGGAAACATTAGCTCAACAAAAAGTATATGACGGGGGTAAAGTTTGGAATACAAAAGTTATGCGAGGGGGCATCCAAGAGGTTGGAAAAAAGTCTGAAGGTGCAAAAAATGGTGGTTTTGCATTTGATACAGAAGTTTTTGCTGGTGGTAAACAGCGTATCTTAAAAGGCGGTCAGGCTATTGGAGTCACTTTAAATGAGAGCGCTATTCAGGAAATATATACGGATGGATCTTTAAAAAATCTAACAATGAATGATGAAACAAAATCATGGGTACATGCTGGAGCGATATTAGAAGGTAAGACACAAGTAAATCATTCTGGGCAGCTTCATCTTTATGCTGGGAATGAACAACATCGTACCACAATAGAAGATATTGTTTTAAATGGAAAAGAGACAAAACTGTATTCACTTGCGGATGAATCTGATGGAAAAAGCTCTTTGATACAAAAATTAAGTGGTGAGGGGAGTGTTATTTTTGCATTTACGGGTTCTGATCCCTATTATTCTCAGCTTCATGTGAATAATCTTTCAGGAAGTTTACATTTCGCATTCAATACCACAATTGCCCAAGACCGTGGAGATTATCTCTTCGTTGAGAAAGGCGCAGGGAATCATACGATAAGTGTTGCTGATTCTGGCGTTGAAATCACGGATCCTTTTTCAAATAAACGTGATTTAATTACAGATCAAAGTGGTGGAGCGCATTTTACGCTGATAGATCTTAAGGGTGAAAACATTAATGCCATCGATGGTGGTACTTATATGTATGGCTTGAAAGAAAGAAAGGATGAAAATGGAAAGGTTTGGTTTTTATCTGCAGACTGTCTCAGTAGACCGGAAACTTCTATTCCTGATCCTACAAGTTCATTCATTCCTGGTGGAACATCAACGACACCTTCTACGGATGCAGTATTAACGTTATCCGTAGTTCCTGGACTTATTTTTAACAATGAGTTGCAAATTGTCCGGAATAGTAGAAAAATTTGGAATAGAAATAGGAAAGATATCGAGCCATGGACTTATGCTATTAAGGGCAGAGAACGCATTGCGACAGGCCATACATACTTTAAGCTTGGACAAACAGGTTTAGTTTTTGGTGTTGATCAGTTGAATAAATTAAGGCATGGAGGGTTATATATTGGTGGTTTTGGTAGTTATGATCAAGCACGTGTTTCTCATGTACGGGGTGGTAGAAGTGATCTGAGCTCTTATAGCATTGGAACTTACGCCACTTATTTTGATCATCGCGGATGGTATATAGATAGTGTTTTGAAATATAGTTATTATAGAGATAATTTGAAAGCCATCTCAACAAGTGGTTTGGCGATTCAAAGTCATTATAATCAGTGGGCGATAGGTGGATCATTTGAGATTGGTTATTATTTTGAACCAGCGCAAAATGCTTGGATGCAACCTTATATCAAGCTAACAGGTCTCCAAGTTGAAGGTAAAAAAATAAAACTTTCGAATGGAATGATCGGTGATCTAAGCCCCTTGATTTCATTTCGTAGTGAAGTTGGGTTAACGGCAGGACATGAATTCTTTGTGAATTCACAAACTTCATTAACAGCTTATATAATGGCTGCCTGGTTGCGTGAGAATATAAAGGATAATTATGCGACAATTAATAACCAGCATAAATTTATCACAGACTTATCGGGTAGTGCGGGTAAATTGGGAATTGGTTTAAACAGTTCGGTCAATGATAACCTAACACTTTATGCGGAAGCATATTATCTAAAAGGACATAAGATTAAAAATGCTCTTCAAGGTATTTTAGGATTACGCTATAGTTTCTAAATACACCTTTATATGGCTGATTAACTACAACCTTAAACAGATAACGCTTCACTACGTCTTTTTGAGAGTATAGAGACCTTTTCAAACAGTAAGGATACCTTTATATTCTCTTTAAAGGCAAGGTATTAATTTATTCATTGTTTTGTATATTGAATGAGAGTTCTGAATATCGTGGGATTTTCTTATTCCAAATCTGCTCCATTTTGAATCAATCAAAATCACTTTCTCGCACGTCACAAGCGGAGAAGAGTTGTATGGAGTGAAATTGTTCAAGAAAGGACTTGCCTCTTATAAACCGCCTCAAGTGCCAAGGAATGTGCAACATTTTAGGGCTGGGAAAATGTGTGATGATGTGGGATTTCTTCACCATAAGCGTAAAGATGGAGGTCTTTAATGGATTTATTATACTATTCATTATCGACGTTGGGAAAATGGGCTTGGGTATATTGAGAGATGTTTCTTTAAAACAAACCTGTGAATGTGCAATCCAAGGGCGCTCTGTTTTACATAAGGGATGTGATCCCATTAAAGGGCATGGGCATTTTTTTCATCCATAATCTCAAATACGCAAATTATTCCTTGAATTCAAATAAACAATTTGAATTTTATTCAGTTTTTCTGCCTTCAATTAGCGTTTTTTAGTGGCTTATAGATACAACTAAAAATTGTTTAAATTAAAAAATACACTAAAAAATTGTATTTAGACATAAATAAAACACATTATGATACAATCTAAAATTCGCTGCTTACGTAGCCACGGGGTATTTTTCTAAATAATTGAGAGTGGAGTGTGGATAATGCAGTATAAATACAAGTTAAGTTTTTCAGTATTGATGATCAGTAGTTGTCTTGTGCAATCTGCAAGTGCAGTTGAGAGCGGGAATAGAGAGCTAAAAAGAGAAACCCAAGTGAGAAGTGGAGGGACTGTATCAAAAGGTTCAGCACTGATTACAAATGTGCTTCCTAGTACTAATATAAAAATTGAAGAGGGTGGTGTTGAGATTGTTGAAAATGGAGCAACTTCCGTGAGATCCATTATTAAAAAAGGAGGGATGCAAATAGTTACGCGTGGGGGAAATGCAATAGATGCTGAAGTTATTGGAGGTCAGCAGTTTATTCACGAAGAAAAAGGTATTGATCTCACAAGTGTGTTGAGACGAAGCAGTGCATATGACGCCACAGTTATTGGTGGAGATGGAGCAATAGGGCAGCAGAATATATATGATGGGGCGTGGGCTTGGAATACAAAAGTGGGAAATAACGGAGAACAAAATCTTTATGCGGGAGAAAGAAAAGAGGGGGGTAGAGCAATGGCTACAAAGGTCTCTGGGAATGGCAGGCAGCACGTCTTAACGCATGGAGCCTCTTATGCTACCACTTTGAAGGAGCGGGCTACTCAAGTTGTATATTCTGGAGGATTTGTTGATACTTTAACAATTACGGATTTTGCTAGATCCTGGTTTCATTCTGGCATTCAAAAAGTCGTTGGGGAAGTAAGGGTTAATAATAAAGGAGAACTTTATTTGTTTGCTGGTGATAGGACAAACCATATTCTTAAGAAAAAGATTCCTATAGAAGGAAGAGCTGAGGAAACAATATTAAAGGTTGGTGAACGGAATATAGGAGAAAAACCTCAGATTGAAATTGAAGATTTAGGGGGGGACGGAGGAACTGTTATTTTTACCTCTATTCCATATGATCCTCGACATATTTCACTTCATGTTGAGAGGCTTTCAGGGGATTTACATTTTCGATTCAATATTAGTACTACGTTGGATGCGAGTGATTATTTGACGATCGGTGAAGGCGCAGGCAATCACAAAATAAGCGTTATCGATTCTGGTCGTGAAATTACAGGTTCTCTCTCTCAAAGGAATAGTTTGGTCACGGAGATTCCGTTAATTACCGATAGAAGCCAAGATGGAGGAGCTAATTTTACTCTGGCAGATCTTTCGGGGCATGATATCACAGCTGTTGATGGAGGAGCCTACCAGTATCGCTTGGAGAAGAGAGGTAGATGTGCTACCTCTAGCGGTTATTCTACAACTTGGTATTTAAGTAGAGTCTCTGAAGGTGCGGAACGTTCGAATACGGAAGTAGAGTGTGTGAAAAAGAAAATTAAGATTCCTCTTGCATTGTCTGATCAATCTGCCTCTTCTGAAGGGAAAAGACCTCAGAATCCTGCTAAAAAACAGCAAACTAAGCCACGGCCTCCACGTCATGTAAGAGGAACACAGAATGTTTCTAGTGTTTCAGTCTCTTCTTCTCAAGAAAGTCAGACGCGTGTGGTCCCTCCTCCATCAGGTTCTCATCTTCTTTCTGCTGAAAAGCAACAGATGGCTGTTTCAGAATCGTCTCAATATTTAGCGGATCAAATGATTTTGCGTCCAAGCAATCAGAAACAATCTTCTACACAATTGGGGGAGACGCTTTCAGGTTCTCAGTTTTTAACCACACCTTCTACAGATGCGGTATTGTCCATGTCTGTCGCTCCCGCGATGGTGTTTCACAATGAAATGCAAAGCGTGCGTGCGGGAAGAGGAATTCTAGATCACAGTAAAAAGAATACAGCTTTATGGAGCTATGCGATTAAATCGAAAGAAAGCATTGCGACAGAGCATATAGATTTTAAGCTTGATCAGACAGGGATCGTTTTAGGGATCAATGGCTTAAGTGAGTGGGAAAATGGAGAGTTTTATATAGGTGGTTTTGGCAGTTATGACCACGCACGCGTTGCGCATGCTCGGGGAGGTACCAGCGGTATCAATAGTTATGGTATTGGAGCTTACGTCACTTATCTGGATCATAGTGGATGGTATCTCGATGCTCTTTTAAAATATAATTATTATCAAAATACGCTGAAGGCGGTTTCCACGAATGGTTTAGGGATTGAAGGCAGTTATAGGCAAAGGACGGTTGGGTCCTCCTTTGAAGCAGGTTATCGACTTCAGACGTCCAAGAGTAGTTGGTTACAGCCTTATGGACAATTTACTTGGTTGCACGTTGAAGGAAAAGAAATCAAGTTATCGAATGACATGACCGGTGATATACGTCCCTTTACTTCATTGCGCAGTGAGGTTGGTTTATCTTTAGGGTATGAATTTGGTTCTGGCATGGCTTCTTCCTCACAGGCGTATATTACAGCAGCATGGTTGCGTGAGAATAAAGATGAGAATCAAACGGTGATTAATGAACGCCATGCATTTACGAGCGATTTATCAGGCAATGCGGGTAAATTAGGAATAGGTTTGAGCAGTTTTGTGAGTGAGAAGTTAAAGTTATATGGTGAGGCTCATTATGTTAAAGGGCGTAAAACAAAACAGTCTCTTCAGGGTATTTTAGGGGTACGCTATAGTTTCTAATTATAACGGTAGTTTTTGATTGGTCTTAGTGAATGAGAGAATTTTCAAACTTAGACCTGAAGTGTCTAGATCCGTCTTTTTTTTAAGAAGAAGGTTTTCATAAAAGGTATTTATTTTTACGTGTTGGTTTTTTCTTATAGTGTTTATCGCTTAAATGATAATTTTGATGGGAAGCATTTAGGAATACAATAAGGAGTTCAACATTTACTGAGAGCCCGGTGTGTATCTTATGGTGGGAGGGGCAATTATAGATGTATCTATTTTATTGAAGTTTTTTTTACACTCCATTCTATGTTTTTGAGAATTTGTGTAGATTTTTGCAAGGTCACTTGGCAAAGGACTGTCTGCTCGCTATAGAAACAGTCAGAGAATGTTATCAATGAAATAAAGGTGAGTAAATGGCTTTAGAGCGTACTTTTTCGATGATTAAACCAGATGCAACACGTCGTAATTTGACAGGCGCAATTACCAAAATGCTTGAGGATGCAGGCTTGCGTGTTATTGCCTCTAAACGTGTGTGGATGAGCAAGCGTGAGGCTGAAAGTTTTTATGCTGTTCATAAAGAACGCCCTTTTTTTAGCGAATTGGTTGAATTTATGTCTTCTGGTCCAACAATTGTACAGGTTTTGGAAGGAGAAAATGCAATAGCTAAAAACCGTGAAGTGATGGGGGCTACAAATCCTAGTGACGCAGAAGAAGGGACAATTCGCAAGGTTCATGCTTTGTCGATTGGTGAAAACTCTGTCCATGGATCCGATAGTGCTGAAACTGCAAAAACAGAAATCACTTTTTGGTTTTCTGAGAGAGAAATTGTTGGTTAATAAAAGCGTAAATAAGAAGCAAAAACCCAGAACACTATGTTTTGGATTTTTGCTTACAAGATTATAGATCTCTTTGATAGATATGTAGCTGTATCGTTTTTTTTTATTTTTAATATTGCAACTGTTTTTGTGGGGAGATAAAACCTATTAATTCTTTTCTTGAATGTCTTTTATCTGGACACCAACTTTGTTTGTGATGGGCAAAAGGAATGTTTAAATTGATTGATCATCAATAGATTTGAAATAAGTAGATTTATGGATATTTTTTCTTGTTTAAGGTGTATAAAGATAGATTATCATTATAAATCAAGAGACAATTTTATGAGATGACATGTTTTAAACCTGCGCGAAAATAATCCCACCCTGTCCACAATGTAAGAAGGGCGGCAATCCACAGCATAGTAATGCCAAATTCCACTGTGTAAGGGAAAACTTTATTACCCGCTGGTCCTGCTAAAAGAAAGATAATAGCGATCATTTGGACAAAAGTTTTCCACTTTGCAAGACGAGAGACCGGAACGCTCACTTTTAATTCAGCTAAATATTCACGTAATCCTGATACAAGAATTTCTCGGCAAAGAATGATAATGGCTGCCCATAAAGTCCATCCAGCGATGGTACTGTCTGCGGCAAGCAAGAGCAAGCACGCAGAGACGAGAAGTTTATCGGCAATTGGATCTAACATGCGACCAATATTGGATGTTTGTTCCCAAATACGGGCAAGATAACCATCAAGAAAATCAGTAATAGATGCAATGATAAAAATGGAAACGGCAATCCAGCGTGCGATATCACTTGATTGTAGGCGTCCTTCTACAAAAAAGCACGCAACAACCATTGGGACTGCAACAATTCGTGCATAAGTTAAAAGATTTGGAAAAGAAAAAGTATGATTTTTCATAGAGTCATTTTCAATTCTTGTGAAGAAGAACATATTTTCCGAAAGTAACAAGGCTAAGGTTGTGAAACAAGCCTATTTTTCATGAAAATGGTTATGAATTTTTTGTGCGATTGCAAGAGAGATTCCTGTCACTTTTTTCAAGTCTTCAAGGGAGGCACCAGCAACAGCCTTGGCACTTCCAAAATGATGAAGCAATGCACGTTTTCTTGACGGACCGATATTTTCGATTTCATCAAGTGGATTTTTAAATGTTGTTTTTTTTCGTTTTATTCTATGCGCGCCAATGGCAAAACGGTGTGCTTCATCACGCAGACGTTGCAAAAAATAGAGAATAGGATCACGGGGGGGAAGTGTAAAAGGAGGAATACCTTTTATAAAAAATCGTTCACGTCCTGCATGACGGTCAACACCTTTGGCAATTCCAACAACGGTGATCAGGTTATTCAATTGTAATTCAGCAAGTATTGTATACACACTGTTGATTTGTCCTTCACCACCATCGATTAAGATAAGATCAGGCCAAACAGGAAAAAGATCACCCTCTTGATCTTTTATGTCATGATTTTTATTGGGCAAATCATGCTCTTTGATAAGGCGTGAAAATCTTCGTTTAATCACTTCTTTCATCATGCCAAAATCATCGCCAGGCGTGATATCTGTTGAGCGAATGTTGAATTTGCGATATTGATTTTTAACAAATCCCATTTGGCCAGCAACAATCATAGCACCTACAGAATTTGTTCCCATAATGTGAGAATTGTCATAGACTTCTATACGGCGTGGAGGAAAAGGCAGTTGGAATGTTTCAGCAAGCCCCTGAAGTAATTTTGTATGGGTAGCTGTTTCAGCAAGCTTATGTTCAAGTGCTTCATGAGCATTGAGATAGGCGTGATTAACAAGTGTTTTTCGTTCACCTTGCTTGGGTAAAGAGAGAGACACTTTGTGATTTGCTTTGAGACTCAATGCTTCTGTAAGAAGTGTTTTTTCTTCAATTTCTTCAGACAAAAGGATGCTTTTGGGAAGGGGTTTGTCATCGTAAAATTGGGCAAGAAAACTCACTAAAATTTCAGTACGGGAAAAAGAGGAATCTGCTTTAGGAAAATAGGCTCGGTTTCCCCAATTTTGCCCCATGCGAAAAAAGAACACTTGAATACAAGTCATTCCTTCCTTTTGAGCAATTGCAAAGACATCCGCTTCTTTTATCGTTTGAGGGTTAATACCTTGATGGCTTTGTATGTGAGAAAGGGCTGATAAGCGATCACGATAAGAAGCAGCTTGTTCAAAATCAAGATTTTCTGCAGCTTTATGCATAGCTTGAACCATATCATTTTTAACAGATTGATCTTTTCCCGAAAGAAACGCTTTTGCGTCTCTCACCAGTTCTTTATAATCACTGTCATTAATTTCATGGGTACAAGGTGCAGAACATCGTTTAATTTGATAAAGCAAACAGGGGCGCGTACGGTTTTCAAAAATTGCATCGGTACAGGTTCGTAATAAAAAAGCGCGTTGCAAAACATGAAGTGTTTGTGTCACTGCACCAGCAGAAGCAAAAGGCCCAAAATAATGAGCTTTTTGTGTTCGGGCACCACGATGTTTGTAAAGTGCAGGTGCTCGATGATCATTTGTAATCATGATATAAGGGAAGCTTTTATCATCACGGAGTAATACATTAAAATGTGGATGCAATCTTTTGATGAGATTGGCTTCTAAAAGGAGTGCTTCTGTTTCTGTATGGGTAACGATAAATTCCATATGATATGTTGCACGAATCATACGGGTAATACGATTATTGTGTCCTTTTTCACGTGCATAGTTTGAAACACGTTTTTTAAGATTACGAGCTTTGCCAACGTAGAGAATATCACCATTTTCACCAATCATTCTGTAAACTCCTGGCTTATGCGGAAGGTGTTTAACAAATTCTTGTATGAATTTAACACCTTGGAATTGATTTTTCTCATTGCTTTGATTGGCATTGTTCCATGTAAGGTTAGAGAGAAAAGAAAGCTTTTCTCGTTCATTTTGCGGACAATTTGTATTATTTTTTAGGATCATTCCGTTTATCAAGAAATGCTTTTTGTTTAACGTATGAAATATTCTTTTTTATTTAATAACGATTATCTATGTCTTTAATAATTTTTGTCCATCAATAACATATTATAGCATAAAAGTGTAATTTTAGAGTACTTATCTTTCATAAAAAATATGAGAGTTGTTTATTTAAGATAGCTTTATGAACGCGCCAATTGTTTCATTAAAAATGATTAGAAGAGGAAATCCATAATGATAAGAGGAGACATTTTCTAAAAAAATAATAAAGAAGCAATATATTGATTGATAAAGATAATTTATCAATGTTGACATTGAATTAAATGCCTGAAAAGCGTATGATTCTCTCATTTCAAATCTATACCATATTAAAAACCATGTCTCTTGCACGTTAAAAGTGGGGAAAGCCGAGTGGAGTGAAACTGTACAAGAAAAGACTGAAAATTCCTCTTGTGAACCGTCTCAAGTTCCAAGGGCTGTTGCAACATTGAGGGCTGAAGAATGTATGAAGGTACCGACTTGCTTTTTATATAAGGCAGAGGTTGGTGCAATAGCTTTATTGTTCTATAATTCACGAAATCGTTATAAGCTTACCATTATTATATTATATGTTGATATTATCTAAAAAATAATAGAGGCTTGTCACCTTTGTATCTTACAAAAGGGTATTTTTTAGGGAAAACGTAAGAGCAAAGTCTAATTTAAATGTTCTTTTTGAAGCCACTTGTGCGTTATTTGAGCATTTTCATCTTGTCCAAGACGATTGATAAGAAAGGGACTGAGTTTTTTAATTTCGTTTTCCAAAAGGTAGGGGGAGTTGATAATGATCATTCCACTTCCATTCATTGTCGGTGAATTTGATTTTTTTCGGATACGCATTTCAAGCTGTAAAATTTTAGGAATCCCTGTTTTGTAAAGCGCATCAAGAAAACTTTCAATTTCTTTGTCATGTTTAACAGGATACCATAAAGCGTAGATCCCTCCAGAAAAACGGCGATAGGCTTTCATTAATCCCTCAATAAGGCGGGAAAATTCTCCAGTTTTTTCAAAGGGAGGGTCCACAAGGATAAATCCGCGTTTTTCTTTTGGTGGTAAATGAGCATTTAAGGAAAGCCAACCATCCAAATGCAGAACTTTTGTTTGATAATCGCCAGCAAAATTTTTTGCTAAAATATGATAATCTTCATTGTGCAATTCTATTGCGGTGAGGCGATCTTGTTTCCGTAATAATTGACGAATAAGAACAGGAGATCCAGGATAAAATACAATTTCTTTTTCTCCTTTATTGAGGGTATCAATGATATCACACCATGGATAAAGAAGTTCTCTTAAATCTTCTGGGATCGGCGTTGAAAAAATTCGTTGTACACCTTCGCGCCACTCTCCTGTTTTATAGGCTTCTAAAGAAGAGAGGTCATAAATACCGATACCAGCATGCGTATCTATAACGCGAAAAGCTTTTTCTTTGCGTTTGAGGTACTCTACAATGCGCATGACAATAATGTGTTTAAAAACATCAGCAAAATTGCCAGCATGGTAAATATGCCGATAATTCATGGAAGAAACTCTATCATATGGATAACTGTATCAGGTTATTAGCATAGAATAATAGAATTGATATCCATAAAAAATTTTCTTGTAGCAATCAAATAAGACCCTCATGAAAAAATGATACACATAAAATATGAATGTCACGGGAGCATTTATTTCATTGGGATTTTAAATCTTTTCTATGAAAGTTGGACAAGAAGAGGGCAAACATTTCAATGGAAGCTCTTTATTGAATCAAGATGAAAGCGAGTATCGTCATATCCCTATACGACTTATTTTCTAGATTCTTGACACATAAGCTGGTCTAGAAGAGTATTTAAGAGTGTTTATCTCTCTATGCTAACCTTTCTTGTAATGTGCAAATGAATGATTCTTATAAATTAATGTATTATTTTACGCGTTAATAAAACATATTCTCAGATATGATCACGCGTATAAATGTTATTTCATACACATTTTAAGTGAGGCTATATTACAGTATTACACTTAATATTTAGAAAAATATGAGGTTGCATCTTTTAAAAATTTGGCTAATTAATTGACGACGATCATTCTTCTTCCATTAAAAAGCATGTGATTGCTTTTATGTTGAGAAAAAAATATATAAATAGGATACAATATTTGATACATTCTTCAAAGGAAGCATGAATAAGTGAGATAAAAAGCATAAAGTAGAGAGTAATGGGTAATATTTTTTCACCAACACATTTAATTGTAATTTTATTGCTTATTTTTGTGCTTTTCGGACGCGGTAAAATTTCTGAATTAATGGGCGATGTTGCTAAGGGAATTAAAGCCTTTAAAAAGAATATGAAGGAAGAAGAGGGAGGCATTGAGGATAACGTTGAAATGGCTACTTCTTCCCAAATAATTAATGGAGAATCTCAACCATCTCAGCCGTTATCGGTAAAACATGTAGCAACACGCAGAAAGGCTTCCTCTCATTCTAAAGGAGGCAAGGCATCTGTTGCTAAAAAACAGCGTGTCAAATAACAAAAACGTTATCATCATTGTGCGTTATTTTTTTATGAGGAAGTTGAGTATAAGCGATGTTTGGGATTGATGGACCAGAGCTTATCGTGATCTTACTTGTTCTCATCATTGTTGTTGGACCGAAAGATTTACCTAAAATACTCAAGACAATCGCAAAGGTAAGGGCTTATATGTATTCAACAGCAAATGAACTTCGTTACCAGTTTGATGATGTAATAAAACAAATTGAGAGCGATGATTTGCAAAAAATATGTTCGGATATGAACGATTCAAGGCAGAAGTTGGCAGAAACTTTTGATTCCATTCAAAATACATTAGAGGGGACTCACGATAATTTGGGTGTTAAGACAATACACCATAAATCAGAAAAAGATAAAGAACTTGTAGCATGTGATAAAAAGGCAATCAAAAAAGATAGGACAGTCTCTCGTGCTTCTCATCATTCTGAAAGCATTTCTGTTGCTTCTAAAGATAAAAAAGATGTGTCATGAATGTAAAAAAAGATGAAGTTGATGCCAATATGGCGCCACTTTTAGAACATTTAATTGAACTTCGTCAGCGAATTATTTTAGCCTTGGTTGCATTTATGATCGCTTTTATGATGTGTTTTCTTGTTAAAGATTATATCTTAAATTTTTTACTATGGCCGTATCAATGGGCAATGAAAATAGCAGGAGGGAATCCTGAGAGTATTCGTTTGCAATCAACACAGGTATGGGAAACTTTTTTAACAAAGATGAAACTTGCTGCTTTTGGGGGAATTATTTTATCGTTTCCCTATACGGCTTTTCAGTTCTATAGTTTTATTGCACCAGGGCTTTATAAAAATGAGCGCAGGGCTTTTTTGCCTTTTCTCATTGGTGGTCCTATATTATTTTGTATTGGAGGAGCGTTTGTTTATGCTCTATTGGCACCAATAATACTATGGTTTAGCCTTTCTCAACAATTTCTTCCAGATGCTCAATTAAAGATAGAGTTTG
The DNA here is from genome assembly GCF_944896145.1 of Bartonella sp. B1098. Lineage (NCBI taxonomy): Bacteria > Pseudomonadati > Pseudomonadota > Alphaproteobacteria > Hyphomicrobiales > Bartonellaceae > Bartonella > Bartonella sp. B1098. Next base: position 88,492 of record NZ_CALYLP010000002.1, on the reverse strand, counting down.
TCGTACGTATTTCTGATTATTTGGGCTTTATGACGTCGTTTATCCTCATTTTTGGTTTGATTTTTCAATTACCTCTTGTCATTAGTCTGTTAACAAAAGTTAGACTTTTAACGTTTCATGATTTGGTTTCTAAACGAAAATGGGCTATTCTCCTCTCTTTTATTGTTGCGGCAATGATAACGCCGTCGGATTTTTTTACGATGTTTGCAGTAGCTTTACCAACGATAGCGCTTTATGAGATCTCAATTTTAATTGCTTACAGTATAGAAAAGAGAAGAAAATCCACTTAAGAAAAGTGTATATTTTTATGCGATGAGAAATGAATAAAACCGATATAGAATAAAAACAATATAAATGAGGAATTTTAATGCTTGATATTAAGTGGATTCGCGAAAGTCCTGAAGAATTAGATAAAGCGCTCGTAAGGAGAGGCCTTGAGCCACAAGCCGAAAGGTTAATACAACTTGATCTTGCGCGCCGATCCCATGTTGCTAAGGTACAATTAGCACAGGAACGTCGCAATGCGATTTCAAAGGAAATAGGACAAGCTTTAGCTACATCTGATCAGCAAATGGCTGAACGGCTTAGAGCTGAAGTTGAAGAGCTTAAAGTCTTTCTTTCTTCTGCAACAGCGGAAGAAAAACAGCTGACGGAAAGTCTTGAAAAAATTCTTTCAGCACTTCCCAATATTCCATTGGATGATGTTCCAGAAGGTAAAGATGAAAGTGATAACGTTGTCATTCGACATTTTGGAACACCTCCAACCTTCAATTTTACACCAAAGGAGCATTTTGATCTTGGTCAAGATCTCAAGCAGATGAATTTTGAGCGAGCTAGTCGTTTATCTGGAACACGTTTTACAGTGCTTTCAGGGGCGTTAGCGCGGCTAGAACGAGCATTGGGACAATTTATGCTTGATGTGCACGTTAATGAGCATGGTTATACAGAAGTTTCTGTGCCTCTTCTCGTTCGTGATGAGATTGTTTATGGAGCTGCCCAATTGCCGAAGTTTGCTGAAGATCTGTTTCAAACAACAGATGGCCGATGGCTTATTTCTACAGCAGAGGTGCCATTAACGAACTTGGTCAACGATGAAATTCTTGAAATATCAGATTTGCCACTGCGATTTTCTTCTTTATCTCCTTGTTTTCGTTCAGAAGCGGGAGCGGCTGGTCGTGATACACGCGGTATGTTGCGTCAGCACCAATTTTGGAAGGTAGAAATGGTTTCGATTACCAGTGAAGAGCAGTCTCTTATTGAATTGGAACGTATGACGGAATGTGCAGAAGATATCTTAAAACGACTCGGTTTGCCTTTTCGCACAGTGGTTCTTTCTACGGGGGATATGGGGTTTGCAGCACGTAAAACTTATGACATCGAGGTTTGGCTTCCTGGCCAAGAATGTTATCGTGAAATTTCTAGTTGTTCCGTTTGTGGGGACTTTCAAGGTCGACGTATGAACGCTCGCTATCGTAAAGAAGGCGATAAGAAACTGCATTTTGTTCATAGCCTTAATGGTTCTGGTACGGCTGTTGGCCGTTGTCTTATTGCTGTGCTTGAAAATTATCAACAGGCTGATGGGTCAATTGTTGTTCCAGATGTTTTACAACCCTATATGGGAGGCATGCGTTGTATTACTGCTTAATTTGGGGAAAGGAGAAACAATATGCATTTATTGCAAAGAGGGAATGCTATGCAAACGCAAGGTTTTGCCATTTTAAAAGAAGTAGTTTGTAGGGACAATAAAAATACATCTCCATTAGAGAGTGAATAATACTATGGAGCAAAAGGGTATTTTGCAATTTCGTGAGGAGTTGGCTGCTCTTGTCCTGAAAATACGTAGCAAAGGCATTGATGACGTGCGATTTTTTTCGGCATTAGAGAAAATTCCACGTCAACAATTTGTTTCTGCTCCGTGGTTTAATAGTGCTTATGATAATAAAGTTATTCCTATAGAGTGTGGGGAATATATGGAACGTTTGGAAGAACAGCTCTTGATTCTTTCAGCACTATCATTGAAAAAAAAGCATCGTGTCTTAGAAATTGGTACAGGCTCTGGCTTTTGTACTGCTCTTATGGCATGTTTGAGTGATCGTGTGACAACGGTTGATCGTTATAAAACGCTTGTTGATTTAGCACGCCAAAAATTCCAAAGTTTGGATATTGAAAATATTGTTATACGGCAGAGTGATGGAAGTCATAATGTGGCAAGTTTGGGATCATTTGATCGCATTCTTATTTGGCCATCACGTTCTGATGAACCCAAGGAATTTTTAGAACTTTTAGCTGAAAATGGAATTCTCATTCAGGCGATAGGACCTGATGAAGGGGTACAAACGGTGACGCGCTATACAAAAATTGGGTGTCGATTTGAGTCTCTAGAACTGTTTCAAGTGCGTTATCAACCTTTTATTAAAGGTATTGCGGAGAGACTTTAATTTTTAAAGTTTAAGAAATAGCGCAAATTATTTCGCTTTTTTATTTTTCATTAAATTCATTTTGATCTTAATTAAAGATATTTATGAATAAAGCATCACATTTTAACCCTTCGGTAATTTAAAAAAGCTTTAATGGAGTAAGTTGAGTATTGATGAGTGAGCAAAACGATGTGTTTAAAAGCTTTGGATAATATTTCCCGGCATAATTTTCAGAGAATAACTTTTTTAGCGGTGGTAACGATTGTTGCTGGTTGTAGTTCTGGTTCACAACGTTTTTCCAATATTGTCTCTCATCAAAGGGTATCATCTCAATCAAATATAGCGAACTCTATATCTACAGATCCGGGAATGCTATCGTACGGCGGGGAAATGATACAAAGCACTGAATTGCCCCCTGTAGAACCAAGTGATGATTCGTGGATTGATGATAATTCTCCACAGCAAGATAGGGGAACTCCTTCTAATGGTCATGTTATGGGGGCTCCTCCACGTAACCTTGGAACACTTTCCCGTTCACAAATGGATAGCTCTCCTATTTTTCGGCAGAACTCTTATATTGTCCAGAGTGGAGATACACTACTCAGTATTGCACGACAAGTAGGGGTTAGTGTTGAGGCATTAAAATCAGCAAATGGTATAAACAGCAATTCCATTTATATTGGTCAGGTTCTTGTGCTTCCAAGCAGACGTGCATTAGCAACTTCAAAAGTGCCCAGTTATAACGATTGGGCAACGTCAAAAGCAGAATCTTCATTCCAATCTCAAATGACGTCTTCTACAAAGCATAAGAAGGCTTCACCTATATATAAAGCTCCTGTAACAACGCCACCTTCTACACAGGTGAACAGATCAAATTTTGAAAAAAATTCTTCTAAACAGATGATGCAATTGAACCATGAATCTGATTTATCAAGTACCGTTACACGTACAGATAATATTAAGACGCCGCAAGCCACAGGGATTTCTAAGATGCGTTGGCCGGTACGAGGGCGTTTATTAAGCCAGTTTGGTCAAAAAAAAGGAACCATAATGAATCGAGGAATAGACATTGCTGTACCTGAAGGATCATCGGTAAAGGCGGCGGAAAATGGTGTCGTTATTTACGCGGGAGATGGATTAAAAGAGCTGGGTAATGTTGTTATGATTCGACATGAAAATAATATTATCACTATTTATGGATGTAATAGTCAGCTTGTTGTTAACAAAGGCCAAAGAATAAGACGCGGTGATGAGATTGCGAAGTCGGGTGTTTCAGGAAATGTTAAAACGCCACGTGTTTATTTTGAGATGCGTAAAAATTCGTTACCAGTTGATCCTCTTAAATATTTAGAAAACTAAGGGATTGATGACATTAAATTTAAATAATCTTATAATTTATAGAAATTTCATGAAAACAATTTATTTTCTTAAATCAATAGCACTCATAAGAACCTTTTAAATTTTCTAAAGCTTTTACTTTCGGTGCTAATTCTGCAATAACATGATATTTCTGTTCAATTTGTTCTTGGAGATGATTCAAGACACTAAGCAATGTTTGAGGAGTCGAATAATCAATCTGTTATGTTACTTCTTTTTTCAAAGCCGATCTCATTTGATGAAGTGTTGACGTGTTTCATAGACTTTACCATGACGTTCGATCATCGAAAGGTATTGGCTCATGTCTAACGTCATGTGGTAGCAAAAAGCCATTGGTTTAGAAGAGCAGTTTGTTTGAGGCGTTAGAGATTATAATCTTTGTATTTATGAAGATATAGGACAAAGAGCATCACACGATTTGTCAGCACCGAGCATTCGCAATATGCTTGCATTTGAGGAGCTTGAGAAGAAATATTTGACTTTTTATCATAAAGGTTTTTTATCTTTATGTTCATTTCACAGGCGTGATGGGCAAGAAAATTGTTTTGATGAATTCAAAGGGTTTGAAATGAGAGCGTTTTTTGGTACTGAGCTCTATCATTCGACATTAAAAAATAATGAATTATCTCTCTAAATTAAAGTTTTTCCATTAGAAAAATTGTTTTATCTCATTTATTGAGTAAGAGAAAAGGCTTCTAGTGTAGGATTATAAGAGAGAAAAATAAATCTGTTTTTTAAAGATTTTTCTTATTGTATTCTGTCTCTTCAGGATTTATTGCATTTTTATAAAGCTGAGATTACATTATCGTGTCTTCACTTTTTATGATACATTCTTTAGGATTTTTTTCTGAATCGGAGTTTTATTTTAAGAGAGTGGGAAATACCTGGAGTTTAACTATAGGAGATAAAAATGTTTATTGTGAACGCTTATGCTCAAGGTGCAGGCGATGTTTCCAGTGGAATTTCATTTGTTAGTGCTGTCCCGCTCATTTTAATTTTTGCAATTATGTATTTTTTTATCATTCGTCCACAGCGCGCCCAAATGAAAAAGCGACAGGAAATGCTTAATGCAGTACGTCGCGGTGATACAATTATAACGGGTGGTGGTATTATCGGCAAGGTTACAAAGGTTCACGACGAGAGTGGTGAGTTAGAGGTTGAAATTGGTGAAAGTATAAATATTCGTGTTATTCGATCAACATTAGCTGATGTACGCGTTAAAGGTGAGCCGATTGCAGAAAAAAAATCAAAGCTTAAAGCTAAAGCAAAAACACCGCAAAAGCCTAAATCTAAAACGACTTTGAAAGAAAATGTTAAAGAGAAAAAAGTGATATCAAAGGAAAATAAGGAAAATGTATCTTAAAGTACAAATGTAATTTATACCATTTTTAAAAGCGTTTTTATAAAAAATGTCGAAATAAAAGACAATTTCATTAGGAAAGATGGTTTTTATCATCACTATAGAAAGTGATGTCTTTATTTTAAAATAATTGCTTTGTTTATGGATATTACGGAAAAGTTTTCTGTCTTTTAAATAATATCCTTATTTCTATAGAGAGAATCTTCTTACTTTTGAGTCAACTAAGCTGGAAAAAATTTAAAAAGGTAGATCAGTATAGCGTTTAATCACGGTTATTACTTACTTTTCAGATATTTTTTGTATGGCAAGATCAAGGTTTTATAGTAAAAGTTTTTACCTCAATATTCTGAAGGGCTAGGGTTAACATATCACTATTTGTATTGCCGTTAACTTTTATGGTGAGAAGTAAAAGATAAGAGGGTTTTAAAAAATAAAAGGTACTTATTCATGTCTGATGCCATTCAAATTCGTGAAGCACATTTTCCGAGTCGTGCACCTATTGATGCTTATGGAAATGGTGGATTTCGTTTTGCTGATATGTCACATAGAGGTTCTATTATTTGTGTCCCATCAGGAATTTATGGCATTGATATGGCAGGGCCTCTTCCCACTCAAGGGGATCTATCTCGTGTTTTAGAAGAAGCGTCTCAGATCGAAGTTTTATTAATAGGGACTGGAACTGAATTATTACGATTACCCGAAGAGTTACGGGGTCTTTTATGGGAAAAGCGTATTTCATCAGATACAATGAGTACAGGAGCAGCGGTGCGTACATTTAATGTTTTATTGGCTGAAGATCGTGCTGTTGCGGCATTATTATTTGCGGTAGAGTAAAGCATTGTTTAATAAAATAAATACCTTAGTCTAGCATAAAAGATGCGTGTGATTATTGTGCTGTGTTTCAAAATACAGTCGTTTAAGGCGGTGATATAAGGAACGTAAAATATACATAACTTCATACATTAAGTGTATTTTTAATACAGCAGCAAGTATTCAGAGCAGGTCTTAGCTTATAGGGCCTAGTATATCACATAAGTGATAAGCCTCTGGCAGTTGAGGCGATTTATAAGAGGGATTTTTCAAAAAAATATCTACACATCCATTCTGTGTGTCACGTGAAAGGGAATAGGTTTGAAATGAGAGGATGATATGATCTTAGGATTTCTAATTCAACAGGCAAAACGATAAAGTATTATTATCAACTAATTCGTTATCAGCAATAGCAACTTATCAAAAATAATTGGATTTTTGCCAGACTGGTGCGGAGAGAAATCTTTGCTTCTTAGAAAAGAGAAGAGGTCGATCATTTGATGAAGTTTTTATAATCAGTGCATTTTCTATAAAAGTGCATTGTCATCTATTCAGTTAACAAGAGTTTTGCGTTGTCTGTTGTCATAAGTTTCATTACACATGTTACGGTTCATTTTTAGCTGCTTTTACGATAAATGAAAGTTTCAACTTATAAGATAAATTTTATCAAAAAAATGATTGATTTAATTTTTAATTTTAAAAAATTTCCTTTCAGAAAAGAAATCTTCATTTATCATGCATTAAAAGACACATTTAAAAATCTTATTCTCTGAGCTGTATTTCCTTATCTCTCATTTTTTAATATAAATAAAAAGAGGATATTAATTGAATGGCTAAAAAAGGGACATTAATAGGTTCATAGAATGATAGGTTCTCTTCCTTATTGTCTTGATATTTTACGTACCATAGATCGTGATCGCTATATATCGGTTTTATTTGCACCTAAAAAAAAGCGCAAAGCATTGGCTGCTCTCTACGCATTTAATGCTGAGATTTCTCGTATTCGTGAAAGTGTTCATGATCCACTCATCGGCGAAATACGATTACGCTGGTGGTATGATTCTATCGCACATGGTGAAATGCAAACGAGTGGCAGTAATCCGATTTTAAGTGATTTATTGACAGCAATGACTCTTTTTAATTTACCTAAAACAGCTTTTTTACGATATTGTGATGCACAAGTTTTAGACCTTTACCACAACCCACTAGAAACCCTTCATGATCTTGAGCATTATTGTGGTGAAACAGCAAGTATAATTTTACAGCTTTCTTGTCAGATATTAGATCCTGATGCCGCACAAGATTTTACAGATACCTATAAACATGGAGGAATTGCTCAAGGATTAAGCGGTGTATTGCGCCTTTTATCCTTCATGCAATCACGATATTGTTATTATTTACCTACTGATATGCTGCAGGCTGTAGGGGTGAATAGGAAGGATTTGGATTCTCATCGTCTCAGTGATCAACAAAAGAACCGTATTGTAGAAGCTATGGTCGCATTATCACGTGATCATTATAGCAAATTTTACGCGTCTTCTCGTGCTATACCTAGAGCTCTTAAACCAGCTTTTCTTCCATTGGTTATTATACCGGCTTCTCTTCAAAAGGCTCTACAGCTGGGAGCTGCTATTTTTCAAGAAAGTGCAACTTTGCCATTGATACATCGCTATTGGTTGATAACAAGAGCAGCAATAAGCAGTAATTTTCCAAAGATATTATAAAAGAATATGACGACGTTAGAATTAAGCTGATTTTTTCATATTGAAGATAAAAAGAGGTACTATAATACCAAACCATTTCCTTGTTATAAAAAACGTTGATATAGTTCTTTCTATGAACGCAAAAGAATAAGAAATTTTACTATCTGTAAAATATGCCGTGTTTTCTCATCACTAAATTGTTTTATTTAGTGTATCGGATATGTGAGAAACCGAGAAGAAAAAATATGAGATAAAGCTTAATCCATTGCTTTGTTTGATTAAGAACTTTTTGATATTGAGTATTCTGAAGGTATTGGTCGGGTCTTATTTGCAAATGAAAGATAATTTTTTATGAGAAAAGTTATTTTAACTTCCAAGCATTAAAAAAACGCTCATTTTTGAAAAGTTAAAATGATGAAGCCATAATTGATGACTGTTATGCTATATAAAAATCTTGATTTATCATGAGAGTTCGTTTTTTTCTCATATTGAATGAGATCCTTTAGGAAAAGAAGAATTCTTTATTTTAGATCATGTTTCGAATGAATTTTAAAAGAGTTTTTTCCATATCATAAGTTGGGTGTGTCAATGCAAATCATTTAAGGAAGAAGCAATAGGTTCCTTATGAACAAATATTAAGAGTAGCAATATGACAAGCTGTAAATGTAATGACAAGAAGCATGACATTTATAGCTGAATTAGCGACAACCCTTACAACCTTTGGATAGATAATATTTCTAAATGTGTTGAAAAAAAAACAGACACTACATATCCATCACCTATTTTCTCGCAAATCCATAAATGCACTGACTTGCGAGAGCGTTAATTGTAATGCCGTTCTTAACCCTTTTTATTGGAGAGTATTAAAGATCTGATTATAATTTTTGCTATTAATTTCCGAAGGATGTTCTTGATTGGCAATTTGTAGGATTTCTAGCTTAAGATCTTCTCTTATCATCATATCTATATTGACCCGAACCTCAGGTGAAAGAGTATGAGGCGTGATATCTTTAGGCATCGTTACAGATTTTATTTGATAAACGATACGGTTTGTTGTAACCGGACCTTTTATGATGCCATAATGACCTTGGGGACCAGAAAATAATGTTTTAATCCCTTCAACACCAAGAACTTCAGAGGGATCTTGACGCCGGAGAAGGGGCGTTGTTTGTTTTGTAACACCAAGTGTCTGAGCAAGGGCAACAAAACTTTTTCCTTCCATAAGCTGTTTGAGAGCATTTTGGGCTTTTTCATCAAGAAGGCGTTGGATCTCTTCATTTTTCCATTGAGAAAGAACATCTATCTTAGCTTCTTCTAGTGTTTTATCACGGGCAGGAATAATTTTATCGACTTTATACCAGAGATATTCACCATTTTGAAAAGAGAGAGGATCAAGATCGACGCCTTCATTTGATTGATAGATAGCATTTAGTAAAGTATCTTTTTGAGGCAAATCCGTGAGGACTGTACCTTCAAGCGTTTTGCCTGTTCTATCAAGGGTAATTGTGCGCAGAGTTAATTTGTACTGGTCCGCAAGCTCTTTAAAAGAAGCGCCTTCAAAACGAGCATTTTCAATGGCTACATAATTTCCCCGGATCTCATCAGCAGCACGATTTTTAGCAAGTGTTTGACGAATATTTTCTTCTACCTTTTCAAAAGGAAGTGAGCTTGCAGGTTCAATATGTGTGACGCGAATGAGAACAGGTCCCTGTAAGTCATTTATTACAGAACTGACTTGCCCTTGTTTGAGTTCAAAAATTTCAGATGCGAGATGAGGAGGAAGTTCATTTTCTGCAAGAGGCCCTTTTTTTATGTCCTTAAGAGTCTTTTTTTCAGTTTTTACCAGTTCATCAAAACGCAATCCATCGGCTATTTTTTTTGCCGCCTTATCGGCTTCTTCGCGGGTGGGGAAGCGCAGTTCTTCGAATATTCGCGTTTCAGGCGTTACAAAACGTGACGCATTTTGGGTATAATAGGCTTTTGCCTCATCTATTGAGATATCATTGGGTTTTACGAAATCATTAAGTTCCATCGATAGTAAAGAGACAATACGGTATTCCGGAGCGCGAAATTCACTTTGATGCGTTTCAAACCATTTTTGTAGTGTTTCGTGATCAGGATCAGCAATTGTTTGCTTTCCTTTTAGATCAATAACGAGATAATCAGCATTCCGCATTTCTCCTTGATAAAGAGCAAGTGCTTTATAAAAGAGATCGGGTGCTTTCATATCAGAGAGTAAAGCTGCAATAAGTTGGTTACGCTTTTCTTGTTTGGTATAATAATTAAGAAAAGCACTTTCACTAATACGTAAATGCTGAAGATAGTTATAAAATAAATTTTTATCAAATGTACCATTTATCTGGAACATCTTATCAGAACCAATCGTATGGGCGATTGTATCTTTTGAAAGACTTATTTTCATTTTACGGACTTGTTCATCAAGCAGTACATTTTGTTGCAATTGATTAAACACAAAAGCAGGAATTTGGTATTGCTGCATTTCATTTGGTGTAAACATTCGTCCAAGATGAGCCGCTTGTGCTAAACGTGCGCTTTGATCGGCAAGTGCAAGACGATAATCATCGATCGTTACGATGGACTTGCCAGAAGTTATAAGATCTCTTTCGCTTTTTGTGTGTAACTGTGGTATCCCCCATAAAAGAATGAAGCATAAGAGTAAAATAGCAAGAAAAACTCTGGAAATCCAAGAATTTGTAGCACTTCTTATGACGTCAAGCATTGTTCAATTCCATTTTTAATATAAGTTATTATCAAAGCAGTCATGAAATTTGCAATAAAGAGACGAAAGATGCAAGCTTTTAAAGACTTGCTTTCGTTTTATAATTTGATACTAAAGATAAATAAAGTGTTATAAGAGCTCTTGAGGTAAAAATATGTCTCCAAATATTCGGCCTTTTCTTGCTGGAAATTGGAAAATGAATGGAACGAGAGAATCGCTTGGAGAGTTACGTGCTATTGCTACAGGCATTAGCTCTGATTTTGGTCATCTATTTGAAGCGCTTATTTGTCTTCCAGCAACGCTTTTATCGCGTGCTTCTGATACGCTGGATGGTGCAAATCTCCTTTTAGGGGGACAAGATTGTCACTTTGATGATCATGGTCCTTATACGGGAGATATTTCAGCTTTTATGCTTAAAGAAGCCGGAGCAAGTCATGTTATTCTTGGGCATTCGGAACGTCGTACAGTGTATCAGGAAAATGATTCAATTGTTTGTGCTAAAGTGCAAGCAGCGTGGCGCGCAGGTCTTGTGACGCTTGTGTGTATTGGTGAAACATTGGAGGAGCGCAACAATAATGAAGTCCTAAATGTCCTTACGCAGCAGCTTGAAGGATCTTTACCAGATGATACAACAGCAGAGAATACCATTATCGCTTATGAACCTGTTTGGGCGATAGGTACTGGCAATACAGCAACTTCAGAAGATATTGCAAAAGTGCATCATTTTATTCGTGATGAGATGCGCACTCGTTTTGGTGATGAAGGCAATAAGATACGTTTGCTTTATGGTGGATCCGTAAAGTCATCCAATGCTTTTGAGCTTTTAAGCATTCCTCATGTTAATGGGGCTTTGATCGGTGGAGCTAGCTTAAAAGCCATTGATTTTTTAACGATTTGCGATGTTTGTCGTAAATTATAGCAGAGAAATTTGAGTTCCCCCTTGGATTGTGTGTTATTTATGTGTAAATAGCTATAAAAGAGTTATTGGAAGAAGCAGGGTTTATGCAAACAGTACTTATTGTTATTCATTTATTGATTGTAATTACTTTGGTTGGGGTTATCTTAATCCAACCTTCAGAAGGCGGTGGGCTCGGTGTGAGTAATAGCTCGGGGCTGATGAAAACCCGTGGATCTCGAAATCCTTTAACACGGTTGACAGCTATTTTAGCCTGTTGTTTTTTTGTTGTGTCCATTGGACTTACTATTGTGGGAAGTATATCAAATTCGAGTTCTGATATTTTAAAGCGTATACCGGTTAATTCAGAGCAGAATTCTACCAATAAAAGCTCAGAATCAGTCCCGTCATCAGATGATAAGTCTTCCCCTTCTATTCTTGAACAGCTAGGAGGCACTTCGGATTCTCCGCAGGAACAAAAATCGCTCAAAAATTCTGAAGTGGAAACCCCAGTTCCACCAGTTCTTGAAGAGACCGTTCCGGATAACAGTACAGAATAGTTTTTAAAGAAGATATAGACTTTTAAAAAGGTGATTTTTTCACCTTTTTTATTTTAGAAGAAAAACTGTTCCTTTTTGCATTTTTTGCTGGAAAAATCATTATAAATTGCTTATCACCATAAGCCCATGGCACGTTATGTTTTTATTACTGGTGGTGTGGTTTCTTCCCTTGGAAAAGGCATTGCAGCGGCAGCGTTAGCAGCGTTATTACAGGCTCGTGGCTATCGTGTACGCCTTCGCAAACTTGATCCCTATTTAAATGTTGATCCAGGGACGATGTCGCCTTATCAACATGGTGAGGTATTCGTGACCGATGATGGTGCGGAAACGGATCTTGATCTTGGTCATTATGAGCGCTTTACGGGGCGTTCTGCAAATAGCCAAGATAATATTACAACAGGGCGTATTTATCGCAATATCATTGAACGAGAGCGGCGAGGTGATTATTTAGGGGCAACAGTTCAAGTTATTCCGCATGTTACAGATGAAATTAAGCGGTTCATTACAACGGGAAATGAAGAATTTGATTTTGTTTTGTGTGAAATAGGTGGGACAGTTGGTGATATTGAAGCCATGCCTTTTCTCGAAGCGATTCGTCAGCTTGGTAATGAACTCTCCCGACAAAATGTTGTTTATGTCCATCTTACATTAATGCCATATATTCCATCGGCAGGTGAATTAAAAACCAAACCAACACAGCATTCTGTCAAAGAATTGCAATCAATTGGTATTTCTCCTGATATTTTGCTTGTGCGTGCAGATCGGTCTATTCCAGAAACAGAGCGGTGCAAATTATCACTTTTTTGCAATGTTCGCGCCAAAGCGGTCATTCAAGCATTAGATATGCCAACAATTTATGATGTTCCCATGGCTTATCATAAAGAGGGTTTAGACTCTGAAGTTCTTTGCGCTTTTGGAATCGATTCGGTCCCCCCTCCTCAGATGGATCGGTGGGAAGATATTACACATCGCATTCACCACCCTGAAGGAGAAGTTACGATTGCTGTTGTAGGAAAATATACGGGCTTAAAGGATGCTTATAAGTCTCTTATCGAAGCGATTGCGCATGGTGGTTTAGCGAATAAAGTGAAAGTTAATATTGAGTGGATTGATTCGCAACTTCTTGAAAAAGAAGATTCCGTTTCAACTTTACAAAAAGCGCATGGAATTTTGGTTCCTGGGGCTTTTGGTGCTCGAGGGGCAGAAGGGAAGATTCGAGCAATTCAATTTGCACGAGAGCGTAAAGTTCCATTTTTAGGGATTTGTTTTGGCATGCAATTGGCTTGTATAGAAGTTGCACGCAATATTGCACAGATTGAGAATGCATCATCAAGTGAGTTTTGCGAAACAGAAAATCCAATTGTAGGTTTAATGACCGAATGGGTCAAAGGCGATATTCTTGAAAAACGAACAAGAAATGGTGATCTCGGTGGATCCATGCGCCTTGGTGCTTTTGTTGCTGAATTAAAAGAAGAAAGTCATATTGCTCAAATTTATGGGATGACAAAGATTGTTGAACGACATCGTCATCGTTATGAGGTCAATATTGATTATAAAGATAAGTTAGAACAGTGTGGTTTGATTTTTTCTGGTATGTCTCCCGATGGCATTTTGCCGGAAACGATAGAATATGCAGATCATCCATGGTTCATTGGTGTTCAATATCATCCAGAACTAAAATCACGCCCTTTTGATCCACATCCGCTTTTTTCTTCTTTTATTGAAGCTGCTGTAGAACAAAGTCGATTGGTTTAAGGTATAAATTTGGTTACTTTGCTTTTGAGGGATAAAATGACAAAACCAAATGCGCGTGTAAAAGTTGGAAATGTTATTTTTTCAAATGAAATTCCCCTTTCATTAATTGCAGGGCCGTGTCAGATGGAAAGTCGCGATCATGCTTTTGAAATGGCTGGTCGTATTAAAACAATTGCCGATCAGCTTGGTATCGGATTTGTTTATAAATCAAGTTATGATAAAGCCAACCGCACCTCTTTGAGTGCAGCACGGGGCATTGGTCTTGAAAAAGCAATGGTCATTTTCTCTGATTTAAAAAAAGAGTTTGATTGTCCCATATTGACTGATGTGCATACCGAAGAGCAATGTACAATGGTTTCTTCTACGGTTGATATTTTACAAATACCTGCTTTTTTATGTCGTCAAACAGATCTTTTGATTGCTGCCGCCAAAACAGGGTGTGTTATTAATATTAAAAAAGGGCAGTTTTTAGCGCCGTGGGATATGGAGAATGTTTTAAAAAAGGTTGTTTACAGTGGTAATCCAAATGTTATGCTTTGCGAGCGCGGCACATCGTTTGGCTATAACCGACTTATTTCGGATATGCGTTCGTTGCCTATTTTACGTTCATTTGGGGCACCTGTTATTTTTGATGCAACGCATTCCGTTCAGGAACCTGGAGGGCAGGGGGCGTCATCTGGAGGACAGCGTCAATTTGTTGAAGTTTTAGCGCGTGCAGCTGTTGCTGTTGGGGTTGCCGGTATTTTTTTAGAAACACATCAAGATCCAGATCATGCACCTTCTGATGGTCCCAATATGGTTAAAATTGATGATTTACAAAGATTGCTTGAGACTCTAATGAAATTTGATCATTTGTCAAAGAAGTTGAATTAAGAAGAGAAAAAATATTTCATGAATAGGACATTAGAGATGAATCGCGACTTTTATTTATTGGATAAGGAAACATAGATGACGATCATTGTCGATATCCTTGGACGTGAAGTTCTTGATAGCCGTGGTAATCCAACGGTAGAAGTTGATGTTCATTTGGAAAATGGCGCTTTTGGTCGCGCGCTGGTTCCTTCAGGAGCTTCAACAGGGGCACATGAGGCTGTAGAGCTTCGTGATGGTGGTCCGCGATATCAAGGGAAAGGTGTTGAAAAAGCGGTTGCTGCAGTCAATGGCGAAATTCTTGAAGAACTTGGTGGGCGGGATGCAAGAGACCAAATCGCTATTGATCAAGCAATGATTACTTTGGATGGAACGCCAAACAAAGCCCGTCTTGGTGCTAATGCACTTCTTGGTGTTTCATTGGCTGTTGCAAGAGCCGCCGCAAACTCATTGAATTTACCCTTGTATCGTTATATTGGTGGACCGCAAGCGCATATTCTTCCAACACCTATGATGAATATTATTAATGGTGGGGTTCATGCTGATAACTTGATTGATTTTCAAGAATTTATGATTATTCCGGTAGGAGCCCCTACCGTGAGAGAGGCCATCCGTTATGGTGCTGAAATTTTCCATACGTTGAAAAAGCGTTTAAAAGATGCGGGATATAATACCAATGTTGGTGATGAAGGTGGTTTTGCACCTCAGTTTAAAAGTGCAGACCAAGCAATTGATTTTATTATGGAATCCATCATAACATGTGGCTATAAACCAGGTGCGCAAATTGCCATTGGTTTAGACTGTGCTTCTACTGAGTTTTATAAAAATGGTTCATATTTTTATAAAGGTGAGGGAAAATGTCGTGACATCCAAGAACAAGCCGATTATTTGGCGCACCTTGTGAAAAGTTATCCTATTGTTACCATTGAAGATGGAATGGCAGAGGATGATTGGGAAGGTTGGAAGCTTCTTACTGATACAATTGGAGAAAAATGTCAGCTTGTGGGCGATGATTTATTTGTTACTCATTCAGAGCGTTTGCGTGAGGGGATCAAGATGGGGGTAGGCAATTCTATTCTCATAAAAGTTAATCAAATTGGGACATTGAGTGAAACACTTGATGCTGTAGAAACAGCACATAAAGCGGGTTATCGTGCCATTATATCTCATCGCTCAGGCGAAACAGAGGATTCTTTCATTGCCGATCTTGCGGTTGCAACGAATTGTGGACAAATTAAAACAGGCTCTCTTGCACGTTCGGATAGATTAGCAAAATACAATCAACTTATTCGTATTGAAGAAATGCTAGGGGGCCAAGCGCGTTATGCTGGTGATGTATATCGTTGATTGTTGTGAGCACGAAATATGAAAGTATAAGATCATTTAGATTATGAAATTGAGAGGTCTTATCAAAGGTATAAAGCAATTATTTTATAGGCATTTAAATTTATAGGGATTAAGATGAGAGGTATAATTATTAGTCAAGATCAAGGAACGTATCTCGTTTCGGGTGATGATGGTAGGCGTTATCAGTTTGCGACTTGGGATTGGTTGGGAAAGAAAACACCGAGGATTGGTGATACCGTTGATTTTGTCTGTGAAGGAGGTGTAGTCAGTTCTGTTTTTCCATTGTTGAGATCAGGTACAGAGAACTCAAGGGTAATGTTTGCACTCCTTTGTTGGTGTGCAGGTATTTTTGGTGTCCATCGTTTTATGGTGGGAAGAGTTCGGACGGGTGTTTTAATGCTTTTTTTATCTTTATCGGTTGTTGGATTGATGATTACTGGTATTTGGGCAATTGTTGATTTCATACTCATTCTTGCTGGAAAATTTACGGATAAAAATGGGAATCAAATTACAGATCTGTAAATTTTTTATAATAAAGAGCAGATAGTTGAGGTCGCTTTTTATTTTTATAAACATATTAAGTTCATCATGCCAAATTATTGTACTCTATTTCTTTAATGTGAGATATTAAGAAAAATATGCACAGTTAAGTAAAAGTATTGCAAAAGACTGTGCTATTTTATATGGGTAAAACAACGATGTAAATCAACGTTGGGATTGGTTAGGGAAAAAACACCAAAGGTAGGGGATATCGTTGGTTTTGTATATGAAGGTAATGTTGTTAAATCTGTTCTCCCTCTTTCAAATCGCAAAACATTAGAACAATCAAGGTTGGCTTTGGCAATTTTGTGTTTTTGTTTTGGTGCATTTGGGTCTCATCGCTTCGTAGCAGATAAATTGGGAACGTGGCTTGCAATGCTTCTTATAACTACGTTGACTATGGGTTTTGGAGCTCTTTTGATAACTATACCTTGAGTATTGATTGATTTTATAGTCATTTTAACAGGAAATTTTAGGGACAAAGATGGGTGTAAAATCACAAATTAGTGAATATCCAATTTGTAATATAAACTGTCATAATAAAGTGAGTCATTCAGCTCACTTTGATTGTATTAAGAGGAGGGATAAATTGGTGATAACAAATTTTTTGCGCGTGTAGATTAAGTAATGAGGTGTTAATCAGAATCGTGCATAGTTAGGCAACATATTCAGAAATTTTTGCTGTAGAGGCTGTGCTATTTTATGTGGACAAAGCAGAAACGTCGATCAATCAAAGTACGCTTTGTACTACCTCTTATGACGGTGGGTGTTTTAAGTTATTTCAGTTACCATATTTATCATGGTGAGTATGGATTGTATTCACGCAGTGAAGTTAATCAGTATATTAGCGAATTAGAAAAGGAGCTTCATAAAATAGAAGCTGAGCGGGAATTCATTGAAAAACGTATTTCTCTTTTACGTAATGGACATATTGAAAAGGATATGTTGGATGAGTCTGTCCGAAAGAATTTAAACTTTTCTAAGCCAAATGAATTGACAATCTTAATGCCTTGAAATGATACCAAAGGCAAATAAAAAACCGCTTAATTTAAACGACAATCAGCGATGATATTGTTTAAGCCGATTGATAAGGCTTGTAACTTTTGTTCGTAAAGGTTATTCCTAAATAATCATAAAAGGGAGTTTAATATGGCAGAACGATTTAAAAAAAATTCTGCGTCGGTGGCGCGCACTGCATTATCAAGCACCATAAAGAAAGCACCAATAGCAAATTTTACAAAAGAGGAAGAAATAGATGCCTATCGTGAAATGCTTTTAATTCGCCGTTTTGAAGAAAAAGCAGGGCAACTTTATGGTATGGGGCTTATTGGAGGATTTTGTCATCTTTACATTGGACAGGAAGCTGTTGTTATTGGAACATTAAAGGCAACAAAAGAAGGTGATCAGGTTATTACGTCTTACCGTGATCATGGCCATATGTTAGCCGTTGGGATGAGTCCGCGGGGCGTTATGGCAGAATTAACAGGACGCCAGGGGGGATTTTCCAAAGGCAAAGGTGGCTCGATGCATATGTTCTCTAAAGAAAAGAACTTTTATGGTGGACATGGTATTGTTGGCGCGCAGGTTCCCATAGGTTCAGGCTTGGCATTTTCGAATCAATATCTTGGTAAAGATAATGTGACATTGGTTTATTTTGGTGATGGCGCTGCAAATCAGGGGCAGGTTTACGAAAGTTTTAATATGGCTTCACTTTGGAAGTTGCCCGTTGTTTATATTATTGAAAACAATCAGTATGCTATGGGAACATCCGTTTCACGTGCATCTGCAGAAACTGATTTTTCTCGTCGTGGTCTTTCTTTTGAAATTCCAGGTATTGTTGTTGACGGTATGGATGTTCGATCCGTAAAAGGGGCTGCTGATGAAGCAATTTCTTGGACTCGTTCGGGTAAAGGGCCGATCATTCTTGATATACAGACCTATCGTTATCGTGGTCATTCTATGTCTGATCCAGCAAAATATCGCTCTAAAGAAGAAGTCCAAAAAATAAAAGAGGAATACGATCCGATTGATCAAGTAAAAAGTCGGATTCTTAAACAAAATTGGGCGAACGAAGACGATTTAAAGTCTATTGAAAAAGAAGTTCGTGCCATTGTTGCTGATGCGGCAGATTTTGCACAAAGTGATCAAGAGCCAGATGCTTCTGAGCTCTATACGGATATTTTAGTTTGATGCGAGGGAAGCAAATATGTCTATTGATATTTTGATGCCGACGCTTTCACC
This sequence comes from Bartonella sp. B1098, assembly GCF_944896145.1. Lineage (NCBI taxonomy): Bacteria > Pseudomonadati > Pseudomonadota > Alphaproteobacteria > Hyphomicrobiales > Bartonellaceae > Bartonella > Bartonella sp. B1098. The sequence goes on along the minus strand of NZ_CALYLP010000002.1, from coordinate 69,877 downwards.
AACCATGGAAGAAGGTAAGCTGTCTAAATGGCTCAAGAAAGAAGGTGATAAGGTTAGCTCTGGCGATGTTATTGCTGAAATTGAAACAGATAAGGCGACAATGGAAGTAGAGGCTGTTGATGAAGGTACGCTTGGTAAAATTTTTGTGTCTGAAGGTTCTGAAGGTGTAAAGGTTAATAGTGTTATTGCAGTTTTGTTAGAAGAAGGTGAGCGTGCTGAAGATATTTCGCATCCTACTAATACAGCACAAAAAACTGAAGTGTCCTGTCCTTCTCTTCCTTCATCAGTTCCGCAATCTCTTACTTTTGCACCGCCTCCTGATTTTGATATTCCAGCGGGAACAGAAATGGTGACAATGACAGTTCGTGAAGCGCTTAATCAGGCTTTAGCTGAAGAAATGCGGCGTGATGAAAAGGTTTTTCTCATGGGGGAAGAAGTTGCGCAATATCAAGGAGCCTATAAGGTTAGCCAAGGGTTGTTGGAAGAATTCGGGGAACGGCGCGTTATTGATACCCCAATTACAGAACACGGTTTTGCTGGGTTGGCTGTTGGTGCTGCTTTTGGAGGGTTACGTCCCATTGTCGAGTTTATGACATTTAATTTTGCCATGCAGGCAATGGATCAAATTATTAACTCAGCAGCAAAAACACGTTATATGTCTGGTGGACAAATGACGGCTCCTATGGTTTTCCGTGGTCCCAATGGTGCAGCTGCTCGTGTTGGTGCTCAACATTCTCAATGCTATGCTGCATGGTATAGTCATATCCCAGGTTTGAAAGTTGTCATGCCTTATAGTGCTGCAGATGCAAAAGGTTTGCTAAAAGCGGCTATTCGTGATGATAACCCTGTTATTTTCCTTGAAAATGAAATTTTGTACGGGCATCAATTTGAGGTCCCTCAACTTGATGATTTTATTTTGCCTATTGGGCGGGCACGACTTCATAAGTCTGGACAAGATGTGACGATTGTTGCTTGTGGGATTGGTATGTATTACGCTGTTCAAGCATTACCAGAAATTGAAAAACTTGGTATTGACGTTGAATTAATTGATTTACGAACCATTCGTCCAATGGATCTTCCGACAATTCTTTCTTCCGTTAAAAAAACAGGTCGTTTGGTAACAATTGAAGAGGGTTTCCCTCAGTCATCTGTAGGAACTGAAATAGCAACGCGTGTTATGCAACAGGCTTTTGACTATCTTGATGCACCAATTGCAACGATTTCTGGCAAAGATGTTCCAATGCCTTATGCGGCTAATCTTGAGAAGTTGGCTTTGCCTGATACTGCTGAAATTATTGAGGCCGTTAAGGCTGTGACATACAGAGCATAACGGAGGAAAGTACAATGCCCATTAAAATTACAATGCCAGCGCTTTCCCCTACGATGGAAGAGGGAAATTTAACAAAATGGAATATTAAGGAAGGCGATAAGGTTTCCTCTGGGGATGTTATTGCTGAAATTGAGACGGATAAAGCGACGATGGAAGTCGAGGCCGTTGATGAGGGGACAGTTGCTAAAATTGTTGTTCCTGCCGGAACACAAGGTGTTAAAGTGAATTCTTTGATTGTTGTTTTAGCAGAAGAGGGTGAAGATTTAGCTGAAGCTGCAAAAGTTGCAGAAGAGACTTCTTCTTCTATAAGACAAGAACTAAAGGGCGAAAAACAAGCAGGTTCTCTGAAGCAGACGGACACAAAGGGGATAAAAATGTCTCATGAATCATTCGCTCAGCAATTAATACAGCAAGATAAAGAGGGGGCTCGTCTTTTTGCCTCTCCCTTAGCGCGGCGGTTAGCTTCTCAGGCAGGTCTTGACTTATCCCTTATTTCTGGAAGTGGTCCCCATGGACGTATTATCAAGCGCGATGTAGAAAAAGCTATGAGCGGGGATATCTCTCAAGCTTCTTATCCGTCATCAATCGGCGAGCTGATTGCAGTAGGTGATTCTGACAAACAGGTATTGCAACTCTTCAAAGAGAATGAATATCTCTTCACACCCCATGATAATATGCGTAAAACGATCGCTACACGTTTGGTGGAATCAAAGCAAAAAGTTCCACATTTCTATGTGACCGTAGATTGTGAACTTGATGCGCTATTAGCGTTGCGGACACAATTGAATGCTGCAGCACCAATGGTTAAGACACTGGAAGAAGCTAAGCCTACTTATAAGCTTTCTGTTAATGATATGGTGATCAAAGCGGTTGCACTTTCTTTGAAAGCGGTTCCTGATGCGAATGTCTCTTGGCTTGAAGGCGGAATGCTTCATCATAAACATTGTGATGTTGGGGTTGCTGTTTCTGTTCCCAATGGGTTAATTACGCCGATTATTCGCCATGCAGAAGAAAAACCATTATCGCTTATTTCCAAAGAGATGAAGGATTTTGCAAAGCGTGCGCGTGAGCGCAAGTTAAAAATGGAAGAATATCAGGGGGGAACAACAGCTGTATCAAATATGGGGATGTATGGTGTGAAAAGTTTTTCTGCTATCCTTAATCCACCCCATGCGACGATTTTTGCGATTGGTGCAGGAGAGCAACGCGCTGTTGTTAAAAATGGTGCATTAGCCGTTGCGACAGTTATGTCGGTTACACTTTCTGTTGATCATCGCGCTGTCGATGGTGCTTTAGCGGCAGAGCTTGCGCGGACCTTTAAGAAGATAATTGAAAATCCATTAGCAATGTTGGTTTGAATGACCGCTCTTTACGTAAATTATGAAAGGGTATGTTAAGAGAGTGGAAGCAAATTTAAAAAGTTTGAAGATCAATGCTATTGCTGTTTCTGGTTTGGGTAAAGCATTGATGTGAAGCGTAGAATAAAAAACATAAGCCGATTTTATGATGTTGATTTTCAATCTTAAGTTTAAAAGTGCATATCCATTTTATATATATATGTCCATGGAGGAATGACTGTGACAAATCTTTATGATGTAATTGTAATTGGATCAGGTCCAGGCGGATATGTAACCGCAATTCGTGCCGCGCAGTGTGGCTTTAAGACTGCAATTGTTGAGCGTGAACACTTGGGAGGGATTTGTTTAAATTGGGGGTGTATTCCAACAAAGGCCCTTTTACGTTCGGCGGAAATGAAACATTTTGCTGAACATGCGAAAGAGTATGGACTCAAAATTAATGGTTCAATTGAAGCAAACATCAAAGATGTTGTGACACGTTCACGCGGCGTTTCAGCCCGTTTAAATGCTGGTGTTGGTTTTTTAATGAAAAAAAACAAGATTGACATTATTTGGGGTGAAGCAAAGCTTACGAAAGAAGCGAAGGCAAACCAACCTGCGGAAATTATAGTTTCTTCATCCTCCAAACCGGTTATGCAACCGCAAAATCCAATTCCTAAAGGAACATTAGGGAAGGGGACTTATCAAGCAAAGCATATCATTATTGCAACGGGTGCACGTCCTCGTGTCCTTCCTGGTATTGAGCCAGATGGAAAGCTCATTTGGACTTATTTTGAAGCTATGATACCGACAGAAATACCGAAGTCGCTTTTGGTTATAGGATCTGGGGCTATTGGTATTGAATTTGCTTCCTTTTATCGTGATATGGGGGCTGAGGTCACTGTTGTTGAAATGATGTCTCACATCATGCCCGCTGAAGATATTGAAATTTCAACATTTGCTCGTAAACAGTTAGAAAAAAAAGGTTTACGTATTCTTTGCCAAGCAAAAGTAACAAAGGTTGAAAAAGCTTCCAATTCTGTGACAATACATATTGATGTTCAGGGAAAAACAGAAACAATGACTGTTGACCGAGTGATTTCCGCTGTTGGGGTACAGGGTAATATTGAGAATCTTGGCTTAGAAGTGTTGGGTATAAAAACGGATCGTGGGTGTATTGTAACTGATGAGTGGAGTTGGACAGGAGTTGCAGGTATTTATGCTATCGGTGATGTGGCAGGTCCTCCTATGTTAGCTCATAAAGCAGAAGAAGAAGGCGTGATATGTATTGAACATCTTGCTAGTTTAAAGAGTGTTCATCCGCTTGATAAGAAAAAAATTCCAGGGTGCACCTATTGCACACCGCAAGTTGCGTCTGTAGGGCTTTCAGAAGCAGAAGCAAAAGAAGCGGGGTATGATATACGTATTGGCCGTTATTCTTTTTCCGCAAATGGCAAGGCAATTTCTTTGGGTGAAGATCAGGGGTTAGTAAAAACGGTTTTTAATAAAAAAACAGGACAGCTTCTTGGCGCCCATATGGTAGGGGCTGAGGTAACAGAATTGATACAGGGTTTTGTTATTGCTATGAATCTTGAAACAACAGAGGAAGAATTGATGCATACTGTCTTTCCACATCCGACCTTATCGGAAATGATGAAAGAAAGTGTACTGGATGCTTATGGTAAAGTTTTAAACGCTTGATGATTTGGTTTGTGTGAAAGATTTTATATTTTTCATTACTCCTTCGTATTTATAAGGCAAAGGCTTAAATGGTTACGGTTGTTGATAGAGTTACGAATAGACGTTTGCGTCATCCTGAAAAGGCCCATCGTCCGGATACAAGCGTTCAGAAAAAGCCAGATTGGATTCGTGTAAAAGCGCCAACATCACCGATCTATAAGGAAACACATGGTATTGTACGCACCCATAAATTAGTGACTGTCTGTGAAGAAGCAGGTTGTCCTAATATCGGCGAATGTTGGAGCCAACGGCATGCCAGCTTTATGATTTTAGGGGAGATATGTACGCGTGCGTGTGCTTTTTGTAACGTTGCAACAGGCATTCCGCTTGCTGTTGATGATAATGAGCCAGAACGTGTTGCTGATGCTGTTGCACGGATGGAATTAAAGCATGTCGTCATTACATCGGTTGATCGCGATGATCTTGCGGATGGTGGCGCTGAGCATTTTGCAAAAGTTATTTATGCGATTCGTCGAAAAGCGCCTAAAACAACAATTGAAGTTCTTACACCTGATTTTCGTCATAAGGATGGTGCTTTGGAAATTATTGTTGCTGCTAAGCCTGATGTTTTTAATCATAACTTAGAAACAGTTCCTTCTAAATATTTAAAGGTTCGTCCAGGAGCACGTTATTTTCATTCAATTCGTCTATTACAACGTGTTAAAGAACTTGATCCAACAATTTTTACAAAATCGGGAATTATGGTTGGCCTTGGGGAGGAACGAAATGAAATTCTGCAATTGATGGATGATTTACGCTCTGCTGATGTGGACTTTATGACAATTGGACAATATTTACAGCCTACGCGAAAACATCATCCCGTTATTCGTTTTGTGCCTCCTGAAGAGTTTGAATCTTTTGCCAAAATTGGTAAAGTAAAAGGTTTTTTACATATGGCTTCCAATCCTCTGACGCGTTCATCTCATCATGCAGGAGATGATTTTGCTATTTTGCAAAAAGCGCGTGATGAAAAATTTGCCTTACAGAGATAATGATGCCAACTTTTTCAACTCATCGGCAAGTTGCCCATAGTGCTCGTGAAATGTTTGATCTTGTGTCAGATATTGAACGTTATCCTGAGTTTTTACCCATGTGTGAGGCTTTAATAATACGTTCTCGCAAAGAATGTGAGGAAAAGACATTGCTTCTTGCAGATATGACTGTTGGCTATAAGGTTATTCGAGAAACGTTTACGACCCAAGTTTTTCTTCAGCCAAAGAAAGGTTTGATAGAGGTTAACTATATTGATGGTCCATTTAAATATCTTGAAAATCGTTGGTTTTTTCATAATATTGAAAATACCAATGCATGTAATGTAGAGTTTTTTATTGATTATGAATTTAAAAGTAAAATACTCGGACGTTTGATGGGCTCCATGTTTGATATTGCATTTCGTAAATTTACCGATGCTTTTGAGAAGCGTGCCCATCAGATTTATGGTTCTGCGGTCACATAATCTATACCGTTATTTTTTAACAATACCCATTGCTGCTTATGAAGGCGTAAAGATGAAAATCGATGTCCATTTTTATAATTTTTTCTTTTTTAGGGGCACATCTTTTAAACAGAGCGTCACAATATTATTAGACAAGATATGGATGATTATGGACTCCAATGTAGAATAGAGAGTTTTGAAATTGGTGTGGAAATTCAGTGAAGTCGTTCCAGAATCATTTGAAAAGCATTTTCAACAGTTGCATGGCGGATAGCCTTACGATCAAGATGACCAAAGTGCATTTCTTTGTACAGGGGGGAATGATTTTTGTAAGCAACGGCAAAATGCACAAGTCCTACAGGTTTGTTCAGACTTGCACCTCCTGGACCTGCAATTCCTGTTACAGAAACCGCAATGTCAGCTTGTGAGTGTTTTAATCCGCCCTCAGCCATTGCAAGAGCAACTTCTTTTGAAACGGCACCATAGGTTTCTATAAGTTTAGCACACACGCTAACAAGGCGTGTTTTGGATTCATTTGAATAGACAACAAATCCACAATCGAGAACATCTGATGATCCTGCAATATTTGTAAGGCTTGCAGCAATGAGCCCTCCTGTACAAGATTCTACAGTTGTTAAAAGTAACCCCTTTTGGCGACAGGTATTAAGAACTTCACACGCTTGTTTTTCGCAAAAATATGTCATTTGAGAATTTCTCCTGGATAAATAATACTTGCTGTTGCCAAAGCCGCAATGCCTTCACCACGACCAATAAATCCAAGCTTTTCGTTCGTTGTTGCTTTGATGGAAATTCGATCGGATGAAATTGTGAGAATGCGCATAAGATTTTCCATCATTGTTTGACGATAGGGACCAATTTTAGGTTCTTCAGCGATCAAGGTGATATCCACATTAGCAATACGACCACCCGCTTGTGTAACAATATCAAGAGCATGACGAAGAAAGGTTTCTGATGATACATTTTTCCATTGAGGATCAGAGGGAGGAAAATGTGTACCGATATCTCCTGCACCTTGAGTTGCAAGAAGAGCATCTGTTAATGCATGAAGAGCAACATCTGCATCGGAATGTCCATTTAATTTTTTATGAAAAGGAATTTTTATACCACATAATATAAGACAATCTCCTTTTTCGAAAGAATGAACATCATAACCATTGCCAGTACGGATATCAGGAAACATTTGCATTTTTTTCTGGAGATATAAATGAGCAGTATCAAAATCCTTGTGCCATGTAATTTTTATATTATGAGGATCACCTAGAACAGTAAGCATAGGAATCCCAAACCATTCGGCAATTGCACAATCATCAGTGAAGTCTTCTTTACAAACTTTTTTTGCTTGTTTATGGGCCGCTAAGATATGTTCAAAGGGAAAACACTGTGGTGTTTGTGCACTATAAAGATGGATACGGGGAATTGTTTCTAAAACATGCTGATGATTGACGCGTTTAAGGGTATCAGAAATGGGGAGAACAGGAAGAACACCTTCTTGAGGCGTGATAGTATTATGAATGTTATCAAGAAGCTTCTTTTCGATAAAGGGACGTGCACCATCATGAATATGCACATATTGGGGATTGAATTTTTTAAGTGCCTGAAGTCCATGTAAGGTAGAGATTTGACGTGTATTGCCTCCTTCAACGATAATGAGACGTTCTTTAAATTCGGCGAGTGCTTGTTCACAGATTTGATGGTCTTCTGGATGAATAACGAGAATAATTGTTGTGATCGCTGGATGCTGCGAAAAACAATGGACGGTATGATAAATGATCGGCTTTTGTCCTAGAAGCCGATATTGTTTTGGAATTTCATGGGGAGATCCTGCTCTTTCACCACGTCCAGCGGCTAATATGATTGCTGCAATAGAAATACTGAAATCTCCTTATGTTATAACTTTAGTTTATGATTCATTCATTTTTAAATGATTTTGAAAAGATGATCGTTTTAGATCAGCAAGGGATACCACGGATAACACCTCAAAAAAAGCATTTAATGCTTTTTGAAGTGCGATATTTAAACCACAAAAATCGATCAATGGACAATTGGGTTCTACAGTATCAAAACATTCTGCGAGAGAAAAGTTATCTTCTGTTACTTTTAAAACATCAGCAACAGAAATCTCTGCTGCGGGTTTAGCCAATTTAACACCACCATTGCGTCCACGCACTGTTTGTATAAAACCTGCTTGAACAAGCGGTTGAAGGATTTTAAATAAAAAAAGTTCTGAAACGGCATATGTTTTAGCAATTTCTTGAACACGACAGAGTGATCCCTGATTATCTGCACAATACATGAGCATTCGAAGAGCATAATTTGTTTGTCTTGTTAATCGCATCTCATTTCCTTTGTAAAGTAAAGTATCGTCGAACGCAGTTTATTTTAAAGATATTTTGCAAAATGCAGAAGTCCTTTCTTATTGACTATATTTGCTCTATTTTAAATAGAGTATTACTATTGTCAATTTTTGTCATAAAAGGTTATATGAGAATGATGGGATAAGGGTCTTTCAGCTTATGGTGGATGTAACATCTGTGACGAATCTTCAAGACATCGATAAAAATACTTATAACGATGAGTTGTATCGTTTAAGTAAGGTGTATATCTTTTTAGGGATTGCAATTATTGTATTGGCTTTACTTACAGCCTCTGTTTCGTTTATTATTCTTATTGGATTGACTCCTGTTGTTCCGAGTAGAACAGTAACCCTTATTCTTATAGGGATTAATAGTTTTTGGGTTTTAGGGCTTGTTGTCATCGTTTTTTATGAGATGATTCCCATCATTCGTGCTTGGCGTTCAAGGCGTGCAGGTTCGCGTCTTCATGTGCGCCTTATTTCATTGTTTGCACTTGTTGCAACCATGCCAGCTGTTGCTGTCGCCCTTGTGTCAGGTCCAGCACTAAATTTAGGGCTTGATCGATGGTTTGATACAACAACGCGGCAAATTGTAGGTTCTTCTATTGATTTAGCAAATGCTTATGCAGATGAAATGCTTCAAAATTTAAAAAATTTATCCTACGCGATGGCATTTGCTCTTGATAACAAAAAACTTTTAGAGCGTAATCCCGCTGAATATCGGATGCAATTAACGCGTCATGCTCTAGGACGCAATTTGCGTGGTGCATTTTTGTTAAGTTCTAGCGGAACTATTTTTGTATCGAGTGCTCTTGGTGATGAGGATAAACTCCCAATTCCTCCGTCCAATCTTATTGAGCGTGCAACCAGTGCGAGACCTTTTTCTTTTCAACCAGGCGTTCATGATTATTTTGGTATTATTTTAAAATTTAACAATATTCCAAACACATTTTTATATTTGGTGCGTGACGTTGATAAAGGTGTTTTATCGGCTTTGCGTTTAACAGAAGTTAACACAGATCGTTATCGTGATTTAAATGAAAACCGCCTGCTGACACAAATTGCATTTGGTATGCTTTATTTATGTCTTTTTTTTAGTTTATTCTTATCAGCCATTTGGGCAGCTATTGCTGTTGCTGATCGATTAGTTCGGCCTATTCGTCTTCTCATTAGTGCGGCTGATGATGTTGCATCTGGAAATATGGAAATTTTTGTACCAGTACGAGCAAAAGATGGAGATATTGGGCAATTATCCAAAACTTTTAATTACATGGTCAGTGAATTGAAAAGTCGGCGCAATGAGTTGATTGCAGTGCGTGATCAAATTGACGAGAGACGGCGTTTTTCTGAAGCTGTGTTATCGGGTGTAACAGCGGGAGTCGCAGGGATCGATGATAATGGTGATATTACAATTGTCAATCGGTCTATTGAAACGATGTTTGATATTCGCTTTGAACAGGTTGTTGGACAAAGTCTTTTATCTTTAAGTGCTGAAATTTGGCATGTTTTTCAGTTTGCGCGTTCATTGGGCCGTAAAAATCATCGTGAGCAGGTCACTTTAAACGTTGCAGGAAAGGAGCGCGTCTGTAATGTCCAAGTTACGATGGAAGAAGATGATGGACAGGGACAATCTTGGGTGCTAACAATTGATGATATTACAGACCTCGTTGCAGCGCAACGGACAGCGGCATGGGCGGATATTGCGCGGCGGATTGCGCACGAAATTAAAAATCCCCTCACACCTATTCAGTTATCGGCTGAACGTATTCGTAAACGTTATAACAAAGTTATTATACAAGATAGAGAGGTTTTTGAGCGGTGTATTGACACAATCATTCGCCAAGTTGGAGATATTGGGCGTATGGTTGATGAGTTTTCTTCTTTTGCACGTATGCCAAAACCACAAATGCATGTTTTAGATATACGTGAATTATTGCGTGAAGCATGTTTCTTGATAGAAGTGACGCGACATGATATTCAATTTGAGCAAGACTTAGGAAATCTCCCCCTTATAGGTGCATTTGATAATCGTCTTATTGTCCAGGCTTTTTGCAACGTTATCAAAAATGCGAGCGAATCCATCGATTCGATTATGCGAGAGGAAAATATTCACGGTCATATTCTTGTCCGTTCTTATCGTCAAGAAGAATGGGTGGTTGTGGATGTTGTTGATAACGGGAAAGGACTTCCTAAAGAGCAAAGACAAAAGTTATTAGAACCCTATATAACAACACGGGAGAAAGGAACAGGACTAGGCCTAGCCATTGTGCGGAAAGTTATTGAAGATCACGGAGGCTCTATGGAGCTCCATGATGCACCGGAGAGTTTTTATGAAGGTCGTGGTGCGATGATCCGTTTGATATTTCCCTCAGATGGGGGGAAGCAGGGTAGTATTATACAAGCCATAAATCATAAGATAGGGGAATAGTATGGTATCAGATATCTTGATTGTTGATGATGAAGCAGATATTCGTGAGCTTGTTGCTGGTATTTTAGATGATGAAGGTTATGAAACGCGTATTGCTTGTAACTCTGATGAAGCCTTAGCTCAAATTAGTGAACGTATTCCAAAGCTCATTTTTTTAGATATTTGGTTACAGGGGAGTCGCCTTGATGGTTTAGCACTGCTTGATGAAATTAAAACACAATATCCAGCTCTTCCGGTGGTTATGATCTCTGGTCATGGTAATATTGAGACTGCTGTTTCAGCTATAAAGCGTGGGGCCTATGATTTCATTGAAAAACCTTTTAAAGCTGATAGACTTGTATTGGTTGCAGAAAGAACACTTGAAAACTCAAATTTAAAACGTGAGCTTTCAGAATTGCGAAAACGTTCAAATGAGACATTGGAGCTGCTGGGAAAATCAACCGTTATAAGAAATTTGCGTCACATCATAGAAAAAGTAGCGCCAACCAATAGTCGCATCATGATAACAGGTCCTTCAGGGGCGGGAAAAGAGACAGTTGCCCGAACGATTCATGCGCTCTCAACACGTTCGAATGGGCCATTTGTTACAATAAATGCAGCAACGATTACGCCGGACAGAATGGAAATAGAGTTGTTTGGCAGCGAAATGGAGGGAAGAGAGCGCAAGATCGGTGCTTTAGAGGAAGCCCATGGTGGGATACTCTATCTTGATGAAATTGCTGATATGCCGCGTGAAACTCAAGGTAAGATTCTACGGGTGTTAACGGGGCAGACATTTGAGAGAGTTGGTGGTACAAAACGTGTTAAGGTGGATGTTCGTATCATTTCTTCAACAGCGCAAAATCTTGAAAATCTCATTTCTGACGGGCGCTTTAGAGAAGATCTTTTCCACCGCCTTTCTGTTGTTCCTATCACTGTTCCACCTCTTTCAGCCCGTCGTGAAGATATTCCAGAACTTGTGCATTATTTTGTAAAAACAATATCACAGCAGGTTGGAATTAAGCCACGTGAAATCAGTGATGATGTGATCGCTATTTTGCAAACACATGCTTGGCCGGGTAATGTACGGCAATTACGCAATAATATTGAGCGTCTTCTTATTCTTGTGCGGGATGGTGATGGTCCTATAACAGTGGATTTTCTTCCTAGTGAAGTGAGTGATCCTTTGCCACGTCTTCAAATGGATTCTGATGAAAGTATAATGGATTTACCATTGCGTGAAGCACGAGAATTGTTTGAAAAGAGATATTTAGTGGCGCAGATTGGGCGTTTGGGTGGAAACATATCGCGTACTGCTGAATTTATAGGCATGGAGCGTTCAGCTTTACACCGTAAGCTAAAAGCACTTGGAGTTTCTTAAAACAATGCGTGTTATTATTTGCGGTGCAGGACAGGTTGGTTATGGAATAGCAGAGCGTCTTGCTGCTGAAAATCACGATGTTACTGTTATTGATATTGAAACCAGGTTAATTGAAAAAATTCGCGATACATTGGATGTGAGAGGTTTTGTTGGTCACGGTTCTCGTCCTGAAGTTCTTTTGGCTGCAGATGCAGACAAAGCTGATATGTTGATTGCTGTCACTTTGTTTGATGAAGTGAATATGGTCGCTTGTCAGGTCGCTCATTCATTATTTGATGTTCCCACAAAAATTGCTCGTATTCGCTCACAATCCTATTTAGAACCCCGCTATAAGACGCTTTTTTCCAGAGAGAATATTCCCATTGATGTGGTTATTTCGCCAGAAGTTGAAGTCGGGGAAATGGTTTTACGTCGTATTGCTCTGCCTGGTGCAATAGATGTTCTTTATTTTTGTAATGATGATATTGTTGCGCTCGCTTTGGAGTGTATGGAAGATTGTCCCGTTATTAATACACCTTTGCGTCAATTAACAGAGCTTTTCCCAGATCTTCACACGACGGTTACCGCTATTAAACGTGGTTCGGAATTATTGATTGCACATTCAGAAACGCAATTACGCGTTGGTGATATAACCTATCTTGTTGTTGCTCGTGAGCAGATGCGTCGTGCTGTTGGGCTTTTTGGTCATAAAGAACAAGATGCCCACCGCATGATTATTGCAGGAGGCGGGCATATTGGCCTTTATGTTGCTCAGGCGATTGAAAAGCGTCTCCATAAATTAAAATTAAAGATTATAGAATCGCAGAGAGAAAGAGCCCTCACAATTGCTGATCAGCTTGAAAAAACAACTGTTTTATATGGTAACGTGTTAGATCCAGTCATTCTTCAAGATGCGGGAATTGATCAGGCCGATTTAATGATTACATTGACCAATCAGGATCAGGTTAATCTCTTAAGTGCTATCATTGCGAAAAGATTGGGCTGTAAAGCTAATATGGTGTTGATTAATAATGTTGCTTATCAAGAGTTTAGCCGCGCTGTTGGTGTGGATGCCTATCTTAATCCCCATAGCGTTACAATATCGAAAATTTTGCAACAAATGCGCCGTGGGCGTATTCGTTCTGTTCATTCAGTTTTTAATGGCCGAGCAGAAATTATTGAAGCTGAAGTGATGCAAACATCTTCATTGGTTGGTAAATCATTATCAGAGCTTAATTTATCAAATGGTTTGAGAATTGGAGCAATTTATCGTAATAAGACAATTATACAACTCTCAGCAGAGACGCGTATTTTGTCTGGTGATAGAATAGTGATTTTTGCTCTTGCTGATAGAGTTCGTGATGTTGAACAACTTTTTCGCGTAAGTTTGGAATATTTTTGATATATTATTGATAGATATTTGTACTTTTTGGTATAGCGGACAGTTAAGATTGGTGGATAGGCTTTGTTTGTCCTCAATGGTTAAAACTGGACAGCGCGTTAAGCTTTTTAGTTATGATAAAGAAATAGACAATCTCCCTGCTGGTGTTGAGTAGCATAAAGCCGAATCAATTTTATCACGTTTAGCAATTTATCGCCTTGATCCCCATTTTTCTGATGATAAACCAGGATGTAAATTGTTCAGTTTTCGGATTTTTTTCGTGTTATGCTGATGAAATATCAACAAGGTGTGTGGTTAGGATACAGATGTTTATCTCGTTAGACAGTTTCATCCAGATGCGAATAAGGTTTGGTTGGCAAGAGAAAATAAAAGAAGAGTAGGTGTTTCTGCCCTTTATTTTCCTCCAGATAACCCTATTATAAAAGTGTTTGAAGATTATTGGGCAGGCACAGAAATGATTCCTCATTGGCTTGGGTTTAAGCGTCGTGTTTGGAGACCATTCTGGTTAAAGAGAAAAAAAATCTAATTTTACCGGGAAATCTTGGCGTTACGATATTGGGAATGACGGTATTTCACGGTTAGCAAAACAATATGTTTTTTTTCACGAGGCAAAGGAAAAGGAAACTTTTTATTATTGGACTGGGCGAAAAACTGAGCACATCTTTGAACCAGCTTTTGGCGTAAGACCGCTTACAGATTCACGCTTGATAGGATTTCATATTCACAGAAAGACCAAAGACCTCAGGAAAGAAGTTTTTATCATTGGGCAGTTTCTCGCATTCCTGAGGCTCATAATTTGTTTAGGTAGAGTTATTATCGCTATTTTAACCATTGGGATTTTAATCTATCCTAAAGGGCTCTTGATTGTCGCTTGCACAAGAGAGTAATATTAGCCTATGGATAAAAATATTGAATGTGTAAAAAGCGATTGTTATATGACAAGGAAAGTAAAAATATGAGTGATCCAATGAAAACAGCATTAAGCCTTGTTCCTATGGTGATTGAGCAAACCAATCGTGGTGAACGGGCTTATGATATTTTTTCCCGTCTTTTAAAGGAGCGGATTATTTTTATTAATGGTCCTGTTGAAGATGGTATGGCAATGCTTGTTTGTGCACAATTACTTTTCTTGGAAGCGGAAAATCCTAAAAAAGAAATTAGTCTTTATATTAATTCGCCAGGGGGTGTCGTGACATCTGGTATGGCTATTTATGATACTATGCAATTTATTCGCCCTCCTGTTTCTACGCTTTGCATGGGGCAGGCGGCATCTATGGGATCATTATTGCTCACAGCTGGAGCAAAAGGTCATCGTTTTACATTGCCAAATGCGCGTATTATGGTGCATCAGCCATCTGGTGGTTTTCAAGGTCAAGCTTCAGATATTGAGCGACATGCACAAGATATTATAAAGATGAAACGGCGTTTAAATGAAATTTATGTTCAACATACAGGTCAGGATTATGAGGTTATTGAGAGAACGCTTGATCGCGATCATTTTATGACAGCAGAAGAAGCAAAAGCGTTTGGTTTAGTTGATGATGTTATACAGTATCGTGCAGAAACTGAAAAAGAAGAAAAAGATTAAGAATTTTTATAGAAAAAACAGCTACTTTAATTGAAGATTTTTGTAAAGAGTATCGCAAAAAGTTAAGAGAAACACCTAAAAATATTGAGACATCCATGGTTTTCTATATGTCTTTTAGTTTTCATGATGAAAAGCTTCCTTTGAAAAGGCGAAGTATTCATCTATCGTGGTGAAAGGAAAGAAAAATGAGCAAAATTAGCAATAGCGGGAACGAATCAAAAAATACTCTCTATTGCTCGTTCTGCGGCAAGAGTCAGCATGAGGTGCGTAAGCTCATTGCGGGGCCTACTGTATTTATCTGTGATGAATGTGTAGAGCTTTGCATGGATATTATTCGGGAAGAAAATAAGTCTTCTGGCGTTAAGGTGCGTGATGGTGTCCCTACTCCACAGGAAATTATATCCGTTCTTGATGATTATGTTATTGGTCAGCAGCATGCAAAGCGTGTTCTTTCTGTCGCAGTTCATAATCATTATAAACGGTTGGCGCATCAGTCTAAAAGCAGTGATATTGAGTTGGCTAAATCAAATATTCTTCTTGTTGGTCCAACGGGCTGCGGTAAAACTTATCTCGCACAAACATTAGCACGTATTATTGATGTCCCTTTTACGATGGCGGATGCGACCACTTTGACTGAAGCAGGTTATGTGGGTGAAGATGTTGAAAATATTATTTTAAAACTTCTTCAAGCGGCGGATTATAATGTTGAGCGTGCACAGCGTGGTATTGTTTATATTGATGAGGTCGATAAGATTTCTCGTAAGGCTGACAATCCTTCTATTACAAGAGATGTTTCTGGAGAAGGGGTTCAGCAAGCATTGCTAAAAATTATGGAAGGAACGATTGCTTCTGTTCCTCCACAAGGTGGACGTAAACATCCGCAACAAGAGTTTCTTCAGGTTGATACCACAAACATTTTATTCATTTGTGGAGGAGCTTTTGCAGGTTTAGAGCGGATTATTTCAGGGCGTGGTGAAAAAACTTCTATTGGTTTTTCTGCGACTGTTAAGGCTCCTGATGAACGTTGTGTTGGTGAGATTTTTCGTGATTTAGAGCCTGAAGATCTTATAAAGTTTGGTTTAATACCAGAATTTATTGGGCGTCTTCCTATAGTCGCTACCTTAGAGGATTTAGACATTAACGCTCTCGTACAAATTTTATCACAACCTAAAAATGCATTGGTAAAGCAATATCAGCGTCTTTTTGAAATGGAAAATGTTGAGTTAGCATTTCACGAAGATGCTTTACGCGCTATTGCGAAGAAGGCTATTGAACGTAAAACGGGTGCACGTGGTTTACGTTCTATTATGGAGAAGATCCTTCTTGAGACGATGTTTGAATTACCGGCTCTTGAAGGGGTTCAAGAAGTGGTTATTTCGAGCGATGTTGTCGATGGGAAAGCGCGTCCTCTTTATATTTACTCAGAACGTACAGAAGATAAAGAAAATGTATCAGCATGACATTGTGCGATATACAATATAAAAGTGGGTAACGAACGGTATTTAATAGGCATTTCTAATAATATCATTATAATGCTTGATTTATGTGTTAGCAATTACCATTTCGTGTATTGTGGAGAGCTGAGGTTTTCTAAGGGTGGGCTTGGTGTTATAGATAACTCATAGGCTCCAGAAAGGAGAGTTATGCAATATATTGATGAAAAGACAGATGAAGTGAGAGATGGGGCTTATGCTGTTTTACCTCTTCGTGATATTGTTGTCTTCCCCCATATGATTGTTCCACTTTTTGTGGGCCGCGAAAAATCAATTCGTGCTCTTGAAGAAACGATGGCGGTTGATAAGCAAATACTCTTGGTGACACAAAAAAACGCTTCTGATGATGATCCAAAATCAGAGGATATTTATCATATTGGTACATTTGCAAATATTCTCCAACTTTTAAAGCTTCCTGATGGCACTGTAAAGGTTTTGGTTGAAGGGACTGCGCGTGCAAAAATTAGTCAATTTGCTTTAAGTGATGGTTATCATCAGGCTTTTGCAGTTGTTACAGAAGAGCCTAGAGAAGGTGATGTTGAGATTGAAGCTCTTTCAAGGTCGGTGGTTGCTTATTTTGAAAACTATGTAAAGCTTAACAAAAAAATCTCTCCTGAAGTGGTCAATGCGATAGGGCTGATTGATAATCCATCTAAGCTTGCGGATACGATTGCCTCTCATTTGATGATTAAACTTGCAGAAAAGCAGGAAATATTAGAGCTCTTACCTGTACGAGCCCGTCTTGAACGTGTTCTGTCTTTCATGGAAGGAGAAATTTCTGTTTTGCAGGTTGAAAAACGTATTCGTTCGCACGTTAAACGGCAAATGGAAAAAAACCAACGGGAATATTATCTCAATGAGCAAATGAAGGCTATTCAAAAAGAGTTAGGAGCAGGAGATGATAACCGCGATGAGCTCTCTGAACTAGAAGACCGTATTAAGAGTACAAAACTTTCCAAGGAAGCACAGGAAAAAGCTGGAGCAGAATTGAGAAAATTACGGAATATGTCTCCTATGTCCGCGGAAGCAACAGTTGTCCGTAACTATCTTGATTGGTTATTAGCAATGCCTTGGGGTAAAAAATCTAAGATTAAAAACAATTTAGATTTTGCTGAAAAGATCATGAATAATGAACATTTCGGTCTTGAAAAAGTTAAGGAACGAATTATTGAGTATTTGGCTGTACAAAGTCGTGCGTCAAAGATAAAAGGTCCCATTATTTGTTTGTTAGGTCCTCCTGGTGTTGGAAAAACATCATTAGCGCGCTCTATTGCAAAGGCAACAGGGCGTGAATATGTTCGTATCTCGTTGGGAGGTGTGCGGGATGAAGCAGAAATTCGCGGACATCGCCGAACATATATTGGTTCGATGCCTGGAAAAATTATTCAGTCTATGAAAAAAGCAAAAAAATCTAATCCGCTTTTCTTGCTTGATGAAATTGATAAAATGGGACAAGATTTTCGTGGAGATCCTTCCTCTGCTTTATTAGAGGTTCTTGATCCTGAACAAAATGGTACATTCATCGACCACTATTTGGAAGTTGAATATGATCTTTCTGATGTCATGTTTATCACAACTGCCAATACGCTTAATATTCCAGGTCCGTTAATGGATCGAATGGAAATTATTCGTATTGCTGGTTATACTGAATGCGAAAAAATGGAAATTGTTAAGCAGCATCTTTTACCAAAAGCACTCAAAGACCACTGTTTGTCTAAAAAAGAACTCAGCATTTCTGATGGAGCACTAAGATCGATTATTCAGTTTTACACACGTGAAGCAGGTGTTCGTAATCTTGAGCGTGAACTCATGAAAATTGCCCGTAAATCTGTTACAAAAATTCTCAAAACGCATCAAAAATTTGTAAAAGTTACAGAAAGTAATCTCGATGATTTCCTAGGTGTTAAACGCTATCACTATAATCAGATTGAAGGAGAAAATCACATTGGTGTTGTGACAGGACTTGCGTGGACAGAAGTGGGTGGAGAGTTATTGACCATTGAAGGTGTAATGATGCCCGGCAAAGGCAAGATGACCGTAACTGGAAATTTGCGTGATATTATGAAAGAGTCTATTTCCGCGGCAGCATCTTATGTACGTTCTCGTGCTGTTGATTTTGGGATCGAACCTCCACTTTTTGAAAAACGCGATATCCATGTTCATGTTCCAGAGGGAGCGACACCAAAAGATGGTCCATCTGCTGGGATTGCAATGGTGACAGCAATTGTTTCGGTCCTTACAGGGATCGCTGTACATAAAGATATAGCCATGACTGGTGAAATTACTTTACGTGGACGTGTTTTACCAATTGGTGGATTAAAAGAGAAACTCTTAGCTGCACTTCGAGGAGGGATAAAAAAAGTACTTATTCCTGAAGAAAATGCAAAAGATCTGGTTGATATTCCTGACGATGTCAAAAATAACATGGAAATTATTCCGGTAAATCATGTGAGTGAAGTTTTGAAACACGCTTTGGTTCGTTTTCCTGACACTATTGAATGGCAAGAACCTTCTACAGTGGCTGTCCCTATCCGGTCAGAGAACAGCGATAGTGAAGGAATACAGATTGCGCACTGATTCACTCATTTCACTTATAACGACATTTTTTGAAGCACAGAAGGTGATGTTACGGTTATTATTTTGTTTTTTATTAAAAAAAAGTGAAAAATTCCGTGAATAACTGTGATTATTGCTAAAAAACAATGTATTGGATAAAAATAAGACTTCTGTTTGCTGTACTTTTCAATAAACTGACCAATAACATGATTAAGTCATGTTGTCAGCTAATATAGGGAAAGGAAATATCTCATGAATAAAAGTGAATTGGTTAGTTCCGTTGCTGAAAAGGCAGGTGTTTCGAAAGTGCAAGCTGGTGCTGTTGTTGATGCTTTTATGGCTTCTGTAACAGAAGCTTTAGCTTCAGGGGGGGATGTGCGTCTTCCAGGTTTTGGCACTTTTGAAGTTTCTCATCGTGCTGCGACAAAGGGGCGTAATCCTTCAACTGGCGCTGAAATTGATATTCCAGCACGTTCTGTACCCAAATTTTCTGCAGGAAAAAGCCTTAAAGAAGCAGTTAATAAAAAATAATTTAAACAACATTAAAAAAACCCGATTTATTTATAAGCGGGTTTTTTTTACAGATATTTTTTAGACAGGGATATTATACACGTTTTTCATATAAAAATTTTGAGTCTTCGTACCATTTGTCTCATTTCATAAATTGTATAAAATGCCATAGGCGTGAAATATATATTTTTAGCCGTTTCAATAAATATTCCACTTTAATAATAAGTCATTACATAGCTTATAAAATATGACGTTAACTTTTGTTATGTGGAAGGGCTAAAGTTTTTATTCAGAAACAGTACTTATAAATATAAAACAAAAAATGCTGTAAAACGTATAAAATCTACTAAACCACCTTTTTTGCTTGATAGAAGTGCATATTAACGCCATCATATTATTTTCTTAGTTTTTATAATGGTTCAATCAGCTCGCGACATTTGAGGCGGGCGCATAAAGGACAGTTTTATTCCTTTTTTAATAATTCTCTTAACTTACAACACTAACTTCGCTTGTGTGAGCCAGTGCTTAACTGACTAAGCAAATCACCTTTATTGATTGACTATAAGAGAGTCTGAAATAAAAAAATTTTACGATACTTAAATTTCTCATTCACTATAGAAAGACATAAATTGTTATGATGAATGAATGCATTGTAACATTATAAAGCAGCTTCGTCATTTCAATATTGCGATTTTTCGTGGCATTTGAGATGGAAGAGATATATTCAGCTCTGTTTTAAATATTTTAGGTTCATATCTTTATTTTACTTCTGATATGCAAGAGAATATTTTTATTCATAATACAAAAATTAAAAATAAGAGACAATCATAAATATTAATGAATTAAAAAATCTTATGATTAAATAATATATATAGTATAAAAATATTAATAGTAATAAAAATTAAAGTATTATCTAATTCTTTCTTATAATATATTTATTTATTATTTCATTTTTATCGTTGAAATATATTAAATTGTGTATAAAAGTAAATTTTTTCTATAGAAACAAAATATTTTACTCCTACATTGTTAAATAAACGATGAAGTGTAAAGCCGTTTCTATTGATTGAGAGAGTATTTTAACAAGGTTTTATAATGTATTTTTTAATAAGAATGATAGAAATTTCTTCAGTAGATGGGATGAATGACGAATCGTGTGCTTTTTATAAATAGGAGTTCTTGGATTCTTTAATTTGTTAACCACTGAATACAATCATTGAGGGCTCTCGCTGTTATAACTTGTTTTTTTGCTAATTTTTTTTCTTTACTTGACAAGCGTTTTCCTGAGTTTTTAAGAGACACAATAGGGGGAAAGAGTCCAAAATTGATATTCATTGGTTGAAAAGACTGTCTTTCTGCTTCTTCATCTATAATATGGCCCCCCGTAATATGATTCAAAAGAGCTCCGAATGCTGTGGTTAGTGGGGGGAGGCAAGGACAGTTGTGATGATATTCGGCAGCAGCAAAACGCCCAGCAAGAAGCCCTATAGCTGCTGATTCTACATAACCTTCACATCCGGTAATTTGCCCTGCAAAGCGTAGTTGTTTTTTTTGTTTTAAACGAAGGGTTTGATCAAGAATGATTGGAGAGTTGAGATAGGTATTGCGGTGAAGACCACCAAGACGTGCAAATTCTGCTTTTTCAAGACCGGGAATCATTCTAAAAATGCGAACTTGTTCACCATATTTCAATTTTGTTTGAAAACCAACCATATTGTAAAGCGTTCCGAGTTTATTATCTTGACGTAATTGAACGACAGCATAGGGTTTAACGGTTGGATTATAGGCATTGGTTAAGCCCATAGGTTTCATAGGTCCATGTCTTAAAGTTTCTAGTCCGCTCTCAGCCATAATTTCAATAGGGAGGCATCCATCAAAATAGGGTGTTTTTTCAAAATCACGAAACTCTGTTTTTTCAGCATTTTTTAATGCTTCAACGAATGCTTCATATTGTTCCTTATTAAGGGGACAATTAAGATAATCTTTCCCTGTTCCCTCAGGACCAATTTTATCATAGCGCGATTGATACCAACAAATGTTCATATTAATACTATCGGTATGGATAATAGGTGCAATAGCATCAAAAAAAGAAAGAGCTTTTGCACCAGTTATTGCTTGTAATTCTTGAGAAAGTGCAGGTGAGGTCAGGGGGCCCGTTGCAATGACAACATGTTGCCAATCCTTAGGAATCTCTTGAACTTCTTCACGTTTGATCGTTATAAGCGAATGGTTTTCAAGGGCTGATGTCACAGTTTTTGAAAATCCGTCGCGATCAACAGCAAGAGCACTCCCCGCGGGGACTTTGTTGGTATCAGCCGCTTTCATAATTAACGATTTCGCTAATCGCATTTCAGCATGTAAAAGTCCTACGGCATTTGTTGATGAATCATCAGAACGAAAGGAATTTGAACAAACCAGTTCTGCCAATTTATCGGTTTTATGGGCATTTGATTTTTTTTCGGGACGCATTTCATGCAAAATAACAGGAATTCCTGATTGAGCGATTTGCCAGCTTGCTTCACACCCCGCAAGACCGCCACCGATAATATGAATTGGAGTATCAAATGTCTTTAACATAGTTGACTTATTAACGTAAGTCGCTGTGTATGAAAAGCATAGATTTTGTTTTTGTTCTTTGTAAGAAAGAGGTGTATTGAGTTTTTTTAATATATTTGTTTGCTTTTTTTCTATAATTAATGGTATAGAAACGCCGCTTGTATAAGGTTATTAGCTTTCTAAGTTTGAGCGGATGTGGCGAAATTGGTAGACGCACCAGATTTAGGTTCTGGCGGGAGACCGTGGGGGTTCGAGTCCCTCCATCCGCACCAAAGCAATCCCTTAAGTGCTACGGATTTCTACGTATCTGGAATTCCGCTTCATGGTAATGTAACACTTGAAGTGTTAGAATGTAATGATGATTAGAGTGGGTTTATCCCTCTCCTTAGAAAAATGAAGGTGTTTAATGCAGGTTACCGAGACGCTTAATGAAGGACTGAAGCGCGAAATTAAGATCGTGGTTCCAGCGAAAGATTTAGAAGAAAAGTTGAATGAGCGATTGGATGATACCAAGGGTAAAATCAAGCTTAATGGTTTTCGTCCTGGTAAAGTGCCCGGTGGGCATTTGCGAAAAATGTATGGTAAATCTTTCATGGCAGAGATTCTCAATGAGATACTCGCTGATGCGCCACGTTCTGTTTTAGCGGACCGCAATGAACGCCCAGCGATGCAACCAAAAATTGATATAGATGAAGATGAGAAAATTCTAGATGGAAAAGCCGATTTTACTTTTAGTTTAAAGTATGAAGTTTTGCCAAAAATTGAAATTAAAGCCTTTGAACATATTGAAGTTATTCGTGAAATTGCAGCTATTCCTGAAAAGGATATTGATGAGCAAGTCAATCGCGTCCTTTCTTCTACGCGTAATTATTCCCTAAAAGAGGGATCTTCCGAAGAAGGTGATCGTATTACCATAGATTATCTAGGTAAGCTTGAGGGGGTTCCATTTGAAGGTGGGACAGATAATGATGCACAACTGATTCTTGGATCAAAACAATTTATTCCTGGTTTTGAAGAGCAGTTGGTTGGTGTAAAAGCTGGAGATGCAAAAACGATTTCTGTTAAATTCCCAGATAATTACGGTGCAACACATTTAGCAGGACGGGAAGCAGAGTTTGACATTTCTGTCAAAGCTGTCTTTAGACCAGATGAATTAAAAATTGATGATGAGGCGGCGAAAAAGGTCGGCTTAGAATCTCTAGACCGCTTGCGCGAGGTTGTTCGTGGACAGATTGAAAGTCAATATGGTTCAATGACACGTCAGAAAGTTAAGCGTCAAATTCTTGATGCTTTAGATGCTGATTATAATTTTGAGATTCCTGAAGGACTTTTAGAAATTGAATTCAATAATATATGGGCTCAGGTTAATGATGATTTGAAAAAGGCTGGGCGTAGTTTTGAGGACGAGGGTGTTACAGAAGAAAAGGCGCGGGAGGAATATCGTGTCCTTGCGCAACGTCGCGTCCGTCTTGGTTTGGTGCTTTCTGAAATTGGAATGAAGGTTGGTGTTAAAGTTAGTGAGGATGAGCTAAAAGCAGCTGTTTTTGAGCAAGTTCGTCAATATCCTGGCCAAGAAAAAGAGATTATGGACTTTTTCCGTAAGACTCCGGAAGCTGTTGAAAATCTACGTGCTCCGATTTTTGAAGAAAAAGTCATTGATCATTTGTTGGCACAGATAAAAGTCACAGATAAAGAAGTGACGATTGAAGAATTAATGAAAGAATATGACGAGTTAGATGTCCCTGAGGAAAAGCCGGCAAAGAAAAAATCTGCAGTGAAAGAGAAGTCTGCAGAGAAAACATCGGCTAAGAAAAAGGCTCCTAAAAAAGCTTAATATTTCCGAAAACAAAACAAGCCTGATGGAATCAGGTTTGTTGTGATGTTATATTCTAAGCTTGTACTGTGAGTGGTTTGAAATAAACCGTGACATATGTTTTAAAATATTGGTAGTGGATTGGCAATGAGCATCATGGATACGCGTACTCCTGATTCTAAGCGTTTTATTTCTGGCGTTACAGGTGATTGGGAAGTCATCATTGGCATGGAGGTTCATGCGCAAATCATATCAAATTCGAAACTTTTTTCAGGTGCATCAACCAAATTTGGTGCAGAGCCGAACAGTCATGTATCTCTTATTGATGCGGCTATGCCAGGGATGTTGCCTGTTCTTAATCAAGAATGTGTTCGTCAAGCAGTTCGGACAGGTTTGGGATTAAAAGCGCATATTAATTTAAAATCTGTTTTTGATCGTAAAAATTATTTTTATCCAGATTTACCGCAGGGGTATCAGATTTCTCAGTTTCGCTATCCCATTGTAGGAGAGGGAAAAATTACCGTATCTGTTGGTCCAGATTCGAAAGGCCAATTTGAGGATATCGAAGTAGGAATTGAAAGATTACATCTTGAACAGGATGCTGGAAAATCGATGCATGATCAACATCCGACGATGTCTTTCGTAGATCTCAATCGCTCTGGTGTTGCGCTTATGGAAATTGTTTCCAAACCTGATATGCGCTCATCAGATGAAGCCAAAGCCTATATGACAAAATTGCGTACGATTGTTCGTTATTTAGGGACTTGTGATGGCAATATGGATGAAGGGTCTATGCGCGCGGATGTTAATGTATCCGTTCGTCGTCCTGGTGAAGCTTTTGGAACGCGTTGTGAAATCAAAAATGTTAATTCTATTCGCTTCATTGGTCAAGCGATTGAGTATGAAGCCCGTCGTCAGATCGCAATTTTAGAAGATGGAGGCATCATAGAGCAAGAAACCCGGCTTTTTGATGCCACTAAAGGTGAAACTCGCTCTATGCGCTCAAAGGAAGAAGCGCATGATTATCGTTATTTTCCTGATCCTGATCTTTTACCATTAGAATTTGATCAAGCATTTGTGGATGCTTTGGCAGCGGATTTACCAGAATTGCCTGACGCTATAAAAGCACGTTTTGTTAAGGAAATGGGATTGACAGTGTATGATGCTTCCATTCTTGTGACAGAAAAGGCTATTGCTGATTATTTTGAAGAAGTAGCGTATGGGCGTGATGGAAAAATAGTGGCCAATTGGGTGATTAATGATCTTTTAGGGGCTTTAAATAAAGATAATCGTGAAATTGAAGAGTCACCAGTATCGCCAAATCAGTTGGGAAGCATTATTGATCTTATAAAAGAAGGTATTATTTCTGGAAAAATAGCTAAAGATCTTTTTGAGATTATTTGGAATGAGGGGGGAGAACCACGCCAAGTTGTAGAAGAGCGCAATATGAAGCAGGTAACAGATACAAAGGCTATTGAAAGAGCTGTTGATGAGATCGTTGCCAATAATTCTGATAAAGTTGTGCAAGCAAAACAAAAGCCTGCTTTAGCAGGTTGGTTTGTTGGACAGGTCATGAAAGCAACAGGCGGCAAGGCAAATCCTCAAACTGTTAATGAATTAGTTAAAATAAAACTTGGCATAGATTAAATTTTATGGGGTGGAGAAGAATTTATAAATATGATATCTTCTCGAAATTAAGGGATAAAAAGTTATCCTATTACTTGGAGTTGTGCTGAATTGACCGGTAATTTAAAGCATTAACAAGTTTATTCCAGTGATTGATTTCATGAGCATACTGAAGAAATGGAATAGAAAATGGCTCATTTTTTTAAGCAAATCTTTACCTGGTGGAATGGTAATACCATTGGTACGCGTTTTTTTACATGGCGCAAAGGTAAGCGGATAGGGGAAGATCAATTTGGCAATATATATTATGAAGGGGGATTTCATAAGGATGGTTATCCGCATCGTTGGGTTATTTATAAAGACTATTCTGAGCCTTCTACTATTCCACCAGGCTGGCACGGCTGGATTCATCATCGCTGTGAGTGTCCTCCAACACAGGAGGATTATCATCCCTATGAATGGGAGAAGCCGCACGTTGCAAATATGACAGGAACAAGTGAGGCCTATCGACCAAAGGGGGCTATTTCTTATAATGATGAGCGTCCTTGTGTACGTGAAGATTATGATGCGTGGTCACCTAAAAAATAAAATGTTTTAATGGGCGCGTGTATTTTTGTCTTATTTGCCTCTACGTTATAACAAGATTTATTTTTAAGGTGCGATTGGTTTTGATATGATGAGTTTTTTTTTATTGTTGAGGGTGAGAAATTTTATATATATTTTTTTAATGGAAATTTTAGTGTTTTTATCCTTAAATA
This sequence comes from Bartonella sp. B1098, assembly GCF_944896145.1. Classification (NCBI taxonomy): domain Bacteria; kingdom Pseudomonadati; phylum Pseudomonadota; class Alphaproteobacteria; order Hyphomicrobiales; family Bartonellaceae; genus Bartonella; species Bartonella sp. B1098. The sequence goes on along the minus strand of NZ_CALYLP010000002.1, from coordinate 43,592 downwards.
GTGGGGGACGGGCTGAACGTATTAGCAATGGAATTGTTGTATTTGCAGGCCTTGATAAAATAACGGGGCGAACGACGCGTTTTGAAGTTTCTCTTGGTGAAGTTTATCAGTATGGTGCATTACAGGTAACACCCCGTGCTTGTTATACGAGCTCTAAAGATGAACCAACGCGTACAACAGGTTTTGTTGAAGTCAATGAAGTAACATTAGATAAAAAAATACGGCGTATTTTCACAGGCTGGATGTTTGCAGATAGTCCTGGTTTGAACGCTGTTGAGCATCCTATTTATGATGTGTGGTTAAAAGATTGTAAGCAGAGTTCTCAAAACTTACCTCTTCAATAATAGTGCGTTATTATTTTACAATTTGAATGAGATTTGAATTTCTATGATTTTCTCATTGCAAACTTTCTTATATTGAAACGATCAAAAGGATTGCCTTATTCGTTATAAGCAGCGGGTATGTGGATAAGACTATTTAAAGAGATCTTTTTCTTAAGGCGCGTGAAATCCATTTCGCGATGGCATTTGTTAGTGGTATAATGATAAATTCATTGAGTATTTCCCATCTTTACATTTGTAAAGGAGAAAGCAGGCACTATCACACACTTGGGTCCGCTTCCAATGTTGCCCGACAGTTTTTATCATCACAACTTTTCTTCCTTGTAATGTGCAAGCGAATGGTTTTCCTTGATCCAGTATAAACTAAGTTTGGATTGGAAGAATCTTACGGTATTGAGAGATCTAACTCAATATAAATAAAACTAAATTATCATTATAGATCAAAACATTGCCTTTATGGGGAAACAGACTTTCAAATGCGTAATTTATGAAACACCAATGATGATATTGAGACAAAACAAATGTGTTGGTAGCCTTTATGCACATGGAGATTTTTTTCATTCAAAGAGTAGAAGTAATTCAAGCTCTGTTATTGGAACAAGAGAGGTTTAAGATTATTTAGAATTGAAGTATAGCCGGATTTAAAAAATGCAAAAACTGGATATTTCTGGCAAAAAGCAACATGTATGTATTTGATATTTTTATGATAGAGTGCCTCATAAGTCAGTTTGTTTATTCATAAGTTTTTATACATGGCATGATAAACTACACATTTTAATAAGAAGGATATCACTCATTTTGTAAATTATATTTTTAATATCCATACTTTTGAAAATCTTTTATATAACAGACAGGTGTTTTTTCCGGTGAGCTGTTGAAAATGAAAAAAGGGGGCTTGAAGAGGCGTTAAAAAATTCCGTATCACCAGGAGTGGTGTCTTTACTTTGTGTAAAGAATGACCATTTCTTTTAAAGAATAAGAGATTTTATCCAATGAAAGTTTCTCGTCATCAAGATAAGAATGTTTCCCAATTGCCGAGACAACCCAAAGAACCCTTATTGAATGTTCCCTTTATTATTGTTGTCTTGATCGTATTTTGTTTTTGTCTTTATTGTATTCCTCAGTATTTTTTTTCCCATCAGCGTTATATTGAAAGTTTTGAGTTTTTTTCATTTACACCAGCGTTGTTTAAGACGAATCCTATCGCATTTTTTTATACCATGGTGAGTTATTCATTTATGCATGGTAGTTTTAAACATGTTGCTCTTAATATGGTTTGGCTTTTGGTTTTTGGTTCTCCTTTAGTAAAACATTTTGGTGTTTTACGTTTTTTAATTTTTTGGGTGCTAACGGCAGTTATTTCTGTTTTGACTTATTTTACATTTCATCAAGAAAGTATCATATCACTTGTTGGAGCATCAGGTGCTGTATCTGGAATGATGGGGGCTATTGCACGTTATGGTTTTCCCAGCGGTTGTTTAGGTGTCAATGCGCAAAACGAAAAACCTTTGGGGACTTTATTATCCATCAAAAAAGCCCTTTGTTCCAAGGGCGTACTTATTTATATAGGTGTATGGTTGGCGGCTGATGTTATCATAGGTATTTCTTTCGTTCTGTTTAAAGAAAATGGTATCTCAATAGCATGGGAAGCACATATTGGCGGGTTTCTTACAGGTTTTTTGTTGGGTGGTTTTTTTGATATTGCACAAAAAATTAAAAGCTAGAATCTAAGATATTTATGTGTCACATAAAGTGCTATTGTTGCTGCGTTTGAAACATTTAATGATTTAATATTTCCAGGCATATCAAGGCGCGCTAAAGCGCAAACGGTTTCGCGTGTTTTTTTTCGTAAGCCTTTCCCTTCTGCTCCTAAAACAAGAGCAATTTTATTCCCTGTTAATGTTGTTTCTAAAGGTTGATCCCCTTCTGAATCGAGACCAAAGCTCGTAAAACCTGTTTGATGGAGTTCTTGAAGAGTTTCAGCGAGATTTCGGACGGTGATATAATGAATCATTTCCAGAGCTCCTGATGCCGCTTTCGCAAGAACACCGCTTTCTTGGGGAGAGTGGCGGCAAGTGGTAATAAGTGCCTTAGCTTTAAATGCAACGGCAGAGCGCATAATAGCGCCAACATTATGTGGATCAGTAATTTGATCCATGACAATGACCAGATCAGTATTGGTGAGTTCCGATAGTTTGCATGGTTTGAGAGGAGAAGTTTCCAAAACAATCCCTTGATGAACGGCTTCACTTCCAACGAGCGAATCAAGATATTTGGGGGTACATAATGTAACAGGACAAGGATAATCTGATTCGGATATATTTAATCGTTTTAATGCATTTTGTGTAACGTAAAGACATTTAAAAATTCTTTTTGGGTTTTTTAAAGCAGCCTGGACAGAATGAATGCCATAAAGATGGATAATTCCTTGCTGTAAAGAAGCGGCTTCCTTCTTAAGATGTGTAGAAGATTGAGAAGGAAAGCCTTTTGCATCGCGATATCGGCGACGTAAACGAGCATAATGAGAATTTTGTGATGTTTTTTCTTTCATAACTCCTTTATAGCGTTTTAATAAGAAAAATAGCTAGAAAAAATCTATAATTTAACGTTATGAGCAGGAAATTTGTACAGAATTGTATTTATTCTGTTGACAGATACAATCGTAATCGTCATAACCACTTCGCAATCAGATTGAATTGAATGGGTGTTCAAGATGGTTGTCGTGATGCCTCATCGCGCGACTTTGCCGGTGTAATGGAGGGGTGCCCGAGTGGTTAAAGGGGGCGGACTGTAAATCCGTTGCGTATGCTACGTTGGTTCGAATCCAACCCCCTCCACCATTCATCGAAGGAGAGTTAGTACGTGGTCATGCGGGTATAGCTCAATGGTAGAGCAGCAGCCTTCCAAGCTGAATACGCGGGTTCGATTCCCGCTACCCGCTCCAAATGGTTGTTGATGATTAGGCAAGTAGGTATAATGGAAAATATTCCATTATTTAAAGTGGGCGGGATTTTCCGTCTAAGAGTTGTGGTGATTGGGCTTGTGTAGGGTCCAGTTGAATTCAGTTCTGCAGGCCTGTTTCTAGGTGCTAACAAAGATAGAGAATAAAACAAGAGATTAATAGCGATGGCGAAGAGCAAATTTGAACGAACGAAACCGCATGTTAATATTGGTACGATTGGTCACGTTGATCATGGGAAGACTTCATTGACAGCGGCGATTACGAAATTTTTTGGTGAGTTTAAAGCATACGACCAAATTGATGCAGCACCAGAAGAACGTGCCCGTGGTATTACCATTTCTACAGCACACGTTGAGTATGAAACGGAAAGCCGTCACTATGCCCACGTTGACTGTCCTGGACACGCAGATTATGTGAAAAATATGATCACAGGGGCAGCGCAGATGGATGGTGCCATTTTGGTTGTTTCTGCAGCTGATGGTCCGATGCCACAGACCCGTGAGCATATTTTGCTTGCTCGTCAGGTTGGAGTTCCAGCGATTGTTGTTTTCCTCAATAAAGTTGATCAAGTTGATGATGCGGAACTTTTGGAACTTGTAGAGCTTGAGGTTCGGGAACTTTTATCCAAATATGATTTTCCAGGAGATGAAATCCCAATTGTAAAAGGTTCTGCGTTAGCTGCCCTTGAGGACAAGGATAAAAGCATTGGTGAAGATGCGGTTCGTCTTTTGATGAGTGAGGTTGATAATTATATTCCAACCCCTGAACGTCCTGTTGATCAACCATTCTTGATGCCGATAGAAGATGTATTTTCGATATCGGGACGTGGAACGGTTGTTACGGGTCGTGTTGAGCGTGGTGTTATTAAAGTTGGCGAGGAAATTGAGATTATCGGTATTCGTCCAACATCTAAGACGACGGTGACAGGTGTTGAAATGTTCCGCAAGCTTTTAGACCAAGGTCAAGCTGGTGATAATATTGGCGCGCTACTTCGTGGTGTTGATCGTGAAGGGATTGAGCGTGGTCAGGTATTGGCGAAGCCTGGGTCTGTTACCCCTCATACACGTTTTAAAGCCGAGGCTTACATTTTGACGAAAGATGAAGGGGGGCGTCATACGCCGTTTTTCACGAATTATCGTCCACAGTTTTACTTCCGTACGACGGATGTTACGGGTATTGTTACGCTTCCAGAGGGAACGGAAATGGTTATGCCCGGTGATAATGTTGCGATGGATGTGTCACTGATTGTGCCGATAGCGATGGAAGAGAAGCTTCGTTTTGCTATTCGTGAAGGTGGTCGTACTGTTGGTGCCGGTATCGTCTCTAAGATCATTGAATAAATAATGCTTGTTGAAAGGTTACTAAAGGTGTTTTAATTTTCAAAGTTAGGGGTATAGCTCAGTTGGTAGAGCGGCGGTCTCCAAAACCGCAGGTCGCGGGTTCAAGTCCTGCTGCCCCTGCCAAAGGGGAATAGGATTTTAGATATGGGGGAGCGGATCTTACTGTCTTTTTCGCTTTTTTTTATCTAGGGCTTGTTTTTTTGTGTGTGAAACGCTATTGAATAGAAAGTAAAGAATTGCATCAGTCTAAAAGGTGGCTTTTGCATTTTTTTGTATTTATTTTGTTGGATAAAACACAATAGCACTAAAAGAGAGTGTAATAGGGCGAGAGAGTATAGTGTGACGATGGCATCTAAAACCAATCCAATTGCCTTTTTGAAGCAAGTTTATGCAGAAACAGTTAAAGTAAAGTGGCCTACGCGTCGCGAGACGGTTATCTCTACTGTTATGGTTTTGTTGGTAACCGCATTGGCTTCAGCTTTCTTTTTTATTGTGGATCAGGTTATGCATTTTGGTGTTTGGCGGGTTATTGATCTTCTGAAATATCTTTTTGGTTGAGAATGTAAGGAAGTGTGACTGTGGCGGCTCGTTGGTATATTGTTCAGGCATATTCAAATTTTGAAAAGAAAGTAGCGGAAGCTATTGATAAGGAGGCAAAGCAAAAAGGACTTGATCATCTGTTTGAAAAGATTTTTGTTCCAACGGAGCGTGTTGTAGAAGTTCGCCGCGGACGTAAAGTCGATACTGAACGAAAATTTTTTCCTGGTTATGTTCTTGTTCGTGCTGAATTAACCGATGAAGTTTATCATCTTATTAAGAATACACCTAAAGTGACAGGTTTTTTAGGATCGGATGCGCGTCCTGTTCCGATTTCTGATCGAGAGGTTGAGCAAATTCTCAAACAAGTTCAGGAAGGGGTTGAATCTCCAAAGTCTTCTGTGTTGTTTGAGGTTGGAGAGCAAGTTCGCGTTGCTGATGGTCCTTTTGTTTCGTTTAATGGAATTGTTCAAGAGGTTGAAGAAGAGCGCTCTCGTCTTAAGGTTGAGGTCCTCATTTTTGGGCGTCCTACGCCTGTTGATTTGGAATTTGGTCAGGTTGAAAAACTCTGATGAGACTTAGAGTAGTTTTAATTACTTTAAGGAAGGAGTGGGAGGTGATTTATGGCTTTTGTCGGCTTAATGATCCGCACCACATCACTGCAGCGGGTAGAAAGCAAGATAAATTGTTCGTATACCAGTGAAATTGAAGGCAGGTTATTATGGCAAAAAAAAGTATAGGTCAGCTCAAGTTGCAGGTTTCTGCAGGGGCTGCTACTCCATCTCCACCAATTGGTCCGGCTCTTGGGCAACGTGGTATTAATATCATGGAATTTTGTAAGGCGTTTAATGCAGCCACACAAGAAATGGAAAAAGGGGCACCGATTCCAGTTGTTATTACGTATTACCAAGATAAGTCTTTTACGTTTTCTCTCAAGACACCTCCTGTGTCGTTCTTTTTAAAGAAAGAAGCGCAGCTGAAATCTGGTTCAAAGGAGCCTGGTAAGGTGTCTGTAGGAAGTATCTCTCGCGATAAAATTCGTTTGATTGCGGAATCAAAGATGAAGGATCTTAATGCAAATGACATTGAGGCAGCGATGCGTATGATTGAAGGCTCTGCGCGTTCGATGGGCTTAGAAGTGGTGGGCTAATATTATGGCAAAAGTAGCAAAGAGAATAAAAAATATCCGAAAAGATATTGATTTTAATGAACTTTACGCTTTAAAAGATGCCGTTTTAATGGTTAAGGAGCGTGCCGTAGCTAAGTTTGATGAAACAATTGAAATTTCAATGAACTTGGGTGTTGATCCTCGTCATGCTGATCAGATGGTTCGAGGTGTTGCTCATTTACCGAATGGCACGGGAAGAAATATTCGTGTTGCCGTTTTTGCTCGTGGAGATAAGGCTGAGGAAGCTAAGGCAGCAGGAGCGGATGTTGTGGGGGCTGAAGATTTGTTTGAAAGCATTAATAGGGGGGTGATTGACTTTGATCGTTGCATTGCAACACCAGACATGATGCCTCTTGTTGGTCGTCTTGGTAAGATTCTTGGTCCACGCAGTTTGATGCCAAATCCAAAAGTTGGGACTGTAACACTTGATGTTGCTGGTGCTGTCAAGGCTTCTAAAGGTGGTGCTGTCGAGTTTCGTGTTGAAAAAGCAGGGATTGTGCATGCTGGTATTGGGAAGGCTTCTTTTGGTGTTGAAAAAATCATAGAAAATATTAAAGCCTTTGCGAGTGCAGTTATTAAAGCAAAACCGCAAAGTGCAAAAGGTGAGTATATTAAGCGCGTTGCTGTTTCTTCAACGATGGGGGTTGGTGTTAAAGTTGATCCAGCAACGGTTCGTTCAGAGTCAGTATAAGCTGATTGATAATTTTTTGAGGTAAGTGACGATTAAAATTATATTTTAAATGCCGGTTTTGCCCGGCATTTAGCCATCTAAGCTTTATAGGGCTTAGGTTATGCCGGGAGAAATTCCGGAATATCCTGTCCGAGATTGTAGGTGATGTTTTAAGCATCTTAATCAAAAAAACCTGCATGAGACTGGGGTAAAAAACTGAGAGTTAAAGACTTAAAGGGTTTGAGCCAGGGTTGCCTTTGAACGCTGTGCGTGAAAAAGGGGACAGGATCCTCATCGGTGACATGAAGTGTTTTATGTTATCAAAGGTAACCAACAGGTTTGTTTAAAAATAAATCTGTTAAATGGAGAGAGACAGTGAATAGAGCGGAAAAACGCGAATTTGTTACATGGCTTAACGAGGCTTTTCAAAAGTCTGGTTCTGTTGTTGTTGCACATTATTCCGGTCTGACAGTTTCACAGATGAACGATTTGCGTTCGAAAATGGGTGAAGCTGGCGGTGCCGTTAAAGTCGCCAAAAACCGTCTTGCTAAAATCGCTCTTCAGGGCACGGAATCTGAATCGATAATGGGTTTGTTTACAGGACAAACACTTATTGCTTATTCAGAAGATCCAATCACAGCACCGAAGGTTGCTGTTGATTTTGCAAAAAGCAATGACAAATTTGTCATCCTTGGCGGTTCAATGGGGGCAACAAGTTTAACTGTAGATGCTGTGAAGTCATTGGCTTCGTTGCCTTCATTAAACGAGTTGCGGGCAAAACTTGTAGGTATGATTTCTACTCCTGCAACCCGTATTGCACAGGTTGTTAATGCACCTGGTGGTCAGGTTGCACGTGTCATTGGCGCATATGCTCAGGAGGATAAGGCGGCTTAAGGCTGTTTATTCACGTTGATGGAAGAGCTTTCATGCTTTTCTGTTTTTTTGAATAAGTTTTAATAATGGTTCAAATCTTTTAATTAAAGGAATTTAAAAATGGCTGATCTAGCGAAGATCGTAGAAGACCTTTCTAATCTAACTCTTTTGGAAGCTGCTGAGCTTTCTAAGTTACTTGAAGAAAAGTGGGGTGTTTCGGCTGCTGCTCCTGTAGCTGTCGCTGCTGTTGCTGGTGGTGCTGCTCCAGCTGCTGAAGAAAAAACAGAATTTGATGTTATTCTTGTTGAAGGTGGCGCGCAAAAAATTAATGTTATTAAAGAAGTTCGTGCTCTTACTGGACTTGGTCTTAAAGAAGCGAAAGATCTGGTTGAAGGAGCCCCTAAGCCTATTAAAGAAGGGGCTTCTAAAGAAGAAGCAGAGAAAATTAAATCTCAACTTGAAGCTGCTGGTGCTAAAGTTGAACTTAAATAAATTTAATTTTATCGGCGGACATTTATGTTCGCCGATTTTCTTTCTCTAAAAAGAGGAAAAGTAATGAGTAAAAAAACCTTTTACCAACGGTTTAATCGCAATAGTGTGGGTATAGGGTTGAGCTACTCATCTCTCATCATAGAGACAAGTTAAAGAAAGGCTTGTGTTGGTGAGGAAAGTTAATGATGCTCGTTATTGGGTGTCAGGTGAACTGGTCTGCATATGCAGGTTAATGATATAAAACTTTCAAGGTTGGTCTACCTTGAAGAGTAAGGATCAAGGAGCGACGATGGCTCAGACTCACTCAATGATGTCTCAATTCAATGGTCGTAAGCGGGTACGCAAATTTTTTGGTAAGATTCCTGAAGTAGCAGAGATGCCGAATCTTATTGAGGTTCAAAAAGCGTCATATGATCAGTTTCTCATGGTTGAGGAACCGAAAGGTGGACGACCAGATGAAGGTTTGCAAGCTGTTTTTAAATCGGTATTTCCTATTTCCGATTTTTCCGGTACAGCTATGCTTGAGTTTGTTGGTTATGAATTTGATTTACCGAAATTTGATGTTGAAGAATGTCGTCAACGTGATTTAACTTATGCAGCCCCATTGAAGGTGATATTGCGTTTGATTGTTTTTGATGTTGATGAGGATACTGGCTCCAAAGATATCAAAGACATTAAAGAGCAGGGCGTTTATATGGGCGATATGCCTTTAATGACAACCAACGGTACCTTTATTGTTAATGGTACGGAGCGTGTTATTGTTTCTCAGATGCATCGTTCTCCTGGTGTCTTTTTTGACCATGATAAGGGCAAGTCTCATTCATCAGGAAAGCTTCTTTTTGCTGCTCGTGTTATTCCCTACCGTGGCTCTTGGCTGGATATTGAGTTTGATGCTAAGGACATTATTTATGCGCGTATTGATCGGCGGCGCAAGATTCCTGTTACCAGTCTGTTAATGGCATTAGGTATGGATGGCTCAGATATTTTGTCGACGTTTTATGATAAAGTAACTTATGAGCGTGATGGAGAGGGGTGGCGTGTTCCTTATTCTGTTGATCGCTTTAAAGGAATGAAGCTCATTTCTGACCTTATAGATGCAGAGAGTGGTGAAGTTGTTGCGGAAGCTGGTAAAAAACTGACAGTTCGTACTGCGAAGTCTTTGGCAGAAAAGGGCCTCAAAGCGGTTAAAGTTAGTGAAGATGATTTATTAGGGTGTTATCTTGCTGAAGATATCGTCAATTACGAAACAGGTGAGATTTACCTTGAAGCGGGCGACGAAATTGACGAAAAAGTATTGAAAATTTTGCTTGATGTTAGTGCTGATCAAATCAATATTCTTGATATTGATCACATGAATATTGGCGCTTATATCCGCAATACTTTAAAAGTGGATAAGAATGAAAGTCGACAGGATGCATTGTTTGATATTTACCGAGTAATGCGTCCAGGTGAGCCTCCCACAATCGATACAGCAGAAGCAATGTTTCATTCATTGTTTTTTGATCCAGAGCGTTATGATCTTTCAGCTGTTGGACGTGTTAAGATGAATTTGCGTATGGATCTTGATTGTCCAGATACCGTTCGCGTTTTGCGTCAAGAAGATATTCTTGCTGTTGTTAAGATGTTGGTTGAATTACGTGATGGTCGTGGTGAAATTGATGATATTGATAATCTTGGCAATCGTCGTGTTCGTTCCGTTGGGGAGTTGATGGAAAATCAATATCGCATTGGTCTCCTTCGTATGGAGCGCGCGATAAAAGAACGTATGTCATCGGTTGAAATTGATACAGTGATGCCGCAGGATTTAATCAATGCAAAACCTGCAGCAGCAGCCGTTCGTGAATTTTTTGGATCTTCACAATTGTCGCAATTTATGGATCAAACCAATCCATTGTCGGAAATCACCCATAAGCGCCGTCTTTCTGCTCTTGGTCCAGGGGGATTGACTCGTGAGCGTGCGGGTTTTGAAGTTCGTGACGTCCATCCTACGCATTATGGTCGTATTTGTCCGATTGAAACACCAGAAGGCCCCAATATTGGTCTGATTAATTCCTTAGCAACATTTGCTCGGGTTAACAAATATGGCTTTATTGAAAGTCCATATCGTAAAATTATTGACGGTAAAGTCACCAAAGAAGTTATTTATCTTTCAGCGATGGAAGAAGCAAAGCATTATGTTGCTCAAGCGAATTCTTCATTAGATAGTGAAGGTCGTTTTATAGAAGAGTTTGTTGTTTGCCGTCATGCGGGTGAAGTTTTAATGGCGCCGCGCGATCATGTTGATTTAATGGATGTTTCACCAAAACAGTTGGTTTCAGTTGCTGCCGCACTTATTCCGTTTTTGGAAAATGATGATGCGAATCGTGCATTAATGGGGTCGAACATGCAGCGTCAAGCCGTTCCTCTTGTGCGCGCTGAAGCGCCATTTGTTGGTACGGGAATGGAATCCATTGTTGCGCGCGATTCAGGAGCTGCGGTGAGCGCAAAACGGAGTGGTATTGTTGATCAAGTCGATGCGACCCGTATTGTTATTCGTGCAACAGAAGATTTAGATCCTTCAAAATCAGGCGTTGATATTTATCGCTTACAAAAGTTTCAGCGTTCTAATCAGTCCACTTGTATTAATCAGCGCCCTCTTGTGCATGTCGGTGATCGGGTAGAAAAGGGTGATATCATTGCAGATGGTCCATCCACGGATCTGGGTGATTTGGCTCTTGGGCGGAATGTTCTTGTCGCCTTTATGCCTTGGAATGGATACAACTATGAAGATTCCATTTTGTTATCTGAGCGCATTGTTGCGGATGATGTGTTTACTTCAATTCATATTGAAGAATTTGAAGTTGCAGCACGTGATACAAAACTTGGGCCTGAGGAAATTACCCGCGATATTCCCAACGTTGCGGAAGAAGCCTTAAGAAATCTTGACGAAGCTGGCATTATTTATATTGGTGCTGAAGTTCAACCGGGTGATATTTTGGTTGGAAAGATTACACCAAAGGGTGAAAGTCCCATGACGCCAGAAGAAAAGCTTCTGCGTGCAATTTTTGGTGAAAAGGCTTCAGATGTTCGCGACACTTCTATGCGTATGCCTCCTGGGACGTTTGGTACTGTTGTTGAGGTTCGCGTTTTTAATCGCCATGGAGTGGAAAAAGATGAGCGTGCTATGGCCATTGAACGTGAAGAAATTGAGCGTTTAGCAAAAGACCGTGATGATGAACAATCGATTCTTGATCGTAATGTTTATGCGCGCCTTACCGATATGTTGACAGGTAAAGTCGCTGTAGAAGGTCCGAAAGGCTTTTCGGAGAGCAAAAAGCTTGATAGTACGGTAATGGGGCGTTATCCACGCTCGCAGTGGTGGCAATTTGCAGTTGAGGATGAAAAGCTTCAAAATGAAATTGAAGCTTTGCGTAAGCAATATGATGAATCAAAAGAAGCATTACAACGTCGCTTTATGGATAAAGTTGAAAAGGTCCAAAGAGGTGATGAAATGCCTCCTGGTGTCATGAAAATGGTAAAGGTTTTTGTGGCTGTGAAGCGCAAAATCCAACCAGGCGATAAGATGGCGGGACGTCACGGGAATAAGGGGGTTGTTTCACGTATTCTTCCTGTAGAGGATATGCCATTTCTTGAAGATGGAACGCATGCTGATATCGTCTTAAATCCTCTTGGTGTGCCTAGTCGTATGAATGTTGGGCAAATTCTTGAGACACACCTTGGTTGGGCATGTGCGGGGATGGGCAAAAAGATTGGTGATTTATTAGAATTATATCAAGAGACAGGGGATATACTTCCTTTACGTCAACGTATTGAAAATCTTATGCCTGATGATAATCATAATGAACCTGTGCGTCAGTATGATAACGAAAGTCTTTACAAATTGGCACTTCAGATGAAGAAAGGGGTTTCAATTGCAACGCCTGTTTTTGATGGAGCTCATGAGTCTGATATCAACACGATGCTGGAAGATGCAGGATTGGATAGTTCAGGGCAGGTTACGCTTTATGATGGTCGTACGGGAGAGCCTTTTGATCGTCCAGTAACGGTGGGGTATATTTACATGTTGAAATTACATCACCTTGTTGATGATAAGATTCATGCACGTTCTATTGGTCCCTACTCACTTGTTACGCAGCAACCATTAGGAGGTAAGGCACAGTTTGGTGGTCAACGTTTTGGTGAAATGGAGGTTTGGGCTCTTGAAGCTTATGGTGCTGCATATACTTTGCAGGAGATGTTGACAGTGAAATCGGATGACGTCGCTGGTCGGACGAAAGTCTATGAAGCGATTGTGCGTGGTGATGATACATTTGAAGCCGGTATCCCTGAGAGCTTTAATGTGTTGGTGAAAGAAATGCGTTCACTTGCTCTCAATGTAGAACTTGATGATGCGCGTGAACTTATTGCACAGCGTGTGTTATCTGATACGGCAGAACAATAATCCAAGGAGCGCACGAGAAAAAGGTTGCGCTCTGATTACTTTAAGAGGCTCAATAACCTTATTTAAGGTCTACAGATCATTTTTGAAAGTAAATGTGTTTTAAAGAAGATCTGTTACAAAATGAATGAGATATTACAACAGGTTCTAAGAATCTTTGAAGGAGAACAGCATGAACCACGAGGTCATGAATCTTTTCAATCCTCAAGCGCCAGCGCAAACATTTGACTCTATTCGTATTTCGATTGCGAGTCCTGAGAAAATTTTGTCTTGGTCGTATGGTGAGATTAAGAAGCCTGAGACTATTAATTATCGGACTTTTAAACCAGAGCGTGATGGTCTTTTTTGTGCACGTATATTTGGCCCGATTAAAGACTATGAATGTCTATGCGGTAAATATAAACGCATGAAATATAAGGGGATTCTTTGTGAAAAATGTGGTGTGGAAGTTACTCTTTCGCGCGTACGTCGTGAACGTATGGGGCACATTGAGCTGGCAGCGCCTGTTGCGCATATATGGTTCCTTAAATCATTACCAGGCCGTATTTCTACACTTTTAGATTTGACTTTAAAAGATATTGAGCGTGTTCTTTATTTCGAGAATTATATTGTAACCGAACCAGGGTTGACCTCTCTTAAGCTCCACCAGCTTCTTTCTGAAGAAGAATATATGCTGGCGATTGATGAGTTTGGAGAAGATCAGTTTACAGCGATGATTGGCGCTGAAGCTATTTACGAGCTTTTAGCGAGTATGGAACTTGACAAAATCGCCAATGATTTGCGTCTCGAATTAGCTGAAACAACTTCAGAGTTAAAACAGAAAAAATTGATTAAACGACTTAAAATCGTTGAAAATTTTCTTGAATCTGGAAATAAGCCAGAATGGATGATTATGAAAACAATTCCGGTTATTCCACCGGATTTACGTCCATTGGTTCCGCTTGATGGTGGACGTTTTGCGACATCAGATCTCAATGATCTTTATCGTCGTGTTATCAATCGTAATAACCGTTTGAAACGGCTGATTGAATTGCGTGCTCCTGGAATTATTGTGCGTAATGAAAAGCGTATGGTGCAAGAAGCTGTTGACGCATTGTTTGATAACGGACGGCGTGGGCGTGTGATTACAGGAGCCAATAAACGTCCATTAAAATCTCTTTCAGATATGTTAAAGGGTAAGCAAGGCCGTTTCCGTCAAAATCTACTTGGAAAGCGTGTTGATTACTCGGGTCGTTCTGTTATCGTGACAGGTCCTGAATTAAAGTTACATCAATGTGGTCTTCCTAAAAAAATGGCCCTTGAATTATTTAAGCCCTTTATTTATGCGCGCCTTGATGCGAAAGGATATTCTTCGACTGTAAAACAAGCAAAAAAGCTTGTTGAGAAAGAGCATCCAGAAGTTTGGGATATTTTAGATGAGGTTATTCGTGAACATCCTGTTTTGCTCAATCGTGCGCCAACATTGCACCGTTTGGGGATTCAGGCTTTTGAACCTATCTTAATTGAAGGGAAGGCTATCCAACTTCATCCATTGGTATGTACCGCTTTTAATGCGGATTTTGATGGAGATCAGATGGCGGTTCACGTTCCACTTTCTCTCGAAGCACAGCTTGAAGCTCGTGTTTTGATGATGTCGACCAATAATATTCTTCATCCAGCGAATGGTGCCCCTATTATTGTTCCATCACAGGATATGGTTCTTGGTCTTTATTATCTCTCGATTATTTCTGAAAAAGAACCCGGTGAAGGAATGGCTTTTTCTGATATTGGTGAGCTTCATTATGCCTTGGAAAATAAGGTCGTAACGCTTCATACGAAGATTAAAGGCCGTGTTAAGAATATTGGCAAGGATGGAAAAGAGGTTGCTAAACTTTATGATACGACACCTGGTCGTTTGATTATCGGTGAGCTTTTGCCCAAAAATTCGAGTATCTCATTTGATATTGTCAATCAAGAAATGACAAAAAAGAATATTTCTAAAATGATTGATCACGTTTATCGCCACTGTGGACAAAAAGAGACGGTTATTTTTTGTGACCGTATTATGCAGCTTGGTTTTTCTTATGCTTGTCGTGCAGGAATTTCATTTGGGAAGGATGATATGGTTATTCCTGATAGCAAGTCACGTTTGGTCGCAGAAACAGAAGCTTTGGCGAAGGAATACGAACAGCAATATAATGATGGTTTGATTACACAGGGTGAAAAATACAATAAGGTTGTCGATGCTTGGGGTAAGTGTACAGACCGTGTTGCGGATGAAATGATGAAACGAATTCAAGCCGTCGATTTTGATCCTAAAACAGGTCGTCAACGGCCCATGAATTCAATCTATATGATGTCGCACTCTGGTGCTCGTGGTTCAGCTAACCAGATGAGACAATTGGCTGGTATGCGTGGATTAATGGCAAAACCATCGGGTGAAATTATTGAAACCCCCATTATTTCAAATTTTAAGGAAGGTCTAACTGTTAACGAATACTTTAACTCTACCCATGGTGCGCGTAAAGGTCTTGCGGATACTGCGTTAAAAACGGCAAACTCTGGTTATCTCACACGGCGTCTTGTTGATGTGGCACAGGATGCTATTATTTCAGCTGTTGATTGTGGTACTGCAAAAGGGCTTACGATGCAGCCAATTGTTGATGCAGGACAAATTGTTGCCTCTCTTGGGCAACGAATTCTTGGTCGTACAGCCCTTGTTGATATTTTACATCCTGTCTCTGGAGAGGTTATTCTTGAAGGTGGAGCGATGATTGAGGAGGCTGATGTTGCGAAGATTGAAGAAGCCGGAATTCAATCTGTTCAAATTCGTTCTGCTTTAACATGTGAAACACGTCTTGGTGTTTGTGCAAAATGCTATGGTCGTGATTTGGCACGTGGAACACCGGTTAATCAGGGAGAAGCCGTTGGTGTTATTGCTGCTCAATCCATTGGTGAGCCGGGAACGCAGCTTACTATGCGTACTTTCCACTTAGGAGGAACTGCACAAGTTGTTGATTCATCGTATTTAGAGGCATCTTATGAAGGTACGGTGGAGATTCGTAATCGTAATGTGGTTCGTAACTCTGAAGGTCATTTGGTTGTTATGGGGCGTAATATGGCTATCCTTATCAAGGATGAGTTAGGAAAAGAACGCGTTGTGCATCGTGTTAGCTATGGTGCGCATATTTTTGTTGATGATGGTGATGTGGTTAAACGTGGCCAGCGTATAGCAGAATGGGATCCTTATACACGTCCAGTTTTAACGGAAGTTGAGGGTTATGTGGGTTTTGAGGATATGGTTGATGGTTTATCAGTCACTGAAACAGCTGATGAATCTACAGGGATTACAAAACGTTTGGTGATTGATTGGCGTGCTAATCCACGTGGTGCGGAGCTCAAACCAGCCATTATTATCCACGCAGATAAAGAAGGTAAGTCCATTGCTAAATTGTATAAGGGAGGTGAAGCCCGTTATATGATGTCAGTGGAAACTATTCTTTCTGTTGAGCTTGGTGCTCATGTTAAAGCTGGTGATGTTATTGCTCGTTTGCCAATGGAAAGTGCTAAGACGAAAGATATTACAGGGGGGCTACCAAGGGTGGCAGAACTTTTTGAAGCGCGTCGTCCAAAGGATCATGCAATTATTGCTGAAATCAGTGGTACAATTCGCTTTGGTCGTGGTTATAAGAATAAACGCCGTATTATTATTGAGCCAAATGATGAAACTCTTGAGCCAGTAGAATATTTGATTCCAAAAGGTAAGTTATTTCACTTCCAAGAAGGCGATCAAATTGAGAAGGGTGATTATATCCTTGATGGTAATCCAGCCCCTCATGATATCTTAGCGATTAAGGGTGTTGAAGCTTTGGCATCTTACCTTGTTAATGAGATTCAGGAAGTTTATCGTTTGCAGGGGGTTCTTATCAATGACAAGCATATTGAAGTGATTGTTCGTCAAATGTTGCAAAAGGTTGAAATTACTGAATCTGGAGATTCTGGTTATATTCCAGGTGATAATGTTGATCGTATTGAACTTGATGAAATCAATGACAATTTGATTGCAGAAGGAAAGAAGCCTGCATCTGGTAATCCCATTCTTCTTGGAATTACAAAAGCTTCTCTTCAAACGCCTTCTTTCATTTCGGCGGCATCGTTTCAGGAAACAACACGTGTTCTGACCGAAGCGGCGGTTTCTGGCAAAATTGATACGTTGCAAGGACTTAAAGAGAACGTTATTGTCGGTCGTCTTATTCCTGCTGGTACAGGTGGCACGATTTCTCAAATCCGTCGTATTGCTGCAGTTCGTGATGATTTGATTGTAGATGAGCAGCGTAAGTCTAGTAATAACGAAGTGGCTAAGGCTATGTTGACAAATATGACAGCCGAAACCGTTTCTGAATAATTTAAAGACAACGTCACATAATAAAAAAACGTCTGAATAGAAAATTCAGACGTTTTTTTATCTCGAAATGTAGAAGCTGCATATTTCCCAGAATAATCATAAAGAATTATAAGCCGATAGTCATTTATTATTTTGTAATGATGCTTATCTTTTTTTGTTGCTTCATTTTAAAGTTTTCTTATTTCTGAAGGCAGTATAGAAAATTCTTTTCAGGATATGTAAAGCCTAAAAGCCATATTTCAAGAAAAAGAGAGGATTATCTATAAGTGAAATAACGATTAATTTTGAATTTTAAGAAAATTTTTTGATTGATATTTTCTGCAAAGATTTAAAAAGTCTTATGATGAGAATGCATGTCTTTATATTTTAGAATATGGGAAAGTAGAGGATAGAGTGCTTACTAAAGTTTTATAAAAAAACAGGCATATTTCTTATAACAATGTGGTCTATGAAGACAGAATGATAAAATGTACGAATATTATTCAATTAGAGAATTGACACGTGAGTTTTCAATAACAGCTCGGACTTTGCGTTATTATGAAGAAGAAGGGCTTCTTATCCCTTTACGGCGTGGAAGTACGCGGCTTTATACACAAACGGACCGTCATAAGTTAAAACAAATACTACGTGCTAAAAGAGTTAAATTTTCATTGTCTGAAATATCTGAGATGTTATCTATGGTTGGAGATCCACCTGATGATGAGAAAAAGCTTAAGAAGTTAATTGCAGGAATTCATAAAAAGCGAGCTGATTTAAAGAAGATGCAGCATGATATTGATGATCTTCTACAGGATTTAGAACGAATTGAGGAGAATTTTTTTGAGAACTTAGCAGAGTTGGGGGTTAATCGTTAATTATGAAATTTATTTCATCTATTTTTGGAAAATTTTCTTTCTATTAAAAGAGATAGGTTGTGTTATCCTAATAGGTAGATGGTCTTTAACACTGCGTGAAATGTGTAAGTCATTTGAAAAAATAGAGCGTGCGCAAAAAGCAGCAAAGTTATTTTCGCAATATATTGTCCTTAATAAGCAAAAAATATTTTTCAATTAAAGAAAGTAAAGACAATGGCAGTTTCTCCCATGAGTATTTTTCAATCTATTTTATCGCGAAAGTCAATTCGCGCTTTTACTGACCAGCCCGTTAGTTTGGAAACAATCAAAGAAATTTTAAAACTTGCAGCACGTGCACCATCTGGAACAAATATTCAGCCATGGCAAGTGATTGTGCTTACGGAAAGTGTATTACATAAAGTAGGGCAAGAGCTTTCACAACTTGTGCTTTCAGGTGTAAAAGGAGAACGTGAATATCATTATTATCCACGTCAATGGCGTGAGCCTTATCTTTCAAGGCGTCGAAAAGTTGGTTTGGATCTTTATCAGAGTCTTGGAATTCAAAAAGGTGATGAAGAAAAAATGCTTCATCAAAAGGCGCGTAATTTTTTATTTTTCGATGCGCCTGTAGGATTTTTGTTTACAATGGATCACGACATGGAAATGGGGAGTTGGCTTGATTTGGGTATGTTTATGCAGACTATTATGTTAGCAGCACGTGGATTTGGATTGGATACTTGCCCTCAAGCGGCTTTTGCTGACTATCACAAACAGATTCGTACACTTTTATCGATTCCTTCTGATCGCCATATTATCTGTGGTATGGCACTTGGTTATCGCGATATGAATGCTCCAGAAAATAACTTTGAGACAGAACGAGAACCATTAGAAAACTTTGTACGTTTCATTGAAGCATATCCATAAAATATTTTGTGTAATTAAGCATACGTTTTGAATGACTTGCTGCATTATAAGAAATAGCTCTGGTAGAAATCTCACATTCTGATTGAATTCTAGTCTTTGCTTAATAAAAAACATAAAAATCAATGAATTATTATATAAATAAGGGAATAGGTGAATCTTGATTCTATTACGTTTTTTTTCCTCTATCCCTAACTTTTTTGGAGCTTTTTTATAGCTTCAAGAGCTAATCTTTTACGATCTGCGCTCTTTGTGTAAAGAGATGCCATAGCATCATTTGTCCAGCCAAAGAGTGCTTTCAGTTGTGATACTGTTGCCCCAGAATTAGCTGCGCGTGTTGCTGCTAATTTTCTTAAACCATGGGCTGATTTTTTAATGCCTGCTGTATAACAAGCCTCTCTAAATGCATCGCCAAAACTTTCTTTGACGAGTTTTTTATTAGTTTTACTACAGATGAATGTTTCATCACCAATAGGACCAATTTTAAGGGTTTCGGCTAATTCAGGCAAAATCGGAAGAAAAACATCTGTTTGAAATTTGCTTTTTTCTGTTTTGAGATGAATAATATTATCTTTTACATCTTTCCAACCAATGCGAACGGCATCACCACGACGCAAACCCGTATATAAAAGAACATCAATCCAGACACGTTCATGGGTACCATGATGCCATTTTTGATAATACTTTTCGACATCTTCTTCTGTCCAAACAGCAAACCCATCTTTGTTGTTAAGGACTGGTCTTTTAATGCCTAAAGCTGGATTATTTTCTAAAAGATCTTGGTCAATCGCCCAATTAAAAAGTCCATTAAGGGCTTTCAGAAAGCTTATAGCCATTGCTGGCGTTTCTTTACGTCGTTCAACACCGGCTATGATATGTTTCTTTTCAATTGCTTGGTATGGAACGTTGCCTATTGTATCGCACACCTTCATAAGAATGTATTCTTTTTGTTTCTTTGTCGTATTAGAGTAACTATGCCAATTAGAGCTGTTTAAATACTGCTTAAGCAGCCATGCAAACGAACCTTCAGTAAGTTTACCGGTTTTGGATTTAGGAAGTATAAGCCCTTGCAATTCGGCAAGTGCGCTTTTGTATTTATCAACAAACTCTTGTGTTCCATAGGTTCCGCGGATTCTAATGCGTTTTCCATGACCAATGCGTACATACCATATAATTCTACCATGACGTGTGACTTCTTTGACAAGATGAGGAGGGCGTGGTTTAGGCATGGTATTTTACATCTTAGAGAGCGCGGTTTCGTAATATTCATTGGTGGAGAAATCTAAAAGTTTGTCTGGGTGTGTTGTTGAGTTTGGTATTGGGATATCGGATTTAAGATAGATAAGCAGTTCACCGGTTGGCTTTATTTCTATGAGTTCACACCCTTGCTTTTTTGCTTCTCTTAAAGCGCGTGCAATAGCTGGTTGCGTTATGGTAGCAGGACGAGGCGCCATTCTTTTCTCCTTACATTTAAGATGCAATTCACTCGTATCGTGAATCACGAATTGATTGAAAATTGTTAGGAAAGGGCGGGGGGGCTAGGAGATATGCTAAAACAAAGCCCCCAAAAGTTCATGCGGCTTTTGTTGAGATTCTTTGTATCTCTCGTTCTATTTCTGCTAAAAAGCTTTCAACCGCTTGATTAATCTCTTCAATTTTCTTTTCATCACGGTGGATGCGTTTGATTTTCATACGAAAGAGAGATGAATCGCCCGTAAAACGTGGGTCATAACTGATAAAATCACACCATTTGCGCCCCGTACAAGCCATTTGAAACTGCATTTGTGCGAGATATTCAGGTTTGATTTCGTTATCGATAATGAAACGCATATGATTAGTTGATCTAGGGCATTTGATTTCGATTAACCCATCTTCATCAATCAGACCATCAGGGCTAGCCCCCGCCATTTTTATTGTGGGGTGTTGAATAAAGCCGCACCTTGTGACTTCAGTATCATAAATGAATGCATATTCTCTCAAGGCATCTTCTTCATGTTCAATTCCCCATCTCATATCTTCTGTTTCATAATAGGGGCTTGTTTGACCAGTCAGACGCTCTGTAATGAGTTTGATTTTGTAGTCTTCATATTTGCTTGTAGGAGTTCCCTTTGCTGTTTTACTAATAACGTTGTAAATATTTGAAGCGGTGACTTTACCTAAACGGGCTTGAAACCATTCTGCTGTTCTTTGTTCCATTTCACACCGCCCTTTGTTGTTCGTGAGAGGTTGTGGGTGTATATTCAATATCTTGGATATGAATATATTCGGCATCTTGTATAGAGGCGTCTGTTTGCTCTTGTTGTGGGAGAGATTGTAGAGCTCTTTCTCTTTGAATGTTTTGCTTTTTTTCCAACAGTCCCAAAACTTCTTGTGCTTTTTCACAAGACAGATCTGTTAGTTTTTCTACATTTGCGTAAGTGAGAAGATTATCTTCATTGGTTTCAGTCTCTTTAATTAACTCTTTGATTTGTTCAAGTATGTCATAAGAAACAAGTTGTCCTTGTGTGATGTTATTAATACGTGCTGCTTCGTCTTCTTCATAAATACCAGAAAATCCGAAAGCGTAGCGTGCACATTGTATAGTTGCTTTATGACGGAGCATGCGTGCTGGATATTTTTTCCAAGGGTCACTTTTTTCTTGTAGGCATTCGTTTAAATATTCGGTGACCTCGATAGGGTCTTTAATGCCTTTGAGACGAATAGCACATTTTATAGCAATGATCTTCCCATCTTTATCGAGTTGATCTTGAAAGGTCATACCATCAAAGTTAGGATTAGATTTTATGATCTTAATCCATCCATCAATAGAGACCACGGGTATAATGCCGCCACCTCTTTTAGGGAGAGCATAGATTTCTTTGGTTAGGGGATTAAGACCATAAGTGTTGGCAACGGAGATAAAAGCAGCAAATTCTTCATCAGAAGAGTTATAATTAATACATGTTTTGATAAGAGTTTTTCTAAATTCCTCATGAGAAAACCCATATTTGTTTGCCATAATAGCTAATGGTGAATCTGTCATTATTGTTTCCTTATTTTACGCGCAATTCCCCCGTGGCGTGAATCACGCATGTGTTAAAAGTTGTTTGGTTTGGTTGTTAGAAAGGATTGTAATCCTCTGTTGAAGGTTCGCGGTTATCGCCCTACGTAAAAAGAGGGTCCATTCTGGATATTTTTGTATTTCCAGTTATTTCGGCGTCACCAAAAATTCGTGCATTACCAAAAATCTTCGCATTCCCAAAGACTTCGGCACACTCAAAAACATGAGCAGCATCATAAATCCATGCGTTCCCGTAAACACGGGCATTGTCATAAATACGGGCATGACGACAAACATTGGCATCACCATAAACCTTGGCATCACCAAAAATCTGTGCTTGAGCACAAACATAGGCATTATCACCAACCCAACAGTTGCCTTCATGGCTTAAGTTGCTCTCTTTTTCTATAAAGCCCCCTAGATCACCTTTTTTTACATCTCCAAAGTCTCGCAATGCTTTAATTCTATAAAGTGTTTTAAAGCCAACTTCGATTATCTCATCAGTAAATTCGTATTTCTTTTCCATGATTACCCCCGACCTTAAACAGTGTCGTTACCGGATTCTTCTGTATTTTCGGTTACTTGTGCATTGCCATAAATACAGTGATTGCCAAAAACCCATGCACTACCAAACACATGGGCTTTGCCGTAAATCTTCATATTACCAGAAATCTTCGCTTTACCGAAAACCTGCGCATTGTCATAAACCTTGGCATTGCCAAAAATTTCGGCATTGCCATTAACCACGGCATTGCCAAAAACTTCAGTATTGCCAGAAACCGCGGCATCATCAGAAACTTGGGCGTATTCATAAACCTTGGCATCACCAAGAACCTTTGCCTTATCACAAACCTTGGCATCACCATAAACCTTGGCATCACCAAAAATCTGTGCATGACCACAAACCTTGGCATTATCACCAATCCAGCAATTGCCTTCATGACTTAAGTTATCTTCTTTTTCTATAAAGCCCCCTAGATCACCTTTTTTCACATCTCCAAAGTCTCGTAATGCTTTAATTCTATAAAGTGTTTTAAAGCCAACTTCGGTTGTTTCATCAGTAAGTTCGTATTTTTTTTCCATGATTTATTTCCTTTAAGTTAGAGTATTCCTTTGTCGTTCTTGAAAAGAACGGCATTGGTTTGTGTTGTAAATTTTTGAGAAAAGGGGTGCTTTTAGAAGCGTACTGTATAGCTTGGGTAGTTTGGAAGGACATCCCAAGGAGTTAAACGGTGCTGTTCTTCATAGGTACCGTACATTTCATCTTCATATTTTTCTTCTGCAATCTCTTCTAAAATTTCATTGTAGATATCACTTTCGCGTATAAAGTAATGAACTTCTCTCTCCTCATAGAGATGGTCGATATTTTTTTTTACATATGCTTCTGCAATCTGTTCAGAAATGTCTTCACAACTCTTTTCAGAAGGATTTATACGAAAGATTTGTATAACATCATCTACCCCATCAACAATGCTTAGAATTTGGCTTGCATCAAGCGGTCCAGACTCTGCAATGTTTTGATCATCATCGCAGGCAAGTAATAAAATTTCATTAGAATTTATAAGCACTGGTTTGTTCACAACTACCTCCATAGAGCCTATTGGCAACCGTTAATTTTTACGATATGGAGAAATTAATACGTTTTTCGTAATGATGTGTCAATAGATAAAATACGAAAAACGTATTTTTATTTTTATAAACCTATTCAAATTTGTTTATTATCATTAATGTTAATGAGGTGCTTATGATAGAAAATATAAGAGAAAAGCAGCTATGCATCATGCTAAATAAATTAACTGAATGTGAAAAAAAAGCTTTTATGAACTTCTTGCTGCGAGCAGAGATTTTAAAAGATCCTCGACAATCTTCTTTTCAGAATCATTCGCTTGTGAATATAAATAAAGAAAATCATCAGAATAAGGTCCAGAAATAGGTGAAGAATCCTTAAAAAACTCCATAATCTTCACTAATTCATCAGCCTTAATATCTCTCATTTCCCTATTTGTATTAAGATTAATCATATTAGATATAGCTGGTCTTCTTATACCAAGATGGGCGGCGAGCTTAGCTTGGCTCCCTCGTCCCATTTTATCAAGCTCTTTTCTTATCCAAATTTTTAGCTCTTTTTGCCTAATCATAATTAAGTTTATTCCTTATTTTTAAAGTTCTTACAATATAAAAAATATAATGATACGTTTTTCGTATTGACTAAATATTTTGGATATCGTATTTTTATCGCTATGATAAAAACATATACGAAAACCGCAAAACTCATAATTGAGTATTTAGGTGGACATAAAAAAGTTGCCAATATTGTTAATCGCAATGTTATTGTGGTTAGAAAATGGGCTTATCCTTTTGAAAAGCGAGAGGGTAAAGGCGGAATTATACCTGCTAAATACCAAGTTATGCTTTTAAATTACGCGCGTGAACATGGGATAGATTTACGTCCTGATGATTTTTTTTATCCCGAGCGCTTGCAGACATTAATGCAAGAGCAGCGCCCCCCAATTACGAAAATTTGCAAGAGCTGCGGTGTTGAGAACACCGGCGATACTTTGCAGCCTTAAGGAGATCAGAATGATTTTAAATGAAATTTTATCAGAGATTTTATCAATAACAATTATTGCAATGTTACTTATCGACGTCGTGATGTTGGGTTTTGTTTTGTATTATCGCAACCAAGTTAAGGCGCTTAAAGAGCATATTGAAGATGAAGAATTTGCAGCTAGGGCTTTAAAAGAAGAACGCGAAGGAATTAGGGAGATCATTAGTGGATATGATGAGAATATAGAAAAGTATGAAGAGGAAATTAAAGAACTGAATCAAAAGATAGATGAGTATGAAAAAGCGTTCAAACGGAAAAATGATATTATATGCAGGCTAAATGCAGAAATTGAGAAATTGAACCAACAGAATAAACTGAATCCAGAGGATGAAAAAGAAGTTCAATCGCGTAATGAGGAAATTGAGAAACTTAAAAACGAGCTTAAACAGCGTGATGAAAAAATTAAGAAGCTAAAACAAGCGCATAAAGAAGCACTTCAACAGAAAGACATAGCTCTACACAGGCGATTTAAAGAAGTTCAATCCCGTGATGCAGAAATTGAGAGGCTTAAAGACGAGCTTAAACAGCGTGATGAATCTGTAAAAGAAAAGTCTCAGAAGAATAAGAAGAAAAGTAAGTGAGGTGGGAGATGGTTTCAGTTGCACTGATTATATCTTGTATTGCTAATTTGTGTTCATGTTATGTGTTTTATTCTGATTCTAAAATCATAAAAATGCTTAGACAAGCGGTAGATAAACGAGATGAGTTAATTGCGTCACAGCGGGCGTTGATTGATGGACAATTAGCAGAGAATGAGAAAAAAATTAAACATTTACAAGAATTGCAAGAAGAAAAGAAAAAACGTTTACCGAAGAATCCACAAGGGCGAGAATGTGTAACATCATATGAAAATATTTATGACAATGTTCAAGTCTCTGAAGATGTTTGTGCGCTTGTAAGAGAGTTTTTAGAACTAAATCCCTCTACAGATGAACAAGAAGGTAGATCGCAGGAATTATTGCAACAATTCATGAGGGATGAACAGACAAAGAATGAAGCAATTAAAGTTATTAGAGCCTTTAAAGAATGGTTTATACCGCGAAATACCGTTACATTTTCACAATTAGACTATTGGTCAAGATCTCAAGAATTACTGGGGCATTTATTGGAGTTAAAGCCAATTACATTTGAAGAACTGGCTAAAAAAAGTCCTGAGGAACAACAGCGTTATTTAATACCTGGGAAAACTATTGTGGATTGAAGGCATTGATGGAATTGCGCGATGTCTTATACAATTCTTTGTTTTGATCTAGGGACGAAGACGGGGTGGGCGATGTGTGGATGGAGTGGTGACATATTTAGTGGCACCGTTGATTTTAAATCACGCCGTTTTGAAGGCGGTGGGATGCGTTATTTACGCTTTAAACAATGGCTTAATGAAATAAAGCAGACAGCAGGTCAAATTGACGCGGTGTATTTTGAAGAGGTGAGGCGTCATGTTGGAACCGATGCAGCGCATGTTTACGGTGGTTTGTTAGCAACGTTAACGGCGTGGTGTGAACATCATCAGATACCGTATGAGGGGATACCGGTTTGTACGATTAAGAAAGCGACAACAGGCAAGGGGAATGCGTCGAAAGAAGAGATGATAAAGGCAATGCGTGCAAAAGGACACGCGCCTTGTGATGATAACGAAGCGGATGCTTTAGCAATTTTACATTTAGTTAAAGAAAGGGAGAGCACGAATGATATCTATTAATAAAGTAGCGTGTGTAAAGTTTAGTACAGATAAGTTTTTAAAAGAGCTTATGGGTTTAAAAGCAACAGAGAAGGCAGTTTATACAACCCTTGTGTTGCTTATGAATGATAAGAAAGCGCCTCTTATGAATAATGCGTCTTATTTATCAAGTTGGTGTGGGTGTTCAGTAAGAACGTTTCAAAAGACATTAGAGACCTTAATAAGCACGGGTCATATTACGCGTTTAGAGAATGGTGGCTTATGGCATAAGTCACTCGCTTTTGATTATGGCATCAGTAAATTTTCAGAAAGAGCTTCAAAAGCAGCGAGTATGAGGTGGAGTAAGAAAAGAGACGAGGCAATGCATGTCAACTAAATTAGCTTGGGTTCGCAGCTTCCCTTCAGATTGTCTTGCAGAAACAAATGGCATGAAAGCCTTTCAAATAGCGACATACGTTACATTGAAATGGCACATGCGTAAAAGTGGAGAACCCATTTTTTGTGATCAAGATAAATTAGCACATAGTGCGGGATGTTCAAAAAAGATCTTTAATAAAGCGTTAGAGTTTTTATTACGTGATAAGAAGATCATATGTTTAGAAGATGGTCGTTTATGGAGTTTACAAGTTGAAGAGGAACTCAATAACTCAAACGAAAATTTAAATAAGTTTTCAGAAAGAGCACAAAAGGCAGCAAAGGCAAGATGGGATAAAAATAAAGATAACAGTGATGATGATGCTAAGGATGCTATTAGCAATGCTTGTAGCAATGCTAATGCAATGCTTAATGATGCCAATCACAACCACAACCACATATATAATAAAAAAAATAAAACTATCGTTTTATCAAAAAAAGAAACTGAGTTTGAAGATTTAGAAACAAGCGATTTGGTTGACGAGCCAATCGAGTGTGATGATGTTCAATCAGATCAAAACGCAACATCATCAGAAAACCAACCAATCATTCACGAGCAAAAAAGCGTTCCGAAAAAAGCAAAACGTGCGAAAGCTAATCGAGGTTGTCGATTGCCTGCGGATTTTGAACCCGATTACGATTTTGCAATCGAAGAGGGCTTGCCTCCAGAGCGTGTGAAAGTCGAAATCGCAAAATTTCGAGATTATTGGAATGCCAAGACGGGTAAGGACGCTAGCAAACGTGATTGGCAAGCAACATGGCGTAACTGGGTGAGAAATTCAAAAAATTACAAACAAGGAGAAAATTATGGAAAACAAACCAATTCTCAAACAGAACAACAGCGTGGCTGGAGTTATCGAGTTGCACAGCACATGTCCCATATCAAAAATTCAGATAGTGTGTACAAATTTTTATTCGAGGATGATGACAGAACCACCATTCCTTTGGAAAACGGGGCAAAAGCCATTGAGTGCAGAAGCGGAGAGAGTTACAGCATTGGTTACTGATGCTTTGCAAAAGCTTGAAAAAAAAGCAACTGAAGAAGAAATCCAAACAGCGTTTCTTGTCCTTTCAAATGGTCTCAAAAGCCCCATGGGATCAGATGAGAAAGCAACGGCGCTTGCGTATTTTTATGCTCTTGAAGGCATAAGCAGCTGGATATTGCAAACAGCAACAAAGAACGTTTTGAAAGGCAAAGCAGAGGGCTTAAACACAACTTTTATGCCATCAACAGCAGATTTTTATCGTTACTGCGAAAAGCTTGAAAGCGATATTCGTTACCAAGCAAATCGCATTCTTAAGAATCTTCAAAAGCCAGAAATCAAGAGCAAAAATCAAGAGGCGACGATATCATCAGACCGTACAGAAAGAACCGAAAAGAGCCTTGAAGAGCTCTTAAATGGCATGGAAGAGGTTTTAAAGGGTATTGAATGATAAACAGCAAAATAGTGAAAAGTGCTGATGGTTTTGAGATTAGATATGGGTTTAAATAGCTAAAAAAGTACCGTACAGAACGATTTTAGATTTTTATGATGAAAACCACATTGAAAATAAAAACGCTACTGTACGGTCCAATTTGAGGCAAATAAACCCATAGGTAAAGTTATGGATTTAGATAAGGGGATATTAAATTAGATGTTCTTAAGAAATCGTAAATCAAGACAGCAAAAGAAATTTATTGCAACAGCGGTTGGATATGCACCATGGGGATTAGGGGTTACTGAGTATTTTTATAATCTTAACAAGAATTTATCATAAAAAGCACAATAAAGTCAATATGTTGAGCTCAATTATTTTATATGAATCCACTTAAGAATCCACCCTTTTATACGTGATTCATTTGACCATTTTTTATAAACAATTGCCACGTATGAATAGAGCATAAAAAGCAAATCATGATGCAAATATTATAATGCATGTGTGTATTCAAATGAAATGAAAAGCAGCTATCATTCATAACAGTTTATAAATTTTATGATACGTTTTTATCACTCACAAATCGCATTGTTTTAAAATTTAGTCGTTTTAAATTATCGATAACATAATTTCATGGGTTTAAAGAATGGTATGTATTTTGCTCTTTTTTGAGCGAAACCTTAAAAGGAAAATAATCGTTTGAAACTTTTATAAGCTTATAGATTTTCATTTATTAAGGGCGCATAAAAAGATTTAAAGACAAAATCGTTTTTAAAACGCTTTCTAAAAATTTAGAAAACGATAGGCAGGCAATTATACAGACACTATCATCATAACAGATATAAAATTCAAAATGTTATATCTTATGTCAAAAGCTTTTTTTGACATATGCAAGCAAGCTATCAAAAGACGTTTTAAAAGTTATCGTTTAAAAATACAAAGTTAAATGGGGGCACCTATTAGACAAAGATAAGCAAGCAAAATTCAAAACCATTGTAGCATCATAAAGACATAGGATTTTTCTAAAATTTTAGAAAAAAGCGATAATGTTTAAAGAATGCTCTATTCTAAATTTAACGCCTCCAAAATTGGATTGGTTGATTTTGCCAACTCAAAATTGAGCCGGCTAATTTTTAAAAAGATTAGGTTTTAAAGAAAAGTAAAAAGACGCTTATAAGGACCTCTTTAAGTGAATGTTTAAACGTTTGAAACTGATGTTTTATAACAGTTATCATTTGTTTTTAAGAACGTTTCATTTACGAAAAAACAAAGATCTAGATTTCACAGCAGAGCAAATCTTAAAAGCCTTAGATTTGATAAAAGCGTTTTGATTTATTTAATATGTTTTGATTTTAGACAATGCGTTATTTGAATTCACTCAACTCAATTTTGAGCTTAGTAGTATATTAAAACGTTTTAAGAAGCGTTTTGATAATGTGCTTTGTTTCAAATGAATCTCTTTAAGAAATGGACGTTATGATTATACGTTTGATAGCTATAACAAATGTTTATAGTTTCTAAATTCACTCTCTCATTTAAATGCATGCTATCAAAATTATAGCCATCATTTAAGGTTCTTTTGATAAGTTTTCATAAAGACAATAAAGCGCTTGCAATATAATACGTTTTGTATATAGGCATTCATTGTTAATTTCGTTTGTATGAATTATTTGCACATACCTCTATTGAAAAGCCGCGTCATATTAATGGCACGGCTTTCTTTTTGAATTCTCTCTTTTATGATACGTTTTAAACAATGCTTATAATGCATTTATAGCCATAAAGAAGGCACTCACACACTATTATTTGTTTTATTTCTCAATCTTTACAACCTCATCGCTTTTATAGACCTCATAATTATCGGGAACCAATCTTATTTTACTTTGTGTATCTATTTTTGCTCTTCCATAGGCACGACCCCAAACCTTGACATAACCAGAGATTTTCGCATTGCCATAAACAGAGCCATAAACCGCGGCACGACCACTCACTATAGCATTGCCATAGACCTTGCCATAAATCTTTGCAAAGCCTTTGATAGCAGCTTGTCCATAAATTTTTGCACTGCTGTAAATACAAGCAGACCCAGAAACCTTTGAATGACCATAGATCCTTGCATGATCATAAACAAAAGCATCATGAGAAACGCGCGCATGATTATAAATATGGGAATTGCTATAAACACGGGCGCAACCACTCACATGAGCATAGCCATAAACAAGAGCCTCATCATAAACCCAGCAATTGCCATAGTGTGATAAATTGCTTTCATTTTCGATATAGCCACCTAGATCACCAGCCTTGACATCATCAAAATCTTTTAAAGCCCGAATGCGATAAAGGTTTGTAATTTGTTTTGTTAATCTATCTTTAATTTGTTTTGTTTGATTGGTTAATTCATATTTTTTAGACATAAGGATACCCTCACAATCTAATGTGATAAACGTTTGCTAAAATTTGGAATGGAAAATTTAAAAGAAGGGCGCCCCCGCAACGCCCGAGCATTCAATTATGCTGCTTTATTTTTGGAGAGACATAGACAATCTCTAATTCTCCATAAGGGGAAAGCCGTTCAATATAGGTTTTAATCTCAGTAGACCCCCCGACATTTTTACGAATAACAGCAATGCCATGGATATGAGCATTTTCACAAACATGCACGTTATTTGCTATACGAGCATTGTCATAAACCCTAGCATTATCATAAACAGAGGCTTTATCATAAATAATAGCCTTGCCATAAACATGAGCATTGCCATAGACATGGGAATTATCAGAAATAACAGCATTGCCATAGACATGAGCACTATCATAGACATGACCAGCAACGATAGCATTATCATAAACCCGCGCATGACCATACACACGACCACAAGTGATAGCATTGCCAAAAACTCTTGCATTTTCATAAACGTGACCATTTTTAAACACAAGAGCCTCATCATAAACCCAGCAATTACCATCATGAGAGAGGTTATCTTCCTTTTCAATAAAGCCACCTAAAGAGCCGGCTTTAACATCAGCAAAGTCTCTTAATGCTTTAATACGATAAAGAGTTTGATTATTTAATACACGTGTCTCATTTGTGAGTGCAAACTTTTTTTGCATAGCACAATTCCTTTATAAAGAGATTTAAATTTTTAAATGAAATGTTTTAAAGAGGGGGCGCCCCCGCCGCGCCGCTGCTTTTATTTATGCTGCTTTGTTTTCAATAATCTTGACAACGTGATCGCTTTCATAAACCTCACAATTTATGGGAACCCAACATAAACCGCTATGTCTTTTTATCCTTGCATTGCCATAGACCTTGCCTCTAATCACGATATAATCAGAGATTTTCGCATTCCCATAAACAGAGCCATAAACATCAGTATGAGACCCCACGCTAGCATTACCATAAACCTTGCCATATATTTTTGCAGCGCCACTCACAACAGCATGATCATAAACCACGGCATTGTTATGAATACGAGCACTTCCTGACAATTTTGCATTCCCATAAACCCTTGCATATTGATAAACCCAAGCGTTATAAGAAAGATGCGCATTGTCATAAACATGAGCATTTGCATAAACGCGGGCGCGGTCACAAACATGCGCATTGCCATAAACAAAGCCCATGATAATAGCGTTATTAGAAACTTTTGCATTTTCATAAATATAGGCAGTATTTAAAACAAGAGCTTTATCATATACCCAGCAATTGCCATCATGAGAAAGGTTACTTTCATTTGCAATAAAGCCACCTAAATCCCCAGCCTTAACATCAGCAAAGTCTCTTAATGCTTTAATGCGATAAAGAGTTTGATTATTTAATACACGTGTCTCATTTGTGAGTGCAAACTTTTTTTGCATAGCACAATTCCTTTATAAAGAAGATTCAATTTTTAAAATGAAAGAATTTGGTTAGAAAGCAGGCGCCCCCGCCGCGCCCGTGCTTTATTTAAGCAGCGTCACTTTCATATGCGCTGTCATCATCATAGCTATAATCATCATAATATTCATGACGATAATAATCATCTTTACTACCAAATCTTGGAATTGCCTCATCATGAATTTGATCATCAGAAGTTAAAGAGGCAGCGCTATGAACACAAGAAGAACCTGATACATAAGAACCACAAACCACGGCATCATCCATAACATAAGAATGATCACATATATAAGCACCATCACTTATTTTTGCATTGCCACCGACATGAGCATCATCACAAACAACAGACATATCAGAAATATGCGCATGCCCACTTACACGGGCGTTATCATAAATCTTAACATTGCCTTCAATTATAACGGCATTTTCAATATGAGCATTGCCATAAACCTCACAATAATCATTTATTGCCATGCCTTCAAAAATAGCATTGCCATAAATTTTAGCATTGCCATAAACATCGACAAAAAAGCTTTTTACTTTAGCATTCTCAAAAACCCTAGCATTTTGAAAGACGCGTGCTTTATCATAAACCCAGCAATTGCCATCATGAGAGAGATTATCTTCACTTTCAATATACCCCCCGAGGTCGCCTTTTTTGACATCATCAAAATCTCTTAAAGCTCTAATTCGCTTTAAGAAATGACCATCTATATATTCACAATCATCAATAAATTCGTATTTTTTTGCAGGCTCTTGTTTATTAACAGAAGCGGTTTCATTTGAAATGGAAGAAATAACAGAGGTGTTTTTTGAGACATTTGTCATATTTAAAACCTTACGAAATTAGAGTTTTTAATTGACACCCTATAAGGGCATCGGGCGCTAAAAACACGGTCGTAAGTCCGTTGCTTATACTTTTCCCTCGCGAAGGGTATTGTATGGTATAAGCACACCCGACAGAGTCATTATATGCTAATTATAACATAAAAGACAGCCAGTATTTTTAAGAATGGGAAAAACCTTACGTGGTTTAACCGCTTACGATTTAGTGTTTTTAATCACTTGATTATTTATATAACAAAATACGTATTTATTGTCAAATAATATTTTATATTTTTTGATATTTTTTATGATTTTTTTAAATGCATTGTGTATAAATATTTATCATATGCTTATAAAATAATTCTTTTGTATTATATGCTTTTAAAGCTATATTATGGGCATTCTTAAACGATTGCGTTCTTTTTTGAATCTATACATTTATAATATTTAGAAGCGCTCTCATCATGCGTATTTTTAACTTTATAACCTATCATATTTTTTACTAAATGGTTTTAAAGATTTCTGTTAATTTCTTTTATAACACATTTGCAACTTAACAGCCTTTTATAGGAACTGTCTTTATAACCAATGCATTCATTTGCAACGTAATTATGAAAATGCATTATGATTATGAAACCCTGCTTTTTTCACGCGTGCTTTATAGCTGCTATCCGCTTTATAGCCACCGCATCATTTTTCATTTTTATAAGAGAAATGATAATTGTGATTTATAGCTTGTTATGAAAACATCTAAAGAGAAACTGATAACTATAGAGATGAGCAAAATCCCTTTTAATAGACTTTTGTCAGCGTTGTCAGTTTTGTCAGTTAACTCTAGACCCTATATTATTTTTTTTAAATGAGAGAAAATTAAAAACAATATATTTCAATATGTTAGCATTCTAATGATACAACCTATATCGATAATACAACCATAAATTCAACTCATAATATATATGTGTCAGTTATCTGTCAGTAAATTGAACTGACAAAATGATTATTTTAGTGAGTGATTAAAACATGTCCTATGAAAGCATGTGATCTTTTAAAGCTTTTTAAAAGACAGTTTATAATCATAAAAAATGCTATCAAGATAGTACTGGTTATGAGTTTTGAAGGTTTTGAAGATTTTGAAGGTTCTTTTTATGCCCCCTTATATATTTTTTTAAATCAAAAAAATAAAAGTTATTATATTTCAAGTGGTTAATTTTTATCAGGTTTTAAAATAACAACCTATAGTGATATTATAAAGATATAGATACAACTAATAATATATTTTGAAGGTATTTTGAGAGTTTGAGAAACCTTCAAAATCTATAAGCAAAATGAATATATGTAACTCTTTTTAAACAGAGCTTTTGAAAAGGATAAAGCTATCATTTGAGATTACGGTATGATCTTTTAAAGGCAATCCAAATAGAGTGTTTAAAAGTGCAAATGTTCTTTTTTTAGAAGAACGCATATAAACATTCCTTTTAAGATTATATCTAATAAACTTACAAAAGAGGTATAGCTATATTCTATACCCCTATAAGATTAGCATACCCATTATGTGAGCATGCTTAATAAGCTTATTCAGTTTCTCTAATTTCTAATTTTGGTAGGCTCTTAACAATTTTCATTGTCTCTAAACTTACGGTAATAACCCTTTGAAACAATTCTAGAGGGTAGGCAGGGTTGCCAATGGTCTCAACAGCATAGCGATTGGCATCATTCACAATACCACTTTTTTTATCAGGCTTAACACATTGACGCCCCATAACCCATTCAAGAGCGGGTTTGCCGTTGACGATATACTCATAAGCTTCAAGAGGGATATCTGTCATCGTGATATTGCTGTTATAAATAACCGTTGTTTTATCCTTTTCCTTACTATTTTTAATTTTTGCGAATTTCATTTCTGTAACGTAGTAAAATTCTTCTGGATTAGAGATATCAGTTAATTTTGGATTGCCTTTTTTAAAGGTTATTGGATAAGGCTCTACATTTTCATAATTTACATGCAAATGACCCAATTCACGCCCTGCCGTCACAAATTTCCAAAAATCCTCAGCAGTTTTTACACAAGGGATACGAGGGAGTTCTTTGCATAAATTATGAGCATGAGCGAGCCGGTAATCTTTTGAATATAATAAACCATGAAGGTAATAAAAGATATCGTTTGTTGTTATAGTTTTAGAGGGGGGGCTTTTTGGCTTCTTCTCAGGCGATAATAATGGAGTGGCTCTTGTTGTCTCTCATATGTAACAGTTGCAATAAATTAGATGTATTTTGTGAATAACAGTCTTTACCTGCACCTCAAAATTATACTATACGCAACTCCTTAAAATTAAGAACGTATAGAATGTATGATTGTCATTTAACCGTGCAATTATACGCTTTTCAGAGGCGGGGGAGAGTGATATGGTTTGCACAACCAATAAAGCGGGTTTATACAGGGTAGTCTACGCTTTTCTTTTAGATGTTATAAGTATTACTCTCATCAAAAAGTTAAAAAAATATTACGCGGTTGGCGTTTTTTTCTGTGACGCTGATGATGTGGTTCATTTTGTTTCTCACTTTGAGGGCACAATGAATGCGTAGGTTTTTTCCTCCTTTTATTTTTGCAGCATTTTTGTGCTTTTTTTCATGGGGGAGTTTTGCAGAAAGCATTCGTGATCAAGCGATTGATCAATCCGAGAGGATTCAACGTCAACAAACGCAAGACCAGCGTTTTCAACAATTACATCGCAGGAACGAAAGGCATGAGATTTCATTACAGGATGATAATGAATCTCCATTATTTCAAAGTGCTTCAACACAAAAAAACTGTTTGTTGATTAAAAGCATTGAATTTGTTGGTGTTCAGTTGATTTCTTATGCCGACCTTCATAACACCATTTCCTCTTGGGAGGGGCGGTGTCTTGGTATTTCCGAGATTAACAATGTGTTCAAAGCGGTAACCAAGCTTTATATGAAGCGCGGCTATATTGCGGTGCGGGCTTATTTACCTGAACAGGATTTAAGGGGTGGTCGTCTTAAAATTGTTGTTGTTGAAGGACAAATAGAGAATATCACTCTGGAGGGGCATAAAGTTGCAAGGAAATATCAAGGGGAAATCATTACGGCTTTTCCAAATTTAGTGGGGCACCCTGCTAGTCTCCGCTCGATAGAACAAGGACTTGATCAAATTAATCGGCTTTTCTCTCGTCATGCGACGATCAACCTTGGTGCTGGGGAGGTTGCAGGTGGTTCTATTCTTGATATTCATATTGATAAGCAGAAGTCGTGGCTCCTTACACTTTCCAGTGATAATCTTGGTGCTCAAGCAACAGGGCTTTATCAAACGCGCGTTAGCCTTTCTGTTGATGATTTATTAGGGATCAATGATCAATGGTCGTTTAGTTATCAGCGCTCCATGAATGGAGGTCCGTATCATTTTTCAGGCAAGCGTCCCAATAGTGATACGATAACAGGGTCATTTTCCATTCCCTATGGCTATTGGACGGTAGGTCTTGATGGCAGTTGGAGTCAATATCATTCGAGTATTAAGGGAATATTTTCTGATATTAATACTGCCGGTAAGTCTTTATCGCTTACGCCATGGATTTCACGGGTTATTGATCGCGATCAAGAGGGAAAGACATGGATTACAGGACGATTGACATAGAAATATTCTGATAATTTTATTATGGGCAGCAAGGTTGATGTTTCCAGCCGTCAACTAGCTATTGCGACATTAGAGCTTGATCATTCACGCAAATGGATGGGAGGAGAGTTAAGCGCTCATATAGGGTTTCATAAGGGATTAGCGATTTTGGGCGCTTATGATGATAAAAAGCAAGAAACTTCGATAAAAAATGCCCCCAAAGGGCAATTTTCAAAGTTGTCTTTTTCTTTAGGGTATGGGCGTGCCTTTTCGCTAAACCAGTCTAATTTTCGCTATAACACGTTGCTTTCGGGGCAATTGTCCCCTGATACATTGTTTAGTTCAGAACAACTATCGCTTGGCGGGAATTCTTCCGTGCGCGGTGTGCGAGAGGCGGTTTATTACGGCAATAATGGGGTGTTTTGGCGCAATGAATTATCGCTATTGTTGCCAGGTTTTTCTTCGAAAATGGGGCGTAAATTTATGGGGCAGATTGCACCTTATATGGCGCTTGATCTAGGGATGGTCGCCAATGCTCCCCTTAGAAACAATTTTGGCGGTAGCCTCGTTGGGGCAACATTGGGTTTCCATGCAAACGGAGAGATTTTGGATATTGATGCGTCTTATTCGAATATTTTGACCCAATCAACGCCGATAGAAAAGGGCAATGCGACAGGGTTATTTCAAGTGCGGGCGTTATTGAGATTTTAAAAACAAAGAGGCAGAAAAGGATTGTCTCGCTTTTTATACCCATTGGGGTGTTTTTACAAAGAGATAGAGTTTTTTTTGAGGAGGTTAAGATGCGGGGATTGAAGGGGCAGAAGCATAAAGTGGGATTTGTACGTGAGATAGGGTGGAGAATTCTTGGAATTTTAAAGCAAGGAGCCCATAAGGGGCTTTCTCTCGTTTTAAGCTTTAGTTTAGCTTTTCAACCTTTGTTAGTGCAAGCCCAAGCAATTGGTGGACAAAGATCACCAGTTCAAGAGACACAAGGGATTAAAGCGGCAGCTGGGGTTGGCTCTACTTTCCGCCCTACGATAGGAGCAGCTAGCAATGGCATACCACTTGTTGATATAGCGCGCCCCAATGGGCAGGGTCTTTCTCATAATAAATATGACAGTTTTAATGTTGATGCCCATGGCGTTATTTTAAACAATTCGACAGAGGAGGTTTCGCGTTCACAGCTTGGCGGTTTGGTGCTTGGCAATGGCAATTTACGGGGGAGTGGTGCGGCAAAGGTTATTCTCAACGAAGTGGTAAGTGCCAATCGTTCGCGTCTTGAAGGTGTGAGCGAAGTACATGGGCATGCGGCCGATATTATTATCGCTAATCCCAATGGAATTACCTGTAACGGTTGTGGCTTTATCAATACACCCCGGGTGACTTTATCGACGGGACAGCCGATTATTGGTGCCAATGGGGCTTTGAGCGGTTTACACGTTGAGGGTGGGGATATCACCATTGGTGCTAAAGGGATTGATGGGCGCACAGTGGATATTTTTGATCTTGTTTCGCGTAAGATCAGTGTTGCTGGTCCCATACAGGTCAAAGGGGATTTAGCAGTTATCGCGGGGCATAATCATTTTGACTATGATAAACGCGAAACAACTTCGCTGGGTTCTGATGGCAAAGAGCCGGAATTGGCAATAGATTCCAGCGAATTTGGTGGGATGTATGCGGGTCAGATCCGCGTGCTTGCCAACGATAAAGGGGCTGGCGTTAAGATGCGGGGGGATATGGTTGCCAATGCAGGCGCCATGAGACTGACGAGTGATGGCAAGTTGGTGCTTGCTAAAGCCCGTGCTAAAGGTGCAGTGCATGCGCATTCTCATCACGAGAGCGTGCATGTAAAAGACTTATTGTTTTCAGAAGATTCTGTTGAACTTAAAGCGCGTCACACGGTTGAATTAGCAGAACATGCACGGGTTGCAGCGAGCGGTGATGTTGATGTGAACGCCGATGTGATTAAGCTTGGCTCTGATGCTCTATTGGCAAATGGCATTGGCAATGATGGCCAACAGTCAGCATCAGGTTCTTTGCATTTAAAGGCGAGCAAGCTTGAGGCAGGCAGTGGGCGAATTGCGTCTGGTGCGCTTTTACAAATAAATGCCGCGACTATTGAGCTGGATCGCTTGCAAGATAATGATCAAGTTGGGATCTCTTCCCTTGGCGATTTGACCATAAAAACCAATCAAATCACGGCTTTAAATAACCATATTGGTGCCAAGGGGAATATTGTTCTGAAATCCACTGATGTGCTCAACATAGGAGCTGGTCATTATAGTGCAGGCGGTTTTCTTTTGGCGGAAGCAGCAGCGCTCACATCACGTGCGCACTTAGTGGCTGGGCAAAAAGTTGATCTTTCTGCCCAGAGAGGTGATTTGATCCAAGAAGGTAGTGTCTCCTCCAATGGAGATGTAACACTTCAAGCGTATGGAGTACTTACCCACAAGGGTGATATTGTTAGTTTGCAGAAGGCTGCGTTGATAGTCGGTGGCATGCTTACAACGGGTGAGAAAAGCACAGTGTTTGGGCATGATGTGCTCTTGAGCGCTGATCGTTTAAGTCAAGCGGGGACTGTGGAAGCTCAAGGTGGCGGACTAACCCTTCAGGTACGTAATCAGATCCTCAATCATGGCATGATGCGTGGTGACAGCATCAAAACCGATGCTGGTGCTTTGATAAATCAAGGGATGTTGATTGCCAACAATGATTTACATCTGGCGATCAACACACAAGAGGGGAGCGATAGTCAACAAGCTTTTCTTGAAAATGCTTCTGGTGCACTTATCCAAAGTGAAGGCAGCTTTGTTTTGTCCGCAGGGCAAGTGCACAATGCCGGTACGCTTGGCTCTAGTGGTGATATGGTTGCTCTCAATGTGAGCGGAGATCTGAGCAATAGTGGGCTGATTTACGCAAAAAAATCCATGGCTGTATCCAGTGATGGTGATTTGACCAATACAAAAGGCAGAGTTATTGCTGAAGAGGCCCTCACCATTCATGGGCTGAAAGAGACACGTGCTGGTCATATAAACAATGTGGCTGGTCTTCTCAGTGCTTTTGCCGGTGAGATGAAGATTGTTGCAACATCTTTTGTCAATAAAGGCGCTGCAACGACAGTTCAGCAGCAACAGGATGCAACACACAGTGATGGCATAGCGCACCTTTTAGCGCGGGATGGTTTGCGCATTGATGTGGGGCGTTTTGAGAATGTTGATGGTCTCATCTCTACGCAAGGGGCAGTTACCGTTGTTGCAGACAGTGTGCTCCAAGCAGGACGCGTGGAAGTTGAGCGTGGTGCTCTTCAACTGACAAGTCGTGGTGATTTAAGCAATAGTGGCACGATAGAAAGCAATGGTGCCATTGGTTTGCACACGCAAAAAAATCTTAATCAAACAGGGCGCATTGTTTCCAAAAAGCGAATAGAGCTTTCTAGCGATGGCACATTGACAATGGGCGAGACAAGTGAGGTTGGCGCCTATGATGTGGCATTGAGTGCAGGCATACTCACCCATGCAGGGTTTGTGGAAGCACAATGTGGAGCGCTTACTCTCAACAGTCATGGTCTTTTAAGCAATCAAGGCATCATGGTGGGCGGTGTTGTTGATGCAAAGCTTGGTTCATTAGTAAATTCAGGTCAATTTTTATCTCAAGGTTTTTTTACACTTGTCGCAGAAAATCATGATCCAAGGTTGGGGCAAGCGGCTCTGGTTTTAAATGCTGAAGATGGAGTTCTCAAAAGTAGTGGCGCTTTTGTTTTGACGACAGATACGTTGAACAATGCAGGCATTCTTGGTTCTGGTGGTGATGCGGTTGCCCTCAATGTGAGCGGGGATATGAGCAATAGCGGGCTGATTTATGCCAAGAAATCCACAACACTCTCCTTAGATGGGGATTTTATCAATCAGTTTGGCGATGTCATTGCTGAAGAGAATCTCATCATCCACGGTTTAAGTGGAGAGCGGGCTGGTCATGTGATCAATAGCTCGGGTCTTTTAGAAGCTGTCTCAGGCGATATGCGTTTTGATGTTTCAGCTCTCACCAACATGCGTGAAGGTGGGATTGAAGTGAGCGATAAAGTGGTTTCTCACCGGTTCATTCCAGGACAATGGGAAGGCACCAATGTTAAGCACCAACAGATAAAGGAAGATGTTGATACTACGATCATCCTTCAGCAGGCACATTTTAAGAATAATGCTGGACAGATTTTAGCTGGGCGTCATCTAACAGTTCATGCCGGCGATATCCGCAATAGTTATAGCTTGATTTCTGCCAATGGCAACATTGAAATGCGGGGCGATACACTGCTCAATGAGGGGCGCGATTTAATCGAAACAACCAAGATTGTGACTAAAACACGCTATAGACATAAAGACTGTAATTTTTGGTCCAATCCAGGGTGTATAGCACACGGTGCAGACGAATGGGATGGTCCTACTTTTGTTAAAACCCCCACACGCACCTATGATGCAGTTTATGGCACGATTGAAGCGGGGGGAACGCTTGATGCCAAGCTGACGGGCTATATTGATAATCATGCGGTGCGTGAGGGGGTAGAACAAGTTGGCTTAAGCTCTGGCGATAAAGGCTTGACTGGTGTTAAAAACCCTGATTTTGACGGTTCCAAACCACTGATCAGTGATGATAGACTAGACAGTATTATCAATGGTTTGACGGGGCACAAAGCGCTTTTTGCACCGAGTATTCAAACACCAGAACCAGAATCCATACAAGTACCAAAGCAAGATGGGCTTAGCGCTGTTCAGACAGAGCTTGCTCAGACCCAAACACCTGATGTACCGTTTTTAGTTGAAACGCGTCCAGATTTTATCAATCCCAGCAAATTTTTGGGCTCAGATTATTTCCTCAAAAGGGTTGGCAATTATAAACCTGAGCAAGTGTTTAAAAGATTAGGAGATTCCTATTATGAATATCGTCTGATAAGTGAGCAAATCTTTGAACTCACAGGGGATCGCAGTCTTATAGACGTGGATGATCCCAACGCACAAATGCAAAGGCTTTATGACAATGCCATCGTACAGCAAGATCCCTTAGGGTTAGAGCTAGGAAAACCATTAACACAAAAGCAAATTGCCGAGATCAAAAAAGATATGATCTGGCTTGAGACACATGTTGTAAACGGGCAAGAAGTTTTAGTGCCCCATGTTTATTTGGCTCCAAATTCTTCCCTCGTACAAGATGTTTATGGGGCAAAAACGCAGCAAGCAAACCTTTCTAGTGCACACTTAAAAGGCAAGGGTATTACCTTGGAGGCAGACCGTTTTGCCAATAGCGGCACCATTTTGAGTGAGGATGCACTCAACGTTTCAACAACACAAACTTTGTTGAATGATGGTGGATTTTTACTGGGCAGCGGTGCTGTTGATCTGAGCAGTCAAGGGCTTTTTATCAATTCGTCAGGGATTATTTTGGGGAATGCCATTACCATTAATGCAGAAACTATAGCCGATGGAACGGCCAAAATCCGTGACACGAATCCATATGGTTTTGTTGATCGGAGCGGACAGCAGGCTCAAATCATTTCTGTTCAGGATTTGAATATTCACTCCCTTGGCGATTTAAGCATGAATGGTGGGCAATGGAGCAG
Organism: Bartonella sp. B1098; assembly: GCF_944896145.1. NCBI lineage: Bacteria > Pseudomonadati > Pseudomonadota > Alphaproteobacteria > Hyphomicrobiales > Bartonellaceae > Bartonella > Bartonella sp. B1098. Next base: position 1,542 of record NZ_CALYLP010000002.1, on the reverse strand, counting down.
TGGTGGCTCGACGACAGTGATTGTCGATGGTTCTGCGACCATTGGTTCATTGGTACTAGAGAGTGATCATAAGCAAGGCTTGGAAAAAGGGCATTATAATGCTCAAAGTTCTCTTCACCATTTGGCAGAAGTCACCAGCGATGAAAATCTGACCATTGTTACAGGCGGTGAGCTTAATCTTGCAGGAAAGCTTAAAACCAAGGGCGATGGGGATTTCACCAGTGGTGGTGCTCTCACTGTGGTTTCAGAACAAGACTTTAGCAGTTTTGACTTAGACCTTAGGGGGAAAGAAGGCGACAAATCGAAGCAAAAGAATAAGTTTCGTCAACAATCAACCGAAGTTACCACAACCAAAACCACAATAGAAGCGGGTGGCAACCTTTCCATGCATGCCAAGGATGGGGATCTCATACTTAAAGCCATAGGGGCAAAAAGTGGTGATAAGATACATCTTGCATCAGATAAGGGGAAGATCAAGTTTCTGACCAACAAGGATCAGGATTTTAAAGACACCTATCAGCGTAATGAAAACCTTGTGTGGTGGAGTGAGAGCGATAAAGGCTATCTGCAGGAGACCATCGAGCATGTGACCATGGAAGCTGGTGGGGGCATGAAGCTTGATGCGGGCGATGGCTTTGTTGTTGAATATGAACAAACCGGTGATTTTGACCAATCCCTTGAGCAGTTAGCCCGTTCACCAGAATTGTCATGGATCAAGCAATTGCGTGATGATCCAGAATTAGCCAAGCAAGTTGATTGGCAAGCTGTTAAGGCTGAATTTAAAGACTGGGATTATAAAAAGCAGGGTCTCACAGAAGTAGGGGCAGCTTTAGTCACCTTGATTGTGACAGCTGTTACCGCCGGAACAGCTTCCAGTGCAGCCAGTGCCATTGCTGGCACATTGGGTGTTGGTTCCAGCACAGCCATGAATGCAGCGATACAAGCAGGTGTACAGGCGCTGATCAATAAAAGTGCTGTGGCTCTTGTCAATAATCGCGGCAACATTGCCGATGCACTTCATGAGCTAGGCTCATCGAAGAATGTTTTGGGCATTGTCTCCTCAATGTTGACAGCAGGTTTAACCAGCCAATTCACAGAGATGGCTGGTGTTGGACAATCCTTATCCAAAACCGCCCCTTTGGTTGATCGCATTACGCGTGAAGCAGAAAAGAACCTGATCAAAGCCGCCATTGGCACGGGCGTTCAAACGGCTCTTGAAGGCGGTTCACTTGACAAAAACTTTTTTAACAATCTACGCACTGCCTTGTCAGGAACCCTTGGCAAAACATTAGCGGAAGAAATTGGTACCGCTAAAGCAGAGGGTAAAATAGACACGGTGATGCAGATCGTCGCTCATGCAGGGCTTGGCTGTATTGTTGGTGCGACAGCGAGTGGTGATTGTACAGCTGGTGCGATTGGGGGCGCAGTGGGGGAAGCCGCTGCCATGCTCCAGTTTAAACTGTGGATGCAAAAAATTGTAAAAGAGGAAATGGGGGCATTGGATGGTCGCACCCCAACGCCGGAAGAACAAGCCCGCATCAC
>NZ_CALYLP010000001.1:0-3851 GCF_944896145.1 Bartonella sp. B1098 | reverse complement strand
CAGTCCTATGTAGATCGCATTAATAAAATGACGGAGGAATATGAGCGAGCCGGTGCTGGTGGATCTTTTAAAGCGGGTGTTGAACTTGGAAAATTATTGACTGATATAGCATCCCTAATGACAGGAGTTGCTGGAGCAGCTAAGGGAGGAGCAAAGCTTAGCGAAAAGGCTCTGATAAAATTTATGGCGAGGAAAGATTTTGCCCAATTTGCTTCCAAGAAAAATCTTGCAGAACTTGCAGCTCAGGGAGATCTTGCCAAGCTTGAAGCAAAAAAAGAACTGACCAAAGCCGCTGCTAAAGAAAAACAGTATTGGTTAAAAGGCAAACCCACTAAATTTACCGATAGCAAATTTGGTCAGACAAACAAAGTCTATCAAAGAAACAATTTATTTGATCCTAACGAAAGGGTTAAATGGAGAGTAAAAGGGGAAGATGTGTGGGGCACTAATATTGAGAGAATGGAAACAGGAAGAGCTCCTATAGGATATGATGGTCAGTCTGTTGAATTGCATCATTTATCACAAACGCCTGAGGGCGCCATAGCAGAAATTAGCAAGGAATTTCATCAAAAATATACTTCTGTGATTCATGATAATCCTCAAAAACATCAATCGCTTATAGAGAGAGAAAAGTTTAAAGAATGGAGAGAGGAATATTGGAAGGAACGTGCTAAAGGTTATAGAGAACAAAAAAACAGTCATTTAGAAGGAATAATCGATATGAAATGGGGTATTATAGGTCTAGATTTTAACAGATGGGGACAGGAGCATCAGCAGTAATACTCTACGGTTGATGAAAAGAGAAAAAACAGAGACTTATAAAATAATTGATGGAGAATAGTTGATGAAAACCTATACCTTAGCTGATGTTGCAGTATTAATTGATAAAGTGAATAAATATAATAATGATATTATTAATTTGGGTAGTGAAGATGATGAAGAGAATGAAACAGATGATCTACAGATTGAAAAAGCGGAGAAAGCTTTGGGTTTGAAATTCACATCGTCTTACAAAGTTTTTTTAAAGAAATATGTAGGAGGGGAAATTGGTGGTGAAGAAATTTTTAGCATTTATGGAGATGGTGGGGAAGGTATTCCTGCTGGTGATATTGTTTTCCAAAACTTAAATGCTAGAAAACGTGGTTTTATGACACCAGAACAGCTTTTTGTGAGTAGTACTGATTTTGGTGAAACCTTTTATTTTGATTATACACTGTTTCGGGACGAAGAATGTCCACTCTATGTCAGACTTCCATCTGAAGACTGCGAATATTACGCAAGTAATTTTTATGAATTCCTTTGTAAAAGAATTAAAGAAAGCGTAGAAGCTGAGATACCTGAAGGTGATCAACCGATTGAAAAGATTGAGACCATTCCCACTCCACAACCAATCCCTTTTTACAAGCGCTTTTGGAAAAAATTATGGAAGAGATGATATGGGTGGTAAGGAAATATGTAACGTTTATAAGGAATATAGAGCAGATATTCCGAGTAGCGGTATTGTTTACTATTACTTAATTCGTTTCCAAGAAAAATCTTTCAGAACTTGCGACACAAAGAGATCTTGCCAAGCTTGAAGCAAAAAAAGAACAGACAAAACTCGCTGCTAAAGAAAAACAAAATTGGTTAAAAGGCAAATTCTCTAAATTTACCGATAGCAAATTTGGTCAGACAAACAAAGTTTATCAGAGAGATGATTTGTTTGATCCTTATCGAATCGTTACTTGGAGATAGGGAGGAAAAGAAGTAAAAGGTACAAATATTGAGAGGATGAAAACAGGGAGAGCACCTCTTGACGCTGATAATGCTCCCATTGAATTACACCATATGCTACAAACACATGATGGTCCCATAGCAGAGGTTACGAATGCATTTCATAAAACATAATTCTGTTATTCATATTAATCCTAATGCAATGGGATCGGCTATTGATAGAGATATTTTCAATATATGGAGACCAAAATATTGGAAAGAACGTGCTAAAGATTATGAAAAGAAAATATAGCAACTAAAAAAATAATAATTTATGGAGAACAACCTATGAAAACTTATACTTTAGCTGATGTTGTGCAATTAATTGATAAGTATCCGGATGTTATTGACTTTGGTACTGCAGAGGATGCGCCTGATGATGTCCTGATTAAAAAAGAAGAGAAAACTCTCAGTTTGCAGTTTACATCCTCCTACAAGAGTTTTTTACAAAATTATGGAGGAGGAGAAATTGGTTATGAGGAGATTTTTAGCCTTTATGGAGATTGTGTTGGCATTCCTGCTGGTGATATTGTTTACCGAAACTTACTCGATAGAAAAGATGGATTTGCGACACCAGAACAGCTTGTTGTGAGTAGAACAGATTTTGGTGAAACCTTTTACTTTGATTATTCTCAGTTTCAGGATGGTGAATGCCCACTTTATGTCAGAATTCCATCTGGAGAATCACATTATTATGCAAGCAATTTTTATGAATTTCTCTGTAAAAGAATTAAAGAGCACGCAGGCGAAGTTTCATAAAAACCTATACTTTAGATGATGTTGTGCAATTAATTGATAAAGTAAATAAGTATGATGATGATATTATCAATTTTGGTACTGCAGAGGACGCCGTTAGTGATGTACGGATTAAAGAGGCTGAAAAAACTCTCGGCTTGCAGTTTACAACTTCTTATAAGGATTTTTTAAAAAATTATAAAGGAGGAGAAATTGGTGGCGAAGAAATTTTTAGCCTTTATAAGGATTGTGGGGTAGGTATTCCTGCTGGTGATATTGTTTACCGAAACTTACTCGATAGAAAAGATGGTTTTGTAACATCAGAACAGCTTGTTGTGAGTAGAACTGATTTTGGTGAGACATTTTATTTTGATTACTCTCAGTTTCAAGGTGCGGAGTGTCCACTCTATCTTAGATTTCCACCTAGCGATCCCCAGTATTACGCAGGTAACTTTTATGAATTTCTCTGTAAAAGAATTAAAGAGCACGCAGGTGAAGTTTTATGAAAACTTATACTTTAGCTGATGTTGCACAATTAGTTGATAAGTGAACTACTATGCAAACCAAAGACGTAACAGAGATTTTAAAAAGATTGGGTTGGGAGACTCATCGCCATGAGGTTGGAGATACCTTTGCTTATTATCATCTCTCCGATCGTATAATACGCATTCTTTACGATGTTGTAGATTATGGAGAGGATGGTGGAAGGTTGCGGCTATCAGTTGATCTTACTACAGCCGCTTATTGCCTTGCTGAGGAATATTCTAATGGCGAACAGTCGCGCTACAAATATGATGATATGTTGATTTCTGCAGAAGAAAATTTCGGAGTTACAGCACAGAATCTTTCAGAAAGTCATATTGAGGAAGCTTTAAATAGGGTAATTGCGTGGGCAAAAGAACAAGATATTGAACAAAAATTGCGTGAAGAAGCAGCCAATCATTCTGCCGTTGCTGAAGCATTGCTTGGTGATCTTGATGCTTTAAGGTCTGATAAGCCGGCACCCCAATTACATGTTTCAGAATTTGCGGATTACGCAAGCATGGAGTGGATTGATCGCCTTATTTTATTTGCACAAGCTTATAAAAATGGCGAGTTAGACGATATTCTAACGCGTGAAAAACCCAAACAGCGCTCGATAAGCCTTACTGCAGCAAGCCGTATTCTTAAAACCCAAGGGTGGTTTTCTACGGAACCTAGAAAAATGTGGCTCTCTTTGCCAGATCGTTTTATTCAGTTTGATTTTGGTTTTGTACGCCTCCATAACAATTACAATATCCGTCTTGAAGCAGAGATCTCTAACGAAGAGATTTCTGTAGCTTGCAAATATATTTACTATAGGAGAGAATATATTTGGATACGAC